>CAZPYJ010000008.1:0-80891 GCA_964590645.1 uncultured Lentimicrobiaceae bacterium
AAGATCAGGCTGTCATTTTAGCTCCGCAAGATGCACTTGGCCGGAGGCTTACATTTTTAGGACGACTTAATTAACTAACCGCAATTTGCTTGACACTTTCAACAGGCTCATTTGCACAAAACGAATCAAAAATGAAAAGTATCAACAACAACGCACCAGTAAAGTGCAGTAAGACAATGACTATAAATGCAAGTAGTGAAAAAGTTTGGGCAGTACTGACCAACATTGACAATTGGGCAACTTGGCAGACCGACATCAGTAAACCTAAACTAAATGGAGAGTTAAAACCGGAAACCACCTTTGACTGGATCACTGGTGGAGCAAAAATTCATTCTACACTTCATACTGTTGAACCCTTTAAAAACTTTGGATGGACAGGCAAAAAATTTGGTATGTTTGCTATACACAATTGGACATTAAACGAAAACAACGGACAAACGACAGTATCGGTTGACGAAAGTATGGAAGGATTTTTTGCGAAACTTTTTAAAAAGTCATTCAATAAAAACTTAGAAAAAGGTATGCAAAATTGGTTGGAATTATTAAAAAAAGAATGTGAAAAATAACGTAACAGAAAGAAAAGGGCATATAATTGAGCAGGCCGCCCAGCCATCGCTAGCGGGGAGCGCCGCTCACCTTTCGGCAAGCACCAACATTTCAAAATCTTCGGTTTTCAATTTATCTTCCCTCGAAAAGGCACCAAGCCTTGCCCCGAAAATTTCAACTTTTTTGAATCCAAGGCTTTTCAACAACCACGTTATCTCCGAAGGAATGTAATACCTTTCATTGCAGTGGAGTTCTTTCTCCACACCGCTATCATCTGTAAACTTTGTGGTATTGTGATCCCGGAATGTCATCAAGTCGAAAGTGTTGTTGTGATAGGTCGCGTTGCCCTCCCCGGTGTTTGAGGAGCAAAAACCTTCGATGGAATGGTATATTGGAAACAAACCATTGAGGGTAGTGAAAATGAATTTCGCACTTTCCTTTAATGACCTTGAAACATTCTCCAGAATTTCATAATTCATTTCGTCGGTTTCCATCAAGGGAAAGCCGCCTTCACAGATCATTATTGCCGCATCAAATTGCTGCTCAAAAGGCATTCTCCGGGCATCGCACCGGACAAAAACGACTTCCACCCCCGTTTCTTTTGCCTTTGCCCGGGCTTTTTCAAGCAGGGACTCCGACAAATCAATGCCCGTCATTGCATAGCCTCTCTTCGACAGCTCTACGGAATGGCGTCCGGTTCCGCATCCTATGTCTATAATCTTCAATGATTTGTTATAGCCTAATTCCTTTTCAATGAAATCACACTCTCCGGTTGTACCTTGTGCAAAGCTCTCATTGTCATAGTTCTCCCCATAGTTTTCGAAGAGTGTTTCATACCATTGCCTTTCAGCTGTTTCTTTCTTCATAGATGCAGGTGAAATCTGAAAACCCTCCAAAACTAGGAAAAAATGTCATCGCCTGCTCCTTGTCTACTCCAGCCAGGCTGACCTTCCATTCCGGCATATTGACCCCCTTCAGATCGGGAAGGAAGTCAGAATCAAAAAGTCAAAGAGCAGCGGTAAGGATGTTTCCTTTGCCGGAAGACTGGAGTGCTATCCCTTTCCGCTTTTCCCTCCTTATGCCCAATTACCCTCCTTTATTGCAAACTTGTACTCAACAGCCCTGCAGCCTGACAAGACCGAAGAGCTGCAATTGTATGATGCCTTTGCGAATCAAGCGCCAAAGACCTACTTTTGCAACTGTTAAGGGAATCACAGACTTTTTTATGCTAAAGCAAATTTCAGGATGATCAGAAAACTTGACGAGATGTTTCCCGCCTTGCAGGGAAAGGAAAAGAAGCGCCTTGTGGCTGCTTATGCCAACGACAGCCACACCATCGGAGCCGTCAGTCAGGCTGTGGATATGGGTCTGATCAAAGGGACCCTCGTGGGCGATGAAAAGATGATCACAGAGGTATGCCGGAAATCTGGAATTGATCCCGCCAAATTTCTCATTGTACACGAACCCGATGAACAGAAGGCAGCCAACTTGTCAGTCCGTCTCATCAAACAGGGTGAAGGAAACCTTTTGATGAAAGGACTGGTGAGCAGCGATAAGTATATGCGCGCCATCCTGAATAAGGAAGAAGGCCTTATGGGTAAAGGCGCGGTGCTGAGTCACGTGACCGTGATGGAAAACCCGCATTATCACAAATTGCTGGTGGTGGGCGATGTAGCCATCATCCCCCAGCCTGATTTCAAGCAGAAAGTAGCCATCACCCAATACCTGATCACGGTGGCAAAGTCCCTGGGTATAGATACACCCAAAGTAGCCCTGATCGCGGCTACAGAGCAAATGCTGTATGGTATGCCGGCCTGTGAAGAAGCGGCGATGATCAGCAAGATGGGAGACCGGGGGCAGATCAAAGGCGCCACCATTGATGGTCCGCTTGCCCTGGATGTGGCCATTGACCGGGAAAGTGCCGACATCAAGAAGATTGGCGGACCTGTGGCCGGCGATGCCGATTGTCTCCTCTTCCCGAATATTGAATCCGGCAATGTCTTTTATAAAACCAATACCAAACTGTCGGGAGGAGAGCAAGGGGCCATCGTTGTAGGAGCCAGCGTTCCTGCGGTCCTTTCTTCCCGCGGCGACAGTGAGAAAACCAAGCTGTACTCCATAGCCCTGGCTGCCCTGGTAGCCCGCTAAGCAAACCTATCTGAAACTGTATGGAGAATCCTCGCATCTTAGCCATCAACCCGGGATCCACTTCCACCAAAATAGGCGTTTTTGAAGGAAGCAATCCATTATTTCTGAAGAACATCACCCATAGTGCGGAAGAGCTGGCTCCCTTCGCCAACATCACTGAGCAGTTCAAATTCAGGAAGGACATTATCCTCGAACAACTGGAAAAGGCCGAGATCCGTCTCGATCTGGTCAAAGCCATCGTAGGGAGGGGCGGACTGCTGAAACCCATTGAATCCGGGGTGTATGAGGTGAATGAGGCAATGATTGAAGACTTACGCACCCGCAGATACGGAGAGCACGCCAGCAACCTGGGCGGACTCATCGCCGATGCCCTGGCGCATTCCCTGCCGGGAGCCAGGGCCTTTATCGCTAATCCGGTCTGTGTGGATGAGCTGGACGACATCGCCCGCCTCTCTGGCCACCCCCTGCTGCCCCGTAAATCGGTTTTTCACGCCCTCAATCAAAAAGCCGTTGCCAGGGCAC
This sequence comes from uncultured Lentimicrobiaceae bacterium, assembly GCA_964590645.1. Lineage (GTDB taxonomy): Bacteria > Bacteroidota > Bacteroidia > Bacteroidales > JAGNHN01 > JAGNHN01. The sequence continues at coordinate 3,217 of CAZPYJ010000008.1, forward strand.
ACGCCAAATCCATTATGCGGAAATACGAAGACCTGAACCTCATTGTCGTACACCTGGGGGGAGGCATTACCGTGGGTGCCCACAAGAAAGGACGGGTAGTGGACGTCAATCAGGGCCTGGATGGCGACGGCCCCTTCTCCCCCGAGCGCAGCGGAACCCTGCCGGTAGGAGACCTGGTGCGTTTGTGCTTCAGCGGAAAATACACCGAAAAGAAAGTACTCAAGATGGTGAAAGGCGAAGGCGGAATGGTGGCCTATCTTGGCACCAACAGCGCCTATGATGTGGAAATGCGCGCTATGGAAGGAGATGAAGAAGCCCGTTTCATCTTTGAAGGTATGGCATACCAGGTTGCCAAGGAGATCGGTGCAATGAGTACCGTCCTGAAGGGCGAAGTGGATGGCATCCTGATCACCGGGGGCGTAGCCAACTCGAAATGGTTTGTCAATGAGATCATCCAGCGCATACACAAAATTGCGCCGGCACACGTCTATCCCGGAGAAGACGAAATGCGCGCCCTGGCAATGAACGGCCTGCGCGTACTCAACCAGGAAACAGAGCCCAGGGTGTACGCCTGAGCCCTATCCCTTGTCAACTATTCTCTTTGAATCTTTTTGCCGCCTCTACCAGTCCGGGCAGTATTTGCTGCACATCTCCCAGTATCCCGTAATCGGCCACGCTGAAAATGGGCGCTTCAGGATCCTTATTGACAGCCACAATCACTTTCGATCCGCTGACCCCGGCGATATGCTGCACTGCCCCGCTAATGCCAAAGGCAAAATACAGATTGGGTGCGATGATCTTTCCGGTTTGACCGACGTGTTCGGAATGCGGGCGCCATCCTTCATCCGAAGCCGGCCTGGAACAGGCGGTAGCCGCTCCCAGCACCTCAGCCAGCTCTTCTACCGGACCCCAGTTTTCCGGGGATTTCATCCCCCTGCCGGCAGACACGACAATCTCCGCTTCCGCCAGCAATACTTTCCCCTCGGCTTTAGTGGTATCCAGTATCTCTGCCACCGGCGACGGCAATGCAACGGGAGCCCAGGCTTCCATTGTGGCCTCTCCCCCCCCCTCTCTGATTTCAAAACTATTCGGACTCAGGGTAAGCACCTTTCTCTCTGTCGCAATCTCCACATCGGCGAAAGCTTTGCCTGAAAACACTTTGCGTTGTACCACCAGGGGCTTGATACTGGAAGGCAAAGCCGTTACGCCCGGGGCAAGACCGGCTTGCAACTTCACTGCCAGGGCCGGGGCGATGGCTTTACCAGTAAGGCTGGCCGCCAAAACGATAATGTCTGCATCCGCTTTCTCCGCCGCCTGAGCCAGAGCTGTGGACCAAACTGCATTGTCAAGAGAATCAAAAGGCCCATCCTGAGTGTGCAGGATATGATGGGTGCCATAGCGTCCTAATCGGGATATTTCATCAGCGTCCACCTGCCCTAAAATGAGGGCAGTGGATGTGCCTCCGCTCAGCTCTGCCAGAGCACGGGCGAAACTGCTGAGTTCGAAGGCCGGTTTCCGGAATATACCGTTGCGGTGTTCGGCGAGGTATAATATATTCGACATATTCAGGGGATATTAAAGGTTAGAGAACTTTGGCTTCTTCGTGCAGGAGTTGAAACAGCTGGTCGGGCTGATCGGAATCCAACATTTTGCAGGCTCCTTTGGGCTGAGGAAGATGATAGCTCAAAACCCGGCTTTTCTTTTCAGCTCCGGATGACGGGATGACCTCCAGGGGCTTCTGCCGGGCCATCATAATGCCCCGCATAGCCGGAATCCTGGGTTCGATGGCGATGCCTTTCTGCACCACTGCCAGAAATGGGGTTGCTGCTTTCAGTTTCTGTTGTCCGCCTTCGATCTCCCGCTGCAGCAAGAGCTGTCCTCCTTCCACTTCCAAACGGGTCACAGATGAAATCGAGGGCAAGCCAGCCATTTCAGCAGCCATCACTCCTACTGCGGAGCTGTTGAAATCACTGGATTCAATGCCGCTCAGAATCAGATCGTAGGGATGCTGCTGTATCCATCCCGCCAAGAGCGCAGCGGTTTCGTAAGCATCGCCGGGATTCGCATCAATGCGAAAGGCTCCGTCGGCGCCCACAGCCAGCGCTTTGCGTAAGGTAGCTTCTGTGAGGGATGATCCAACATTGATGACATCCACCCGGCTGACCGCACCCGCTTCCTTCAGTTCAATGGCGCGGGTGAGCGCCAGCTCATCCCAGGGATTGATCACCCACTGAATACCGCTGATATCCAGGGTAGTGTTGTTCTCCGTAAACCGGACTTTAGTGGTGGTGTCCGGCACATTGCTCATACAAACCAATATCTTCATACGATGTGTTTTTTAGTCTTTGAGAAGGTCGCGAGAGATCACAATTTGCTGAATCTCTGAAGTGCCTTCATAAATCTGGGTCAGTTTCGCTTCGCGCATCAGGCGCTCCACGTGGTATTCCTTGACATAGCCATAGCCTCCGTGAATCTGGACGGCCTGGGTGGTCACTTCCATAGCCATTTCGGCCGCATAATACTTGGCATAGGACGAAGCCACGCCATAAGGCAGGCCCTGGTCTTTCAACCAGGCGGCTTTCAGACAAAGGTTCCGGGCATTCTCCACCTTCACGGCCATATCCGCTAGCTTAAAGGCGATGGCCTGATGATTGGCAATTTCTGTCCCGAAGGCCTTGCGCTCCTTTGCATACTGGATGGAACGTTCCAGGGCTCCGCTTGCCAGTCCGAGGGCCTGGGCAGCAATCCCGATGCGCCCCCCTTCCAGGGTCTTCATCGCAAATTTGAAGCCGAAGCCATCCTCGCCTATGCGGTTCTCTTTCGGCACTTTAACATCATTAAACATCACCGAATGGGTATCGCTGCTGCGCATCCCCATCTTGTTCTCGTGAGGCCCCACGGTGATGCCTTCCGCATTGCGGTCCACGATCAAACAGTTGATCCCCTTATGCTTCTTTTCCGGATGGGTTTGTGCAATCAGGAGATAGGTGCCGGCAGAGTTGCCGTTGGTGATCCAGTTTTTGGTGCCGTTCACCAGGTAGTAGTCACCCATATCTTCTGCCGTGGTACGCTGCATCGTGGCATCCGATCCGGCTTCCGGTTCCGAGAGCAGAAAGGCACCGATCTTTTCCCCGCTGGCTAAAGGCCGCAGGAATTTCTCTTTTTGGGCATCTGTGCCGAAGCTCTCCAGCCCGTAGCAAACCAGGCTGTTGTTTACCGACATAATGACACTGGCCGAGGCATCCACTTTGGAAATCTCCTCCATCGCCAAAACATAGGAAACCGTGTCCATCCCTCCACCACCCCATTGGGGATCCACCAGCATCCCCAGGAATCCGAGTTCAGCCATCGTTTTTACGTGCTCCGTCGGGAAGGCTGCTTTTTCATCACGCTCGATCACGTCTTTGATGAGTTCACGCTGCGCAAAATCGCGGGCCGCCTGCTGAATCATCACTTGTTCTTCAGTAAATTGAAAATTCATATCAAATGAAATTTAGAATGTCTCTGGGGATTGAGAAGCCCAAAGATAGAAATTCCTTCAGAAAAATATATTTAGATATATGACTTAAATGTTTATTTCTCGCTTCCGGTTTTTGATGCCAGGCTTTCTCTGAGCGTGGGATATCGATAAGAGAAGCCGGCTTCTTTCAGGCGCAGGGGGATTACTTTTTGTCCTTGCAGCAGGGTATCGGCTGCCTTTCCATACAAAAGACGCAAGGCAAAAGCAGGCACCGGGAGGAAGGCCGGGCGCTTCAAAACTGCTGCCAGGGTGCGGGTAAACGCGCGATTATCAACAAGTTCAGGCGCGGTGAAATTGAAGGGCCCCGACAGCTTTTCGGATTCCATCAGAAAGTGGACTCCCTCCACCAGGTCATCAATGTCGATCCAGGGGAATGGCTGCTTCCCGCTGCCAAGCCGCCCTCCCAGCCCCAGACGAAAGAGGCGCACCAGGCGGGGCAGGGCGCCTCCATCACGGCCCAGTACCACGCCATATCGCATCAGTAACAAACGGGTTCGCTTTTCCGCGCGTTCAGCCTCAGCTTCCCAGCGGCTTACCACATCGCCTAAAAATCCATTGTCCACCTCCATACTTCCTTCAGAATGTTCCCCCCATACAGGATATAGGCCCACAGCAGAAGCGTTGAGCCATACTGCAGGGGGCGTTTCCATTCTTTCTATGGCCTTTGCCAGATTTGCGGTGGTGAGAATGCGGCTGTCGAGGATACGCTTACGGTTCTTCCTCGTCCATCGCTGTATGATGGGCGCCCCACTCAGGTGAATCAGGGCCTCACACCCTGTGATCTTTTGCGCCAGGGCTGCCGGGTCTCCGTAAAGTTCATTGCGCTGCAGTTCCACAAGCGTCCACCCTTTAGCTTCAAAATGAGTGCGCAGATGTGATCCGATAAAACCACGGCTGCCGCTGATGGCCATCTTCTTCATATCAATTGCTTTTCCTCTCCTAACAAAGCTAAGCTTATTTTGTCGCAGCCTTCTCCCTTTCCTCCCCTCTATGCAGGCCTGCAAGCTTACAAACAATCTTATACACTGATAATCAATCAGCTGTCTCTCAGCTTATTTAGACTGATTATCCTTCCGGCTTGCAAAAAATTGGTATTTTTGCGGGGCGTTGTGAAACGAATAACAAAAGGATAAAAACCGGCCGTATGGCTTGCATAGAACCTGTTTTATGAGTGAGGAAAAGCGTAAGCGATTGTTTGAGGACTTCCCTCCGGTGAGCACTTCGGAGTGGGAGGAAAAGATCCGCACAGACCTGAAGGGGGCGGATTATGAGAAGAAGTTAATGTGGCAAACCGGAGAGGCATTCATCCTGAGGCCTTATTACCGGAACGAGGACCTGGCCGGTTTGAAGCATCTCCGTCATTTTCCTGGGGCCTTCCCCTATGTGCGGGGCAAGCAGTCTTCAGGAAATCATTGGAGGATCCGGCAGGATATCCGGGTGGAGGATATCCCTGTGGCCAATGCCAAGGCATTGGAAATATTGATGAAGGGGATAGATTCGCTCGGTTTTATCCTGAATGAAGAGCATTCTTACACCCGGGATGAGATTGATCGCCTCTTGCGCAATATCCACGCCCACGCAGTGGAGCTTAACTTCGTTTGCGGCAGGCAGGCAGCGAATCTCCTGGGCATCCTCGATCAGCTGGTAAAGGATTATAACCGTGACCTCAACCAGATACAAGGGGCCGTGGATTTTGATCCCCTGGGAAGATTGCTGACGCGCGGCCGTTTTTATGAGGATGAGGAAAAGGATTTTGAAGCTGCCCGTGCCCTCATCGACCTGGCCGATCACCTGCCTCACTTCAGGGTGCTGGCAGTGCACGGATCGGTATTCCACAATGCAGGAAGCACCACCACACAGGAGCTGGCATACGCTCTGGCTGCCGGAAATGAATATCTCGCCCGCCTCACCGGATTGGGCACAAGCGTAACCCGTATCGCCCCCCGCATCCGGTTCAACTTTGCCACCAGCTCCAATTATTTTATTGAAATCGCCAAATACCGGGCAGTGAAGATGCTCTGGGCCCGCATCGTGCAGGAATATGGAGGAGATGAAGCCTCTGCAAAAATGAATATCCGGGCCGTAAACAGCAGCTGGAACAAAACCTTATACGACCCCCACGTCAATATGCTGCGCACCACCACCGAAGCAATGTCGGCCATTCTGGGCGGGGTGGACAGCCTGACCATCAGTCCTTATGATGAAACCAGCGGCAGGGTGAGTGATATGGCAGAGCGTGTGGCACGCAACCAGCAGCTTATTCTGAAAGAAGAAAGTTACCTGGACAAAGTGGCTGACCCATCCGCAGGATCCTATTATATTGAAACCCTGACGGATTCATTGGCTGCCGCCGCCTGGAAAGAATTCCAGAACATTGAAGCACAGGGCGGATTCCTCACTGCCGTGAAGGGCGGCACTATTCAGAAAGCGGTCATTGCCAGTGCCGAAGCAAAAGAGAAAGCCGTGGCAACCCGCAAACGTGTGCTGGTTGGCACCAATCAGTATCCCAATTTACAGGAAAGCCTCGATCTGAAGGATGACACCTTCCTGCGCCAGCCCCTGTCCCTCGAAGAGGAAAATGAGGGGATCCCCGTGCTTCGCCCCCTCCGGGCATCTGCGGCATTTGAAAGGCTCCGCTATGCTACTGACCTTTTTGTCAGCAATGGAGGCAAACGCCCGTCTGTTTTTCTGCTGACCTACGGAAACCTGGTAATGCGGAAAGCCCGGGCAGCCTTCAGTACCAATTTCTTTGGCTGTGCCGGTTTTCAGATTATTGAACAGCCGGGTTTTGCCAGCCTGGAAGATGGCATTGAGGCGGCCAAAACATCGGGAGCGGAATTTGTGGTCCTGTGCTCCTCCGATGAAGAGTACGCAGATACCGCACTTCTAGCCTTTGATGCCCTGAAAGCCCAGGCCAGGGTGATCGTGGCCGGCAATCCGGTAGAGTGTGTAGAACAACTGAAAGCGGGAGGCTTACAAGACTTTATTCACCTTCGCACCAATGTGCTGGAGGCCCTGCAAGCCTATCAGAAGATGACAGGAATTCTTTAAACCATCAGAGAGATCAGGATTATGAGACCTAAATTTCAAGATATAGACTACCGCATCAAGCCCGGGTCGGAGCAGGCAGTGGACGCCTGGATGAAAGAACAGGGCATACGGGAAGACTGGCTTACCCCTGAGCGCATCCCTGTGCGGGGTGTTTTTACTCCGAAAGATCTGGAACAGCTCGAACACCTGGATTATGCCGCCGGCATCCCCCCTTTCCTGCGGGGCCCCTACAGCACAATGTTTGTCACCCGGCCCTGGACGATCCGGCAGTATGCAGGCTTCTCCACCGCAGAAGAATCCAATGCCTTTTATCGCCGCAACCTGGCCGCTGGCCAAAAGGGTTTAAGTGTGGCCTTTGACCTGGCCACGCACCGGGGCTACGACTCTGATCACGAAAGGGTGGTGGGGGATGTGGGAAAAGCCGGCGTGGCCGTGGATTCCATCCTCGATATGAAAATCCTTTTCGACGATATCCCCCTGGACAAGATGTCGGTGTCGATGACAATGAACGGTGCAGTTTTGCCGGTGATGGCATTCTATATTGTGGCCGGACTGGAGCAGGGGGTGAAGCTGGAAGAGTTGAGCGGCACGATACAGAATGATATTCTGAAAGAGTTTATGGTGCGCAATACCTATATCTACCCACCCCTTCCCTCTATGCGCATCATTGCCGATATCTTTAAGTACACTTCTAAAAATATGCCCCGCTTCAATTCCATCTCAGTGAGCGGGTACCATATGCAGGAAGCCGGAGCTACGGCAGATATTGAACTGGCTTATACCCTTGCCGACGGATTGGAATACCTGAGGGCAGGAGTGAAGGCAGGGCTGGATATTGATGCTTTTGCGCCCCGCATCTCCTTCTTCTGGGCCATCGGGATGAATCATTTTATGGAGATTGCCAAGATGCGCGCCGCCCGTTTGTTGTGGGCACGCATCGTGAAGCAGTTCAACCCGAAGAACCCTAAATCTATGGCCTTGCGCACGCACAGCCAGACCTCTGGCTGGAGCCTGACGGAACAGGATCCTTTTAATAATGTCGCCCGTACCTGTGTGGAAGCAATGGGAGCGGTGCTGGGACATACCCAGAGCCTGCATACCAACGCCCTGGATGAGGCCATTGCCCTGCCTACGGATTTCTCGGCCCGCATCGCACGCAATACCCAGCTATACCTGGCGGATGAAACAGAAGTTTGTCGTTCCATCGACCCCTGGGCCGGCTCGTACTACGTGGAAGCCCTGACCGATAAAATTGCCCAACGCGCCTGGGAGCTGATCACCGAGGTGGAAGAACTGGGCGGAATGGCCAAAGCGATCGAAACGGGGGTGCCGAAAATGCGCATCGAAGAAGCCTCTGCCCGCAAACAGGCCCGCATCGATGCCAGAAAAGATACCATTGTAGGGGTGAATAAATATCGACTGGAGAAGGAAGACCCGATTGAAACCCTCGACATCGACAATACCGCCGTGCGTCTTTCCCAGATCAAGAGGCTGGAAAAACTCAGGGCTGAAAGGGATCAGGCCAAGGTGGATGAAGCCCTGGAAGCCATCACCCGCGCCTGTGAAAGCGGTGAGGGCAACCTGCTCGAATTGGCCGTAGAAGCGGCCAGACAAAGGGCATCACTGGGAGAAATTTCTATGGCTTGTGAAAAAGTATATGGAAGATATACCGCCGTGATCCGCTCTATTTCAGGAATTTATTCAGCCGAATCCAAAGACGATGAAGCTTTTGACCGGGCCTGTGCCCTGGCCGATGAGTTTGCCACCCTCGAAGGGCGCCGCCCCCGCATTATGGTGGCCAAGATGGGCCAGGACGGGCACGACCGGGGCGCCAAGGTAGTAGCCACCGGCTATGCCGATATCGGTTTTGATGTGGACATCGGCCCCCTCTTCCAAACCCCTGCCGAGGCCGCCCGCCAGGCCGTGGAAAACGATGTGCACGTATTAGGCGTGTCGAGCCTGGCCGCCGGACATAAGACCCTGGTGCCGCAAGTCATTGAAGAACTCAGAAAGCTGGGACGCGAGGATATTATGGTCATCGTGGGGGGCGTCATTCCACCACAGGACTACCAATTCCTCTACGATGCCGGGGTGGTGGCTGTCTTTGGCCCGGGAACCGTCATCTCCGAAGCCGGCATCAAGATTCTTGAAATCCTGATCGAAGGAATCAGGGAAGCATAGACAAGTTTTTTCCAGCCCCGGAGCAATCCGGGGCTGCTAATATGATATACCCAACAGATGCTCTATCTTCTGCTCGCGGTGCTATGCACAACCGCCATCCTGGTGGCGTTCAAGCTCTTTCCGCGCTACAAAATCAATATCATCCAGGCCATCACCGTCAATTATGTGGTGGCGGTCAGCTTCGGCCTGATGCAGGCGGAAGACGGGCTCAGGATGGATACCTATCTGGGCAAACCCTGGCTCTGGGCTTCCGTAGTGGTAGGCATCAGTTTCATTGTGGTTTTTCATCTTTTTGCCGAATCCACAAGCAGGGCGGGGGTGGCCCTTACCTCCGTAGCCGCCAAAATGTCGGTGATCATCCCGGTATTGCTTGGCTTCTTTCTTTTTCAAGATGCTGCCAGCCTGACCAAGATCGCAGGCATACTGCTGGCCCTCATCGCCTTCTATCTTACCTTCAAAAAATCAGGCAAATTCAGCCTCCGCCTGGGCGTAATCCTCTTTCCACTTCTGATCTTCCTCGGAAACGGGTTCAATGATTCGATGCTCAAGATCGTGCAGCATTATTATATCGATGGCGATTATGAAGCCTTCCTGATTATGGTATTCGCCCTGGCCCTTGTGAGCGGATTGCTTGCTTCCCTGATCCGGGGCAGAAGCCGGCGCAACCCCTTCCAGTGGCGCAACCTCTTCGCCGGCATCCTGCTCGGCTTGCTGAACTGGTATTCCACCTATTTCTTCATCGCCGGGATGCAGTTTTTCGATGTCTCCGTTTTTGTTCCCCTGGTCAGCGTAAGTGTGGTTACCCTCTCCAGCCTGACCGGCTATTTCGTCTTCAAAGAAAGCCTCAGCCGTATCAATATCATCGGTGTGGTGCTGGCTATGCTCTCCATTGTGCTCATCGCCACCGGAAACCCTATGGAGGAGAGGGTGCTGCTTTGGCTCGGGGCTTTTTAAGGTATTTCGGGATACTTGTTTATTTTTGTTGATGCCTTGCTTTCGACAGCAGGCGGTATTGCATTGCTAATCCTAATACTCCTTGTATGGTCCTGAAGAAAATCCTGGTTATTTATCCGGAGGTGGAATTCACCAAAATCGCCGTCTATCAGAATAAGAACCTGCTCTTTTTGAAGATGATCCGGCACAACCCGATGGAGCTCGTCGCCTCTCCCGATATCATCGACCAATTGGAGATGCGTACCAATGCCATCTTGAAAGAATTGGAAGATAATGAGATATTCCTGCGCGAGATCGGGATTGTGATGGCGCGTGGCGGACTGATCAAGCCCGTACCTTCAGGCATTTTCAAGGTGAATGAGGCAATGAAAAGAGACCTGCGCCTTGGTGTAATGGGCGTACACGAAACCAATCTGGGCGGATTGATCGCCGATGCCATTGCGGAAAAGGTAGGAGAGGACACCGGCGCCTACCTGGCCGACCCGGTTGTGGTGGATGAACTGGACGACATCGCCCGCATCACCGGCCACCCTGAGATCCAGCGCAAAAGTGTGTTCCACGCCCTGAACCAGAAATTCGTCAGCCGTGAATACGCCCATTCCATCAATAAAAAATATGAGGAAATGAACCTCATCGTCGTCTATGTAGGCACAGGAGGCATCAGTGTGGGGGCACACAAACAGGGAAGAGTGGTGGATGTAAACCAGGCTTTCGACGGGGGTGGCCCTTTCTCCCTTACCCGCACCGGCACCCTGCCGGTAGGAGCACTGGTCGAGCTTTGCTATAGCGGGAAATACAGTAAGGAAGAAATGAAGAAAATGGTGACCAAAGACGGTGGCGTGAAAGCCTACCTGAAAACCACCAGCCTGACCGAGATAGAGGAGCGCATACAGAAAGGGGAGGAAGAAGCGGCCTTTATTATGAATGCGATGGGATACCAGTTGGCCAAAGAGATCGGATCGATGTGTATGGTGTTTGAAGACCGCCCCGATGCCATCATTATGATGGGCAGCATCTTCAACAGCCGCCGCTTCGCGGATTATGTGACCAGCCGTGCCTCCAAAATTGCCCCCGTCGTGATTTATCCCGTGGTCAACGATATGGATGCCCTGGCTTCCAACGGACTGAAAGTCCTGGAAGGCAAGGCGGAGATTTTGGAATACAAATAAGCGCTTCTGTCTGTTCCCGGGAAAGCCTTTCTTTTCCTGAATCAAATCAATGATATGCGCACCTTCGCTGAAACACCCATAGAATTCCTGAAAGGTGTCGGGCCGAAAAGAGGCGAATTGCTGCGCAATGAACTGGGCATCTATACCTTCCAGGATCTGCTCTATCACCTTCCCTTTCGCTATGTGGACCGCAGCAAGGTCTATCCCATCTCCCAGGTGCAGGATACCAATGCCTTTATCCAGGTCAGGGGCCGTATCACCGACCTGAATATCAGCGGTACGGCCCGGCAGCAGCGACTGGTGGCTGTGCTGGAAGATGAGAGCGGACTCCTGGAGCTGGTGTGGTTCAAAGGTGTCCGATGGATCAGCAGCCAGCTGCAGAAAGGAATGGAGGTGGTTGCCTTCGGAAAACCCAATCTCTTCCGCAACCGTTATTCTATTCCCCATCCCGAAATCACCACCATCCAGGAATTTCTGGAAAGCACCCCCTCGGCATTTCAGGCAGTGTACAGCACAACGGAGAAACTCAAGGCTCGGGGCCTCGACAGCCGGGGCATCGGAAAACTCCTGCGCACCCTTTTCGACACCCCGGGTTTTGAAATACGGGAAAACCTCCCCGACGATATGCTCCAGCGCCTGCGCCTGCCGGGGCGGGAAGCCAGCCTGCGACAAATCCACTTTCCCCAGGCAGCGGGGCAAACCGAAAAAGCCGAAAAGCGCCTCATCTTCGAGGAACTTTTTCTCCTCCAATTATGGCTGGTAAGGCACAAACTCATCCGGCGGGAAACCACGCCCGGTATCCCCTTTTTGAAGGTGGGCGACTTCTTCCATACTTTTTATGATCAACATCTTCCCTTCACCCTGACCGCTGCACAAAAAAAAGTGATGCGGGAGATCCGGAAAGACCTGGGCTCGGGAAAACAGATGAATCGTTTGCTGCAGGGAGATGTCGGGAGCGGCAAAACCCTGGTGGCCCTGATGGCAATGTTGCTGGCGATGGACAATGGATGCCAGAGCTGTATGATGGCGCCGACAGAAATCCTGGCAACACAGCATTACCAGACCCTGCAAAAGTTCCTGGAGGGCCTGCCTCTGGAGGTGGCCCTGCTCACCGGAAGCAGTAAGACTGCGGAGCGAAAAGTCATCCTCGAAAAGCTGGCCAGGGGAGAGAAGCTCATACTGACAGGCACCCACGCCCTGATTGAGGACAGGGTGCGCTTTGCCCGCCTGGGCCTCGTCATCATCGATGAACAGCACCGCTTCGGGGTGGAACAAAGGGCCAGACTTTTGGAAAAAGGAAAGGAAGCCCCGCATATTCTGGTGATGACCGCCACACCCATCCCACGCAGCCTGGCAATGACCCTCTATGGCCATATGGATTATTCTGTCATTGATGAACTGCCTCCCGGTCGCAAATCAGTGAAAACCTTCCATTTCAGAGACAAAGACCGCCTGAAGGTCTTTCACTTTATGCGGCAACAAATCAAGGAAGGCAGGCAGATTTATGTGGTCTATCCCCTGATCCACGAGTCGGAAACCCTGGATTTGAAAGACCTGATGGATGGCTATGAGAGCATCGTCAGGGAATTTCCGGCACCGCAATATGCCGTCAGCATCGTGCACGGCCAGATGAAGACCCCCGATAAGGATTATGAGATGGAGCGTTTCCGCAAAGGGGAAACCCAGATTATGGTGGCCACCACCGTGATTGAGGTGGGGGTGGACATTCCCAATGCCTCCGTGATGGTGATCGAGAATGCGGAGCGCTTTGGCCTCTCACAGCTTCACCAATTGCGGGGCCGCGTGGGCCGCGGAGCCGATCAGAGCTACTGCCTGCTGATGTCGTCCGACAAGCAGACCAGCGAAGCCAGAGTGCGCCTCCAAACGATGGTGGAGAGCAATGATGGATTTCATATTGCAGATGTGGATATGCGCCTGCGCGGACCAGGCGATGTGATGGGTACCCGCCAGAGTGGCGACCTGAACCTCAGAATATCTGACCTGGTAAGGGACGAGAAGATTCTGAAAAGAGCCCGACAGGAAGCCATTCAGATCCTGGAAAGCGATCCCCTGCTGGATAAACCCATCCACCTCCGCCTCCAGATCGCCCTGAAAGAAAGAGAACAGAAGTCGGGGATATGGAGCCGCGTCATCTGAAAGCCCTCCACCCATTTTCTTTACCTTTGCAAGCTTAATCCACGCTTAGCCTTTACGCTTTATGAAGATCTCTTATCAATGGCTGAAGGATTACCTCTCCTTCAACCTTAGCCCGGAAGAAGTAAGTCTGCGCCTCACCGCCTGTGGCCTGGAAGTGGAAGCACTGGAAGTGTTTTCCCCTTACCCGGGCAGCCTGCGAGATGTGGTAGTGGGTCAGGTAATCCAATGTGCCCCCCATCCCGATGCCGATCGCCTCTCCCTTACCCTGGTGGATACCGGGACGGGAGAACCCCTTCCCATCGTTTGTGGCGCCCCCAATGTAGCTGCCGGTCAAAAGGTGCTGGTAGCCAAAACAGGGGCGAAAGTGAGGTTCGGGACTGAGGAAGTGGAATTGAAGAAGACAAAAATCAGAGGCCAGGTATCAGAAGGAATGATCTGCGCGGAAGATGAGCTGGGCCTGGGAACTTCGCACGACGGCATAATAGTGCTGCCGGAAGAAAGCAAAGTGGGAATGCCTGCCTCCGAATACCTGGGGGTGGAGGAAGACTGGATCTTCACCATCGGCTTAACTCCGAACCGTTCTGATGGGGCATCGCATTACGGCGTGGCCCGCGATCTGGCGGCAGTACTGAAGAATGAAGCCCGGGAGGCAGGAAAGATGGATTCCCCTAAGCTTGCGCTCCCCGATGTCAGCGACTTTAAGACCGATCATTCCTCCCTGGAGATTCCGGTGGAAGTGAAAGATCCAAAGCTTTGTCCCCGATATACCAGCATTACAATGCAAGGTCTGAAAGTAGGACCTTCTCCCCGCTGGATGCAGGATAGATTAAAAGCCATCGGATTGCGGCCCATCAATAATCTGGTGGATATTTCCAATTATGTGTTGATGGAAACCGGACAACCCCTGCACTTTTTTGATGCAGACCAGATCCGGGGCCGCAAAGTGATGGTGGGCTGCCTTCCTGAAGGAACTCCTTTCACTACCCTGGATGAAGCAGATCGTAAGCTTTCAGCAGAAGATCTGATGATTTGCGATGCCGAAGGCGGGATGTGTATGGCGGGTGTTTTCGGAGGCATCCGATCGGGTGTGACAGAGAATACCACGGCGATCTTTATCGAAAGTGCCGCTTTCGACCCTGTTTCGGTGCGGAAAACCTCTAAGCGCCACGATCTGAAGACCGATGCCTCCTTCCGCTTCGAGAGGGGCAGCGATCCGGAGATGACCGTCTATGCTTTGAAAAGGGCCGTGCAACTTATCCGGCAGCTCGCCGGGGGCGAAGTCAGTGCTGCCTTGCAGGATTATTATCCTAAGCCGGTTCAGCCTGTGGCCCTGAAGCTGTCGCTGCCCAGGGTGGAAATGCTGATCGGGAAAAAGATCCCTGCCGATCAGATCGTGATGATCCTTGAATCACTGGATATCCGTGTGAAGGCACAAACAGAGGATTATCTGGAGATTGAGATTCCATCTTACAGGGTAGATGTGACCCGCGAAGCCGATGTGGTGGAAGAGATCCTGCGGATCTATGGCTATAATGCCATCCCCTTTCCGGAAAAAATGACCTCTTCCCTTGCCTATACCCATCATCCCCACCGCGACCTGATCCGGAATCAGGTATCGGATATGCTGGCCGGACAGGCCTGGAATGAGGTGATGTGCAACAGCCAGAGCAATAGTCAGTATTACGATTGGCAGGAAGCCTGGAAGCCTGAAAATTGTGTCAGGCTGCTCAACCCCGTCAGCCAGGATTTGGATGTGATGCGGCAGACCCTCTTCTTCGGAGGCCTGGAGACCTTGCGCTACAATCTCAACCGGCGGCAGCAGGATATCCGGATTTTTGAATTCGGGAATACTTACAGGACCGATGGTTCGCAGCCCGTTGCCAGCGATACCCTTGCGCCTTACACTGAAGAGAATGCCCTGATGCTGATGCTCACAGGCCGTGCCTTTCCTGAGTCGTGGAATACACAAGACCGGCCTGCCGACTTCTTTGATCTGAAGGCGGCCATCCTCAATATTCTGCAAAGGATGGGTATCCGTGAGTACAGTTTCGAAGATGCCACACATCCCTTGCTCTCAGAAGGCCTCTTACTGAAGGCCGGACAGAAGGAACTTGGCTGGCTTGGGCAGGTGAAAGACGCCTTCCTGCGCCGCTTTGATATTGCCGTTCCTGTTTTCGCAGCATCGCTTTCCTGGGATACCTTGATTGCGCTACTTCCGGAGAAGAAGATGCAATTCCGGCCCATCCCGCGCTATCCCGAGGTGCGCCGCGACCTGGCGCTGGTGATAGACAAAAGCATTCCTTATGCCCGTTTGGAGGAAGTCGCCCTTCAGGCAGAGCGGAAGATCCTTCGTGAAGTACATCTCTTCGATGTGTATGAAGGAAAAGGGGTGGAGGAAGGGAAGAAATCCTATGCTTTGCGCTTCATTCTACAGGATGAGGAGAAGACGCTGACGGACAAGGCCATCGACAAAACGATGCAGCGCATCCAGGCTGCTTTGGAGAAGGAAAGCGGGGCGAAGCTTCGCTAAGCGCGGGGGATCGGCGTCAGCCAAACAGCAAGAGCATAGAGCAAGAGCATACAGTTTCCACACTCTTGCTCTATACTGTATGCTCTTGCATAAAACACATAAGCCTGAGGATAACAGGGAAAGCCGAACACATTTTAACCTGCCAGCCCTGTTTGGACCACAGCTGTCCGTAGGCTGTGCCTGCGGACGAACTTTGTTCGAGTCCGAGTGCGATTTCGAGTACGAGCACGAAGTAAAATATTGAAACAGATAATATTTTAATTGGTCGTCTGAATACGACCCCCTTGTCCGCCGTAGCTCTGGCGATGGCGGACTCTTCTGCAGGCGTCAAAAAATTCACCTTCGCTATGGCTACGGCGAATACTATAAAACGCGCGCGAGCGGGCAAACAGCAAGAGCATAGAGCAAGAGCATACAGTTTCCACACTCTTGCTGTACGCTGTATGCTCTTGCTGTTTGCCAGACTATGCCTGCCCGCAATTGCACATCTAAAATCGGGTAATCTTCAATCAAGTAATCTTCCATCAACCGTGGGACACAGGGGGGCAATGTCCGCAGGCATAGCCTACGGACAACAGAGGGCATAGAGCAAGAGCATACCGTTTCCACACTCTTGCTGTATGCTGTTGCCTGCTCGCCGGCAGGCGGGCTTTTGCATAAAACACATAAGCCTGCGGACAGCTGGGAAAACCGAACACCTTTTAACCTGCCAGCCTTGGCGTTTTTGGTATTACGTTTATTCTTTTGACCCGCCAGTCTTATAACCGATCTGCCTGCGGGGTTTGGGATGCTCTTGCTTGTCTATCAGCTCATCCAGGTAGGAAAAAACCAACTCAATATCCTTGTTCTGATTCTCCAGCTTCTTCTTAATTGTTTCTATCTCTAGCCTTAAATCCAGGGTATCGAGCAACATCTCCCGCATCTTTACAAAGACTTCTATAATGCGGATACTCATCTGCCGGGCCCGATCACTGCGAAGAACATTGGCCAACTGTAACACCCCGTGCTCAGTAAATACAAAAGGCAAATAGCGTTGTCCACCCCAACTTGAGGTCACAAGCTGTGACCTCAAGTTCTGGAACTCTACCCTGGTCAGCTCGAACATAAAATGCTCAGGGAAGATATCCATATTGCGCTTGACAGCTTGCTTTAAAACTTTGGTTTCTACCTGGTATAATTCTGCCAGATCCCGATCTATCATAACCTTCTGCCCCCGGATTAAAAAAATCTTGCTCATAATCACCTCATCCGGAAGCATTACGCCAGTCTCTTTCTTCTCTGCCATTGCTGATTCATTGGATTCATAAATGTAAGCACTTTTCAACCCTTCACCCCAACGGAAATCAGCAAGAGCATAGAGCAAGCGCATACAGTTTCCACACTCTTGCTGTATGCTGTATGCTCTTGCATAAAACACATAAGCCTGAGGACAACAGGGAAATCAAATTGGTTATTTAAGGCGAAAAGGGATGGTTGTCTGAAGACGAACCCCTTGTCCGCCGTAGCTCTGGCGAAGGCGGACTCGTCCGCAGGCGTCAGAAAATCCACCTTCGCTTTGGCTACGGCGAATACTATAAGACGCGCGTGAGCGGGAGAATGCTTGCGCTGCTGGTAGTGTGATTTGTTAAGGAACGCTAATACTTCAGATCTTTCGGGTTTCTGCGGTTATCCCAGAAGCTATATAGCTCTACGATCTGATCCTGCTCATTAACCCGGTAAAATAAGCTGGTATGTTTGGTAATGACAGCCCGTCTAACTTCATAAAACCGGGAAGCACTAAATTGGTAGGGATGTTTCTCTATTTGCCTGATCAGTGCATCGGCCTTACGAACAAAGCTGCGCACCTCTTTTTCACTCCATTCTGCCTGAAGATAATCAATGATCCCCTCAAAGCTTTCTTCAGCCTCCCTGGTCCACCTTGCCTTTAAAGCCACTTGATGTGTTTTTGCATCACATCCTTATGAGAACTCATCTGACCCTGTTGGGCCTGCTCAATGCCCCGTCTTACAGCGGTCTGTACTTCCACGGGAAGGTCATCCCAGAAGTCAGCTTGATCGGCCTGCTTGCTTAAGATGGTTTTGATCGCATTCAGCAAGCTAATGTCATTTACCTTATCGATCAAGCTATGCAAATCCGATTTTAACTTTACTGCATCCATTGTTGGGGAACTTTTCTTTTAAGCCTAACAAAGATAACCATAATTGAAGGCTTATTGTTTTTTCCACCTTTCCCTTCACCTCAAGAGAGGTTCAACAAGTCCTCTCGCCCTATCCTGCAGGCGCACGCGGGCGTTGAACCGTTTTTCTCTTTCACGTCCTACTCGAAATCGCACTCGCACTGAATAATACTATCTGATCAAGTTTGTCGTCACAGACGAAAAGCCTTTCCGCAGGTGATGCAATAGCAGGCAAACAGGTCTTTTAGATTCTATCTTTTACATTTTATCTATGATCTGATTCCCTCTTCTCACCTGGGGTGAACCCGCGCCCGAACAGGAGGGCAGCTTATTGCTTCACCAGGCTTAGGCTGCCTATCGCCCTGCCATTGGCATTTTCCAGCATCAAAACATATATCCCGGCCGGAAGACCGGAGAGATCCCAACGGTAAGTCCCGCCGGCCGGCAATTGCCGTTGCTGATGAACCATTCTGCCCTCACTCGAATAGATCCGAAGTGCGGAAATCTCAGGCCAGGGATACTCCACCGTGAAGGTATCGCTGGCAGGGTTGGGATAGACCTTGTACGCCAGGGAAGCAGGCACTTCCTCACGCGCAAGAAAGACATAATCCCACACCCCGATGGCGTAGTCCCCTCTCATCAAGGTGTCCGTCACCATATATCCCTGATAGGTTTGTCCTTCCATTGTCGCAGGAAAGAAGGTCCAGGGATGACCCGGGCCGGAGCGGTAGAGCAACACCACAGAGTCCTGAGGATTGAGGATAATGCCATTGTCGAGCTGCTGAAAACGGGTGAAGAAGAAGCGTCCTTTTCCTTTTGTTCCGGGGGGCAGAATCCCTTCCAGGCTCCAATAGCGGTAGTCTGAGATACGGAATCCAGGGAGCGCGCTGTCCAGGGCTTCCGGTGCTACCCAATGATGGGTGGCCCGCAGCAGAACAGAGTCTGCCACCGCCTGGATATCGGCTTCGAACCAGGTGTCTTTGAAAATGACTTTCCCGCCTTGCTGAATATTCCGGAAATGATCGGTGGTGGCATCACATATCCCTTCCTCCGGATCCACGAATACGGCTTCAGGAACAAAGGGAAGATTGAACACCGCGCTACCGCTGGCGCCGGAGAAATGCACCTGGCCATAATGCTTTTCCCACTGGCTGTTCATCAGGAGGACAGGAATGCGGTTCTCATTGGCAAGCGTAAGGGTTCCCTTACCCTGCTGGCTGAGAAAAACTTCCACCTGACAGGGCAGGCTACCCGGCGCACTGAGGATGCGGAAAGAATCTGCCCTGAAATGGGGGAAGCCCGGCCCATAAACCCAGGCACCGAAAAAGGACATCAGGTTGATCCCGCTCGATTGCGACATTATCTGCATCATATCCTGTGAGGTGGCGTGCTGAAAAGCCTTTTCCTGAAGATATTGCTTCAGCGCAGGGTAGAAGAGGGAATCACCCAGATAAGTTCGGAGAGTATGGGCCACGCAAGCCCCTTTATCGTATATGCTGGTGCCATAAGTAAACTGCTGGGGCATCCCGTAGAGCGGCAGGTAGCCGCCTTCTTCTATATGGGCATATTGTAAAATATTGCGGAGGGTGGGGCGGATGTAGTCCTTCCTTGCTTCCACCCCATACAGTCCTTCTTTGTAGATGAATTCTGAGAAGGTAGCCCAACCTTCGTTCAGCCACATCTCTCCGGCATTGGCGCAGGTCACCATATCGCCCACCCACATATGGGCCAGTTCGTGTGCATAAAGATATTCGTAGGTCAGGCTGCCGTCCACGGTATTGCGTGGGTAGGAGATGCAGGTGGCGTGTTCCATTGCCCCTTTTGGCGTCAGCACATAACCGATGCGGTCAAAGGGATAGGGGCCGAAGCTTTGCTCAAACAAATGGCAAATCTGAAGCAGGTTGACAAAACTGGCAGCGGCTTTGGCGGTATCGGCGGGGAGGACGTGCAAGGTGACGGGGATGGGGCCGCGCTGGCTCTGGAAAGTGTCGGTCAAAACGGTATAAGGTCCTACGGCAATGCAGGCCAGGTAAGTCGGGATGCTTTGGTCGAGTTTCCAATGCCAGAGCGTATCACCTCCGGCAAGGGGCGTGGCTGATTGCAGGAGTCCGTTCGATATGGCCATCATCCCCTGGGGTGCCCGGATCAGGAATTCATAGGTGGCACGGTCGATGAAGTCGTCCACGCAGGGAAACATCACTTTTCCGTAGTTGTGGGGGATATCATTGATGGCGATGCCCAGGTTGTAGGCATACTGGCTCCCCTGAAAGTGAAACCCGCCCCAGTTGTAGCTTTCCACGTGTGGTTTGCCGCTGTAATGGATGGTAATGCGGGCGGTATCTCCGGCAGGTAGGGGAGCATTGAGTGGGATGGTGAGAAAAGTATCATTTTGTGAGAAGGGGAGATTTCCTTCCCCTTCACGTATGACACTGTCCACATCCAATCCGAGCAGGGACAGGCGCACCTGGTTCAGGGGGATCAGGCTGTCGGAGGCCTTCAGGCTGAGCTCAGCCCTGGCCCTGAGGAACTGCTGGGAAAAGTCGAGGGTGTCGATTTGGATACGATAATGCAGGACATCCACAGGATCGGGGGTTTGTCCGCTAAGCTGGTGGGGGGAAAGAAGGGTAGAAAGGCTGAGGAGCAACAATAAGGCTTTTGAGAGAAGCTTCGGGAGGTGAATTTGCATCATTCTTTCAGATTTAAGCGACTAAAATACGGAAGGTCGAGGATTTTGATCTCCCTTGTTTCCCTTTGAGCTGTATTCGATCAAGCGATTCCGCTTACGACTGCGATGGCGGCAGGCAGGATATGAATGCGACACGGGCTTTGTCCAACGGATTCTCCGTCTGCTTCGATCAACAAGCCTTCGGCTTCTATCTCCACCTCCTTTCCCTGCCCGGTAAATACCATTGGCAAACGGGTGAAAGAGCCATCGAACAAGCGGGGTACATTGCGGATGACTGCCCATTTGGAAAGCCGGCGGATGATGGTCAGGTCGAGCAGGCCATCATCAGGAAGGGCGTTGGGTGCCTGCATCATTCCTCCCCCATTGTATTTGCATATACCCACACTCAGGCTGAAAAGCCTGACATTAAACTCACGATCATCCAGGCGGATACGGGCATCCACCATTTTATACGTGAACAAACTGGCCAGCAGATTGAACAGATAAGACAAGGGCCCTCCCCCCCCTTTCTCCTTTTGTGCATTGGTTTTCAGGGCCACCAAACCATCGTACCCCATTCCTGCCATATTCAGAAAATGACGCTGCACCTCCCCCATTCTGATCAGTCCGGCATCCTGCAGCATTGTCCGGCCCCTGGCCAGCACCTCTACAGCACCGGCATAATCCAGCGGAATCTGATGATAACGACACCAGTCATTGCCCGTACCCAATGGAATCATTGCAATGAAGGTTTCTTCAGCCAGGGCCTTATCTGTGGACAGTATACCGTGAATGGCTTCATTCAAGGTGCCATCACCGCCTACTATAAGGAAATTCCGAAAGCCCTTCTGAAGATACTGCCTGCAAAGCGTGGTGGCGTGTCCACGATGGCGTGTAAATACAGCCCTGAAAGGCAAGGCCTTTTTTGTGAGCAAAGCCGCAATTTCAGGCCAGTCCTTTTCTCCCTTGCGCCTGCCGGCATTGGGGTTCACCACGGCCAGCCATTCTCCCTCAGGTTTTCTTTCTTTTTCCAAATCCCTTAGTGTTTGTGCTGCCTCCCTGTTTGTCTCCAAGCCTTCATCATCATCCTTCCTTCCCTTCATACAAATGCCTGAGTTTTGCATATTTGAGGTAGGTTGTCATTGCCGATATACGGCATATAGTATATCCTTCAAAACCATCCAGGAAGCCAAGCCGGATGAAATAATCGCGGAGAAAACGGGCAGGAGGATTGATGTAGCGTTGCACCAGCCCGGGCTTTTTCCCCATCGCTAGCATAGCTTGGGCAGCGATCGTGGAGAAATGATCGGCCTGTTTGATGTGTTCCGAAATACTGTAGTAACTGTAATGCAACAAATCCCCCTGAAGGTGCCGGGGTTTCACCCCTTCCTCCATTTCATATTTGTCGTGGGGGTTGATGCCTCCCCATCTTCCCTTTCTGCGATCAAAAAGCCGTAGCTTTACATCCGGATACCATCCGGAGTGGCGGATCCATTTCCCGCAATAGTTGGTCAGGCGGTTCATTGTCCAGGCATCTGCGCTCCAGCCCTTTTTTGCTTCAAGAATGGAGGCACGCAGGACATCGCTCAGGGCTTCGTCAGCATCCAGAGAAAGACAATAAGGGTGTTTTGCCTGGGTGAGCGCCCAGTTTTTTTGTTCGATATAGCCTTCAAAGGAATGCCGGATGAAGCGGACTCCCTTTTCAAGGCAGATCTGTTCAGTGGCATCGGTGGAGAAAGAATCTACAACCACAATATCCTCTGCAATCCCCTGGAGAGAATCCAGGCAGCGCCCAATATTGCGGGCTTCATTGAAGGTGATAATGACGGCAGAAATGGGTTGCATAGCTAAAAAAAACAGCGAAAGGTACAAAAATCATTGCAGGGCCGTCAGGATGTCATTCCTGAGGCGTCCATCCTCCGCAAAAAGGCTGGTCACTTCTGTGCCGGCTTGCAGATGGAAGGCCAGGATGCCTTCCATCCGGGCGGCTTCAATATTGTCTTCCCTGTCATCGATAAACAGGGTTTCATCGGCTTGAAGGAAATAGCGCTTAAGCAGGATGCGGTAGATCTCAGGATTGGGCTTGGCACAGCCTTCCCGGTAGGAGAATACCAATCCCTCAAACAGGGCATCAAAGCCGCCACTGTGCTGTTTTTTCAGGTCGGACTCATATTTTTGAAAATGAATATGATTGGAATTGCTGAGCAGAAAAAGCCGGTAATGGGGCTTGATGCCGTGCAGCATTGCAATGCGTTCCGGGGGGAAATCCAGGAGTATGGCATTCCAGGCATACACCAGCACTTCGTCGCTGAGAGCAGGGTCCAGGATTTCTCTCAGGCTTTGCAGGAATTGCGCCTCACTCATACTTCCTTCTTCCAATGCCCGGATGGCATCGCTGCTCTTTCTCCAGGCTTCTTCCCAACTCCTTCCCGGCTTGAGCAATTGTCGAAAAGCCCGTATACTCTTCTGAGGATCAATGTTCAGGAGCACAGCCCCCAGGTCAAAAACCACATTCTTCACTGTAAGCATCACATATATTTTGGCAAAAATCCATACAAAAATGCATAAATTTGCACTCCCCGAAAGGGATCAGGAAAGGGAAACCTTCCTATGGGCCTATAGCTCAGTTGGTTAGAGCAACTGACTCATAATCAGTAGGTCGCTGGTTCAAGCCCGGCTGGGCCCACCTCCATAGCAGCGCGTACGAAGAGGAATTCTTCTTCCTGCGCGCTGTTTTTTTATGGCCCGTGCTGGGGGGCGAAAACGCTTCAATCCTGGGAATTGATTAGGATCAGAAAACCACTCCTGGTGATCCGCCTCAGGCACTCAGGGCTTCTTGTTGTGCGTGGATGCTGATGGCAGGAAGATAAGTGCTTAGTTTGTTGCCCAGGTTTTCTTTGACCAGATTCATCCACTCCTCCTTCAGGATGGAATACACAATGCTGTCGCGCCGTGTGCCATCCGGCCTCAGCCCGTTGCTGCGCAAGCGTCCGTCATAGGTACATCCCAGGCTCTTCAGGGCGGCGATGCTGCGGGCGTTGCTGTGATCCACCCTGAACTCAATGCGTTCAAAACCGGCTGTTTCAAAGGCAAACTCAAGCATCAGGTATTTGGCGTGCTTGTTCACTCCGGTACCCTGAAACTGCCTGCCGAACCAGGTATATCCAATCTGGGCACATTGGGTGGCAAGCTGTATGTCGTGAAACCGGGTACTGCCGGCGTAGGTATTCCTGAATTTGTCAAACACGATAAATGGATAGCCCCGGCCTTCCTCTCTTGCTTTCAGCGCCAGCTCTATATAATGCATCAAGCCCAGCTCTCCCTTGGCCTGGTTGACAGAATACTTCCAGAGATCCGCTTCCCGCTGGGCAAAAGGGAGGAGAAATTCAAAATCATCTGCCTCCAGGGGCCTGAGCAGTACCATCTCATTTTCAAGGATATAATCCTCATCCTTATGGAAGTGTATCCTCATCACATTAATAAATGATTACGCTATGATTTACAATCTTGAGCAAAGGCGAGCAAATAACGGAAAAAGCCACCACTTGTTCACTTAATAAAATGTGAATAAATCATTAATAAATTCAGGATACCTGATCCGGGTGAAAGTGCTTCCATACTTTCTCTGCCCTGGCCTGGCCCAGCTTTGAGATCAGCTCTTCCCGTGGCGTTGCTGCGATGCGTTTCACCGACTTAAACTCCCGGAGAAGGAGGTCAGCGCTAGCTTTGCCAATCCCCGGAATATTGGTGAGCTCGGTATTCAGACTGGCTTTGTTTCTGCGGCTGCGGTGATGGGTAATTCCAAAACGGTGAGCCTCATCGCGCATCCGCTGGATCACCTTCAGGGTTTGTGAAGTCTTGTCGAGATGCAAGGGCAGCGGATCTCCCGGCCTGTATAATTCTTCCAGGCGTTTGGCGATCCCGATCACCGGGAGTTGTTCTTCAAGACCGAGGGTTCTGATTGCAGTCATTGCAGCGCTGAGTTGTCCCTTGCCTCCATCCACCACCAGGAGCTGGGGCAGCGCCCCTCCTTCATCCAGGATACGGCGGTAGCGACGGCTGACCACCTCTTCCATACTGGCAAAATCATTGGGGCCCTCCACCTGGCGGATATTGAAATGGCGATACTCTTTCTTGGAAGGCCTGCCATCGCGAAAAACGACCAGGGCTGCCACCGGACTGGCTCCCTGGAAATTGGAGTTATCGATGCATTCGATGTGTTCGGGCAGGGCGGGCAGGTGCAGGTCAGCCTGCATTCTTTCCAAAATCACACGGCTGCGGCGGTCAGGATCCACCAGCTGTCGTTGCTTTTCCTTCTCAATACGATAGGCCCGGGCATTGCGGAAGCTTAGTTCGAGGAGTTTTTGTTTGTCGCCCCGCTTTGGGATGGTAAATACCACATCAGGGATATGTGCATCAGGCATCACAGGACAGATAATTTCCCTTGCTTCATTCTGCAAGCGTTCCCGTAATTCTGCGATGGCCAGGCCGAGGATTTCCTCTTCGGGCTCATCCAGCTTGCGTTTCACTTCGAGGGTATGCGATTGGATCACCGCCCCGTTCATCACCCGCAGATAGTTCACGTACGCATAGGCACCATCAAGAAGCACGGTAAAAACATCCACATTGCTGATGGAAGGGTTTACCACCGTGGATTTGCTCTGATAGCGCTCAAGCAGCTCCACCTTTTCCTTCAGGCGCTGGGCTTCTTCAAACTCCATCTTTTCTGCGTGCAGCATCATTTGGGATCTCAGCACATCCAGTACCTCCCGGGTATTTCCACGGATAATCTCCCTGATGTGCTGCAACCGGGCCCGGTATTCCTCCTCGCTTTCCTTTCCCACACACGGTCCCAGGCAATTGCCGATGTGGTATTCCAGGCATACCTTGAATTTTCCCGCCTGGATATTTTTAGCACTCAGATTGAGCTTACAATTGCGCAAGGGGTATAATTGCCGGATCAGCTCCAGCAGGGTGCGCATCATCCTTACAGAGGCATAGGGGCCGTAGTATTCCGACCCATCCCCGGCCACATTGCGGGTGGAGAAGATTCGGGGAAAGGCTTCATTGCTGATGCATATCCAGGGAAAGCTTTTGTCATCCTTCAGCTGAATATTGTAGCGGGGCTGGTGCTTTTTGATCAGGGTATTTTCCAGCAGCAGTGCATCAAATTCCGTATTCACCAAGATCACCCGGATGTCGGCAATACGCTTGACCAGTACCCTGAGTTTGCCACTGGCTCCGCTGTCTTTGGTGAAGTATGATGCCACCCTTTTGCGCAGGCTTCTGGCTTTGCCTACATAAATGATTTTTTTATCCTCATCCAGATACTGATATACGCCCGGCTTATCGGGCAGGCTCTGGATTATGGGAAGCAGGGCTTCGTGGTATTTCGAGCGCAGGGTGCTCATCCTTCGAGGTTCAGTCAGGGGTGTCTTTCTTCAGATAGGCATCCCATCCCTGGGAGGTCAGGGGAATCCTGGCTCCTGAAACAGCTTCAAGGTACATTCCTGCGGTGGCCTCCGTCATATGTCCGATGAGGTGGATACCCGTGATGTCTTTCACCTTGTCGTGATCTTCCAGGGGAATGGTAAACAAAAGCTCATAATCTTCCCCCCCGTTCAGGGCTGCGGTCAGGGGATCCATTTCAAAGCTTTCTATCACCCTGACAGTCACCGGATCCAGGGGGATGCGTTCGGCAAAGAGGGTGCATCCCAGGCCGGATGAAGTGCAGAGGTGAATCGCTTCTGAGGAGAGTCCGTCTGAAATATCGATCATTGCTGTGGGTTTGATGCGGCTTTGACGCAGGATGTCAAGCACTTCCAAACGTGCTTCGGGCTTGAGTTGCCGCTCCAGCACATAATCATTGCCTTCGAGGTCGGGCTGCATTTCCGGATTGGCTTTGAAAACCTGCTTTTCCCGCTCCAGCAGCAGCAAGCCGGCATAGGCTCCCCCCAGGTCTCCACTGACACAGATCAGGTCATTGGCCCTGGCCGTGTTTCGGTAAACCACCTCCGAAGGATCTGCTTCACCGATAATGGTAATAGAAAGGACCAGCCCCGAGCTGCTGGAGGTGGTATCGCCACCCACCAGGTCCACCTCATAGCGTTCACAAGCCAGGCGGATGCCGGCAAAGATTTCTTCCACGGCCTCCACGCTGAATTTGGCAGATATGGCCATTCCCACCAGCATTTGGGTAGGTCGGCCATTCATTGCCACGATATCAGAAATGTTCACCACGGCAGCCTTGTACCCCAGATGGCGAAGCGGATAATAAGATAGATCAAAGTGAATGTTCTCTATCAGCAGATCCTTGCTCACCAGGACCGCCTTTTCGCCAAATTGCAGCACGGCGGCATCATCCCCGACGCCTTTTCGGGTGCTTGCCTGTTTGTGTTTGAGTCCGGCGGTGAGGCGGTCAATCAAACCAAACTCGCCCAATTCGGAAAGCGGGGTCAGTGCAGGAGTGCTATCGTCTATCATAGGTCTAATTTTCAGGCGGTAAAGGTAGGGATTCCGCGGGAGCAGAAGAAAATTTGGAGTATCTGGCGGGAAAAGCAGATATTTGATCACCTGATTCGGATCAAAAGCCGGAAAGGGAATTTTCATCATACCGATATGAGTTTGAAGGTTGCCTATTACCCTGCGGGGCCGGACATTGCCCCCCTGGTAAATCAGTTTGAGATCCTGCGCCTGGAAGAGGGAGAAAAGGTCATCGACAAGCATATTCCCCGCGGAGATTCGGCACTGGTGTTTCATTTCAAACAGCAAGCAAGCCTGTCTGGTCCGGAAATGCTTTCCTTTGGAAAGAGTTTCATCGCACCTATCCTGACCCACGCCATTACCCTTGAAATCAGTGGCCCCGTGCTGAGCTTAATTGTTGCCTGCAAAACACCTCAGCTGTCGCGCCTGTGTGGCCTCGACTTGCGGGATTATAAAAACAAAGCGTTCATCCCCATTCCACTTCCCGGAGTGCTGGCTTTGGCTGAGAACCTGGTAAGTCAGGCGGAAGACAAGGATATGATCAGGGTTTTCGAAGCTTACATCGCGCAGATTCTGCAAAAACCTTTTGAAGTATTGCCGGTGGATGTGGTGTACAGCAACATTATTCTTCACAGCCCTTTTCGCTCCCTGAAAGAAATCCTGGCGGAAAGTGAATGGCCCGAAAGAAGGCTGCGCCGGCATTTTGAGAAGTATGTTGGGGTCAATCCCAAAACCCTGGCCCGTATCGCCCGCGTCAACCATCTTTTCAGACGTATCCTGCAACAGAATAAAAAAGACTTCCTCGACCTGATTTACGAATGTCGCTATTGCGATCAGCCGCACTTCATTAAAGATTTCAAATCCATTGTGGGAGAGACCCCTCGCGCACTTTTCCAACGAGAAACGATTAATGTCAGGATGATGTCCGGCCATCCCTGATCCGCTTTCAAACTGTCCGAATTTTACAAGGTATGCCCGGTGGCGCCACCTAATTTTACGGGAAACATTCCACAATGAAAAATCTACTGCTGATCATTGCCCTGCTTTGGGCCGGTGTGGCCATAGGGCAAATTAATGTCAAGGATAAAGTGAAGGACAAATCGCTGGAAAGGGCGGATGATCGCACTGACCAGGGCATCGACAAAGGGCTGAATGCCGTGGAGGATAAGATCGGAAATATCTTTAAGGGCAAGAAGAATAAGGATGAGGGACAGGATGAGGGACAGGGACAGGGACAGGGACAGGAACAGGGAGAGGGAGAGGAAGAGGAAGAGGGAGAGGAACAGGAACAAGGACAAGTGAAGCCCCAGGAAAAGCCTTTTCAATCATTTACGGTTTATGATTTTGTGCCCGGAGATCAGGTATTGTTCTATGATGACTTCAGTCAGGATGACATAGGGGATTTCCCTGCATTGTGGAGTTCCAACAGCAGCGGGGAGGTGAAAAGTGTGAGTATTGCCGAAGGGAAATGGTTTCATCTGAACGGAGAAGATGCCACCTACTGTTTCTCGAAGGACATTGCCTTCCCCGACAATTTTATCGTGGAGTTCGACATCATTCCGGATGACAATTACGGCGACGGAATCATTTTTACTTTATACCAGGATCCCCAATCCAGGGAGTTTACCGATGACCTTTTTCCGGATAGTCGGGGCGTCCATATTCGGATCGACGATGATGGCTGGTTTGTCCAGGGCTACGACAACGAGGGTGAAATCGAAGGCCTTAGAGGGCAGAGTCAGACGGCCACTGTGGAGAAAGAAAAGGTCAATCACGTCATTATTTGGGTACAGAAGCGCAGGTTAAGGATTTATCATCAGGGGAAGAAAACCGTGGATCTTCCAACAGTAATCACTGCCGGCACCCGTTTCAACAGGATGCGTTTCGGGGCCTGGGATACCTACAGTTATCCTTATATCTCTAACTTGAAAATCACCACTGCAGCTCCGGATACCCGCAGTAAATTGCTGACGGAAGGCAGGCTCATCAGCTATGGGATCTATTTTGACAGCGGGAAAGATGTGGTCAAACCGGAATCCTATGGTGCGCTCAAAGATATTGCCGATGTGTTGAAAGAAAATCCGGGGGTTCGCATCCGTATTGCAGGTCATACCGACAGCGATGGTTCCGATGCCCTCAACCTCGACCTTTCCCGCCGTCGGGCTGCCAACGTGAAAGCAATGCTCGCAGGGGAATTCGGGATAGATGCCGGAAGGATGGAGGCCGAAGGTGCCGGGGAAAGCCAGCCCCTTGCCCCCAATGATACCCCGGCAGGAAAAGCGAAAAACCGCAGGGTGGAATTTCTGAAAATCTGATCCTTAGCAAACACCAATTCTTCCGACAATGAAAAATGCCCTTATGCTTGTGGTTTTGGGGCTGTTTACCTTCAGCCTGACCGCACAAAAATCCTGGCAGCATTATTACGACCGGCTGCCGGCCTGGCCTGAAAATCTGGATACCGCCACCCTCAGTGCCTTTTCCGCGAAGCTGCATCATTTGATGGATGATCTTGAAATGATAGAAGAAAGTGCTTTGGAAGAGACGGAGCCTGACTTTGAAAATATGTCGGCAGCGGAAGCGATGAAAATGGCACAGAAATACCAGCAGGAGATGCTGTCAATGGATCCCGATGAAATGGCGGCCCGATCCGAAGGGATTGATCAAATGATGGATGACCTGGATGAAGCCCGCTTGCTGGATGCCAGGTTTCGTGGCAGCCTTGAGGAATTTCAGAAGGTATTGGCGATCGAAAAAAAGAAGATCAGGGAGATGTATCCCTGTGATATCGGGATGGAAGACAAGAACGATCGTTGTGAATCCCGTGCTGCAGCGCTCCGTGAACTGGGAGAAAAGATGAGCTCGCAGTATTTCAAGGGTAAGGAAGCAGTCGTCCGGAAAAATGCCGATGCCCTGGAGGATCACATTCTGAAAAAGAGCCTGCCCGCTACCCGGAAGCAAATGGTGCAGCAGTATGAAGCCCTGGCGATGCCCATACCCACTTTTTCATCCGAAGAAGCCGATATGATGAAGAGTCTTATCCGCCTGCGACTGGAGTGCATAGATGCAATGGATAAGATTGCACGGATCAGAATGAAGGATAATCTGCTACACGCTTTTTAAAATCCACCCGCTCAATGAATGCCCAAAAGTCTGTTGGCAAGTATATTCTTTTGGTGACCCTGTCCTCCTGCCTGCTTTCCCTTCACGCCCAATTTGCTAGCCTCGAAGCCATCCCGCTTCCGCCGATGAAGCTGTCCGAAGCAGACGGAGAATGCTATCACCGTCGCCTTTATCGCGAAACCCTGTCCAACAGCTATGAAAATCCGGAGCTGATGGGAGAGGCTTTTCGCGAAATGCTCGTGGCAAAAAGAGCATTCAGGGTATTGGGATACCCTGAAGGGGAAGATATTGCAAGTTGCCAGAAAGTGGCATATCAGTTCTACCAGAACCTTCTGAATGCCCGCTCTTCCGCCGGGGAAATGAGGGAGGCTGAATCGTACAGTGATATCGATCTCAGGAAACTGAAACCGGGAGGTTTTTCTGAGATTGTCTTCTACCCTTCCTGGTTCGGGGGTGGCATATTTATGTGGTACCACTATGACGGCCATCGACTGCATCGCTTCAGCATTACCGTGGGGGGTGCCCTGATGCTGACCGAAATTATCTACGCTAAAGAGGTCCCTTTGATAGTCCCGGATGAGGCGATGCTGGGCTTTCCGGTTTATCCGGGATCAAAGTTTCAAGCCCTGGAATCAGCATATTTCCCTCCTTCCGGGGATATGCTGCCCCTTTTTGAAATTCTGTTTTTTACGGATGCCGGTGAAGCTGAAGTGCGGCAGTATATGGATTTGCAGATGGGGCCTTCTGATAACATCCTCGAGCGGCTGAGCCCGGGCGTATATTTGAAAGCCCAAACCGGGCGCGACTTCACAGAATGGCCACGGATGTCGGTCTTGGCTCAACCCGAATCCTATGAAACCATCCGGGGAGAAAGCATTGTCCACCCCGCGCACACCCGCATTGTCTATACAATTTTCAGCCGTCCATTATACGATAAGCTCACCCGGAATTAGGAATTTACCAGAGGGCATCACCGTGGGCTACACCCCCTTTCCCTTGCCTGAGCAGGGAGCTTGTGCCCACCTCCAGGTCTTCAAAGAAGGCGTGGGCTTCTTTCAGCGTATGCGGATCCAGGCGGGCGCTGAACTGTATCTCCCCCATCTTCTGAAGCTGCTTCACCAGGGAAGGAATGTCTGCTTTTCCTTCTCCCCCGATCAACAACCAGAAGTCGAAGCGGCGTTCGGATGGAAAAAGGATAAAGTCCGCTCCCTTGTTCGCCAGCACAAAGTAATGCAAAGCATTGATGCGATCCAGGGCGGCAAAAAACGGCAGCTCAAGCCTGGCACCCCGGATAAAGCAATCCAGTGAACCCTGCTGGATAAAGGAAAGCCCGGTAATCCCGGACAGAAAATGGGCCAGACGGAAATCGGGCAGGGTTGTGGCAATGCCGAGCATTTGGTAAGGAATATGGGAACCGACTTCCAGTTTCAGGCGCTTGGGCATAGGCATTGGAATCTTGCAGGAATAAAGGTAGCACATTCCCGGAAAGGAAGTGCTGCTTTATTTCAGGATACAGGAAAAGGTTCAGGACGGTGGGGGGGCGATTTTGTCCCCGACTTGAGTGCCCGGATGTTGGACAGGCCTGACTTCCGGGATGGCATTCTACTCCCTGCCCTTTGCTGCTTTCACCTCCTGAAGGCTGGGCGGTGGATCGAGTTTTTGATAAAACTCAGGGGATGGGCGACTGCGCAGGAAAGAATCCCAATAGGCGGCTTTCGACATACTGTCCCAGTGAATAGAACCGTAATAATACTGTGTGGTTTGAAAGATGTTATGGGCGATCAACAAAAGCATTACCAGCGTCAGGGAAATCCTTTTCCAAATCCTTCCTTTGAATATCCACTCCCAGAAAGCAGCCATAGGCAGGGCGAGGATGGCATAAGACTCGATAAAGGCACGCAGGCCGAAGCTGCCGCCATACCACCACGACCACCAGGAAAGAACCACATAAATATTCCCCAGGGTGAAAAGCAGCACAGCCAGAAATGAAACCCTCAGTTTTCTCCACAGCAACGGAATGCCCAGGAGGGCAAACACCATCACAGGGGTATAAAGCAGCCAGCCTTTGCGATAACTGAACAAGCCTTCCAGGATGGAAGGCGAATCAAAGAAGAAGCCTTCTTCGCCGTAGGAGTAGTACACCCAGCTACCGGTAGTATATTTCCAGTACAAAAACTGCGGTATCCATACCAGAAAACCCAGCACAGCCATCAGGCCCAAATGTGGCCACTTATTACGCCAAAGACGAAAGCGCTGCTTTAGTGAGCCAAAGGAATAAATGCCCCAGAGGGCAAAGACCAGGACAATCAGGATATTTGTGGGACGGATCAGAGAAATCCACCCTGCCAGCAGTCCCAACAGTATGGCGATACCGAAACGGGGCTTCTCATAATACATCACAGTGAACAGGAAGAAAGCGGAAAAGAGGGCAAAGCTGTATGAATGAGACATCGCCGCTTCGATGGTACTGTAGAAATAAAGATTGGTGCCCACCGTAACGGAAAGCACACTCAATGCAACTACCCGGGGGGAATACCAGCGGCGCAGGAGTAGGGTAAGCAAGATCATTCCCAATAAAAGGTAGGCCCCGGAACTCATTATCAGGAAGAAGCGATAGGGAACGGAATACCCGTCGGCTTCGTAACCCATCGGTTCGGCAAGCTGATGTGCCACCAGGAAAAAGGGTGCATAGGCGAAGGAAAGGCCCATACTCATTTTGTTGGTATACTTGCCGGTTTCGGTGGGGATGACCCAGATCAGGTTTCCGAACTTTTCCGGATCCTCATCCTTGAAGTTCATTCCGATATCCTTATAGATGAATGCAGCAGGAAGGTAACAATAGTAATTCTTGACATCCCAGAAGATTACCCTCTCCTGGATATGCCAGAATTTATGGTTGAAATCCACCCAGATCACACTGATGTATATGGCAGCAATGAAGAGCCACGGCAGTGCTTTGAAGCCTTGTTTCTGGCGAGTACTCATCGGCGAGGGTTAAAACAGTTGATATCCGGCATCCGGTCGGAATTCAGGGGCGGGGGCAATGTGCTCGCAATCCAGGTCGACCTTGAATCCGGAGGCAGGTTTTTCAAAATCTCCGCTTGCGATATTCAGCTCCGGATCAGCCAGTACTTTTTTCATAAAGAGTGCCCAAATCGGCAGGGCCATATTGGCTCCCTGGCCCAGGGTAATCGAGCGGAAGTGGACACTGCGGTCTTCAGCTCCAACCCATACTCCTGCGGCCAGTTCGGGGGTGAGTCCGATAAACCATCCGTCGCTGTGATTCTGGGTGGTCCCGGTTTTTCCGGCAATAGGATTATGGAGGCCATATTTGTAGCGAAGACGAATGCCGGTGCCTTCTTTCACCACGCCTTTCATTAGTTCCACCATCAGGTAGGCTGTTTCTTCGCTGATGGCTTCACGGTGCTCGGGGATAAACTGCTCGATTACATTGCCGTGCATATCTTCTATCCGGGTAATAAATGAGGGTTTGATGTACCGTCCTTTATTGGCAAAGGTGTTGAAAGCGCCCAACATCTCGTAAAGTGAGATATCCGGTGTGCCCAGACAGATGCTGGGTACAGGATCCATATCAGCGGTCACCCCCATCTTGCGGGCCAGCTGGATCACGGTTTCAGGACAGTATCTCTTGATCAGGTATGCAGAGATCCAGTTCACTGAATTGGCCAGTGCCCAGCGCAGGGTCACCATTTCTCCTTCCCTGGCATCGGAAGAGTTCTGGGGCTCCCACACATCGCCGTTGGGAAGATCCACGCGCACCTGCACATTGGGGATTTTAGAACAGGGGGTATATTCGCCCTCCTGCATTGCCAGTGTATAGAGAAAGGGCTTGAATGTAGATCCCACCTGGCGCCGGGCCTGGGTGACGTGGTCGTACTGGAAGTAGCGGTAATCTATCCCGCCCACATAAGCTTTGATGTAACCTGTGCCAGGCTCTACGGCCATCATACCGCTCTGAAGAAAGTACTTGTAATAGAGGATAGAATCCATCGGACTCAAAACGGTATCTCTTATCCCATTCCAGGTAAATACCCGCATTTCCGTGGGCGTATTAAACAGTATCTGGATGGAATCTTCCTCCATTCCATTGCTTTTCAAAGCTTTATAACGTGGCGATCGCAGCACGGCACGGCGCATAATCAGGTCTATTTCCTCCTGGGTCACGTGGTGGTCGAAAGGTGCATTCTTTCTCCCCTGCCAATGCTTGAAGAAAGCCGGTTGCAGATCCTTGCCCAGATGTTCCTGCATCGCCTCTTCGGCATATTGCTGCATTCTGGAATCGAGGGTGGTAAATATCTTCAGGCCGTCGGTATAAAGATTATAATTGGTGCCATCAGGTTTGATATTATTGGCACACCAGTCGTTGAGGAACATCCGGAGGTATTCCCTGAAATACGTTGCCAGTCCTGAGCGGTGATCCTGGATCTGGTAGGATGACATATCCACTGGAAGCTGTGAAACCGAGTCATAGACATCCTGTCCTATAAATCCGTATTTGAGCATCTGTCCCAGGACCACGTCTCTGCGGTTCCCGGCCCGTTCGGTATTCCGCACCGGGCTGTAAAAGGAGGGTGCCTTCAGGATACCCACCAGCAGGGCAGATTCCTGAAGGTTGAGGGAGTCGGGCTCTTTGGCAAAGAAGGTCAGGGCCGCCGATTTGATTCCATAAGCCTGACTGCCGAAGGGAACGGTATTGAAGTACATCGCGATGATCTCTTCTTTGGCATAATTCCGTTCGAGGCGTATGGCCGTAACCCACTCCTTAAACTTGGTCAGCACCAGATTGAAAAAACTTCTGTTTGACCCCCTGGGAAAAAGGTTCTTGGCAAGTTGTTGGGAGACGGTAGATCCTCCCCCTTTGTTGTTTCCGGTGATCACCCCGAACATAACCCGGAAGATGGCCCGGGCATCCACTCCCGAATGCCGGTGAAAGCGCACGTCTTCAGTAGAAATCAGCGCATCTACCAGATAGGGGGAAAGATCGTGATAAGCTACATTAGAGCGGTTTTCCACGTAATACTTTCCCAGCACTGCTCCATCGGCAGCGTAGATCTCTGAGGCCAGATTGCTTTTCGGATTTTCCAGTTCCTCGAAGGATGGCATAAAACCCAGCCAACCCCAGGAGATAAAGGCAAACAACATCACCACCAGCAGGGCCAGAATCATATAGGCTCCCCAGAACCACCGCAGGTATTTGCCCCCTTCAGGCCTGACTTTTCTTTTGGGCATAGCACTATTGTTTTCGATCCGGGCCAAACGACCCGGTGAGCAATTATTATGTTCCGTTTTCGCTCTTCCTGATCCTGATTCCCAGATCACGCAGCCCGTTGAGGGTATCGGTGCGCATCGCCTGTACAAAACGGAAGCGGTATTGGCCGACATCGGGGAACACGATATTCTTTCTGATCAGGATATCATTGTATTTATACCCGCCAAATCCTTTCCCCAGCCACCTTCCATCCGGCGCAGCCAGGATGAATTCGAGGGTATCCCGATGACTGGCTCCGGACGGGAAGCGGGAGTCTGCAAAAAGGTAGAGGTTTTGAAAAGGGTAAGCTGTGCTGTGTCGCAAATGGATAAAGAAATCATAGGACTTCAGGGTATCGTCGATACGGAAATCAAATGATACCCATTCACCGGACTCCCAGGTGTCGCCCGAAAAGCGATGCATCTGGTTTACCTGCGAAGGTTGGGTGCAGGCCGACAGCAGCAGGAGTGTCAGAATCAGGATATGTGATGGTTTAATCATCAAAGCGGGTAAGATCACCTTCTTCCAGAATATGGTTTATCTCTGATTTCTTTTCCTGACGGAAAGCATAGTCTTCCATTTTCTCGGGTGATTTCTTTTGCTTGTTCATTTCGATCACCTCCTTCACTTTATCCACGGGCAGAGCCATCAGGTTGGATTCGTCATCCACATAAGCGTACCACATCAGTTGCTTGAAAATGTCGGCTTTCTGGAAACGCGCAGGTCCTTTTTTAAAATGCAGGATGATATTGTTGTCGGGCATCCGGCGGTAGGCATCCTTGTACACATCCAGTTCATAGTTCAGGCAGCATTTAAGTTTGCCGCATTGTCCGGCCAGTTTCTGAGGGTTGGGGGAGAGTTGCTGCACGCGTGCACTGTGGGTGGTGACCGTGCAGAAGTCGGAGAGCCAGGTAGAGCAACAGAGTTCGCGCCCGCAGGAACCTATCCCGCCCAGGCGGCTGGCTTCCTGTCGGACGCCTATTTGCCGCATTTCGATACGCACCCGGAATTCATCGGCCAGGAGTTTGATGAGCTGGCGAAAGTCAACCCTTTCATCAGCGGTGTAGTAGAAAATAGCCTTGGTATTGTCGCCCTGGAACTCCACATCGTTGATCTTCATATCCAGATTGAGTTCTCTGGCAATGGCGCGGGTTCGAAGCTTGGCATATTCTTCCCTGCCGAGGGCCTGGTTCCACTTTTCGATATCGGTATTTCGGGCGCGGCGGTATACTTTTTTCACTGCATCGCTGTCGGGACCGATTTTTTTGCGTTTCATCTGCAACAGCACCAGGGATCCGGTAAGGCTGACAATTCCAATGTCGTGACCAGGTGAGGCTTCTACTGCTACAATATCTCCTGCTCTGTATTCGTGGGTTTCGGGGATCAGATAATACTCCTTCCGGCTATTCTTAAACCTTACTTCCAGATAGGCATCCTGCCGGCTGTTGTGTGGCAATGGGACATCCTGAAGCCAATCGTGTACACTGAGTTTTGCACATTGCTGGTCGCAGTGGAAGAGGCCTTCTTCTATTTCAGCCGGTCCCCGGCAGCAACCCCGGCTCAGCATAGGGTCTTCTGCATAGGAAGTATTTGAGGGTATAGGGTTCTCCATAATATTGTTTCCAATACAAAATTAACAAAAAGCAATTCGTTCAGGCCGCTTTCATCCGCAGCAAGTCGCTGAATTGCAGTGATAGCCAGCTCATCATTATCCCTGCATTCGCATTTCTTTCAATGTGTTGAATGCCATTTTCCAGGCCTTGTACAAATTCCGGGGCATTTTCGCGATGAATATAGGGGGAGAAGTTACGAATAAAGTCCAGCTCCTCTGCTGAGAGCCGGCTCAGGCTCTCTCCCCTGATATCATAGAGCAGGGCTTCTCTGAGCAATCCCAGGGCATAGCTGAGGAAATGCTTTTGGCCTTCCCGGCCTTCTGAAGCAAATTCCCTGACCCATCCCTGGATTTCAGCCACATTTTTTTTGAAGCACAGGCGCATCCAGGTCCGGAATTGCTCAAAAAGCAGATGGTCAGGCCGTTCATCTTCCATCAGGCGCATCGCCTCACGAAAATTACCCTGCGCCCTTCTTACGATCTCGGGCACCAGGCTTTTCTTTTCGCCCGCAAGGCTTATCAGGGCATCCTGCAGGGCGGGATCAGAGATAGCCGGTACCTTGATCCCCTGAGTGCGGGAGAGTATAGTCGGAATGATCTGGGCAGGGTTCTCCGTAACCAGGATAAAGAGGGTCTGATCGGGGGGTTCCTCCAGCACCTTCAGTATTTTCGGGGCGGCAGCGTGAAAGAGCTTTTCCACCATCCAGATAATCATTACTTTATATCCTCCCTGATAAGACTTGTAGGAGAGGGTCTTCAGTATCTCTGAACAGTCCTCCGCATTGATCAGCCCTTGTTTGCGGTCGATCCCAATCTCATTGTACCAGTCGGTGAGGTTGCCATAACCCTGGTGCTTCACAACAAAGTTGCGCCATTGATCATAGAAAAGGCGGCTCACGGGGTTTTTGCTCACTTTGGGTGTGGTGGCAACAGGAAAGATAAAGTGCAGGTCGGGATGAGCCAGTTTGCTAAATTGGAGGCAGGACGGACATTTTCCACAGGAGTCCGGGGCAGCTTTGCCTGCCACATTTTCTTTTCCCGTGCAAAGCACGTAGCGGGCATAAGCGAGGGCCAGGGCCAGGGTACCGGCTCCTTCAGGGCCAAAAAAGCGTTGGGCGTGAGGGATACGGCCGCTTGCAACGGCTTGTATCAGCCTCTTCTTTAAATCATTATGGCCTATGACGTGGGCAAACTGCATTGTTTCTGTTTCAGATTCCAAATGTACTACAATCCTGCGGCAGGCATAATAATAAGGGCAGGGCATACACAATGCCTGCCCTTGGAGCTGGGTTTGAGATCAGGATCAGGCCTTTTCCGCGGTCAGTTTTGCCACAATAAATTCCCGGTTCATTCTGGCGATATGCTCCACCGAGATGCTCTTTGGGCACTCCGCTTCACAGGCGTAGGTATTGGTGCAGTTGCCAAATCCGAGCTCATCCATTTTTGCCACCATCTTCTGCACCCTTTCTTTGGCTTCCACCTTTCCCTGGGGCAGCAGGGCAAACTGGGAGACTTTGGCAGAAACAAAGAGCATCGCCGAGGCATTTTTGCAGGCTGCCACGCAGGCCCCGCAACCTATGCAGGCTGCGGCATCGAAGGCTTTGTCGGCATCCCTTTTGGGAATAGGGATGGCATTGGCATCCACGGCATTTCCGGTGTTTGCACTGATGTATCCGCCGGTCTGTATCAGCTGGTCGAAAGCACTGCGGTCTACAATCAGGTCGCGTACCACCGGAAAAGGCCTGGCCCTGAAGGGCTCGATGACAATGGTATCTCCATCGCGGAACTTACGCATAAACAGCTGGCAGGTGCATATACGGTCATCCGGACCGTGAGGTCGCCCGTTGATATATAAACTGCAGGTACCACAGATGCCTTCCCGGCAGTCGTGGTCAAACGCCACAGGATCTTCTCCTTTGGCGATCAGTGATTCATTGAGCACATCCAGCATTTCAAGAAAAGAAGTGCCCGCGGTAATATCCGTGATTGTATAGGTCACAAAGCGGCCTTTCTCTTCTGCAGTGCGTTGCCGCCATATTTTGAGAGTGAAATTCATATCCGAAACATTTGGTGTCCGATCCCGGGGGATCGAAAGGTTTATTTATAGTTTCTCTGGATCAGTTCAACTTCTTCGAATACCAGGGGTTCTTTATGAAGGACTGGTTCTCCCTGGGCTTTGCATTCCCAGGCAGCTACGTATGCGTAGTTCTGGTCATCGCGTTTTGCTTCGCCTTCTTCGGTCTGGGATTCTTCGCGAAAATGGCCCCCACAGGATTCTTTGCGATTGAGGGCGTCGAGGATGATTACTTCACCCAGTTCGAGGAATTCGGCAAGCCTGCCGGCCTTTTCCAGTTCAGTATTGTATTCCTCGTTGGTGCCCGGCACCTTGACATCTTTCCAAAACTCTTCTTTCAGTTCCCGGAGTAGGGAAAGCCCCTTCTTCAGGCCTTCTTCATTGCGCGACATACCGCAATAATCCCACATAATATGTCCCAGGCGTTTATGGAAGGTCTCCACACTCTGCCTTCCCTGGATCTTTAGAATTTTGTCCAGTTTTTCTCTCACCCCTTTCTCTGCAGCTTCAAACTCAGGAAGGTCTGTTTTAAATCGGGGTACCTGGATCTGGTCTGCCAGGTAATTGCTGAGTGTATAGGGAAGGACGAAGTATCCGTCGGCCAGGCCCTGCATCAGGGCTGAGGCTCCCAGCCGGTTGGCACCGTGATCGGAGAAGTTGGCTTCTCCGGCCGCGAAGAGCCCCGGCACTGTAGTCATCAATTCATAATCCACCCACAAGCCCCCCATCGCATAATGGATGGCGGGATAGATCATCATCGGGGTTTCGTATGGGTTGGCGTCATTGATCTTATCGTACATCTCAAAGAGATTTCCGTATTTCTCTTCGATGGCTTTCTTGCCCAGTCTGCGGATGGAATCGGAGAAATCGAGGAAGACGGCCAGGCCTGTTTCATTCACGCCAAAGCCTGCATCGCATCTCTCTTTGGCGGCCCTGGAGGCCACGTCGCGGGGAACCAGATTCCCAAATGCCGGATAACGCCTTTCAAGATAATAATCGCGGTCTTCTTCCGGTATGGCAGTGGGCTTTAAAGTTCCGGCGCGGAGCTTCTCAGCGTCTTCTTTCTTCTTTGGAACCCAGATGCGTCCATCGTTGCGAAGGCTTTCGCTCATCAAGGTCAGCTTCGACTGGTACTCCCCGTGTACCGGCATACAGGTGGGATGGATCTGCACGAAGGAGGGGTTGGCCATCAGGGCGCCTTTTTTATACGCCACCCAGGCCGGGTTCACATTGGCTCCCATTGCATAAGTAGAGAGGTAGTACACATTGCCATAGCCTCCACTGGCGATCACGACGGTATGGGCTGCGTGCCGCTCAATTTCTCCGCTAACCAGGTTACGGGCAATGATACCACGGGCGCGGCCATCCACAATGACAATATCCAGCACATCGCGGCGGGCGAAGAGCTCCACCTTACCTTTGGCCACCATTTTGCTCAGACCGCTGTAGGCGCCCAGCAGCAGCTGCTGTCCTGTCTGGCCCCTGGCATAAAAGGTTCGGGAAACCTGGGCGCCGCCGAAAGAACGGTTGTCGAGCAAGCCGCCATACTCCCTGGCAAAGGGAACGCCCTGAGCCACGCATTGGTCAATGATATTATTGCTCACCTCCGCCAGGCGATAAACATTGGCCTCCCTCGAACGGTAGTCGCCTCCCTTGATGGTGTCATAAAAAAGGCGGTATACGCTGTCTCCATCATTGGGATAATTCTTGGCCGCATTTATCCCTCCCTGGGCCGCAATGCTATGAGCACGCCGGGGAGAATCCTGATAACAAAAGGCTTTCACATTGTAACCCATCTCAGCCAGGGAAGCCGCCGCCGAGGCTCCGGCCAGGCCGGTGCCTACAATGATGACATCCAACTTGCGCTTATTGGCCGGATTGACCAGTTTAGCCTTGGCTTTGTAATTCGTCCATTTTTCTGCTAAAGGCCCTGCGGGTATCTTGGGATCCAGTTTGATCATATCTGATAGTTTTCCGGATTAAACAATATTAAAATAGATAAACACGGGAATGGCAATGAAGCCCAGTGCAATCACAATCGAAATAAAGGTCGAAAGGCCCTGAATAAAAGGAGTGTATCTGCTGTGATTCCAGCCCATCGACTGAAAGGCCGACTGGAAGCCGTGATGCAAGTGAAAGCCCAGTATGACCAGGGCGACGACATAGAAGATCACCAGACCCGTATTCTGAAAACCGGCGATCACCAGGGCTGCCATATCCTCATAGCTTTTTCCGTCATACACCACGTGACCAATCTCCCCGAATTTGGCCTTGAAGAAGAAATTGATCAGGTGAATGACCAGGAAAACAAGAATAATGATGGCCGTATGAATCATAAACTTGGAGAAGGGGGAAGTATGGCTGTAACCTTCCACCTTATACCGCACCGGTCGGGCCATCCAGTTCTGAACCTGCAGGATGACTCCATAAATCATATGAATGATGAAGCCTGCAAACAGCACCCACTGAAAAGTCTGGATCAGTGGATTGTGGACCATAAAATGGGCGGTTTTATTAAAAACCGCTACATCATACAGCAATAAAAGATTGATGCTCAGATGCACAAATAAAAAAACCAATAAAAACAGCCCAGCCAGGGCCATAATGAATTTCTTGGTCAGGGACGAAAATCTGAATGCCGAATTACTCATTTCTCAATGGGGTTTTGCGGACGATGAATTCAAAGAGAATTTACTTTCTTTGTGGGAAGAACAAATATACTTTTTTTCAAAGGGGGTGGAAGATCCTCTTCTTATTTGGAAAACATCTAAATAAATAACTATAAACGACAACAATGGAGCGCACAGAGCTGGACTCGGGGTTTTACAAACTGAACAGAAAGAAGTTAAGTAAACTTCTCCCTCCGGGAAGCCTGGCCGTACTGAATGCCAATGATGTGATGCCGCGCAATGGCGATCTGCCCTACCCTTACCGGCAACAGAGTGATGTATTGTACCTGTGCGGAATCCGGCAGGAAGCCACTGTATTGCTTTTGTTCCCGGCTCATCCTAATCCTGTTTTCAGGGAGGTTTTATTCATCAGGGATCCTGATCCGGTAGCGGAAGAATGGAGCGGGCATTTACTCACCAGGGAAGAAGCCGCAGCGATTTCAGGGATCCGGAACATTCAATTCCTGGGTGATTTTGAGGGGATGCTCACCCGCCTGATGACCCAGGCCACCACCCTTTTTCTCAACCTGAATGAGTACCCGAAGTTTTCTACCGAGGTTCCTTACCGCGACCTCCGCTTTGCACGGAGAATGCGTGAGCAATTTCCCCTTCATTCCTTTGGCCGACTGGCCCCGCTGATGGCATCTGTACGAATGAAGAAGGAGGAGGCGGAAATAGATGCCATCCGCACGGCATTGGCCATCACCTCCGATGCTTTTCACCGTGTCCTTGATACCCTGCGTCCGGGGATGTTTGAATATGAGATTCAGGCTGAGATGGTGTATGAGATGATCCGGCAGGGTTCTCCCGGTCCGGCTTATCCTCCGATTATTGGCGCGGGAAAAAATGCCTGTGTGCTGCATTATACCGAAAACCGCAGTGTTTGCCAGGATGGAGATCTGGTATTGATGGATTTCGGGGCGGAGTATATGGATTATGCTGCAGACCTCAGTCGCACCCTCCCCGTGAACGGACGCTATACACCCCGCCAACGCAGGCTCTATGAGGCCGTACACCGTGTGATGAAATCAGCCCGTAACTTCTATGTGCCCGGAGAGACCATCGACAGCATCAATCGTCAGACCAGGTTGCTGATGCTGGAAGAACTCGCTAAGCTTGGTCTGATCGGCAAGGGCAGTGATGTGCAGGATGCTCGCCTGGAAAAGATGGCAGAAGGCAATGGCAATCCGCAACAACTGGCAATGCAGTTTATGAAGCACGGTGTAGCTCACCACCTCGGCCTGGATGTTCACGATATTGTGCTGCCCGAAGAAAAACTCTGCAGCGGAATGATCCTGACTTGTGAGCCCGGTCTTTACCTGCCTGAAGAAGGCATTGGGATTCGCATTGAAAATGATATTCTGGTGGCTGAAAAACCTGTGGATTTGTGTGAAGGCATTCCCTCTGAAGCAGAAGAAATTGAAGCCCTGATCTTATCAAATAAAAAATAAAACCAAGGAATTATGTTTGAAACGCAGGTTTACACTGACAGAAGGAAAAGGCTGAGCGCCAAAATGGATAAGGGCATTGCCCTCTTCCCCGGAAACAATGAATCGCCGATGAATTATCCGGCCAATGGTTACCACTTCAGGCAGGACAGCAGTTTCCTGTACTATTTCGGCTTAGATATGCCCGGACTCGTCGGCTGGATTGATTTTGAGAATGGCAAGGAAATTATTTTCGGGAATGATGTGGATATGGATGACATCATCTGGATGGGCCCCCAGCCCGCGATGCGCGACCGGGCTGCAAAGGCAGGGGTATCGCATACCGAGCCCCTTGCCAGGCTCAGCGAATACCTGAACGAAGCCATCCGGCTCGGACGGAAGATCCACTTTTTACCTCCCTATCGTGCCGACCTGAAGATATGGTTGGCCGACCTGCTCGGTTTGAAAGTGTGCCGTCTGGCAGAATATGCCAGCAGGGAATTGATCCTGAATGTGATCGCACAACGGAATATCAAAGACCAGTATGAGATTGCCCAATTGGAAGAGGCCGCAGCCATCGGTTACCTGATGCACACGACCGCAATGAAGATGGCCAGGGATGGGGTCAGGGAGCAGGATATTGCCGGAGTCATCGAAGGCATTGCCCTTGCGCACGGTGGCGGATCGGTGTCTTTTCCCATCATTCTGAGCAAAAACGGGCAAACCCTGCACAACCACGATCACAGCAATATTCTGCGCAATGGTGACCTGATGCTGGTGGATTGCGGCGCGGAGAGCAGCCTGCATTATGCCAGCGACAATACCCGTACCAGCCCTGTGGGTGGGAAATTCTCCACCCGTCAGCGGGAAGTTTATCAGATTGTGGTGGATGCCGTGGATAAAGTGAGTGCCGGCATACGCCCGGGAATGCCATACAAAGAGCTTCACCTGGAAGCCGCCCGCGTGATTACTTCCGGACTGAAAGCCCTGGGCCTGATGAAGGGCGATGTGGAAGAAGCCGTTCAAAATGGAGCCCACGCCTTATTCTTCCCGCACGGACTGGGCCATATGATGGGCCTGGATGTTCACGATATGGAGAATCTGGGCGAAAACCTTGTGGGCTACGACGCCGAGATCAAACGCAGCACCCAGTTCGGAACCGCTTATCTCCGCCTGGGCCGTAAGCTGGAAGAAGGCTATGTGCTGACCAATGAACCAGGTATCTATTTCATCCCTGCCCTGATCGACAAATGGCAGGCGGATGGCACGAATAAAGACTTCATTGATTTCGAAAAAGTCAATGCTTACCGCGATTTCGGCGGGATCCGGCTGGAAGATGACCTGCTGGTTACTGCCGATGGAGGAAAGCTGATCGGCGAACGCATCCCGATTTATCCTGATGAGGTAGAAGCGTTTATGCGAGAATAGAATAAAGCGAGGAGCGAGAAGCGTGTGAGCCTTATTCAGGCATTGTCAATGAGCCTGAGCAAACGCGATATGGCTTCTTCCTCAGGGATATCCCTGCCA
Organism: uncultured Lentimicrobiaceae bacterium; assembly: GCA_964590645.1. GTDB lineage: Bacteria > Bacteroidota > Bacteroidia > Bacteroidales > JAGNHN01 > JAGNHN01. Next base: position 47,801 of record CAZPYJ010000008.1, read on the forward strand.
ACCACCTTTCCGGCCTTGTACAAAGTCACCTTACCCTTGCCGGAGCCAACATAACCATAGTCGGCCCCAGCCATCTCTCCGGGTCCGTTGACAATGCATCCCATTACGGCAATGGTCTTCCCCTTCAGATGCGCCGTTTGTTCCTTTACCTCTTGCAATACCCTGGCAATATCAAAGGTGGTGCGGGCACAGCTGGGACAGGCAATATATTCGTTTCTGCTTATCCGGCGACCGCAGGCCTGCAGCAGGGCAAATGCCGGACTGAGCAGGGTCGATTCCTGTACAATGACGCCATCGGCCAGGCCATCCAGAAAAAACGGGGCCGCCAGGCAGGAAAAAGTATACATATCCGTCACAGGAATGTCCAGGAGCAGCGGCCTTTGATCCCCTGATTCTATCAAATTGGATATCAGTCTTTTCGAAAGAGAGATATCGTCCCTTTTCTCCAATAAGACCTTGATGAATTCCCCTCGTTGCACCTGATTGTCCCCTGGCTCTGAGGATGAGTCATCCGAATTGAAACGGATCAGGCCTTGTTCGTCCTCAAAGCCATCAGCCTGAATAATACCGGATTTCAGTGAATCGTGCAGGGAGGAGGTCTGTCTTACAAAAACGCGTGGAGGCGCATCTCCTCCCAAAAGACCACAGGCGTCGCTCATTCGTCTGGAATGGCTGAGGGGATCCCAGGAGAAAGGAGCTTCTCCAGCATACTGCATCCGCGATGTGTTGAAGTAATCCTTCAGCTTTCGGGCCAGGGGGATTTCATCCAGGGGGTTTCCGGTGAGGGAGACGCGGATGGTATCCCCCAATCCTTCTTCCAGCAGGGTTCCGATTCCTGCCAGTGATTTTTGCATTCCCGCTTCTCCACTGCCGGCCTCCGTCACACCCAGATGCAGGGGATAGGGAGTCCTGCGTTCCATCAGGCTGAGGGCGAGCAGTCGGTTTGCCCTCACCATATCTCCGGGACGACTGGCCTTCATAGACAAGACCATTTCCCGGAAATCCAGGGCTTCCATAACTTCTATGTAGTCCAGGGCGGAAGCCAGCATCCCCTCAATGGTATTGCCATACTGCCGCAGGATGCGTTTTGAAAGCGATCCGTGGTTCACGCCTATCCTTATGGCCGTACCGTGCATACGGCAGCTTTCCGTGAGCGGTCGCAAGCGTTTCAAGGCTTTCTCCAAAAGGTCATCCCGGCTCAGGCTGCTTTCATTATCCCGTTCAAAATAATTGCCCGGATTGATTCTGACTTTCTGAACATAGCGCGAGGCGATAAGGGCCGCTTCAGGCCTGAAATGGATATCCGCAATGAGAGGATGAGAGAGCCCGGCCGCATCCATCCGCTTTCTCAATTCTTCCAGTCTGGTGGCCTCATCCGCTGATGGTGCAGATACCCGAATCAGGGCGCAGCCTGCTTCAGCCAGGGCTTTTACCTGGGCAAAAGTAGCTGGCATATTCCCCGCAGGGGTATTGGTCATCGACTGTATATGCACCGGATGGGCTCCGCCCAGGGTCAGGCTGCCAACCCTGACCTCCCTGGCCTGATAGGACAGGTAGCCAAAAGGCTTGTCTGAACAGGTGGATCGTTCCATTCCGACAAAATTATCTAATTTGGCAGCCAATGAAAGTCCTATTGACCATTTATCTTTTTCTTCTTTTGTCTGCCTTAAGCACCAAGGCAAACGGACAAAAGATTATGCGCCCGGAAGCAACACATCCGCTTTGCCGCGACCTGAAATGCCTTCAGGAGCAGAAAGGAGCGAAGAGCCTTGATTTGCGAAAGAAATACAGGAATGGTTCACCCCCGGATAGGGCTGCACTGGGTTCATTGCGCTGGCTCGACCTTTCCGGGAATCGACTGGAGAAATTACCGGATTGGGTTTGCGAATGCGAGAATCTGGAATACCTGAGCCTTGCTCAGAATAAGATTCACGCTCTCCCCGACTGTCTGGGCAGCTTGCACAACCTCATCCATCTCGAAGCCAACCGCAATCCGCTAGCGTCTCTGCCGTCGGCACTGGCCGGATGCACCCGTTTGCGCGTTCTGGATCTTTGGAAGACCTGGATCACAGAAATACCCTGGGAGCTGAAAGCCCTGGATGAAAGCCTGCAGGTGGTCGATTTGCGGGCCATTACAATGACACGGGAAGAACAAATGGAGATATATAAAGTATTTCCCAGCCCTGAGCTGCGGCTGAGTGCCTGGTGCAATTGCGCACCCCGCCGCCCAAAACGATAGGCTTGCGAAAGCAATCTGCGCTGACCGGCGAAATCTGCGGGAGGATTATTTGTCCGCAGGCACAGCCTATGGAAAACAGCTTGACCGGCAAACGGAGTGACCCGCTGAACACACTTTATTCCTGATGAGGCTTGTAAGGATACTTACTGATTATCTGCAATAAGTGGTTTGCCTGCACAGGTTTGGAGATATAATCGGTGCACCCTGCCTCCAATGCCTTCTCACGGTCGCCGGCAATCGCATAAGCGGTTTGAGCGATGATCACCACTTCCGGGTTGAAGGTGCGGATAGCCCGGGTGGCTTCATACCCATCCATCAGCGGCATTTTGATATCCATCAGGATCAGGTCTATGTCAGGATGGGATTTGCACAGAGCCACAGCTTCTTCTCCGTTTGCTGCGTGCAAGACCTCCAAGGCCATATCCTCCAGCACAAGGCTCAGATACATATCGGCCACCTCGTCATCGTCAGCGATGAGAATTTTCAGCTTCTTACCATATCCGACAGGGGCTTCCTCTTTGCCAGCTAAAGGCAAGGAAACCTCCTTCTCTTTCCCCGGACAAGGCAGGGTAAAGGTAAACCTGCTCCCCTTTCCCGGTGCGGATTCAAGCTTCATCCTGCCCCCCAGCATCTCTACATAAGACTTCGCAATGGAGAGTCCCAGGCCTGAACCCTGATAGGCTCTTGTATCCCCCACATCGGCCTGGATAAAACGCTCGAAGATGGCCTCCTGCCGGTGAAGCGGGATACCTATTCCGGTATCTTCCACAAAGAAGAGCAGGGTATCTTCATCCTGCCACGCATATCCGATACGGATGCTTCCCTCTTCCGTGAATTTGATGGCATTCTTGATCAGGTTGTTCAGGATAGAATTCAGTTTTGTCAGGTCTGTTTCAATGCGGCACAATTCCTCACCTTGCGGAATTTGCAGTTCAAGCTTCAGGCCTTTTGCTTCTGCTTCCGGGCTAAAGAAGCCATAGACCTCCAATAACTCCTGCCCTAGGTCAATCTTCACTTTGTTCAGGCCCACCTGTCCCGTCTCGATCTTGGAAACTTCTATGATGTCGTTCACCGTATTAAGCATACGTTTCCCGCTTTTTTTAATAATGCGGATGAACTCTTCCCTTTCCTCCTGTCCGATTTCCGGCTCGGCAAGCAATTCGGTGAACCCAAGAATACCGTTCATCGGGGTTCTTATCTCGTGGCTCATATTGGCCAGGAATGCCGATTTCAGGCGATCGCTTTCCTCCGCCCTTTCCTTGGCATCCTGTAATTCCAGGAGCATTCTTTTCTTGTCCGTAATATCTCTGATAAACGCACCCACCCCTGTTTCCCCGTAGCCCAGGTCCACAGGAAACTTCAAGGTTTCAAAAACCTGATTGCCCAGCTGTTCTTCATTTCTCACCACCCTGCCTGCCTCCAGGGCCATCCGGTTGGTGCTGGTGCATAGGGCTGCATCCTGAGGAGGCATCAGGTCTTCGATCGATTTGCCCAGCACATCCTCTTCGGTTTTCTTAAAATTAAGCAGAAAGGCTTTGTTCACAAAAAGCAGCTTTCCCTGCCTGTCCACCACCTGCACCAAATCTGTGGTCGAGTTCAGGACGGACTGAAAACGCACATCGCTTATCCTTATCTTTTCCAGGGCTTTCATTCTTTCGATAAAAACCCCGATATTGGCCGCGATGATCTCCAGGGTATGCAGGTCGTCATCCGTGTAAGCCTGCTGATCCTCATAATGTTGCACCACCAGCACACCGATTACCTCACGGCTTTCCGAATCCCACAGGGGCGCTCCCATCCATACGGCAGAGGGCTCCCCTATGATTTCAATATGATGTTCCTGTATCAGCTCTCTTTCGCATTCCGGCGTAATGCGCCTCGCCTCACCGCTTTTCCTGACAAAATCGGTCAGGGTATGCTGTAGTGAAACAGGCGTATCGCTGGCATAGTCATCAAACTGATCTGCAAAATAGGGCAAGGTGTATAAGCGTGTTTTATCGTCAAACAGGGCCACATAGAAATTCTCGGCGTAGATGATTTCTTTCAGAAGGCGATGGATACCCGAGAGGTAGTCTTTAAGCCCGGAAGCCGGAATCGTGAGCTGGGATACCTTATACAGGAAATGTTGTATCTCTTCTCTTTTCTTTCTTTCACTGATATTTCTTGCCACGGATAAAATGGCCGTTTGCCCGCGATAATTCACCAGGCTGGAATTGATCTCCACAGGGATCTGCTGACCGCTTTTGGTCGTATGTATGGTTTGGAAGGACTGTTTTTTATCCGCTGCCATTGTTTTCACAAGATGACGAATCCCTTCCTTGCCAAGGTGCTGGTCGATGCCTTCCAACCCAAGGCTGAGGAGTTCCTCTCTGGAATAGCCCATTACTTCTACGGCAGTAGTATTCACCTCAAGGAGTTTCCCTTCCAGGCTGATGATCCAGACAGTCTCGTTCATTCCATTGATCAGATCCCGGTAACCCTGCAAACTCGATCTTAACTGTGATTCCAGCTCCTCCTTCTGCTGCTGCGTCTTCCAGTTGTTCAAGACTTCTTTCACTGCAAAAGGAAGCCGCTTAATCTGCTCCTTGATCACATAATCATTCGCCCCGGCCTTCATACAGGCAACGGCTGTTTCCTCATTCATCGATCCGGTCAGGATGATAAAAGGAAGAGCATAAGGCAGTTCCCGTGTGATCTTCAGGGCGCTCATCCCGTCGAAAGCCGGCATTGAGTAGTCAGAGATCACGATGTCGGGCTTGAATGCCTCCAGTTCCTGACGAAAAGCGATTTCGGTTTCCACCACCTTAAAAAGGAAGGAAAGCCCTTCCCGCTTGAGTTCCCGCACGGCCAATTCCACATCCGTTGGGAGGTCTTCGGCGAATAGTATTCTTATCTTCTGAAGGTCGCCCATTATGAGAAGGTTTGATGGTGATTAGGAAGCAGGCTGCTGATTCAGCAGAAGCCAATACAGTCCCAATTCTTTCACTGCATTCACAAATTTGTCAAAATCCACCGGCTTCACGATGTAGCTGTTCACGCCCAGGCGGTAGCTTTCAATGATATCTGTCTCCTCCTGGGAAGAAGTAAGAATGATCACCGGAATAACCCTGGTTTCTTCCTTGCTTTTTAAGTCTTTGAGTACTTCCAGCCCACTGACTTTGGGGAGTTTGAGGTCAAGTAAAATGATTTTGGGTTTTGTGTTCCCTGCTCTGGTTTTAAATTTCCCGCGCGAATGGATGAAGTCGAGGGCTTCCTCTCCATCCTCCACTACAAGAATATGATTGGTCAGCTTGCTTTGGCGAAAGGCGCGCAGGGCCATTTCAGCATCACTGGGATTGTCTTCCACGATCAATATTTCAACTTCATCATAAGAGGTCATAGTCAGGTTGTTTTAGGTTTTGTAAATGTATAAAGATTCACAGGCTGATGCAATATTCAGAGTATCAACATAAAAGGACACGCTTAATGACATCTCACCGATGCGTCTTACTCTTTGTCGAAGGCAGGGAGAAGGAGATCAGGGCTCCTTCTCCGGGCTTGCCTTCTGCCCACACCTCTCCCTGATGCCTCCGGATAATCCTTTCCACAATGGCCAGGCCTACCCCGGTGCCATCGTATTCCTCCGTCTTATGCAAGCGTTGAAACACACCGAAAACCTTATGGGTGTACTTTGGGTCGAAACCACAGCCATAATCACGGATGCTGAAAACGGTTTTCCCCTCTTCGCTGCGACCATTGATCACAATTTCTTTTCGTTCCGACCTGCTGCTGTATTTGAGGGCATTGCTGAAGAGATTCAACCATACCTGTTTGATCAGGGGGTGGTCACAGGCTACCCTGGGTAAAGGGTGAAGGCGTAGAATAAAATCCTGTTGCTCAGTTTCAGTAGCGATCTCTGCATAGGCAGACCTGACGATCTCGTCCATATTCGCTTCATTCAGCTTGATCTCCGTACGGTTGATTCTGGAAAGGTTCAGCAAATCCCCAATCAGTTGGTCCATACGGCTTGCATTGTCGCAGATGGTATGGATGAAGCGCTTGCCTTCCTCGTCGAGCTTTTCGGCGTAATCCTCAAGCAGAAACTTTGCATAGCCGTTGATGGCCCGCAGGGGTGCCCGTAAATCGTGAGAAACTGAATAGGTGAATGCCTCCAGCTCGCTGTTGGACAGTTCGAGTTTTCTCCTTTCTTCCTTTAATTCGGAGGTTATCCTGTTCAGGTCTTCCACCATAAATAACATTGCGCGCTGGCTTCTGTCGAGCTTTTCCACCTGTTCATTCAGTTCACGCGTTCGGGTATTGACCTCTTTTTCCAGGTTCAGGCGGATCTCCCACAGGGCTTCCTCTGATTTCTTTCTTTCCGAAATATCAAGGAAAGTTACCACAGCGCCGCGTATCGTCCCTTCACGGATAATTGGATAGGAAAACAACTCAACCGGGAATGCACTCCCCTCAATTGTCCAGAATACATCCTCTTCACTGAAAGATCCGGTCTGTCGGTTCAGTGCACTCAGTACTATACAATCGTCAGGAGGATGTGCACTGCCGTTGGCCAGGCTGTGGTGAACAAGATCGTGCATTTCTTTTCCCAGTATTTCGCTTTCTGCCGGAATGCCGAGCATTTGCCTTGCGGCCCTGTTCAAGAATGTGCAACGGCCATCCATATCCATTCCAAAAATACCTTCTGCCGTGGAATCCAGCAGCAGGCGGATCTCCTCTCCTTTCTCTCTGGCCAGCAGCTCCTGTTTTCTCAATTCCTTCAGGGTCATCCTGTGCTCTGCCACTTCCGCCCGCAACTGGCGAGTGTGTCTGTTCAATTGCTTGCGCAGATAGTAATTATACAGTAAAGCCAGGACAATCATCAATGCGATAGCATAGGGAAGCAAGCGTTTCCCCTGGCGAATCAGGGGAATGGGCAGGGATGGAGGGCCAAACCATTTATTCCTGATTTCTTCATACACATCTGAGGCAATGACAAGGGAGAGGCCTTCATTGAGCCTCTCCACGAGGGCCTCGTTGCCTTTGGTCGCGGCGAAGCAGAACTCCTGGCGGTAGAGGGGTTGATCCAACCTGAGGGTAGTCACATTGTCAATCCCCAGCTCATCCAGCAGTTTAAGGCCCATTATCTGTTGGGCAACGACAGCGTCGGCTTCACCACTGGAAAGACGGCGGAAGGCTTCCTCATAAGTATGAGTCGAAATGATCTTTCCCTTGTAGCCTTCCCTGTGCACATACTCCTCTGCATTGTCCCCCTTCATCACCAGAATATCCTTTTCTTTCAGTGCTTCGAGAGAACGGATGGAGTGGTCACTTTTCCGGATGAATGCAGCGCCGTGCAGCGAGAGGTAGGGCATTGTAAACTCAAAAAGCGCTTCTCGTTCAGGAGTACGTCCTACCAGTGGAAGGGCATCTATTTTCCCTTCTGCCAGGGATGTTTTGATATGATCCCACAGTCCAATCCTCACTTCCACTTCCATTCCGGTAGCTTTGGCTGCCGCCCTGATCAGGTCCACAGAGAATCCATCCGCTTCCCCATTCTCATTCACGATGCAGTAGGGTGGGTAATCCGGTTCGGAAGCAATGTGGAGTGTGTCTTTATGAATCCATTCATCCGCGCCGGGCTGGGCAGGCGTTCCCCGGGGCAGGAGGGAAAACGCCAGCATCAGAAGGACAAGGCCCGGGAGAGAAGGAGGGTATTTATGGATTAGCCTTGTCATTCTTTGCCTTGCTGTTTCAGTTTTTCGACTTCCTTTCTCCATCTTTCATTCTCCTGCCTCAGTTCTTCCATTCTCAGTTCCCTTTCGATGGTGGCTTCCTGAAACTGTTCCAGCTCAGCAATGCGCTGCGAAAGTTCCTTGGTTTTCTCTTCCACTTCCTGCTTCAATATCTCCCTGCGATGCTGCTTCTCTTCGTCCCGCAGAATGGTCTCACTCACATCCGTGACGAAGCCCAGAAAACGCTCTCCGGAAATCCTTACTGCTTCAACAGAAAAGAAGCGTTTCCCGGAATGCTTGGTAATCAGTCCAAATATTCCGCTTGCTTTCCCTTCGGCCACCACCCGCTGAAAATGGCGTATGCCCTCCATACGTGCCTCATCGGTCAGCAATTCGATCATATCTTTCTGAAGCAGTTCTGCTTCAGCATAGCCGGTGCTTCGGCAGGCTTCGCGGTTCACTTCAATGAAGCGTCCCTGCTCATTCACTACAAAAACACCTACCGGAGCGTGCTCAATATAGTTCCGGAATTTTTCCGCTTCTTTCATCCTTTCATCGCGGGCTTCAGACTCGGATGCTTTTCTCTGGCGCCGGGATTTCACAAGCAATATCAGTGCGATGGCAAGCACAGCACCCAGGCCTGCGATGATCAGGAAAAAGATCAGGTGGTTGTGATCTTGTGAAGAATCAGGAACAGGATTCAGGTAGGACTTCAAAGTCTCGTAGTAAAGGGAGTGAGGACTTGCTTTCCACTCTTCCAGATAATTATCCAGGGTTTGCAGGATGCAGGGATTCAAGTCAGGATGAAGGGCAAAATACAGGGAAGTTGGATGAATAATGACAGGTGTACGGACCAAGCCGTATGCTGCATAATGGGCTTCTCCGAAATAATAATTGGCAATCACGGCATCAGCCAGGTCTTTTTGAACCCAATTGAACGCTTCTTCAAAGGTGGTCAGGGCAATATGCGTATAAGGCAGGCCGAAACCCGACATCAGGTTTTGGAATTCTATTTCCTGTACGCTTCCCTTAAGCAGGGTAACACGTTTATTTTCAAGGTCAAACAAGCGACCGATATGCAGGGGAGGGCGGGCGTACACCTGCGACCAACTCTCCAGGACGGGAATGGTATTGAAACGATAGGCTGCAGCGCGCTCAAGGGTAAAGGCCACATCAGGCAGGAGGTCAATCTTTCCTTCCTCCAGCCATTGTATGCAATTTAACCAGCTTCCGTGTACATATTCAATGTGCCAGCCTTCCTGCCGGGCGATTTCGTTCAGCAGCTCCACATAGATCCCGGCAGCTTCATCCTTTTCATCTGCATAAATCTTAGGATTATTCTGGTATATGCCCACGCGAAGGGAAATGCTGTCTTCTGCAGGCAGATGGACAACAAGGCCTGAGAGGCATAGGAGCAGCAGTATTCTGCGCATCATCAGTCGCGGGTATGTCAGCGGGAGATCAGTTCGGTGCATTGCCTTCCTCTTTTAAGCGATCCAGTTCCTGTCTCAATTCATTGATCCGGTATTCGCGGTTTATCGTGGCGTCATAGAAAGCTTCAAGTTGAGCCACACGCTCCACCAGCGCTTTGTTTTTTCTTTGCACTTCCTCTTCAAGCCCCTCTTTAAGTGCTTTCAGGGCTTCTTCTGCCTTCCGGAGATGCGTAATATCCAGAAAGGTGGAAACCACCTGAAAAGCCTGATCCTCATTTTCCCTGTATTGTGGCACAGCGTTTACCACGATCCAAACATAATCGTTGGTTTTCGGATTAAATACGCCCTGAATAAAGTCCTCCACTTTTTCATTCCGCATTAAGGCCAGCATTGCGGGGTGCTGATCACCGGGCAAGTCATTATAATGGACATCCACCGCTTTCCACCTTGGGTCCATTGAGGTACGTCCCTGCATCTGATCTATAGTGAGTCCCAGAATACGCTCTGCAGCAGGGTTAGCCCCTGTTATCTCTCCTTTGGCATTTTGATAGACGATTCCCAGGGACATAGTCCGGAAGAGATGGTCATATTGGGCTTCACTCTCCTTCAATGCCAGATGCACGACCTGCAATGCATTGTTCTTACGGTCGATCACCTGCCCCAGGTGTTCTGTCAGCCAGGTAGCCACCGAACCGCTGGCCAACACAACCAAAACACTGAGGAAGGAAGCCGCAAGGGCAGGGTGCAGCTCAGAATAGCGGATGACAAAGAACAGCCCGATGCTTCCGATCAGGACGGAGCCTATCGAAAGGGGAAGGATATGACGCAGCAGATAAGCCCGGGTAGATGAACCCGAAACCCTTCGCAGGGGGAAATGCTCTTTGCTGAATGTGAGTAATGCAGCGGAAAGACTGAGGAAACCGATGGAAGTTGAAAGGGCCATCGGAATAATGTCTGTGGCGGCATAGAAAAAGGGAAGACCAAACAGATAGGCAAGGCAGAAGGCAAAGGAAGCCAGGGCCAGCAGCAGGTTCAGGCTGTTACGCAGGTGTCGCAGGAAAAGTTTTTCCGATGAACGGGATATCTCCCGGGTGACCAGGATCAGCATTGCGGATCCCAGCAGGAAGAGCAAAGCGGTGAAAGGGGACATCCTACCGGAGGGCTGGGTATTCCAGGATCCATAGTCCGGGAAAAGCAGGGCCTCCACATCCAATTCGGGATGCAACAATGAATAGAGTTCGGTGAGAGAAAAGAGGAAGACGATCCAGGACAAGACGGCAGCCGGCCACATCCGGCCAGGGGAAGTGTTGAGATGCAATACTCCCAGGGCAGCCCCAAGGAACACAAAGCAGAGGGCCGTACTGGGTGCCATCGGGATATAATCCTCCCTAAAGCTGCCCAACATATCCAAACCCGGCAGATAGGCAAATAAGCCGGCAAGCCCCAGCAATAGCGTGGCATTGCCGGCGATGATGGAGGTTATTTTTGTGCTTGCGTTCACATTTCTGCGCATTCGCTTATTCATTCATATCTCCTGATCGGGCTTTCAGGATTTCGATTTCTTCCCTGAGTTCCTTCATCCTGAACTCACGCTCGATGGTGGCTTCCTGAAAACGTTCCAGTTCCGCCACCCGCTCGCGGAGCTCTTGGGTTTTGTGATGAACTGCACTTTCCAATTCCTGATTGATCTGGCGCAACTGCTCTTCGATGGATTTTCTTCTTACAATTTCTCCAATAAGCTTGGCCGCGGCGGCCAGCCTGTCTCTGGCTGTTTCGATAATAAAGGGTGGCCTGGTTTCATATTCCCCGGCTTTTTCCCGCAGCATCCCGACAGGCACCTGGTATTTTTCAGCGATCTCACTAAGTTTCCCAGTATCTCTGGGTGGATCGCCATAGCCAAAATTAATGGCACCGATGATCTCGTTTCCCGACCGGATAGGCAGGGCATAGAGGCGGATGCCTCCGTTGCATTCAATATCCACCGCCTCTCCCTTTTCCATAGCTGGTACAGAGGCGTCTTCCCAGCAGGAGCGATGGCAGAGCCATTGCTCGCATCCCAGCGCTTCCTGGTCATTGTCGGTTTGGCAATTCTTCCGCGAGGAAGCATCCAGAAAATGACACCAGCCGCTGGAGAAGAGTCCGAGGGCATAATCGCCATTCTTTTCATAAATGGCAGAAGAGGTGTCTAAAAGGCCCATATAATCGCGGGCGATATCGCTCAGCACTTCCTCTCCCACCGAGTCAAGGATCAGCCGGCTGGTGTTCAGTTTGGTGAGGTCTCCGTATGCCGGTTCTTTCGCAACAGAATGCCGGTGGTCATCTGTGGTTTTCCCTTTCCGGAGCATCCACTCTAGTTTTTTCAGGGCGGTTTCGGCGTATTTCTTTTCGCTGATGTCCTCAATGTAGCCTTCCAGGAAAAGCACTTCTCCTTTTTCATCATAGACGCCTCTGCCGCGTTCCCATATCCAGCGTTCCTCTCCCCCGGCATTGAGGATGGGATATTCCGCCACAAACCGGGTTTTATTCTCAATGGCTTTTTGCCAATCCCTCCAAATGATTTCCTGGAAATCCTTACGAATAAGATCGTTGAAAGAAAGCTCCCGGTTGCCGATGAGTTCTTCAGGAGTATAGCCTGTGGCCTTGTACACCCCTTCACTCAGGTATAACATTGTCCATTGGTGATCGTAACGGCAGCGATATACAAATCCGGGAAGGTTTTCTATTATCAAATGAAGTTGGCGCTCTCTTTCTTTCAAGGCTTCTTCCGCCTTCTTCCGCTCACTAATATCCTCTACCACCCCTTCAATCCATCCTTTTTCGGGGAAGATTCTGGCTGAGTATGAGGCCCAGAATATTTTCCGGTCTTTCCGATAAAAGCGTGCCCCGAAGTCTTGGACTTCCCCATTTTTCCTTATTTCGCGGAGCATCCTATCGCGCGTGCCGGCATCCACATAATTATTGGAAGTGGCATATTCTGCGATAAATTCCTCCCGGCTGGGGTAGCCAAACATTTTTGCGATCTGCTGGTTGGCCTCCAGGATTTTTCCATCAGATATCCGTGTACGGAACAAGCCCACCTGCGCATTCTGGAAAAGATTGCGATAGGTCTCTTCGCTTTCCCGAAGGGCTTTTTGAAAGTCCGGATTGCTCATTGTCTTTCCTCCCTGTGAACACTTTTGCAACGACTGTAATCTGGTATGTTCAGCCAAAGAGGGGGGGAAGATAAGAAAATATAGGAAGGGATGCCATATCCCTGTCAATGAAATTATCTGATCAAAATTTTGGCCTGGCCTTCCTGCCCACCCTCTCTGATGTGCAGGATGTACATTCCGGGAGCAAGCCCGACGGTTTGGATGCGCAAGGAATTCTCCTGAAGGGATTTCCGCACAGGAATGTTTTGTCCGGTAAGGGTATGCAACACTGCTTCAGGATGGAGGCTGTTCCAGGGAAGATGGACGGCGAAAAGCCCAGAAGCAGGATTAGGATAGGCTTGCAGGAGATGTGGCATTCCGGCTTCATTCAGTGCCGTGCTTGTCTTAATCAGGCTGACTTTAAATATTCTGTTGGTGGCGTGGCTGCTTCCGGTGGTTTGCATAAAAATGTTTGGCTGAGAACTCTGGATGCCCCCGTAAATATGCCCAATGCTGGTTTTTCCCGGAGGAAGAAGGTCGAAATCAAGAATCTCACCCGCCATTAAGGGAAGGTTCCCCAGGGGGATAAACTCAGCACTGGCACCCAGCAAGGCAGGCATTCTCTGCGATAAGACTCTTTCAGTCATTGAGCTGTCGGCAAAACGGGAGACCACACTGATGGTGTTGACAAAGGGAACCGCAGAATCGACCACGGCGATCTGGTTCAGGCTGTCCCAGGTATACATTCCGATCCCCCCGAAAAAGAGGGTATGCATAGCATTGTCGATTTGGGCATATACAGGAAGATGTGCCGTATGATATTGATTGAACTCCTGCTTGAAGTGCTGCTCCGGAATGGGGTAATAAGTGGTATCGTGTATGTCCACGGTATTAAACCAGGGCAGATCCACATTGGGCCTGAAGACCCCGGAAAAAGCGGTAAAGCCTACCTTTCCATCCGGAAAAACCTGAGGAACCATATTGTAATCCCTGCGATGAAGCTCCTGGGCATCCGAGATTTCACGATAATCCTGGATCTGATAAGTGCCAGCAATTTCCTTCAGGGTGAACATACGAATGGCATCCGTGTAGGTCTGGGTGTAAGAAGGATTCCCGTGGGGGTTGTACCTGCCGGTGAATTTATGTCCTCCGACCAGATAAAAAGTACTGTCCATCAGGCCCAGATAGCCTCCTGTAACGGCCATCCGGTTATCCTGCATCTGAGTAAAAGCTGCGGCAGGCGAAGTCCCCTGGACCAGTGCATCGTGCAAGAGTGGCAGCTTGACCACCAAGAGGTATGGCCAGGTATCATACTGATTGCTGGCAGCATCGTAGCCATAGCCCCCAATGACATAGAGCAGGCTGTCGTGTTGCACAAAATTGGTGTTGGTTGCCTCCAGTTGTTTGGCAATGGATGGGGCCAGTACACTGACCGGCTGTGACCATACCTGCCCGCTGGACGGATCCATCATCCAGATATGCTTGTTGGCACTGTCGGGAGGGAAGGAATTGAACGGATTGTGGCCGTGCAACCCACTGATGCGCCCGCACATCGCAATCCATCGCTCATTATGGACACCCACAGCATAGGATTGCAGGCCTGGAGCATTGGAGATAAAAACCTCTTCCAGTACTACCTGAAAAGGCAGGCCTGAAGGTTGAGTCTGAACACTTCCCAGTATTATCAAGAGAAGGAAGAAAGTGAGGATGCTCTTTTTCATATCAACAAAATTACATATAAAATGTATCCGGATTCACAATAACTTAATATGCGTTTTCCCTATGCGCTCATTTTTTCTTATCTTTGACGATTCGGTTCAAAAAATCCGGAAGAGGAGCCTATGACCGATTTTAAGAAGCATCCAACCATCGACCCCAAGGCACTGAGCAAAAGGGTTGAAAAGATCATTAAAGCAGAACTTGCCAATCATTCCAGGATTGAAGCCCTGAGGAAGATTCTGAGTATCATCGATTTGACCAGCCTGAAAGGGGATGAAAAGGAAGAAGACATTCTGGCATTGTGCAAGCTGGCTCGCAGTTTTGCAGATGAGGAGCAAAGCATCCCGACTGTTGCGGCCATTTGTGTTTACCCCCCTTTTATTCCTCAGGCCGCAGACCTGCTATCCGACACTGACATTCTCCTGGCAGCGGTTGCCGGTGGTTTCCCCGGTGGGGATTCACCTACTGCCCTGAAGGTGGAGGAGGTGAGGGAAGCCCAGAAGCTGGGTGCCGAGGAGATTGATATGGTGATGAACTATTCGCTTTTCCTTGAGGGAAAGTACGAGGCCGTTGCAGATGACATTGCCGCAGTGAAAAGTGTTTGCCGGGACATTGACCTGAAGGTGATCCTGGAAACGGGAAAACTGGGGAGCCCCGACAACATCCGTAAGGCTAGTGAAATCGCCATTGAAGCGGGCGCTGATTTCCTGAAGACCTCTACCGGAAAAACGGAACCGGCCGCCACATTGGAAGCCCTGCTGGTGATGAGTGAAGTGGTGAAGGACTATTATGAGCATACCGGCATCATCATCGGGCTGAAGCCAGCCGGAGGCATACGCGAACCCGTGCAGGCTTTTCACTATCTGAGCATCGTCTACCACATTCTGGGCGCGCAATGGCTGAGCCCGGAGTTCTTCCGCATCGGTGCCAGCCAGCTTGCCGTAAAGGTTTTTGAAGAATTGAAGGGGAGCTGAGCCTGCTGAACATCCCTGTTAAAAATCTGTTAAATACAGTCCGGCCCCGTCAGGCTGGCCGTATTTTCGTGTCCAGATATTAAACCCTGATCACAATGAAACACAATATAGTACTTGTTCTGGTTCTCGCCCTGCTCTCAGCCTTCCCTTCCCGCAGCCAGACGACCCTGGATACCGCCGTGAATTTTTCCGCCAAAGATATTCACGGGCAAACCCACGTGCTTTTCGACATTCTCGACAACGGCAATATGGTCGTCATCGATTTCTTCTCCACCTCCTGTGGCCCCTGCGCCACCTATGCGCCAATGATTCAGGAGTCGTACCAGCACTTTGGAATGAACAATGGCAATGTATACTTCCTGGGCATTTCGTGGGGAGATGACAACCTGGGTGTACATATTTTCGACAGCATACACGGCATTACATACCCCAGTGTCAGCGGCACCCAGGGGAGCGGGAACCAGATCAACATCGCCTATAATATCCTTTCCTATCCCAGCGTGGTACTCATTATGCCGGATCGCAGCATCAGGGAGAAACAAATCTGGCCACCCACCACGCAGCGGATCGACAGCATACTGATCGCCAACGGAGGCATCACCACCCGCCTGATTTCACAGAATGGATCGGCACAATGGCACAAGCTGTGGCCCAATCCGGCCCGGGATCAGGCGAAAATCAGCCTCAGTCTGAATGCCCCTTCCCGCATCAGGGCTGAAATGATAGACCTGACCGGGAAAATGGTCAGCAGCATACAGCAAGATATGCAGGCCGGCCTGCAGTTTGTCCAGCTGGATTTCCCTGAAGTCCCTCCTGGACTGTATATGGTGCGACTCGAGGAAAACGGCCTTCCCATCGGCACAAAAAGATTGATTATCTATTAGTTGTATTCGTATCTAATAATTTGTATCTTGCGGGGTTCCTAACCAAAACAACCCGGCTTGATGAAAAAACTCCTTACCCTACTGCTCCTTGCAGGTTTCGCAGCGACGATGGTGACCACCAGCTGCAAAAAAGACAAAGGCGATCTGCAGATCATAGAACCTTTTGTCAATTACAGTGATAACAAAACCACTTCTATCGAAAGCAATATCCCGCGCATCATCATACGCCAGGGCAGGCTTTTCGTTTACCTTTCCGTGACAGACCAGAAGGAGAACCCCATCATTGGTCTGAATAAAATGAACTTTTCTGTCGAAAAGGTTCAGGATGGCTCTACCACCCCGATCGGAGATATTGACGTCTTCGGTGGTGGAACCGGAACAGCGGCTGACATTGGAGCAGCATTATCCTTAGACTATTCGGGCAGTATGTACTACGACAGTACGGACGTGCCCAATATGGAAACTGCGGTGAAATATTTTATCAACAATAAGGGAGCCAACGACTATTGTGAGATCATCAAGTTCAGCACCAATGTATATGTTGTGACCCCTTTCACCACCAACGACTCGCTCCTGCTGGCCGGAGTGGATGACTCCACATACTCCTTGAAAACGGCCACAGCCTTTTATCAAAGCTGCCTGGTAGGCCTGGAAGATGCCGATACTTTGTCCACTGCCTATCCTGCCCTTCTTCCTGCCGTAATCGGGTTTACCGATGGCGTGAACAATGTGGCTCCGCTTGATCCGGATTCCGTGGTGAACGTGGCACTGAACAAGCAGATTCCCGTGTACACCATCGGGTATGGAAACTATGCCTCCTACCCTCCTGATACCAATACCCTGAAGTATATCGCGGACACCACCGGCGGTCGCTTTTACTGGGCTCCAAACACTACCGACCTGCAGCAACTCTATCAGTATATCAACGGACAGCTCACCAATATCTACGTAGTTAGCTTCCCCTTTGGAAGTAAGGACAATGCACTGATCCGGGTGAAAACCACCTATGAATGTGCCAATGGGGTCTTTTCCACTACCTCACAAAAAATGATCTATTATTAAAAAACGCATTTGGGGAAAAGCCGTCTCTTATCCAGGGGCGGCTTTTTTCTATCCTGAATATGACAGCGCAAATACTCCGGGTAAATCCTTTGCTCCTTCGCGCACTGCCCTGGTTGATATCTCTTGTCTGCCTGACTCCGGCATCCGTCTCAGCCCAGGTCAGTCCGTTGCTGAATACCGCCTGGGATCAGACTTGCTACTACAACGATTCCTGCCCGCCAGATCCTGCCGCTCCGCCCAACCTCTGCGGAAGAGTATGGGTGGGCTGTGTGGCCACGACGATGGGACAGGTGATGCGTTATCACGCCTGGCCTCCCCAGGGTGTGGGATCGCATAGCTATACATCCATCCATTATGGGCTGCAATCTGCTGATTTCGGCAACACCTTCTACGATTGGTCTCAAATGCCATCCTTACTGAACCAGGCATCACCCGAAGTGGCCCGCCTGCTCTATCATTGCGGAGTTTCAGTAAATATGAACTATCACTTGCTGGGTTCAGGTGCAATGACGTCCACTGCAGGCAATGCCCTGAAAACCTATTTTGACTATGATTCAGGCCTGGCTCTGCATTTTGCAGCCTCCTACAGCCCGTCGGCCTGGAATGCTTTGCTGAAAAGTGAACTGGACTCAGCCCGGCCCGTGATATACCGTTCCGAGCAATCCGGGGGTGGTGCCGGCCACGCCTGGGTCATCGACGGCTATGATGCCGCAGGGCTCTACCATTCCAACTGGGGATGGGGAGGGTATTACAATGGCTATTACAACCTGAGCGCCCTGACACCCAATCTGAACAACTTCAATCAGAATCAGGGAGCCCTCATCGGGATCAAGCCCGGGGTGAATGTGCTGAGGGCCCGCTTTACGGCCTCAGAGCAGATCGCAGCCCTGAATGAAAGCCTGGATTTTACCGATATGAGTGCAGGAAGTCCGCAAAGCTGGCAGTGGTCGTTTCCCGGAGCCCTGCCGGCCTCTTCTTCCCAACAACATCCTCAGGGCATTGCCTGGACGCAAGCCGGGCGATATGATGTCCGCTTGATCGCCGGAGATGGCAACGGAAACTTTGATACCCTTCTCAAACCGCAGTATATCACCGTCACCCCCCTCCCTTCCTTTATGGCAAGCACAAACGTGATCGAAGCAGGGATGCAGGTGGACTTTACCAACCTGAGCCTAAGTAAATATCCGATTATCAGTTACCTGTGGAGTTTTCCGGGAGGCGTACCTGCCAGCTCAACCCAGGCCGATCCTGCAGGCATTGTGTATCCCACAGCAGGGCAGTTTGATGTAACGCTCAGCATCACCACCGCCGCCGGAAGTCACAGCCTGCTGGAAAGCCATTTCATAAAGGTCTACCAAAGCTGCGACACCCTCTTTGATCATAATGGAAAAACCTGGTCGGCAGATACCTCCATTGCATCGGGATTTGCTTTCGTGCCCGAAGACCTGGATCAGCTCATCCCCTATTTTGCAGGGGCTCCCTATTATCATCACTCTTCCTGGAATGTTTTTAATGATGGCAATATCCATCCTTCAGATACCAATTTTTTCCTGGGAGCAGCCTCCTTCTTCACCCCACCCGGCCAGGCCAACAACTGGCTCTCTTTCGGGCCCTTCCCTGCCGGGGGCAACGGATGGCATTTTTCCTGGCGGCATTATTACTGGAACAATGACAAGCGCGATGGCTATGCTGTGTATGCTTCCCCATCCGGCACCGGCCACCAGCAATTCACCCAAACTCCACTGCGGGTATTTGGCGACAATGACCCGGCTACGGATGGAGACACCCTCTGGAGAAATCATTCCATCTTCCTTCCCGATTCCCTGGCCGGCCCCAATGGAATTCACCTGGCCTTCCACCACTTTGCCAACAATCAGTTCTATCTCTTCCTCGACGATATCCGGGTAATTCGGTGCAGTGGTCTCCCGGTAGAAACGATCGCGGTGCCGGAACCGGAGCATCTGCGCCTCTATCCCAGCCTGCTCAAACCCGGACAGGCCTTTATGATTCTGCTCCCGGGAACAGGCCCACTGCACTACACAGATCTGGAAATCATTGACAGCAAGGGAAGATTGGTCTTCCGGAAAAGCATTCTTCCGGAAGATTATCCACAAATGATCCTACCCGGATTGAATCAGGCAGGGCTTTATCTGGTTCGCCTGAAGGGAGGGGAGAAAATGTCTGTGAAAAAGCTCGTGGTAACCCAGTGAGGGATGGGGATGTGGCACACATTTTGAAGTAAGCCGGGCTATGAAAGCAAAAACCCTTCTGTATATTCTTTTCCTGTCTGTATTCGGCCTGGCATCTTGTGTGGAAGACGATTTACCGGCCCCGAACGGGGATGGCGACGCCAGGGATGTCTTTGTTGGTTCGTGGAACTGTGTGGAGAACGAGGCCAAAATCGCCTTTACAGTCAATATCACCAAGCACCCTTCCCATTCAGACAAAATACGGCTGGAAAACTTCGCTTTCATCGGAATGGATGAATTTGCCGAGGGCATCATTCTGGGTCCTGATGTCAGTATTCCTGAACAAATTCCCTGCGAGGGTTTCATCGTTTCGGGCAATGGAAAACTCATCACTGCTTCCAGGATGGAGTGGACCTATGCTGTCACTGCCGGTGGCGACAAAACAGATTATGTTGCTACTTTTACCCGTCCTTAGAAATCCATAATATATGATACCCAAAACGAAGATCCTTCAACGACAGAGCGGAGGCAGAGACAGCCTTTGGCTTATCCATAAAAACGAACTGAACCGCCTTCCGCTGGAAAAAGAAGAAATCCGGTACATCCAGACTTGTTACCGCAGGGATGACAAGCATATTCATCTTTTTAACCGGTTGGGCAGGCTTACTCTTGTTGTGCTGTTTAAAGAAGATCGTGATCCTTACAGGAAACTGGAGCTGGCCCGGCTCTCCGGAGACAGGGCGCGCGCCGCTTTGCTTGAATACGGTGTTAAAGAAGTCCAGCTCATTTGTCCTCAAGCCGGCAAGGATCTTGCGCTGGCCTTTGCTGAGGGGATGGTACTGGGGAGCTATCGCTTTCTCAGATACAAGACCGGCAAACAGGCAGAAGACAAAGCTTTGCAAAGCATTTTCCTTCGTGCTCCGGAATTAGCCAGTGAAGAGATTGCAGCCTATGATCTGTTATGGCAGGCCGTCTCCTGGGCCCGGGATCTGGTGAATGAACCGCTGAGCGGGTTGACTGCTGAAATGCTTGCCAAGGAAGTGAGTACCCGTTTACAGCAAAGTGGAGCCTCTGCAGAAGTGTTTAACAGAAAACGCATCCAGTCGCTGAAGATGGGTGGTTTGCTGGCTGTAAATCAGGGATCCGTTGATCCGCCTACTTTCACTACCATTGAATGGAAGCCCGACGGGGCAGTCAATGCTCAGCCCGTGGTTTTGGTCGGCAAGGGAGTGGTCTATGATACCGGTGGACTCAGCCTGAAGCCTTCCAACTATATGGATACAATGAAATCGGATATGGCCGGAGCTGCAGCTGTAGCCGCTGCTACGCTGGCCGTAGTCCAAAACCGACTTCCGCTGCACATCATCACCCTGATCCCTGCCACAGATAACCGGCCCGACGGCAATGCCTACGTTCCGGGTGATGTAGTCACAATGTTTGATGGCAGTACAGTGGAAGTGCTGAATACTGATGCCGAAGGCAGGATGATCCTGGCCGATGCCCTGGCCTATGCAAAAAAATTCAAACCGGCCCTGGTCATTGATGTAGCCACCCTGACCGGATCTGCCCAAAGGGCTACCGGAAAACACGCAATGGTGGGAATGCAGGTTAACGCAGCAAAGTGGATGAAAACATTACAATGGGCAGGAGAACAATGTGGAGAACGCCTGGTAGAATTCCCTATGTACGAAGAGTATGCAGAAATGCTTAAGTCAGATATTGCCGATGTAAAGAACATCGGTGGGGCCGAAGCCGGTGCCATCACTGCGGCAAAATTCCTTGAGCGCTTTACTGATTATCCCTATATCCATCTGGATATTGCCGGAACCGCTTTTGCTGAAAAACGTTTCAATTACAGAGGAACAGGGGGGACGGGATCTGCTGCACGCCTGATCTACAGTTTCCTGAAAACCGGATTCCTGGAAAAGTATCCCGGCAAATAACTGGGATCCAAGCGATTTTTCTATCTTTGGGTAAATCCACGAAAATATGAGAACTTACTGGTTTTTGTGCCTGGCGTTCCTCGCAAGCTTCACCCAGGCTCAGGAAATGAATAGGGTTATTGTAGATTCCAGGCTCGACCGGGATGTCCTGATTGGGTATTGCGATCGCAATGCTTTTCAGCACAGCCTGCTTCAACGTTCCTTTGAGGAAGTGTACTTTCAGTATGAGCCCAGGCTGAAAACGATAGAGATGCTGCGCAAACTGGATGAACCCTGGACAGCCACCGTGATTATGGCAAGCTGGTGTGGCGACAGCCAACGGGAAATCCCCCGTTTTTACCGTGTTCTGGATGAAACAGGAGTAGAGGATGCACGGATTACGCTGATTGCCCTGGACCGCGACTTCAATGCCAATGGGGTGGATGTGGAAGGGCTGGAGATCGAACGTGTCCCGACTTTTATTTTCTATAAAGGTAGAAAAGAAGTCGGCCGCATCGTAGAGAATGTCCGGCAGACAATGGAAGACGATATGCTGCTGATCCTGTCCACACCGGGCCGGGACAAGGCACCGGAGAACCCCTTTCCCATTAACCCGTGATATTATGCCATAGCCCCCAGGCTGCCAGGGATTGGGCAGCAGCACATCTGACCCAGGGGAAAAGCCTGGGGTTTGTGCCTACAATGGGTGCCCTTCATCAGGGCCACCTTGCCCTGGTGGAAAAATCCATAACTGAAAATGATCTTACGGCTGTCAGCATCTTTGTGAATCCCATCCAGTTCAATAATCCGGAAGATCTCAAAAAATACCCCCGAACCCTGGAACAGGATCTGGAGATGCTGGAAAAGGCAGCCTGTGATATGGTCTTCATCCCCAGCCCGCAAGGAATGTACCCTGAACCTGTGCAGGAAAAATATGATTTCGGCCCACTGGAAAGGGTAATGGAAGGGGCCTTGCGCCCGGGTCACTTTAATGGGGTAGCGGTCGTGGTGAAACGCCTCTTCGAGATAATCCGGCCCCAAAAGTCCTATTTTGGGGAGAAAGATTTCCAGCAACTCAGAATCATTCAGCAGTTAGTGGTTCAGGAATCCCTGCCTGTGGAAATTGTGCCCTGCCCCATCGTCAGGGAAGCAGACGGACTGGCAATGAGCTCCCGAAATCGCCGCCTCAGCCCGGAAGAAAGAAAACACGCACCAGCCATCTATGAAACCCTTTGCTGGGCGAAAACAATGGCCAGACAAATCCCCGTCGATCAACTTTGCAAAGAAGCGGAAGCAAGACTGAACGCCATACCGGGTATGAAGACTGAGTATTTCATTCTGGCCGAAACAGATACCCTTCAGCCTATCTGCCATTGGGATGCAAAACGGAAGGGAATTGCTGCCTTTGCAGCTTTATGGCTGGGTGGGGTCAGGCTGATCGACAATATGCTTCTTATTTCTTAATTTTGCCGGCTATGCAAATTGAGATTCTCAAATCCAAGATCCACCGGGCCAAGGTCACCGAGGCCAACCTGGATTACATCGGCAGCATCACCATCGATGAAAACCTGATGGAAGCGGCCAGGCTTATCGAGTTTGAACGCGTCCACGTGTATAACATCAACAATGGGGAACGCTTCGATACCTACGTTATCCGGGGCAGCAGGGGATCAGGCGTGATCGGCCTCAATGGAGCGGCTGCCCGCAAAGTAGCGGTCAACGATCTGGTCATCATCGTCTCCTACGCCTCCGTGGATGCAGACAGGGCTTCGGAATATCAGCCCGTGATCATCTTCCCCGGCGAAAACAATCAATTGAGCTGAGCCTTTGAAAAAGAAAATCCTTTCCGCTGCCAGATTGCTTTTCTTCCTGGGATTGGGAGCTTTGTTCATCTGGCTCTTCCTCAGAAAGCTGAGCCCGGAGCAGAAAGGAGAGATATGGGAGTCTTTCTGGACAGCAAACTACTGGTGGGCTTTATTATCCATCCTGCTGGGGCTGATGAGCCACTTTATCCGTGCCCTTCGCTGGCGTATCCTGCTCAGCCCTATGGGCTATAAGCCCCGGCTGTCCAATGCCTTCCACTGCGTGATGATCGGCTATTTCGCCAACCTCGCCCTGCCCCGGCTGGGAGAGGTAACCCGTTGCACCGCCCTGGCCAAGTATGAAAAAATTCCATTCCAGAAATCCTTTAGCACCGTCATCGTTGAGCGGGTAATCGACCTGATCCTCTTCGCCGGGCTCTTTTTTCTGACCCTGATCCTGCAATGGAACCATATCAGGAATTATGTCTATGACCAAATCTACCACCCCCTTGCGGAGCGCTTCGCCTTTTTGCAGGATACAGGGGTAGTATGGATGAGTATCCTGGGGTTTGCATTTGTGCTTGCACTGATTCTTTATCTGATCCGGAAGCGTTTTGAACGATTTGGTATCTACCGCAAGATGCGTCAGCTCATCCTCGATTTGCTTGAGGGATTGATGGCCGTAAGCAGAATCAGGAAACCTGTCACCTTCATCTTTCAGTCCCTGATGATCTGGCTGCTGTATTACCTGATGCTCTACGCCTGCCTCTTCTGCTTTAAAGAAACCGCCGGGCTTGGCCCCAATGCTGCCCTGGCAATGCTGGTCTTTGGCAGCATAGGCATTATGGTGGTACAGGGAGGCATTGGGATATACCCTGCCATCATAGCGGAAGTTGGATCGCTGTATGCCGTGGAAGCAACGACAGCTTATGCTCTGGGTTGGCTGGCCTGGACTGCCCAGACCCTGATGGTGATCCTGGCCGGGATAGCTGCATTGCTGTTTTTACCAATGATTAACAAAAAAAATGTCCCTACTGGAGAAAATCCGGCATAAGATCTACCCTGCAGGAGCAGCGGATAGATTATCCCATATCCTGGCAGAAAGGGAGGGAAAGGTCGTCTTCACCAACGGTTGCTTTGACATTATACATCGAGGCCATATCGATTACCTCAGTAAGGCGCGTGAGATGGGCGGGTTACTGGTGATCGGTTTGAACAGCGATGCTTCTGTGCGTCGCCTCAAAGGAGATCAGCGTCCATTACAGGATGAAGGCAGCCGGAGTGAAGTCCTGGCCTCCCTGAGTTTTGTGGATTATGTCATTCTTTTTGAGGAAGACAGCCCACTGGAGCTCATCAAAACCCTGCGACCGCATATCCTGGTGAAAGGGAGCGATTATGCCCTTCACGAAATCGTGGGAGCCGAGGAAGTGATCCGGAATGGCGGGAAAGTAATCCCTCTGGATTATTTACCGGGATATTCCACCACCGCAATCGAAGAGCGCATCCTGAAGCACCGCCAATAACACAAGCGATGGCTAAAACCAAGACGGCCTATTTTTGTCAGCAGTGCGGACACCAGTCTCCCAAGTGGCTGGGGCGCTGCCCTTCCTGTGGCGAATGGAATACCCTGGCCGAGGAGGTCATTGAAAAATCGGCTTCCGAGGGCGGGGGTGGATGGGCCCGGGCCACTGAGCATAAGGCCCAGCCTCATAAACTGTCAGAAATCAGCCTGGATAAGCAGGAGCGCTTTTCTTCCGGTATGGGCGAGATAGACAGGGTACTGGGGGGCGGGATGGTTCCCGGTTCAATGATCCTGATAGGTGGAGAACCCGGAATTGGTAAATCCACCCTGAGCCTGCAGGCGGCAATGCGAATGCAGAACAGCAAAATCCTTTACGTATCAGGCGAAGAAAGTGAGCAACAGATCAAAATGCGGGCGAGCCGTTTGGGAGCAAGCGGGAGTGAGGTCTATGTGCTGACTGAGACATCCACCCAGCATTTGATGCAGCACCTGGAAACCTTACAGCCATCGCTGGTTATTGTGGATTCTATTCAGACACTTCAAACGGCACGCATCGAATCATCTCCGGGAAGTGTTTCGCAGATTCGCGAGTGTACGTCAGAGTTGCAGAAATTTGCCAAGCTGACCGCAACCCCGGTGGTACTGATCGGGCACATCAACAAGGACGGGCACCTGGCAGGGCCCAAGGTACTGGAGCATATGGTGGATGTAGTACTGCAGTTTGAAGGGGACCGGAATTACGGATACCGTTTGCTGCGAGCCCTGAAGAACCGTTTTGGCAGTACGGCTGAGTTGGCCATTTTCGAGATGGGCGATGCCGGGATGCGGGAGATTCTGAATCCGTCAGAAATCCTGATCAATCATTATGAAGAAGCCCTGAGCGGGGTATGCATTGCCTCCACCCTGGAAGGCTTGCGTCCGATGCTGATAGAGGTACAGGCCCTGGTAAGTACAGCGGCCTATGGTACTCCGCAGCGTTCGGCCACCGGTTTTGACCTGAGACGATTGAATATGCTCCTGGCAGTACTGGAGAAACGCTGTGGATTCCGGCTGTCCTCAAAAGATGTCTTTCTGAATATAGCCGGTGGCATCCGGGTGGATGATCCGGCCATCGACCTGGCCGTGGTAGGAGCCATCCTGTCCTCAGGAGAAGATGTGGCCCTGGATAACAAAATCTGTTTCAGCGGGGAAGTAGGGCTCTCCGGAGAGGTTCGCCCGGTAAGCCGCCTGGAACAGCGCATTGCCGAAGCAGAGCGAATGGGGTTTGAGCAAATGTTTGTGCCGGCCGCCAGCCTGAAGAAAATCGCTGGAGCAAAGCAAAGAATCCGTTTGACGGGTGTGGGTTCGGTTCACGACTTATCTTCCAGGCTTTTCCGCTAAGCAGGGCCGGGGCCCCGGCTGAAAAAGGCTTAAGGCTTACACAAGCGACGAACTCACTGGTACAGAACAAGCTATGAAGTTCAAAATCAGCATATTCTTTAGAATTAATTTACATTAGACAGATAGATAGTGTCTGATTTTTTTTTAATTTAGCGCCCTGTTGGAAAGTACATTGAAACCGGAGAGATGGCCGAGTGGTCGAAGGCGCACGCCTGGAAAGTGTGTATACCCCAAAAGGGTATCGTGGGTTCGAATCCCACTCTCTCCGCCAGAAATCAAAAACCGATCTATTCCCATTAATTGTAAACAAACACATCTGTTGTTATGAAAAAACTGCTTGCCTTACTGTCTGTCGCAGGAATGCTGACCTTTGGCTTTGCCGGTTACGCCTATGCCCAGGATGAAGCCGCTGCTGCAGATCAGGTTGAAACGATGGCGGATGACAGCGCCGAAGTTCAGAATGATACTATCGATGCTGCAATGGAAACCGCCCCCGAAGCCCCCCCTGTGGATCTGCTGGAAGCTCCGGCATCGGATAAGGGTTTTCACCAGATTCTGAAAGAGAAGTTCATTGAAGGGGGTGCCGGGTTTATGGGCATCGTGCTGCTCGTGCTCATCATCGGGCTGGCTCTGGCCATTGAGCGCATCATTTACCTGAACCTCTCTACAACCAACACCCAGACCCTGCTCAATAAGGTGGAGAATGCCCTGGCCAATGGTGGCATAGAAGCTGCCAAGGATGTTTGCAAAAACACCCGCGGCCCGGTAGCCAGCATCTTCTTCCAGGGAATGGAAAAGATGAATGAAGGCCTGGAAGGCGTGGAGAAATCCATTGTCGCTTACGGCAGCGTGCTTATGGGCCGCCTGGAAAAAGGATTGAGCTGGATTTCCCTCTTTATCGCCCTGGCCCCGATGCTCGGGTTTATGGGAACGGTAATCGGGATGATCGGTGCCTTCGACGCCATCGAAGCAGCCGGAGACATCTCCCCCACTATCGTGGCCGGCGGGATCAAAGTGGCGCTGCTCACCACCGTATTCGGTCTGATCGTGGCCATCATCCTGCAGATCTTCTACAACTACATTGTTTCCAAGGTGGACAGCCTGGTCAATGATATGGAAGACAGCACCATTTCCTTCATTGATATTCTGGCCAATCACGAATCCTCCAAAAAATAAGCACTATGGAAAAGGTCGTTCATAATATCTTCCGTGCCATCACCTATCTGCTCATCGCCATTGGTGTCATCCTGATTGTGATGGTCTGGGCTAAAGGGGATACAGCACTGGAGAATGACCTCAGCCTCCAGGATCGCATAATGAATCCTTTCACCTGGACAACCTACATCGCTCTGGGTATCGCCCTCTTGCTCTCTGTTTTCTTCCCTGTCGTTCAAGTGATCACCAACCCGAAAAATGCCGTGCGTGCCCTGATTGTCCTGGGTATACTGGTGGTCATCGGGCTGATCTCCTACGGACTGGCATCAGGAAGTCTGGAGGGAGATGTGCTCCAAAAAGCATTTCGCAAGGGTGAACTTACCGAAGCAGGTTCCAGGAGAGTAGGTGCGGCCCTCATCGGGACCTATATCCTGGGTATTCTGGCAGTGCTGACCGTCATCTTTTCGGCAATCGCGAGTATTTTCAAAAAATAACTGAGGCAATGGCAAGAAGAGCAATCAGTGAAATCAATGCCGGTTCAATGGCGGATATTGCCTTCCTCCTGCTGATCTTTTTTCTGGTGACTACCACTATGGATATTGATACAGGGATTTCCAGAAGGCTGCCCCCCCCGGTAGAAGACGATCAGGATATCCCGGATATCAATGAACGAAATATCTTCAAGGTGTTGGTGAATCGAAACGACCAACTTCTTGTCAGAGATAAGCCGGGGGATATCCGGAGCCTGCGTTCCGACGCCAAAGACTTTCTGGCTATCCACATTGATAACCCCGCTTACCCCATTGTGGAGGAAGTAGAAATTCCGGCCCTGGGTAAGGTCTATGTCTCAAAAGGAATCATCTCCCTGAAAAATGACCGGGGTACATCCTACAATATGTACATCCAGGTGCAGAATGAATTGGCGGCTGCAGTCAATGAACTCAGGGATGAACTGTCGATGAAACACTTTGGTGTTAAATTCTCAGACCTTGTTAATCAGGAGCGCATAGAGGCCATCCAGAAAGCCATCCCTGTAGCCATATCTGAAGCTGAACCTGAAAATGTAGGAGGTAACTAATATGTCCCGATTCAAAAAGAAAAAATCAGGAGGCACCCCCGGCATCTCAACCGCATCCCTGCCGGACATCATCTTTATGCTCCTTTTCTTCTTTATGGTGACCACCGTGATGCGCGAAACCACCCTCCTGGTGAAAGTCAAAGCTCCGGACGCCACAGAAGTACAAAAGCTGGAACGAAAATCACTGGTGAGTTATATCTATATCGGTCCGCCCACCCGGCCCGAAGTGTATGGAACGGAAAGCCGTATCCAACTTAACGATGCATACCGCACCGTGAACGATATCCAGGATTTCGTGATCGCCGAAAGGGAAGCCAGAGACGAAGTGGACAGGAAGTTCCTTACCACGAGTATGAAAGTACACGGTGAAACCAAAATGGGAATTGTAACAGATGTGAAGCAGGAGCTTCGAAAAGCCGGTGCTTTCAAAATCAATTATTCTACCAAGAAGAAATACGAGAAGGAAGGACTATGATCCTTCGCTTCCAAAATTGGCAGGGGCTGTCTTGGTTCAAGACAGCCCTTTTTTTTATCTGCCCTCCTCGCACCACTGCATTGATGACAGGAAATACAATTTAAGGTATCTTCGCCTTGTGCTTATCGGCGCTTATGCAAAACCCTCTCCTCACACTACGGCCTTTCCCTGCCTTGCTGGCACTGGGGCTTATTCTATTGGCCAGCACCCTCATTTTTACTGCTTTTGCATTGATCGCCGGGCTGGCCTTTTTCCCTGAAGATATTGTATATGGCGGCAGGGAAGCCATTCAGGACCCGAGGGCCCTTTCCTGGCTCAGAATGAATCAGCTCATCAGCCAAACTGGCGTGTTTCTCCTTCCTCCCCTGCTCCTGGGCTTTTTGCTCTATGGAAGAAAAGGCGTGTGGCAAAGACTGGGCCTGCAAACCCGCTCTCCATTGCTATCCTGGCTGGCCGGACTGCTCTTTCTGTTTGCGGCCATCCCATTTGTAAACCTCCTGCTGGATTGGAACAGCCTAATTCCTTTCCCTGATTCGATGCAAGGACTGGAAAACTGGTTGAGGCAACAGGAAGAAACCGCCAATGCACTGAGCAGGGTTTTCCTGGATGATGCCAGCCTGCAAGGTCTGATATGGAACATTCTCATCGTGGTCCTGATGCCTGCCTTTGGTGAAGAGCTCTTGTTCAGGGCCGGATTTCAGCCGCTTTTTATTCGATGGCTGCGCAATCCTCACCTTGGTATACTGTTCACAGCCTTCTTCTTCAGTGCCCTCCACCTGCAGTTCTTTGGCTTCTTCCCCCGCCTTCTTTTAGGGATGGTATTGGGCTATGCCTATTTCTGGACCCGCAACCTTTGGATCCCAGTTGGAATGCATCTGGTTAACAACCTGACCATTGTGTTGGTTTCCTGGGCTGCCGCACGGAATCAGATTGATTTTGATGAAAGTGCACTTTCAGGCATTGTTTCACCGCTTGCGCTACTTGTCGGAGGCATCGTCATCCTTATCAGCATACACTGGCTAAGGCAAAGCCGTCCGGGTGAGGCTTTGCCGGAGTATGGGGAAAGCCGACCTAATCATCATTGATCCCCTTGAGCCGGTCGATGTCCCGCCTTTCTTTCTTGGATGGCCTACCCATACCGCGACCCCGGTTTTCATAATGCATTTCCCTGATCAATTGCAGGCGCTCCAGCTCCTCAACAGGAGTGATGTCCAGGATATATTCCGATACCAGTTTGGCTCCAACCCGCTTCTCCAGGAGCACCTTAACTTTGATCCGGCGTTTAAATCCAGATTGTCTGACTTCTATTTCATCTCCCACCTTTACCTCCCGGGATGCCTTCGCAATAAACCCTTCGATGCTAACCTTACCACCCCGGCAGGCATCCGTAGCCTGATTCCGGGTTTTGAACAGGCGCACCGACCAAAGGAATTTATCCAGACGAACAGGCATAGGCAGGGAAAGCAGCAACTATTTTTGCCGGAAAAAGATTTGCAGGGGAACCCCGGAAAAACCGTAGATCTTCCTGAGTTGATTCTCGATGAAACGTTTATAGGGTTCCTTGACACCCTGGGGATGGTTGCAGAAGAAAACAAAGGCCGGGGTATGCTTTGGCAGTTGTGTGATATATTTGATCTTCACATAATTCCCCCGGTAAGCAGGAGGAGGATTCTTTTCAATCAGGGGGAGCAAGTCTTCATTCAGTCGGGAAGTAGGAATCTTCCTGATTCTGTTTTCATAGGTCTCCATTGCCGACTCAAGCACTTTGAGCACACGTTGCTTATCCTTTACTGAAACGAACAGCACCGGGATGTCGGTAAAGGGAGCTGTACGCTCAAGGATGCTTTCCCTGTACCTCAAATGGGTATCGTTTTCTTTCTCAATGAGATCCCATTTGTTCACCACAATGATTACCCCTTTGCCATTCTTCTCAATCAGGGATAAGATACTCAGATCCTGCCCCTCCAAACCGCTTTTGGCATCGAGCATCAGGATACATACATCCGAGTGCTCAATAGCGCGGATGGCACGGAGCACAGAATAGTATTCGATGTCTTCATACACTTTTGACTTTTTACGGATTCCGGCTGTATCGACCAGGTCAAAGTTGTACCCGAACTTATTGAAGCGGGTATAGATGCTATCACGTGTGGTTCCCGGCACATCGGTAACGATCTGCTTCTCTTCTTCCAGCAGGGCATTGATCAGGGATGATTTGCCTACATTGGGACGTCCTACCACAGAAATGCGGGGCAATTCAGGCTCTTCTTCCTCAGTGACTTCAGGAAAGGTGGCTGCCAGTGCATCCAGCAATTCCCCTGTCCCGTGTCCATTCATCGCCGAGATCGGCCATATTGCATCGTAGCCCAGTGCGTAAAACTCCTGGGCATCCTGATGGAGTTGGGAACTATCGACTTTGTTGACAGTGAGATAGACCGGTTTTTTTGTTTTACGCAGCATCTGTGCCACGTCCACATCGAGGGGGGAGAGACCTTCTCTGGCATCTACCACGAAAAGGATGGCATCGGCTTCGCCTATGGCAAAAGTCACGTGTTTGTGAATCTCCTTCTCAAATATATCATCGCTGCCTTGTACAAAGCCCCCGGTATCAATAATGGTAAAACTCTTCCCGTTCCAGTCCGATTCCCCATAGATTCTGTCGCGGGTCACCCCGCTGATTTCGTCCACAATGGCGGTACGCATTCCGGCAAGGCGGTTGAACAGGGTGGATTTGCCCACATTCGGACGGCCAACGATGGCCACTATATTGCTCATTGTGAATCCCTTTTTTTAATACTGGGACAAAAATAGGCATTACTGCCGGCTATATCCGAACCATTTCAGCATTTTGGGATCGTTGCGCCAATCCTTACTCACTTTTACCTGCAAATCGAGAAATACTTTCGTTCCGAGGAAATCTTCGATGCTTCTCCTGGCCTCAGTTCCCAACCGCTTAATGGCTTTGCCACCTTTGCCCAGGATAATGCCACGCTGGCTCTCCCTGGCAACGTGAACAGAAGCACGGATACGACTAAGGTGTGGCTCTTCTTTAAACTCCTCAACGACGACCTCTGCGGAGTAAGGGACTTCTTTCTGATAGAGCAGTAGTATTTTTTCGCGGATGATTTCGGAGACGAAGAATCGGAGGTTGCGATCGGTGAGGGCATCTTTGTCGTAATAGGGGGGAGATTCCGGGAGTAAATCGAGAATGCTTTGCCGGATGGCTTCGATATTGAATTGGTGCAGGGCGGAAGCCGGGATGATCCGGGCCCCGGGCAAGCGTTTTTCCCATTCTTCCATCTCGTTGTTGAGGAAGGCCTGATCTTTCAGATCCACTTTGTTTATCACAAGAATCAGGGGGATATTTTGTTTCTGAATGCGTTCCAGCAGTTCATCGAAAGGAAAGTCTGCACCACTTTCCACTACCAGGAGCAGGATGTCGGCATCTTCGAGGGCTTCATCAATGAAATCCATCATTGCGGTCTGGAGCTCATATTTGGGAGCCAGCAGACCCGGTGTATCAGAGAGGACGATCTGATAGTCTTCTTCATTGATAATTCCCAATATCCTGTGCCGGGTGGTTTGCGCTTTTGGCGTCACGATGGCCAGGTTTTCGCCGGTCAGGGCATTGATCAGGGTGGACTTGCCCACATTTGGAGCGCCCAGGATATTTACAAAACCAGCTTTGTGCGGCATAAAGCAACAGGATTATTTGGATAACAAAGTAAATAAATATACTTTTGCAGTCCCGTTGAAGATACGAAAAGTCTAAAGCATATTGCGGGGTGGAGCAGAGGTAGCTCGTTGGGCTCATAACCCAAAGGTCGTAGGTTCGAATCCTGCCCCCGCTACAACAAAACCCTCACCAGGAACTGGTGGGGGTTTTTCTTTTCCAACCGAACCAAGGCGCAGCATTGCGTGAGGGAGGAAAAGAAAAAACCATCTTCCGAACGCAGTGAGGAAGTGGGTTTTGTAGTGAAGCCTCCCCCTCCCAGGATCACGAGCGAAGGTAGGTCGAACGAAGTGAGACTTACCGGAGCGAGTAATCCAGCCAACTACCCCTCCCTTCGTCCCTCCCCTCGCAGAGCCTGTCCCGCTTATGCGGGAGGAGGGAAATGTCGGGTTTTGTAGGTTGTGTACAACTACGAATACGGATTGTGCATTTTTTTATACAGTATCCTCACACTCCTCCTCACACTTCACACTGATTTTATGCCTCCCCCCTGAGGATCACGCCAGTAATCCTGCCTTTAAAACTGTCTTCAGAACGTAGTGTGGAGAAGGGACAGGGACAGGGACAGGGACAGGACAGGGACAGGACAGGGACAGGGACAGGGACAGGACTAGCCTTTTTGCGCGCTTTGCGTGATTCTTGGCGGCTTTGCGTTAAATAATACGTGTCACTCCTGTTCAGC
>CAZPYJ010000008.1:81115-138217 GCA_964590645.1 uncultured Lentimicrobiaceae bacterium
GGACAGGGACAGGGACAGGGACAGGGACAGGGACAGGGACAGGGACAGGGACAGGGACAGGACTAGGGACAGGACTAGCCTTTTTGCGCGTTTTGCGTGATTCTTGGCGGCTTTGCGTTAAATAATACGTGTCACTCCTGTTCAGCGGTAGATCAAAATAAAGGATATAAAATTGATGAGAAGGCCTGTAATCAGGGGAATGTCTGCTTGTCTGGCAGCAATATTTTAACCGCAATGAGCGCCAGGAATGCGCCGAGGACGCAAAGGGAATCCATCTTTCCTCTACTTATGACCTATTCCTTCTGACTTATTACTTATGTCTTAAAAGGCGCGCCTCTTCGGGGCCTTTTAAATTCGCGCTCGTGCTTCATTTCCTCGGTCATTTTCATTGGCGTACAATCCAAGCCGTCCTCCGTCAGGAGCGCCAGCTAATCAGTCCGCGAACTCAATGTCCAGTTTTCGGGGAAGCTTACATTCAATGTCTAATGTCAAGGGACAGGGACAGGGACAGGGACAGGGACAGGACTAGGGACAGGACTAGCCTTTTTGCGCGCTTTGCGTGATTCTTGGCGGCTTTGCATTAAATAATACGTGTCACTCCTGTTCAGCGGTAGATCAAAAATAAAGGATATAAAATTGATGAGAAGGCCTGTAATCAGGGGAATGTGTGCCTGTCTGGCAGCCATATTCTAACCGCAATGAGCGCCAGGGAGGGGTGCGATCTCAATTCTCAATTTCCAATTTCCAATGTCCAAGGTCAATGTTCCATCAAATTGGGTGTTGAGCCTTGAAAATGGAGCCTTGTCTTCTATTGTGCTCCTGCAAATTCCGCTGATTGGCGCAGAGAACATAAAAAACGGAATAAACCTATCTTTGCGAGTAAAGCAGAAAAAATGATATTAGTCACCGGAGGGACAGGCCTAGTAGGTTCGCATTTAATGGTTGCCCTGGCAAAACAGGGCAAACGCATTCGGGCCTTGCGCAGGCCGGGTTCACAGTTGGATGCAGTATGCCGGGTTTTTCGCTGGGAGACCGAAGAAGGGGATGCTTTGTTCCGTCAGATAGAATGGGTTGAGGGAGATGTCTGCGACCCCAGCTCCCTCGATCAGGCAATGCAGGGTGTGGAATTTGTCTACCATTGTGCTGCAGTTATATCCTTCCGAAAATCGGATTATACCCTTATTGGAAGGGTCAATATCAAAGGGACGGCCAATGTAGTGGATGCCTGTCTTCAGAACGGAGTCAGGCACATCTGCCACGTCAGCTCCATCGCAGCCCTGGGAAATGCGGAGGACGGGAGCCCGGTGGACGAGCGCACACCCTGGAATGCCGGCGTCAGACATTCACCCTACGGACTTTCCAAGTTTGCAGCGGAAAGAGAAATCTGGCGTGGGATAGAAGAAGGCTTACAAGCGGTGATCGTGAATCCATCGGTCATATTGGGTCCAAGTGAACCTCAAAAAGCCGGCTGTAGGCTTTTCACCGCCATAAAGAAAGGGCTGCCCTTTTATCCTCCCGGCGCCAATGGCTTTGTGGATGTACGGGATGTTGTGAAGATAATGCTGCGACTGGTGGAAGAAGGCGCTTACAATGAACGTTTCCTGATCAATGGGGAAAACCTGACCTATTACGCCCTCTTCAGCCGGATGTCGGCTACCCTTGGGCAACGCCCGCCATACATCCCTGTTCCCGCCTTTGCCCTGAAGATCATCTGGAGGTTCAATTCATTACTGAGCTGGGCACTGCGTGTGAACCCAGACCTTACCCGTGAAACTGCACGCAATGCATACATCAGGGCGGCATACGACAACAGCAAGGTCGTAAACCGGCTTCAGTATCAGTTTCTGACCGTGGAAGACACAATGGAAAACCTCATTGGATTCTGCGGAGCCTATCGCACAGCCCTGTTTGAAGACTGCAACGGATAGGCATCAGACCATAGACTTGCGCTTTTTCAAAATCATTTGGGTAATCCCGATCAGCAGAAGAAAGGCTGCTAAGAAGGCCGATGCACGGGCGATATAATCCCCCTGGCGGCTGTAATAAGTCAGATGATCATTTGCATAAACCTTCCCTTTTATAACCGCAGGCTCCCAATAGGGGGTGGCTTGCAGGATATCCCCACGCTGATTGATGAAGGCTGAAATGCCGGTATTGGCAGAACGGGCAATG
This sequence comes from uncultured Lentimicrobiaceae bacterium, assembly GCA_964590645.1. Lineage (GTDB taxonomy): Bacteria > Bacteroidota > Bacteroidia > Bacteroidales > JAGNHN01 > JAGNHN01. Next base: position 83,288 of record CAZPYJ010000008.1, read on the forward strand.
CTGCGGCGGTTCTCTATGGCACGCAGACTGGCGAACTGCAGGTGTTGCCGGTGGCCGGGGGTTTCTCCCCACCATCCGTCATTGGTGATGATAAAGACGATTTCCGCCCCATTGCGCACAAAGTGACTGAAAAAGGCACCATAGGCTGATTCGTAGCAGATGGCCATCCCTACCGGCGGACTTCCGTCGAGAGGCTGAATCACTTTGCGGGCAGGTGAAGGCGCGATGCTTCCTACCGTTCCACCCAGATCAATGGCCAGTTCATCCATAAACCTAAGGTATTTGCGGAAAGGCATTTTCTCCACACCCGGAACCAGTACCGACTTATGATAGGTCTGTGCAGGACCGTCCTTTTCCAAAAATATAGCCGTATTGTGGGCATCATACCAAAAGGAAGCCCCTTTGTGCCATCGAACGGTCGGGCTCAGCACATCTCCTTCCTCATAGCGCGAAAAAGTAGAGGCCCCGATCACCACTTTTAAATGCGGATAATCTGCAATGAAATCCCGAAGCAAGCGGATACTGTATGATTGCTCGATCTGATGCTCCCAGATATTTTCCTGCAGGTTCGACTCAGGGCTGACAATGTAGTCTGTTTCCTCATCCAACAGCCGGGCAGCCAGATCCAGATTGCGTTGCACACTTTCCTCAATTGGTATGGAGTACTGCTCCTCATAGGGGTCAATATTTGGCTGGGTAATCACCACGCTGAGGGCTTCTCCCTGATCCTCATATTGATAATATGTATTCAATGAAACGCCAAGAGGCAGAGCTAATGTGAGCAGGGTCAGCGGAATCATTATCCAGTAGAAAGAGGCCGGACCTTGTTGTAAGCGCCACGATCTTGCTATTCTGTATATCAGAATGTTCACTACCAGCACCCACAAAGTTCCTCCAAAGGCACCGGTGTAGGAATACCATTGCACCCAGGACGGACGTGAAGCGAAAACGTTTCCGAGGTTGAGCCACGACCACGACAGATCCCAGTCGAGGTGCATAAACTCCCAGGTAATCCAGAAGAAAATGAGCAGTATGTGCCCCCTTCCGGCTCCGAAAATGGCCTTTTTAACCAAGCTGTATACCTGAAAGGTCAAGGCCATAAAAAAAGCGTTGAGGACGATGGCCATTATGGCCCCGAAAAGGGTGGAGTTCTTGATCCACCAGGTGGTGAGCAGGTTGAAGAGGAAAAAAGCCAGGTAGGCAAAGGCCAGGGGACTGAATTTATGAAAGCCTTGAGGATGGGTGGCAATGTGATCCTCAATAAAAAGCAGCGGGATCAGGGCGACAAATATGAGGCCAGGGAATCCTCCTGCAGGCCAGGAAAGGGATAATAAGAGACCGGATACGGCAGCCAGGGCGTATAAATGGATCTTTTTCATCACAGGCAGCTTTAGCTGTCAAAGATAGATGAAAGCCATTAAGCGATGATGAAGGAATCATTAAGTCGCCTTTAGTCTTCCGATTCCTCTATGAAATCAAAAAGAAAATCATTGTAAGGAAAGCGCTGAACGTGGATATTTTTTACTTCACGGTAGAGGGTGTCGCGCAGGACATCTATATTGATTTTCTCCCTGGCAGAGATAAAGACAGTCCGCCCTGCATCCTTGCGTGCCATCCAGCTTTGTTGCAAACTTTCCAGGCTGATGTTTTCGGGGAGTACCGGACTGAGGTCATCTTCCTCTTTCGGCTGATGACGGTATTGATCTACTTTGTTAAAAACGGTGATCATTGTCTTATCTCCCGCCCCGATTTCCTGCAAGGTCTCCCCTACAACCGACATCTGTTCTTCAAAAGAAGGATGGGAAATATCCACAATATGCATTAGGATATCCGATTCTCTGACCTCGTCCAGGGTAGATTTAAAGGACTCCACCAGCCCGTGCGGCAGTTTGCGTATGAATCCCACTGTATCGGCAAGCAGGAAGGGCAGATTGGAAACCACCACCTTTCTTACTGTGGTATCCAGGGTAGCAAAAAGTTTGTCTTCGGCAAACACCTCTGATTTGCTCATCAGGTTCATCAAGGTGGATTTTCCCACATTGGTATAACCTACCAGGGAAACCCTCACGAGTTTGCCTCTGTTTTTCCGTTGGGTGGCTTTTTGCTTATCAATGTCCTTGAGTTTATGCTTGAGCAGGGCGATGCGGTCGCGAATGACTCGCCGGTCAGTTTCAATCTCCGTTTCCCCGGGCCCTTTCATCCCGATTCCCCCTTTTTGCTTGCTCAAATGCGTCCACATTCTGGTAAGGCGTGGCAGGAGGTACTCATATTGCGCGAGTTCCACCTGTGTCTTGGCGTGTGCGGTTCTGGCCCTGCTGGCAAAGATATCGAGGATGAGGTTACTGCGGTCCAGCACCTTGCAGTCGATCTCCTTCTCAATATTCCGGATCTGTGAAGGGCTGAGTTCGTCATCAAAGATAGCTGCGTCAATCTCTTCTGCTTTCACGAAGGCCTTGATTTCATCCAGCTTGCCGCTGCCCACAAAGGTCTTGGGGTCTTGCTTAGGCAGTTTCTGGGTAAAGCGGGCTATGGTAGATGCGCCGGCTGTATCGGCCAGGAAAGCCAGCTCATCCAGGTATTCCTCCATTCGCTCTTCCTGCTCCTTCTGGGCAGCTACAGCAATCAGGATGACCCTTTCAGGGGGTTTGGCTGTATCAATGAGTTGCTTCATTCGGGCTAAGGCAAAATCAGAGCTTGATCTCGTCCATATTCTTGTTAAAAACGTGATATTCAAGAATATGATAGGAACTATTGGCTTTCAGCTTGATCCAGCGGCGAAAATGAAGATACCATTTAATCTGCTGCGAGACCCATCCCTTTCGCAGGAAAGCATACACATAGGGGTGCACCGACAGGGTGAGGTGCTGTTCGTTCTGTTCCTGTATAAGATAGCTGAGGGTATTCTCCATTTCTTCAATCAGCAGGATGCTGGGTTTCACTTGTCCTGTCCCATCACAAGCCGGGCATTTCTCCAGGATTTCCACACTCATCTCCGGACGTACCCTTTGGCGTGTGATCTGAATCAGGCCGAATTTGCTTGGCGGCAGGATGGTATGCTTGGCGTGGTCGCGGCTCATCTCTTCCTTAAGCTTATTGTATAGCTTACGGCGGTTGGTAGCCTGGATCATATCGATAAAATCCACCACGATTATGCCGCCCATATCCCTGAGCCGCAATTGCCTGGCAATTTCTCCGGCAGCCTCCAGGTTCACTTCCAGTGCATTGGCTTCCTGATCATTGCCCTTGTTCACCCGGTGTCCGCTGTTCACATCGATCACGTGCAGGGCTTCTGTGTGTTCAATAATCAGGTAAACCCCGCTGCGAATCGTAACGATCTTTCCAAAGCTGCCCTTGATCTGCTTATCGAGACCGAAATGCTCGAATATGGATTCCTTCCCCTTATAGAGCCGGACGATATCCGCTTTGTCCGGAGCGATTCTTCGGATATAGTTTACGGTTTCCTCGTAGAGGGTGCGGTCGTTGATGTGGATGCTGTTGAAGGATTCATTGAGCAGGTCGCGCAGGATGGCATTGGTTTTATCCAATTCACTGAGGATTTTCTGCGGGGGCTTTGCGGTGGGGAGCACCCGGCTGATGGCTTCCCACTTCTTCAGCAGGTTCTGCAAGTCGGCATCCAGATCTGCCACGCGCTTGTTTTCGGCAACGGTGCGGATAATGACCCCGAAATTTTTGGGCCGGATGCTGTTGATCAGCCTTCTGAGCCGGTTTCTTTCTTCCGCATCTCTGATTTTCTGAGATACCGAGATCCGGTTTGAAAAAGGCACCAAAACCAGATATCTCCCGGCCAGAGACAGTTCGGAAGATATCCTCGGGCCTTTGGTTGAAATGGGTTCCTTGGCGATCTGGACGACCACAGACTGGTTGGGAGTGAGGACAGTAGAAATTTTGCTGGTTTTCTCTATATCCTGTTCCAGTTCCAATTCAGGCAGGTTCAGCTGGGCTGTCTTTCCTGTCTGGGCCAGTTTGGTATACTTGATCAGGGAGCGCACCTGGGGACCCAGGTCGAGGTAATGCAAAAAGGCATCCCTTTCATAGCCTACATCCACAAAAGCGGCATTCAGGCCGGGCATAATTTTTTTTACTCTGCCCAGGTAGATATCCCCGACAGAGAAATGATTGGTAGTATTGTCTTTATGAAGCTCAACGAGTTTTTTATCCTCGAGCAACGCAATACTGACTTCCGAGCTGGCGGAGTCAATGATCAGTTCTTTGTTCACTTGATAGCGTGTTGCTTATTAGCTTCCTTCAGGGAAAACATCAAGGAACGGTTCAACCATTTGCCCCTTCTACAGGAGGGTTTATCGCACACTGCACCGGGCATTGCGCAACAAACCCATTGAGGGGCCGCTAAGGCAAAGCGAACCTATTTCTTCTTGTGACGGTTCTTCCGCAGGCGCTTCTTCCGCTTGTGGGTAGCCATCTTATGTCTTTTTCGCTTCTTTCCGCTTGGCATAATTTCAGAAATTTGTAAAATGGTAGGCTGAACGGTTTCTTACTTGACCTTGGTTTTCACCTCATTAAGGAAGGTCTTTGCGGGCTTGAAAGCAGGAATGTTGTGCGCAGGGATAATGATTGTGGTATTCCTGGAGATGTTCCGGCCGGTCTTCTCTGCGCGCTCTTTAATCGTAAAGCTACCGAATCCGCGGAGATATACATTTTCCCCATTTACCAGGGAACGCTTGACTGTCTCCATAAAAGCTTCCACAGTGGCTTGCACTGCTACTTTTTCAATACCCGTTTTGTTGGCGATTTCAGCAACGATTTCTGCTTTTGTCATACCGCAAATATTTTTTAAAAGGTTAAAAATGAATTTTTTAGTTGGGCGTGCAAATATATAACTTTTTGTTTCGCCACAAAATATTTACCTAATTATTCACAGCTTTTCGATCTTCGCAGGGTGAGAAAAAACCTTCCGCATATTGCACGCGTATTGTTGGAATGGTATGCTGTACATCGCCGCAACCTGCCCTGGCGCTTAAGTCGCGAGCCCTATCTTATCTGGGTTTCTGAGATCATCCTTCAACAAACACGTGTACAGCAGGGGCTACCCTATTATCAGCGCTTTGTTGGTTCTTTTCCGGATGTGGCCAGCCTGGCCGGGGCTGGAGAGAAGGAGGTATTACAACTCTGGCAGGGATTGGGATATTACAGCAGGGCACGCAATATGCTTCAGGCGGCACAGCAGGTGATGGATGAAATGGAGGGCGCTTTCCCCAGTGATTATCGGAATCTGCTTCGGCTCAAAGGCGTAGGGGAGTACACGGCAGCGGCGGTGGCCTCCATTGCCGGAGGCGAGCCGGTAGCTGTGGTGGACGGCAATGTCATCCGGGTGGTCAGTCGCCTCGCAGGTATGGATGGAGATCCGGGCAGTAAGATCTTTCGGCAGAAAATCCGCCTGTGGATGGAAGAGGCTATGGTTGGACTGGTGCCAGGGGATTTTAATCAGGCTGTGATGGAGTTCGGAGCCTTGCAATGTCTTCCACGGAACCCAATCTGCGGGAACTGCCCCTTGCAAAAATACTGCAGGGCATATCAGGAAAAGCGCACCGATCAGTTACCTTCACCTAAGACAAGAAAAGCAGCCCGGGAAAGACATCTGAATTTCCTGGTTATTTCACAGCTTGAGGAGCCCGGTTTTTATGTTTTTCGCAAAGACAACAGTATTTGGAAAGGGCTTTATCTTTTCCCTTTTCTGGAGACGCCCTCAGAGTTGGCGCACCACGAACTGCCAGCTACGCTGGCCCGGGAATTGAAGCTGGATTTCCGGGATTTTCTTTTGGAGAAAACTTACACGGACCTGGTCCACATCCTGACCCATCAACGCATTCTCGGGCGTTTCTTTCGACTCAGCCTTAGGGAGCCTTTCCATCATCCTCGCTTTCCCGGCTTACATTATATTAAGGCTTCTCAAGGCTCCTCTGTTCCAATGCCCCGGATGATGCATAAGTACCTGGAGGGGCAGTGATCAATTGAAGCGAGACATTGTTTGCTTTCCTCGCTTTCCTTGCTTTCCTCGCTTTCCTTGCTTTCCTCGCTTTCCCCGCTTTCCCCGCTTTTCTTTCATAAGTCAAACTTTTTTTGTCCGTTTTAGGGGGGTGAATTCGTATATATTTGCATCAAGCGATGTTTTACTTAAAAAATGGAAGATTATGGCATCAGGCGTGAACAAAGTGATTTTGATCGGGAACCTGGGAAAGGATCCGGAGGTCACGACTTTTGAGAATGGGGTGAAGAAGGCTGCTTTTTCTTTAGCCACCACCGAATCGTATAAGAACCGGGAGGGGCAGAAGGTGGAGCAGACTGAGTGGCACAATGTGGTACTTTGGCGGGGCCTGGCAGAGGTCGCTCAGACCTATCTTCAGAAAGGAAATCAAGTGTATATTGAAGGGAGGATCCGGACGCGCTCCTACGACGACAAGGATGGGAACAAGCGCTACATCACGGAGATCCTGGCTGACAATATGACGATGTTGGGGGGCCGCAGGGATGAAAGCCGCGATTATGCTGCTCAGCAGGCGGAAACCAAGGCAGCGGAAGCACCTGATTCCGATCTCGCTCCCGAAGAGGACGACTTGCCGTTCTAAAAGGAATTCCTGAAGCTGTGAAGAAGGGTGTACTTTGTGCATCCTTCTTTTTCCTTTGAAATCTGATCACAGAATTTACTAATTTTGTCCCGTGAATCAAGCGTCAATGAATTTTGGAAGATCCTGACCCTGCCTTACGCTTACTAGAGCAATTTCCTTCATTGTCTACAGTAGTATTGTTGCCCTTAGGCCCGGACGTGCTCACCGGCCTGCTGGTCATCCTTTTCCTACTGATCCTCTCCTCCCTGATCAGTGGCTCGGAGACGGCCTTTTTCGGTCTGCAGTCCACTGGCCTGCATTCACTGAAGAAAGAAGAATCGGGCCGCGCCCGGCTGGTTCCGCTTTTATTGGAACGGCCCAAACGACTCCTGGCTACCATTCTGATCGCAAACATCTTTTTCAATGTGGCCATTGTTATATTATCCACTTTTATCAGTCTGAGGTTGTTCGACTTCAACAGTCATCCCTACCTGGGTTTCATCATTCAGGCAATCGTTATCACCTCACTCATTCTTCTTTTTGGTGAGATTATGCCTAAAATATACGCCAGTCAGCAGCAAAAAAACTATGCCATCAGGATGGCTCCTTTGCTTCGCAGCCTGGTCAGCCTATTCTATCCCCTTTCTTCATTGCTCATCAATACCACCGGTATCATTGACAGGCGATATGCCAGAAAAGGGCATAACCTCTCGATGAGCGAACTCTCCGAGGCCATTGAAATCACTTCAGACGGGGATACCGCCGAAGAGGATAAAAAGATTCTCAAAGGCATTGTAAAGTTCGGAGACATTGCGGTCAGGGAAATTATGAAAGCCCGCATTGATGTTACTGCCGTGGATACCTCTCTTGAGTTCGAAGCCCTGATCGATACCATCATCCACTCAGGATATTCCCGCATTCCTGCTTATGAAGGGAGCTTCGATCAGATTTCGGGGATACTTTACATCAAAGATCTCCTTCCATACCTTGGCAAAGCCCGGGATATCCGCTGGCAGGAACTCCTCAGACCGGGCTTCTTTGTCCCAGAAAACAAAAGGATCAGTGAGCTGCTCCGCGAATTCCAGGAAAAGAAGATCCATATGGCCATTGTGGTGGATGAATACGGGGGTACATCCGGGATTGTGACGCTCGAAGACATCATCGAGGAGATTGTTGGAGAGATCAGCGATGAATTTGATGTGGATTCTGATGAAATACTACATCAGCAGGTGAGCGACAATCAGTGGGTTTTTGAAGGAAAAGCCAGTCTGAACGACTTCTGCAAGATTATGAATATTGATGACCGGGTGTTTGAGCACCTAAAAGGTGAATCGGATACCCTTGCCGGGCTGATTCTTGAAACAGAAGGCAATATTCCTGAAAAGAATACGGAGATCCGGATCCCACCCTTTACATTCCTTGTAGAAGATGCTGACAGCAGGAGGATCAACCGCATCCTTGTCACCCGAGAATCTGAACCTAATGAGGACGACTGATTTGCTCTTTCTTATTGTCCTGATTTTCTTCCTGACAGCCTGCAGGGAGGAGCCCATCCCCAAACCCAGGGGCTACTTCCGAATCGCCCTGCCGGAGAAATCTTACCAATTATCCGACACCAGCTGGCCCTATCATTTTGCTTATCCGGAATATGCCCGCTTTCTTCCAGACAGCCGGGAAGGATCCGAAGCTTATTGGGCCAATATTGAAGTTCCTGAATACAAGGCCAGCATTCACCTCAGTTATAAAAAGGTGGATGGCAATCTGGATCACTACACCGAGGATGCCCGCAGTCTGGCGATGAAGCATATTGCCAAATCTACTTCCATCAGAGAGATGCAGATCAGCAGGCCTGAAGCAGATGTTTATGGAATGGTTTATGATATCAGAGGAAGCGAGACCGCCTCGCCCTTTCAGTTTTATGTCACCGACAGCCTCAGGCACTTTTTGAGGGGAGCCTTGTATTTCAATCATCAGCCTAATAACGACAGCCTTGCCCCGGTCATCCGTTTTCTGGAGGAGGATATGTATCATTTACTGAGAACCCTGCACTGGGAGCATTCACCCCTGCCTTAATCCGTCTCCTTTTCCCCTTGTTCCCCTTTGGCCTGAATGCGCAGGGCCTCTTTGTGTATTATTTGAAGCAGCGTCTTTACGAAATCTTTATTCAGGCCTGCCTTCTCTGCATTCCGGGTGCGGTCTTCCAGAATTTCAATCCAGCGCCTGAGTTGCAGAAGGCTTATTCCTTGTTCTTTTTTATACGCACCAATTTTCCCCACCACGGCCATTCTCCTTTGCAAAATCCTGATCATCTCGTGATCCAGCTGATCGATCTCCCGGCGCAGGGTCAGCATCCAGGCCATTGAATCATCCGGTGTTTGTGCACGGGGAATGCGAAGACTTTGCAGTATGGCTTCCAGCTCCTCCGGGAGAATTTGTTGCCCGGAATCACTGAGCGCCTTAGCCGGATCGGGATGCACTTCAATCATCAGTCCATCCATTGCCAGGTCGAGTGCTTGCTGGGCAATCCCGGCTATCAGGGAAGGGTCACCACTAATGTGGCTCGGATCGCAGATGATAGGGAGCTCGGGGCACTGCCTTTTCAGCTCGATGGGAATTTCCCACATAGGATCGTGGCGGTAAGGAGTATGGACGTAGGGGTAGAATCCCCGGTGTATGGCTGCCAGCCTCTTCACCCCGGTCCGTTTGAGTCGCTCTAATGCCCCCAGCCACAAGGCTGGATCGGGAATAAGCGGGTTTTTGACCATTACAGGGATATCTACTCCCCCTAATGCGCTGGCGATCTCCTCCATAGAGAAGGGATTTCCGGCAGTGCGTGCACCGATCCAGAGCACATCTATGCCGGCACGCAGGCTGGCTTCAATATGGCGCGGAGAAGCCACTTCAACGGCTACTGGCAAACCAGTCTCAAGCTTGACCTCCTTCAGCCATTCCAGGGCGATATCTCCCACTCCCTGAAAGCTGCCCGGACGAGTCCGGGGTTTCCATACTCCGGCCCTGAAGAACCCAAGCTGTGGTATCTGACACAGCGCCCGGGCTACTGCCATCAATTGTTCAGGCGACTCTGCAGCACAGGGCCCTGCTATCACTAAAGGCTGAGGGCCCTGAGGCAGCCACTGTTGCAGATCCCTGCTAAACTCACCAGGACAAATCATACTGCAAAATTACACCCTTCTTACGGGCTGGAGGGGTAAAAAAAACCCGGTCGGCTGACCGGGTTAAATATCTTATCCCTGGAGGGTAAACTTGATGGGCATATTGAACTGTACCCTCACAGGTTTTCCCCTCTGCTTGCCGGGGTTCCAGCGAGGCATCGCTTTAATCACACGAATAGCTTCTTCATCACATCCACCGCCAATCCCTCTCAGGATACGAACGTCGGTCACCCTGCCGTCTTTTTCAACCACGAAAGTGACATACACGGTTCCCTGTATGCCGCTTTCACGGGCCATTTGAGGATAGCGTATATTTTCCTGCAGGAAGCGAATGCGGGCGATATCGCCACCCGGGAAACCGGGAGATTCTTCGACTACCGTGAAGATTTCCGCTTCCCCGCTTTCTTCCTCATCCATTTCGATGGGGATATACGCTTCTATTTCCGTCATCTCGTCTGCCTCTGCATCAATCTCGATATCCAGATCTACCTCAATATCATCTTCCACAATATTCAGGATGGTCGTTTGAGGCGGCGGCTTTGGCGGAGGGGGCTTCACTTCCTGTTTCGTATTCAGGATCACTTCTTCCATCACATCCACATCCTCACGCTCACCCAGATCGAGCAGGGTACGGTCGTAGGACTTCCATTCGAATGCCAGCAAAACGGCTGCAAGCGTAAAAACAAGGCCCAACTGGAGGAAGATGGTGCGTTTGCTTTCCAGGTCTGTTTTGGGTGTTTTTCTTCTGTCCATTGTATTTTAATTGAGCAATTACTCTATCGGTTAAAAGCCGCTAAATTACTGATCCTGCTGATGAAAGTCAAACCCTGAGACAGACAAAGGGCATCCCTTCCAAGTTTAAGCCACAGAGTTCCATTCTATTTGCCCTGCGGGCTCAGGCCAGCTCTCAGGCGTTTAGAAGTTCCTTGTACTGTTCAGCCGTAAGCAAGGCTTCCACCTCAGCGGGATCATTCAGTTTAAGTTTGATAATCCAGCCATCTCCATAAGGGTCTTTGTTTACCAGCTCAGGCTCCGACTCCAGCCGTGCATTAAATTCGGTGATCTCACCACCCACCGGCATATACATATCCGAAACCGTCTTCACGGCCTCGATGGTGCCAAAAGCTTCTTCCTTATCCAGGCTTTCTCCTTCTGTCTCTACTTCAATAAAGACGATATCTCCCAGTTCGCCCTGGGCAAAATCAGTGATGCCGATTACTGCGTGATCCCCTTCCAATCGCAGCCACTCGTGATCCTTAGTATAACGAAGGTCGTCAAGGATTTTCATAATAGATAATGGTTTGGGTTTGTGTGCTCTTTTTCTGTTCGGCTGATCATTTACCGCGCTACAAATATAGGATTCTATCCGACACTTTCGCACTGACCGGGTGTAAATCAGGAAAAACTGATTTTCTATTGCGCCAGGGTAAACCGCAGGCTGATCCCCGCATTGGTAGTACTGTTCGGGAATTGAGAGGAGATAAAAGGATTCAGGATATTCTGCTCATAGAACACCTTGAACTCAACCCGGTCATTAATCCGGTAATCTGCGGAGGTATTGATGGTGATGTTTCTTTGTCCGGCCGAAACCTGTTGCAGGTCTTCATCAATCCGTCGAAGTACGGTTTTGTTGTTGCGGATGGTCAGGTCCATTTTCACGTTCAGGTCACTCTTCAGCCTCGACTTATTGCCACCTCCTCCCATCGACCGGACGGTAAACTGCACATCGTTAAAGCGATAACCCATACTGATGACGATCTCATTGCTGGTGACTTCGGTTAGCTGGTTGTTCACAAAGCTCAGAGAAAGGTTGCGGGACTTTTTCAGTTCGATACGCGAAAGGAGGCTGTTATGCCATTGCATATCGAAATTGATCAGCGGGGCAAATTGTTCGGTGATGCTGATCTGGCCGAATTCATATTGTGAGATAAAGTTGTTAATGGCATTGAAGGCAGCAGGGGCGCCATTTTCTTCATTAAAAAGGATGTTGGTCTGGAAGGATCCGATATTAAAGCTGGACCGGTAGGAGTGTGAGATATTGAGGGATTTCAGGAAGCGGCCGAAGAACTCAATCCTGGAAAGTCCATTGTAGGTGATGCGCCAGTTGGGCAAGGGAATCTTGGGAAAGATGTCCAGGCTGACATTATCCGGAGAGGAGCCGGAATACGCAGCGATGAAGGCTGGCACCAATACTTCCTGACTGGTCGGGCCATAGCCCATCGGGAAGCCTGTTGAATCGACCACCTGTCCGTTCCAGTTGGGATTTTCCCCTGCGAGCCGGAAGGCGATATCCCTTCTGTACTCCTTCATTTTATCAAAATTGGCCGATCGATGGTCATCCCCTTGTTTTTCCCAGGCGGTGTTCCAGGTGAAGAAGGAGATGCTGAAGTTTCCTGATGTCTGAGGCGCACTCGAAGTAAACTCGCCATTGGCATTGGCCGTGAAATATTCCTGATGATTTTCGGCATAAGTACGGTTGGCGGTCAATTCAATGCGCAGATCTCGCAAGGGTTCGATGGTAGAGCGGGCATTGATGGTTCGGTTGATTTTGGTCAGGTAAGCCGTATTCAGGAGGGTATCCTGGGACAGCCACCCGTTCTCTACAGCCCTCTGCCTTATATCTGCCTGGCTACCAAAGATAAAGCCCATACCGGGGGCATTCATTGCCCAATTGTTTCCCAGGGCATTGGGTTCCGGCATAAAGCCGGGAAGCAGAGTTCCTGAGCCTTCCATATAGGAAATGGAGGCATTCTTGATCCCGGTAATCATCCCGATCAGGCCCTTTCCGATCTCGGCAGCGATGTTGGGCCTGGGCTTTTCTTCCTCCTCCTCCTCATCCTGTCCATCTTCCCCTCCTTCGTTTTTATCACCGCCCGGACGCCGTCCATCCGGATCAGGACGCCGCTGAGGCTGTGACTTGGTGCCCAGTTTCTTTAAAAAAGGAACCTTATTGTAGAGGGTTTGCATATTCAGATTGATATTGGCCTGGCGGTTTACGGAATTCTCAATGGTGTTCCCCATAATATCCTGCACCGAGCGGGCTGAAGCAGTCCAGCGGAAATCCGCATCATAACGAATATTGGCATTCACGAAGTTGAGCAGGGGCAGCTTATTGATGGGAAGGTTGTAGTTCACCTGCAGGTTCTGATTGTAGTTCTGCATTGAACCTCCCCGCATAATCTCCTGCCAGATCGTGTCTTTCTTCAACTCATAATCCGGTTCCGACTTATCGATGCGCCCGGGCGGCTCATCAATGTATGCATTGGCATTGGCCCTGAAGTCGAGGCGAAGAGATTGAGTGAGGTCATATTTTACATCATAGATGCGCTTCCACTCAAATTTCTTCAGGTAGGTAGGTTCAAGGATAACTTTTGCCTGACTTTTGTTCCGAAGCAGTTTCTCGGAATACTCCCGGTTGATATCGGTACGGAAGGAGATCAGCTTGGGCGCATAGAAGAAGTTGAAGTCGCGGATGATTCGAAGCGCCTGCCCCCGTCCGAGGAATTTGGCCTTATTGAAAGGACGTATGTTTTTGGGATTATTGGTGAAATTGTATCCTATGCCTCCGCGATGGATCTCCTTAAGGTTGTATTCTATATCCACATTACGGTGAAATAGTTCTGAATAGGCATAGGTAACATCAAAATTCTCGATATCGTAGATCCGGTTCTTACTGCCGGCTCCCACCTGTTCGCGGCGGACATTGATAAAGTTGAGGTTTTTTCGACGGGTGAAGTCCTGGGTCATCGCCCGGATCGAATCTCTGTCGGCTTTGTTGTCATAGCTCTCGCGCAAATCCTCCTTCAGCCGGATATCGGGTTCAAGGGGGTTGAACTCAGGGCTGATATGGGTTTCAGAATAATCGAAGTGCATTGGAATGCGCAAGCCGAAGCTTTCCGGGAAGAATTTCCCCAGCTCCAGGTTGGTAGCCAGGTCAAACTGTGTGGTGGTTTCTTTGGCTCTTTCATTCACCTTCTTCTCAATGGAACCCCAGCCCGGCGTGGTGTGCAAGCCGCTGAATACGAAGTTACCCAGGTCGGCGAGCATCGTATTCACCCGGGCAGTGGCGGCCCATCCTGAAGATTCATCAAAATCGGTCAGGCGGAGTTCATTGACCCAGATGTGGGCACACTTGGCCAATCCATCATCATAAAAGGTGGAGAACTGGGTTCGCTTTGGATTGCGCACACCAATCATAATCGCCCTCACATCACTCAGAGTCGGAGATCCCACGATGGTGATAGTGCGGTTTCCATCCTTCGTCTGGAAAGGGGTAGACAAGGTCATCACGGAATTGGGTTCCCTCAGGGCTGTGTTTCGGCTGCGCTTGGCATCCACCAACTTCTCCAGCTGAAGATCCATATTGTTTTCCGCCGGCCAGATCTCATTCTCATCCTTGCTGTACCAGGGGGTAAACTTCAAAGGGATTTCATATTCGTAATAGTTCTGATCAAAATCCGAACCCAGCCTGATGAATACACTCAACTCGCCGTCTTCATATTTGGTGGAATTGTCATCGTACAATCCGCCGGGAGATTTTTCAGCGTGGATGTACATTTTCAGCCTTTTGTACTGGCGGAAATCAAAATCAGCGGTCTTATAGCCGGCCCGGGCGTCTCCATCCTGCAGGTCGCATACACTCAGCACCATCGCCTGTTCATTCAGTCGCTGCAAATTGGTGGTTCCGATATTGATCTCTCTTTCTATCTCGGGAGGCAATACATAAGGGATGGGAATACGCTCCCCATTCTCTTCGATGCTCACCGTTGAAATATCAAAGGCAGTAGCGGAGTGATTATCATTGGGAATGTATTCACCGGGTGAAAGAAGGTCGTATTCATATCGTCTCCATTCCCCCCTGACCAGTTCGAAAGTGGCAAAGCGACAGACGATGGCTTGCTCAAAGCCACGGAAAAACATACGCATAAATCGGATCGACTTGAAGTCCTGGATATTCCCAACAATCTGATCCGGGCTTCTTACCGGGATTTTGAACTGATACCATTTTACCGTTCCGCTTTTGCCGTTGGCCAGGGGAATATCTCGGGCGGTGAATACATCCGCGATATGGTTCTTTCCCACTTCCATCTTATCCGGACTGAGTTCAATGACATACTGGAAATACTGTTCATCCTCACTCAGGGTATTGTCGCGGTTAATGTCTTCCGCATTGGGGAGGGTGGTCGCAGAGGTAGGGTAATTTTCCTGGTTCTGGGCGTCGGAAGGAGAGTTACCGTCAGGACCGTTGAAGCGTTTATACCGCTCCAGGATACTGCTGTAGCGGTCATCGTTATCGAAGTCGGTTCCGCGGAAGTAATGGTAGTTGTCTCCCGACGGATCTTCCAGTGCTTTCTGATATGCTTCGGAATTGGCGCCATAGGCGTTCAGAATCCGATCCAGATAGGTCTCGGAAAAGAAATCACGTTCATCCAAATCCCGTAATCCGTCATAACCCACATCCTGAAATTCCCGGGCTTCCGGATTGTTATCAAAAGCATTCACTATTGCCGTGAGGGTGGGCACACGGCCCCAGATTGTCGTATCCACATTCTCCACTAATTCGGAGGTAGGAAGTCCGTTCTCGAATGATTTGCGCCCATCCCGCAGGATGTCTTCCGATATATCGCCCAGATTGAAGAAAAGCTGTCCTCCGGAATGGTTTGAATCACTGTGGAAGGGATCCATCATCCAGAACTCTATATATTCCACATTGGTGGCTTCAAAGTCGGTTACATCCATCTTCCGCATAATCCCGCCCCAACGGGTTTCGGGTGCCTTCAGCAGCCCCTTTTCATCCATTCCCTCAGATAAACCGGGTATGCGCTCCGTATCATAATTGTAGGGTCCTCTTTCTTCGGGATAATAAGCCAGGTTGAAGACCGCCAGATTCATCGGCTGGTTGTTGACCGATTCTTTATTGGGGAAGACTTCATTTTCAAACACATTTCGCACATTATGCCTGGAAATCTCATCGTCCGAAATATTGGGGGGTTTAAGGCTTCCCCTTCTGTCATAAAAAAGCGGATCGATGATGTACCAGGAGAGCAGGGCCCGGTTATACCCGTATTCCAGACCGGTAAACGGGGCTGCTTCAGGGAAGTAGGTGTTCTCCTGCCCCTGTGGTGTACTGGCCAGGAACCAGTATCCCATATTTTTTAGATCATAGGTGGATTTGGCTCCTTCAAAATCATCGATGTAGGAGGTCCCTTCCTTGCCGATGGCCCTGGAGTGCCCGGGGATGAAGTGGGCAAATTCTCCTTCCATACTCACCCTGGAAGGCACTTTGCTGCTGTAGAAAGGCAGCTTGTCCAACATCTTGGTAATGAAGCGCGACTGGGTCTGATAGCTGAAGTCCATTCCCCAGATCGTATTGCTGATGGGTTCATCGCCGAAGTTGATCTTCTGAGTAAGGGGGCGTTCGGTCAGATTCAGGATGGTGGCTCCTACCCTGAGGTCGTCTCTGAAATGGTAGTCAAAATGGGTCCCTATTAATGTTTTGGTCTGGATATTGAACAGGGAGTTGCTTTCCAGGGAGATATTGATCGGGGTACCTGAATTCAGGATTCCTTCATTGATGATGCGCACCCTTCCAAGGGTATAATCTACAGTATAATCCACATTCTCTGTCAGGGGAATCCCTCCTGAGGTAACCTTCACAGAACCCTGGGGGACGTTGAGTGCGTTGAGAGATATCTCGGAGCCGGACGAGGATTTATAAAAGCCTTCGATCAGGTATTTGTTTTTTGACGGGAATTGCCGGGCTCCGGTTTTCGTCATAGTGTACAGGGAGTCGAAAGCATATTTATCTGCCAGGGCATCATCCTGCAATTTTTCGCGGATCCAGCTTCCGAAGGGTTCCAGCACGGGAAAGTAGATACGGCCATTGGCGCTGTTGATCGTCCCTCCGCTGGTAGCGGCATTGTCGAGAAAATCGAAGATTCCGTCGTGGGGCGGATTCAGGTTCTGGTCGAGGCGATCCAGATTCATCAATCGGATCAGGGGCACCCCTTCCACCCCTTCCGGACCTTCGGTAAGGTAGCCGGTGGGAACCCCGTTCTCATTTCCGGAGTACAGCACATTCAGGACAAAATCCTCCCTGTTTACCTGAAAAGCGCCGATGGAGTACACGTTCTTCATCATCAGATCCCACATCGGCACTTTGGTATTCAGGGTGGTGGATTTCAGCATCTTCACCACCAGGGTATTGGGGCTGGCAATTCCTTCATCTGAAAATTCTCCCACCTGATAAACCGAATCCCTTCCGATGACGGTGTATTGGAAGGCCACTGCCAGGATTTGATCTGGACTGAGTGCGGTATTCAGGGAGATAAAGCCCATTTTACTGTTGTAAGTATACTCAGAGGGATTCAGCTTTCTGGCACTCTCAACCTTTTGGAAATCTATTCCGGCGGTGAAATCGAAGTTATTCTTGAGGTAATTGGATACGACATTGATCTGCCGTATCTGGCTGGTATCCAGACGCAGCATCAGATTATTGGAAAGGTTGGAGGGCAGCACATTACCCGGCAGTCCGGTGAGCTCACTGCTGAATGGGTCATTTTCTCCCAGATCCTGAAAGGCAATGATATTCCGGTTCTCGGTTACTGCCGCTCCGATATTGGTTGCCCAGACTTCAATCTTGGTGATGTTGATCGGAGAGCTTATGATGGGCAGGCGGGAGAGAAACTCTTCATAATTATCCCGAAAATACTGTCCAAGAAAGAAGTGGCGGTTTTCCTCATAGGCATCTGCAGAAAACTCAAAGGTATTGGTCTGGGCTCCTCCGGCCACGGTGATGGATGAGGACTCGCTCTTTTGCTGTGAGAATACGCTGGTAACCATCAGCTTACCAAACTGCAGTCGGGTTTTTATCCCGAACAGGCTCTGGCTGCCGGTGATCAGGGTGGAGTTCAGCGGGAGGGTTACATCCCCGGCCTCAATCAGTTTGATGATCTCGTCTTCCTGTCCCTCGTACCGCAGTTTAAGCTTATTCTCGAAATCGAAGGTGGCTTCAGTGTTATAATTGGTATTGAATTCTATCTTATCGCCAATTTTGGCGATGACATTCATCTGGATATTCTCCTGAAAATCAAAATTGACGGTTCGTCTTTGTCTCACATCCAGGGTGGGGTCTTCCCGCCTGTTGGCGATGATTCCAAAGCGCAGTTCAGCGGCTCCGGTGGGGCGGATATCGATGGTTCCTCCACCGAAGACGCGTTCAAACACTTCTCCGCCTACTTTGATCTGGGGAATCAGCGCCCTGCGTTGATCGATATTGGCCGCCTGAGAGCGGGATTTCCAATAATTGCCCAGACTACGCTCTGTATCCCATTTCAGGTATTCCTCAAAGCTCATCGTATTGGGCACGCCCAGCGGCTTTCCATTGAGCGTTTCCCTGAATTCATAAGTATTGGTTTCCGGGTTGTACTCTACTTTCTGCTGCACATTCTCCGGATTGCTCAGGTGCAAGGGTGAGCCGGGCGGAAAACCCTGAAAAGGAAGGGTATTCTGGGGAATGGGAGAAGGCAGTTGCAATGAATCGGGGATGCTGTCAGGTGGATTTTGTAAAGAAACCAGGGCAGCCGAAGGGAAATGAGCCGGAGCCCCCCATACCATTGCAGTAAGGAACAAAATGAAAGTTGACTTGAGAAAGTATTTAATGACCCGTTCCAAAAACCCTCCTGTTAATCCTTAAAGCTCTTTTGTCAATCTGTTTACAGTAATTTCAACGCTGCTTTAATCAGCTCCTCCAGACGCAGGTCACTGCCCTTTTCTGCGATCACTTTGTCAAGCGCTTTTTCTGCGGCATTGCGGGTAAACCCCAGTAAAAAGAGGGCGGATAACGCCTCTCCCCTGAGTGTATTGTGCAGGCTTCTGGAAATCCCGGCATCGGAAGATACGCCCCCCACTTTGTCTCTGAGATCAAGGATAATACGACTGGCGGTTTTGGCTCCAATCCCTTTGATCCTGCTCAATCCCTGTGCATCTCCCGCCGTGATGCTCTCCACCAGGCGGCCTGGTTCCTGGGAGGAAAGAATCATCCGGGCTGTATTTGCCCCTACTCCACTGACCGAGATAAGCATTGCAAATAATTCTCTTTCTGCCTTATCAGAAAAGCCATATAGCTGGTGGCTGTCCTCCCGGACAATGGGATAGGCGTAGAGCAGAACCTCGGGGGGGTGCGTTGTCCCCGGATCAGGAAGCTTCTCATAGGTATACAGGGAAATATGCAGCAAATAGCCCACCCCCTGGCATTCCAGCACAGCATAGGTGGGCGTTTTTTCCCTAAGGAATCCTCTGAAGTAGGCAAACATTTATATTTCAGTAAGTTTTACTGTGCTTTCAGACAAGGCTGCAAAAATATCAAAATAAACAACATCCGCAGGTCCGGCCACCGCTTCAGCTTTGATATCTTTATGTCGTCAAACTGCAAAAAATGTATCCTTTCCCCTTTGATCCTCCTCTGCATTTGCGCTTTCCATCCTCTGCTGCCCTAAATATCAGCATCTTCGGTCTGCCCGCCTGTATTCTGTTCATTCTCCTTACTGTGGCCTGCAAACGGGCTCCTGTCTTGCTGTCCCCTCTTGAACTAAAACTTCACGAAGGCTGGGAGTTTACCGGCAATAATCACGATGGATGGTATCCGGCCAGGGTTCCCGGTGAAATTCACACCGACCTTCTCGCCCAGCAATTGATCCCCGATCCCTATTTCGGAAACAATGAAGACAGCCTGACCTGGATCGAACAGACAGGCTGGTCCTACCGCCTTCACTTCACTCCTCCGGCCGACCCGAATGCATTTGAACGGGTGGAGTTACATTTTGAAGGACTGGACACCTACGCCAGAATACACTTAAACGGCCGGGAATTAGCCCGCACCGACAATATGTTTCGTCAATGGTTTCTGGACGTGGGAAAGAACATCCTATCCGGGGAAAACCTGCTTGAGGTGGAATTCACCCCCCCGCTTGTGTATCATCAGGATGCCCTGGCTGCCTTGCCCTTTCTCTTGCCTTCCGGCAATGAGGCAAAGGATATTCCTGTGAAAGTGAGCGCTCACAGCCGTAAGGCGGCTTATCAGTTTGGCTGGGATTGGGGCCCGCGCTTTGTAGGCTGTGGTATCTGGCGTCCGGTCAGGCTTCGGATGTGGAACAAGGCCCGGATTCAACAAATACACACCTTTACCCTCGACCTGGAAGAGGAAGAGGCCAGTATGCTCAGCCGGGTTTACATAGAAG
The DNA here is from genome assembly GCA_964590645.1 of uncultured Lentimicrobiaceae bacterium. Lineage (GTDB taxonomy): Bacteria > Bacteroidota > Bacteroidia > Bacteroidales > JAGNHN01 > JAGNHN01. The sequence continues at coordinate 103,283 of CAZPYJ010000008.1, forward strand.
TAGCCAGCCCGGGCCGGTACCGGATTGAAAGTCCCTACGGACAAGCGATCCGCCGCCTGGAGTCTGGAAGGCATCATCTGGATATTCATTTCAGGATCGACCAGCCGGAGCTGTGGTGGTGTGCGGGCGAAGGCGAAGCCACTATGCATTCTCAGCACATCAGGCTTTTTGCGGAAGATCAGCTGCTGGAAGAAAAGGAGGATCGATTCGGGATACGGCTTATTCAACTGATACACGAGCCTGATAGCCTGGGGACAGCCTTCCACTTCATCCTGAACGGCCGGCCGGTGTTTATGAAAGGAGCGAATTATATTCCCCAGGACCTCTTCCCTACCCGTGTAGCACCGGCAAAATACAATGATCTGATCAGGGCTGCCAAAGAGGCCGGTATGAATATGCTCAGAATATGGGGAGGAGGTATTTACGAGGATGATCTGTTCTATGAAATATGCAACGAGGAAGGGATACTGCTGTGGCAGGATCTGATGTTTGCCAACAGTATGTACCCCCCTTCCCCGGACTTTCTGGAAAATGTCCGTCAGGAAGTCATCGACAATGTGCTTCGCCTGGGTGCCCATCCCTGTATTGCAATATGGTGCGGAAACAATGAGATTGAGGTCGCCTGGAATAACTGGGGATGGCAGGAAGCGTTTGGATACGACTCCCGAACACAGGATTTGCTCTGGTCATTTTATGACACCCTCTTCCATCAGATGATCCCGGAGGAAATCCATCGCCTTATTCCCCTGGCCAATTACACCCATACCAGTCCGCTGAGCAACTGGGGCAAAGCCGAAAACTTCCGGCACGGCACTATGCATTATTGGGGAGTCTGGCACGGAAAGGAAGATTTTGACCAGTTTGAAAACAATGTGGGGAGATTTATGGTGGAATATGGTTTCCAATCCTTCCCTTCCCTGGAAAGCCTCACGGATGTCATCCCTGCTTCAGAGCTGAGCCTATATTCGCCGGCAATGACACAGCGCCAGAAAAGTTACATCGGCAACAGGATGATTGTTGAGCAGATAGCAAATTATGGAGAGGTTCCGGATCGTTTTGCGGATTTCGTTTTACGCAGTCAGGAGATACAGGGTAAGGCTTTATCCATCGCAACGCGGGCTCATCTTCAGGCAGCTCCCCGCTGTATGGGTAGCCTGATTTGGCAACTCAATGATTGCTGGCCGGGTCCGAGCTGGAGCCTGATTGATTATTACGGTCGAAAAAAAGCATCCTATGATAGTGTAAAGACGGTCTTCACCCTGATCCATCCTTTTGGCGCAGAGCAGGAAGGAGTGGATCAGTGAGCCGAGGAGGGAAATCGTTCTTTCGATTGCTTCTAAATAAAGCATAGCAGCCCTTCCTATATCCGCGGAATGCTTAGATTTGTTTACCAACTAACACAGCCTTCTAACCCTAAACTGCTTTCCTGATGGACAACTTATTCAGAAAGGATGCCTTCATTTATCATTCAATGGGGCGTCCGGGAAAAATTGAGGTCATTCCCACCAAACCTTACTCAACGCAGCGGGATCTGTCTCTGGCCTATACGCCAGGGGTGGCCGACCCCTGCAAAGCCATCGAGAAGAATCCGGATGATGTGTACAAATACACCGCCAAAGGAAACCTGGTAGCGGTTATCTCCAATGGCACGGCGGTACTCGGTCTGGGAGATATCGGTCCGGCTGCCGGCAAACCGGTTATGGAGGGCAAGGGATTCCTCTTCAAAGTCTTCGCCGACCTGGATGTTTTTGATATTGAAATCAATGAAAAAGATCCCCAAAAACTGATCGATATCATTATTTCCCTGGCTCCCACTTTTGGTGGGATTAACCTGGAAGACATCAAGGCTCCTGAATGCTTTGAGATTGAAGACAAAGTGAAAGAGGCGCTGGATATTCCGGTGATGCACGACGACCAGCACGGGACGGCCATCATCACTTCTGCCGGATTATTGAACGCCCTGCTGATCAATGGGAAAAAGATCGAAGACCTGAAAATTGTGGTGAATGGTGCCGGCGCATCTGCCATCTCCTGCACCCGTCTCTATATCAAGCTCGGGGTGAAAGCGGAGAACATCATTATGCTCGATAGCCGCGGGGTATTGCATACAGATCGTACGGATATGAATCCGATCAAGGCACAATTTGCCACCAGCCGTAATGTGCATACCCTGGAAGAAGCCATAGATGGAGCAGATATGTTCCTGGGGCTTTCTGTTGCCGGTGCCCTGCCCAAAGCCTACCTCAAGAAAATGGCAGACCACCCCATTGTTTTTGCCCTGGCCAATCCGGTACCTGAGATCACCTATGAAGAGGCTACCGAAACCCGTGCAGACATCATTATGGCTACCGGCCGTTCTGATTATCCCAATCAGATCAATAATGTGCTGGGCTTCCCTTTCATTTTCAGGGGTGCAATGGATGTCAGGGCCTCCACCATCAATGATGAGATGAAACTCGCTGCTTCCTATGCCCTGGCCGAACTGGCCAAACAGCCTGTTCCTGAGGAAGTAAACATCGCCTATAAAGAAACGAACCTGAAATTCGGACGGGATTACATCATTCCAAAACCAACCGATCCCAGATTGATCGAACTGGTGTCTCCGGCCGTGGCTAAAGCGGCAATGGAAACAGGAGTGGCGCGAAAACCCATCGAAGACTGGGACGCATACAAGGATGAACTCAGGAAAAGGCTGGGCATCTCCAACCCCCTGATGCGGCAACTGAAATCCCGTGCCAAACGCGATCCTAAACGGGTTGTTTTTGCCGAAGCGGAGAACTATAAGATGCTCAAAGCCGCCGAAATTGTCATCAATGAAAAGATTGCACAACCGGTTCTGCTGGGAAGAGAAGAAGTGATCCGCAATCTGATCCGCGAGAATGACCTGGAAATCAATGGAGCCATCATCATCGACCCGGCCAGTGAGAAAGAAAAGGAGAGGATTGAGGAATTTGCCCAATTCCTGTTCGAGAAACGCAAGCGCCGCGGAATAACCCTGCGTGCCGCAAGGGAAATGATGCTCAACCGGAATTATTTCAGTGCAATGCTGGTAGAAGACGGCTTTGCCGATGCAATGGTCAGCGGGCTTACCGACAACTATCCCAATACCATCCGGCCGGCCCTGCAAATCATTGGCAAGAAGGAAAAATGGTCGCTGGTGAGCGGAATGTACATTATAAACACCAAGAGCGGCCCTGTCTTTTTTGCGGATACAACCGTGAATAAGAATCCTACTGCGGAGCAACTGGTGGAGATTACCTTGCAGACGGCCCGTGCAGTGGAGCGTTTCCATATTAAGCCCCGCATTGCCCTGCTCTCATACTCTAACTTCGGATCCAATGAAGGACGCATCCCGCTGCTGGTCAGGGAAGCCGTAGCTACCCTGCATCGTGACCATCCCAGCCTGATCGTGGATGGAGAAATGCAGGCCAATACCGCCCTGAACACAGAACTGTTGAAGGAAAACTTCTCCTTCTCCAAGCTGGCCGACGGGCCAGCCAATGTGCTGATCTTCCCCTACCTCACGGCAGGAAACATTGCCTACAAACTGATGCAGGAGATGGGCAAGATGGAAGTGATCGGACCCATCATCAATGGAATGGCCAAGTCGGTTCACATCCTGCAGATTGGTTCTTCGGTGAGCGAAATAGTCAATATGGTGATGATGGCCGTGATGGATGCGCAGTGCATTCAGAATGAGGATTGCGCAGACTGATTCCCGCTCTGCCCGATTTTTATTGAGCTTTCGCAGCAAGTGTACTGCACGCTGCTTCTGTCTGTAACGCCCCGGTTCTGCCTGACCCCGTTCTCTGCAAAAAGGCAAGCAGGATGAGGATAAGTTAAGCCGTGCGCTATTTTTGCATATTTGTACTATGATGAAAGAACCCCAAGCCCTCAAGGTCGTCACTATTCTTGGTACCCGCCCGGAAATTATCCGGCTCAGCCGGACAATGGCCCTGCTCGACCAATACTCCCGGCACATCATTGTGCATACCGGACAGAACTACGACCCGGAACTCAGCCAGGTGTTTTTTGAGGAAATGGACTTAAGAGCCCCCGATTATCACCTCAAAAGTGGAGGAGGCAGCCTTGCAGAAATGATGGCCAAAACGCTGACCGGGACAGAAAAGATGCTGAAGGAAGAAAAACCTGATGCCGTTCTCATCCTGGGCGACACCAACAGCAGCATTGCCGGACTGATTGCCCGGCGGATGCGTATCCCCCTCTACCATATGGAAGCCGGCAACCGCTGCTTCGATGAAAATGTTCCGGAGGAAATCAACCGGAAAATCATCGATCATATCGCTGATTTCAACCTGGTGTATACCGAACACGCCCGTCGACACCTGCTGAATGAAGGCTTTCCCGCCCGGCGTATCATTCTGAGCGGCTCACCAATGTTTGAAGTCTTGCATCATTACAGGGAAAAGTACAAGCTGTCAGGTATCCTGGAGAAAATGAAGCTGCAGGAAGGAGGGTTCTTCCTGGTCAGTCTTCACCGGGAAGAAAATGTGAGCTATGCCCCGCATTTCCGGGCGTTGATCCACGCCCTTGACGTTCTTTATGCCCATTTTCAAAAGGAAATCATCATCAGCACGCATCCACGTACACGGAAGATGCTGGAAGCGGAAGGGATCGGGAAGAAAACCGGAATGCGCTTTCTCCCTCCCTTTTCCTTCTTTGATTATGTGAAGCTGCAAACCAATGCTGCCTGTGTCCTCTCCGACAGCGGCACCATTTCGGAGGAATCGGCCATCCTGGGCTTTCCCGCCCTCACCCTGCGCCGTTCGATGGAAAGGCCCGAAGCATTGGATGCCGGGACCATCACCCTGACCGGCTTCGACGCCAGGACCATCCTGGCAGCCACGCAACAAGCGATGGAAGAATCAGCCAGCGATATCCAAAAAACCATTCCCCCTGAATACCTCATTCAGGATACTTCTCACCGGGTTCTTCGCCTTATACTCGGAACAGCCAGGCTGAGTAATCAATGGAAAGGCATAGATTTGCAGCCGGAATAAAACGTGAAAGCTTGTATGGGGGTTGAGAAACCACTTGTATCGATCATCATTCCAGTATTCAACGGCCGCGATTATCTCGCCCAGGCCATCGAAAGTGCTTTGGCGCAAAGCTGGCCGAATACCGAAATACTGGTCATCAATGATGGGTCTACAGATAATACAGAAGAGATTGCCCTGTCGTATAATGGAAAGGTCCGCTATTTCAAAAAACACAACGGAGGACAGTCAACAGCGCTCAATCTGGGCATTGCACAAATGAAAGGCAGGTATTTTTCCTGGCTTAGCCACGATGATCTTTACCTTCCGGAAAAGATTGAAAAACAAATGACCCTGGCACTGCAACATCCCGGAGCGGTGATCTATTCAGACTGGATGAGCATCAATGCCGCAGGGGAGGAGGTCAGCCGGACCCGTATATACAATACCGATCCTGAGCGCTTCCGCTTTAACCTGATGACGGAAAACCGTTTTCACGGCTGCGCGATGCTGGTACCCCGGGAATTGTTTACCCGCTGCGGCTCCTTTAAAACGGATATCCCCCTGACCTCGGACGTAGAACTTTGGTTTCGTCTCGCAGATACTGCTCCTTTTATCCATCTTCCGGAAATACTGGTGAAAGGCCGAACCCACGCCCAACAGGTGAGTGTGAAAAGATACCGTGCCCACCAGCAGGAAAGCGACCGCTTTTATGCTGAATGCTTCCGGACTTTCAGCAATGAAGACCTGCTCAATGCCGCGGAAAGCAAGCACTTACTGCACACTTTGCAACACCTGGGGCGCAGCTTTGCCAGCAGAGAATACTGGCAGGCAGCCACCGCTGTCAATCAGAGAATTCAAAAAGATAAAGGAAAGCTGCCGGCGATGTTCGAAAGGGCAGTTTGTGGATTCCACTATCAGAAGAAAAAGCTGAAAAACAGGGTAAAATACGGCCTGCTCAAGGGCAGAAGCAAAAAATGATGCGTGTACTGCATATCCTTTGGGATGCTCAGGTTGGAGGTATTCAAAAGTTGGTACTTGATCTTGCAATTAAACAAGACCGCAGGGAAAATCTTCATTCTGCCATAGTATTTCTAAAAGGCAAAGGGGACGCTCTTTCTCTCTTCCAAAAAAGTGGTTTGCGCCTCTTCACTATAGGCTTGAACAGCGGATATGATTTTAACCCCCGCAAACTATCCGAATTGAAGTCGATTGCAGAAGAATATGACATACTTCATCTGCACGGCTTTAATCCCTGGATGGCAAACACAGCAGCAAGGTCAGGGAAAAAGCTGGTGTACACTGAACACGGAAATTTCGGCTTTGGACGAAAGCTCAGGCTGGGTGAAAAGTTCAATCAATGGATGCAGGGCAGATTTCAAAGACGTCAAGTTGATTTACTAACCTACAACTCTCTCTTCTCAAAGGAAGTGGCAGAAGGTCGGTACCGGACATCCCAATGCCCATCCTTACTAATCTATAATGGAGCCGATACAGATGTGATTCAGGCGCAGGCAGCGGCCCATCCGGTAAAACGTGAACCGGGCAGCTTCCTGATTGGAACCACCTCACGCCTGGCCGGTGGGAAAAGGATAGAACGGCTTTTGCGGGCCTATGCCCTTTTCTATGCATCCCATCCTGATGCCCGCCTATGGATTATCGGCGATGGACCCGAAAGGAAAAGACTGGAAGCGGAATCGCGCAGGCTTGGCTTGCACCCGGAACACATATTTCTCGGAGAAAAGAAACCCGCCGCTCCCTATCAGGCGGCAATGGATTTAAGCATATACCCTTTTTACAATGAGGCTTTTGGGCTCGTTGCCCTGGAAAGCCTGGCCCTGGGAAAACCCAGCCTGGTCTTTTCCGACAGCGGAGGAATGAGAGAAATCATTGAAATGAGCCATCCGGAAGATGTTTGCCACGATGAGGAGGATTTGCTGAAAAGGATGCGGTATTATTATCTTCACCGGGAAGAAACGGCACGGCAATCTGGTACACGGAAATCTATTGCCCGCCGCTTTCACATCGATATAATGGAAGCACAGCTTTTTTCAGCCTATCAAAACTTACTCTCTCACTGATGTGCGGCATTGCAGGATATCATCATCCCGAAGGCATCCGGGCCGGGGTACTGGCCGCAATGTCGTCTTCAATGCGACACCGCGGCCCGGATGATGAAGGCTATCTTTGCCTGGACGCCAATGGAAAGGCAGCCGCCTTTTCAGGCCCTGAGAGCGTAAACGGTCTCGGGCTTCCCCTGCTTCCTGACGGGCTTTCTCCTTCCCGGGTTTTGGGACTGGCGCACCGCCGCCTGAGCATACTGGATCTCAGCACTCTCGGACACCAGCCAATGCAGGATGAACACGGGAACGCCATCCTGCTCAATGGTGAGATATACAATTACCGGGAAATAAGGGAGGAACTCATCGGACTGGGACATCGCTTCCGCTCTGAAACGGATACGGAGGTGGTGCTGGCTGCCTGGCAACAATGGAACACCGCTTGCTTCTCCCGTTTCAGGGGGATGTGGGCGATGGCGATCTGGGATGCCCGCCTGAAAGAGATCATCCTGTCCCGCGACCGTTTTGCCATCAAACCCCTTTATATTGTCACCGGAGCAGTCTTCGCTTTTGCCTCTGAAGCCAAAGCTCTGCTTGAAATTCCAGGAATCTACCCTCACCTGAATCAGGAAGCCTTATTTCAATCTCTTTCCTATGGGGGGATAGCAGACCTGAATGCCACCCTTTTTGATCAAATCAGGGCCTTCCCACCCGGCCATTGGATGAAATGGAGGCTGGATGGCCGGCCCATTCATATAGAAGCGTATTATAATCTCAGAGAAAGGGTGGAGGCCAATCCGCTTCGCCGCGATGAGGGCGAAGTTTGGGAGGCTTATAGCCGGCTTTTCACCGATGCGGTCCGGCTCCACCTTCGCTCCGATGTGCCTGTGGGCTCCTGCCTGAGCGGAGGCCTGGATTCCAGTGCGGTGGTAGCTGAAATGGCCAGGCTCAACCCCTTCGGTGAAATCCATACCTTTACAGCCGCTTATACTGACCCGGCAATTGATGAATCCGCCTTTGCCACCAGAGTGGCGGATCATTTTCCCAATGTCCGAAACCTCAAAACCTATCCTGCAGCAAGCGCTTTATGGGAGGAATTTCACAAACTGATATGGCATCAGGATTTCCCCATCCACTCCACCTCAATGTTTGCCCAGTGGGAAGTAATGAAACTGGCCGGGCAAAATGGAATGAAAGTCTTGCTTGACGGTCAGGGCGCCGATGAAGTTTTGGGGGGCTATGATAATTTTCTGGGCGCATTATTATGGCAGAAATTGTCCCGCTTTCAATGGCTTGCTTTTCTCAGGGAAGCCTGGGGCTTGAAAGAAAACCGCTTGCTGAATGTACCTGCCTCGGTGAGCCGGGCTGCTTTTCATCACCTGCCCGAAACCCTGAGAAAACAAATCCGGAAACAAATGCGGCCCGGACAGCATTTTCTTTCCAAAGAGTTTATCGCTGCCCATTCTGCCAGCCGCATTCCTGAAATGTTTGCCCGATCTCCTGAGGAAGTGCGCTATATCAGCATTTTCCGTGGGCTGCGAAACCTGCTCCACTACGAGGATCGCAATGCTATGGCCTTTTCTATCGAATCCAGGGTACCCTTTCTGGATCATAAGCTTGTAGAATACACCCTGGCAGTACCGGTCGATAAGTTGAATACAGGAGGCTACAGTAAGTATATTCTGAGAAAGTCAGCTGAATCCTTTCTGCCCCCTGAAGTGGTTTGGAGGAAAGACAAAAAGGGCTTCATCACGCCCCAGTCCGAATGGCAGGATAGCAGCCTGAAGGCCATTCTCGAATTTCTTCACGGATACGATTTCCCTGATTGCTTTGACCGGGAAGCCATATTCAGAATGGCAGGAAACAACCCGGGCTGGGGAACCCCTTCGAACGAATTCTGGAAGCTATTATCTATACTTGTATGGATGGATGTTTTTAAGATTAAGCCCGGATGAAGGAAGGCAGCCGCATCCTGATCTATCAGGAAACCCTTCCTGATTATCGTATCCCTTTTCTCAATGCCCTGGGAGAGGACACCCGCCTTTTGCTGGTGTACGGCCATTCCACCCCCATCAAAGCGGTGAGTCCGGACCTTAGCCTCGTCAGGAATTTTGAACCTGTTGCCCTTCCCCGTAAGGGATGGTTAAATGGATTGATCAGCCTGCATCAGGGTTTGTTTCCCCTGATCCGCCAATTCAGGCCGGAAGTAATCATTTCAGAACCTCGTTTGGGACTGCTGGGGGTATGGAAACTTGCCTTTTCACCCCTGTCCCGGAAAAAGCTGGTTTGGTGGCTCAGCGGTCACGAGCCCACTGAAAACGCGTTGAAAAGTGCGTTCAGACGGAGCCTACGCAAGATCATTTATTGCAGAGCCTCCGCTTTCATCGTCTATGGAAGTGCCGGAAAAAAATATCTTGAATCCCTTGGAATAAAAAAAAAGATATTCATCGCATATAATGCTGTGGGAACGGCTGAAATTGAAACAGTAAAAAAGAATTGGATTGAGAGAGAAGAGGGGCTGGAGTCATTAAAACCTTTCCGCTCAGCATTGCCCCATAGCCTTTTGTATATCGGTCGGCTCAGCCACGGAAAACGAGCAGATCTGCTCCCTGAAATCATTCTTGCGCTTGATGAACTATCCGGAAGCCAGCAATTTGGTTTGATCGTGATTGGCGACGGGCCGGCATTGAATGCAGTAAAAGAAAAAAGCCGTCGGCTTGGATTGGAAGAAAGGATTGTCTTTACCGGTGCCATACAAGGAATCGAAAACACCGGGCCCTTTTTCCTGGCAGCCGATCTCCTGCTTCTTCCCGGCAAAGGTGGCCTGGCGATCAACGAGGCTGTACAATATGGTTTGCCGGTAGTGGTGGGCAAGGCGGATGGAACGGAAGAGGATCTGGTCATCCCAGGAAAAAACGGAGCCATAATCCTGAGTGAGCATCCCCGCGATTTTGCTGAAGCCATCCTCCGTATTACGGCGAAACCGGAATCCGTATCGGAAATGAAACAGGCTTCCCTGGAAATCGCTGAATGCATTGCCAACACTTCCCGGATGAAGGAAGGATTTATGAATGCCATTGCAGTCATCATAGAAAGCCGGCACAATGAAGTATAGGGAGTGGAAATATTGGGTAAGAAGCAAACCCTGGCTGCTCCGCTGGTTTATCTACCTGGTATTGCTCAGGCCGGTGGTGGACAATCTGTATTACCTGAAACATATTTCTCCCTTCCTCTCTCCGCTTTATATCGTGGGGGTTCTCACCCCGGTGCTGGCTCTCCTTGCCCTTACCAGAAAACACGAACCTTTCCGCACTTCTGCCGATAGGATATTCCGCAGCTGGTCGGTGATGGTGCTGATCACCACCCTCTTTATATTGATCTACCACAAGATAGACCTGGCCCTGCTTGCCAATGCCCTGAAATTTGCAATGCCGGTCTTTCTCTTCTTTTTCCTCCGGCTCTTTGTCAGGCATCGCCGCGATATCGACGGATTGATCCAAACCTTCCTTTACTCCCTGGCCATTGTGCTGGTGCTTTTCTTTTACGAGTTGAGCTTCGGACCGATCAAGACGACAGAAAGCCGCGGCCTGACGCGCATTCAGGCAAATTTCGGGGATGTGTTCAATTACGGACTCTATCTGTGTTTCGGGCTTCTCTTCATCGCCTACCGGGAAATGAAAGAAGGGAAGCTCCGTATACGTTTTTCGGTACTGTTCCGACTGGGACTTTCCCTGCTGATTGGAATACTGGTATTACTGAGGATCAACCACGCAGCCAGCCTGATTGTGTTCAGTACCCTGCTGTTCCTATACGCCTATTATCAATCCCATAAAAACCTGCTGGCGGTCTTTTCCTTTCTAATTATCGGTCTTATCCTTTTTCAGTATCTGGGCGACAGGCTTTTGGAGGAAACCATCACACCCCTCTTCGAAAGAGATATGCAGGCCCTGAGCGGAGAAATCAATCAGGAGCAGCTTTTTCACGGCCGCTACGGCCGCTGGGAGTATTATTGGGATTTCTTCAAGTCCCAATCTATCCCCGGACAATTCCTGGGTGCGCCCATTTTCTACCCCGACGCCCCCCTTTTCCTGAGCACCGGTTCAGGGTCGCACAATGATTTTATCCGCATCGGTATGTACACTGGCCTATTGGGCCTCTTTTTCTATCTCTTCTTTCACCTGCGACTCTTTTTCTCTACGCGCCGCCTCCCCCTTCACGACCGTTTCTTGTTGACCGGTGCCCTGGCCATCACCGCCCTGTATTCCATCACCCTGACCCCTACCCTCTATGCTCCAGTGCTCTATATGGTCTATGCTATCTTTGCTTTTAGTATTAAATCGCTAGAAATAGAGAGAGGATGAGACAAAATAAAAAAATGAAACCGGATGACAAAGATGCTATCGTGGCTGAGTTTTTTAGTAAAACAGACAATTATCTCAGCAATAATGTAATAAAAACCATACGTGGCAATTCCCTTCGATGCTTTTCCGGTGATCGCCAATATGTGAATGCCATTGATATTGCTTGTGGCGACGGAACAGTTTCTCTGGGCATCGCAAATAATATTAAAGCCTTGACACTACTGGATATTTCTGCTGAAATGCTTGATATTGCCGCCCGCAATCTCCAGACGCAAAAGCAGCTTTCTCTTCACCTTATCCATCACAGCTTCCTATCAGCCAAACTTCCTCCAAATAATTATGATCTGGTTATTTGTAGTGGTCTGCTTGCCCACATTTCCGAACCGGAAAAGTGTATTCAAAAAATTGGAGAAATCCTGAAGCCTGGAGGATTCCTATTCCTTCAGAATACAGATGCCGGACATCCGTATTCCTTCCTTGTCAGAACATATCATAAACTCAAGTCCCTGGTAATTGCAGATCCATATCCTTTAAACAAGGTTTTTGCAAAGGATTTGCATTACTGGTGCTCCCGTGAAGGCTTTGTTCTAAAACACAATTATGCCTCCCTGGTTTCATTTCTATTCCTTTCCAGACTAATTTCCGCTGAAACTAAACTGCGTATTATCTCCTTTCTTTTTGGTCATCCGGGAAAGCAAGGGTGCAGGTTTTTAGGTAACGACCATCTATATTTTTTCGAAAAACGGATTAATGAAAGCAAAGAACAACAATAAACCACGGGTGCTTTTTATGGGGAAACTTCCTCCGCCCTACATCGGTCCGGCAACAGCCACCCAGATTATCCTGCATTCAGATATTAATCGAAGCTTTAATATACATCATTTCGACACCTCAGATCATCGGGATGTTTCTACCCTGGCTAAATGGGATGTCATCAATATCCTGCTTGCCATTCATCATTATATTTCTCTAGTCTATTGTATTATCCGACTGAAGCCTCAGCTTGTCTACATTCCTGCTGGACAAACAACTGTAGGCTATTTGAGAGATGCCATTTTTATACTTATTGCTAAAAGCCTCAAGCGGAAAGTAATTTGTCATCTGCGGGGAGGAAACTTTCTAAATTGGTATCAGAATGCACCCAAATGGGTACAGAGGGTAGTCAGATTAACCCATAGGCGGGTGGACGCCCAGATTGTATTGTCTCGAAAATTTATTCCCTTGTTTTCTTGGATTATGCCTGAAGAAAAAATCTTTGTAGTCCCGAATGGGGGTGACTTTGAAGTAGCTGCATTTCCCAAAGGAGAGCAGGAAAAGACACAACTTCTTTTCCTTTCAAACTTCATTTATTCTAAAGGAATTCTAGACCTGGTAAAGGCAATAAACTTGTTGGATCAATCGGTTTCAGCACAGCTTAATCTTTTGCTCTCAGGAGCATTCAGCGAGGGGGAAACAAAATTAAGGCTTCTGCAATATCTTGATAATCATCCTGACTTACCGGTTAAGATACTCGGTCCTGTGAAAGGTGAAGAAAAAACCAGGCTGCTGGAATCATCTGACATTTTCATCCTCCCAACTTTCTATAATAATGAAGGAATGCCGTGGGCAATCATTGAAGCACTTGCAGCCGGTTTACCTGTCATCTCTTGTCGTCACGCTGCAATAGAAGACTGTGTCGAGAATGGAGTTAATGGAATTTTGGTAGAACAACAATCTCCCCGGGACTTAGCCAAAGCCATCACCTCTTTGATCAAAAACAGGGAGACCATCCGTAAAATGGGTGCAGCCAGCAGGCGTAAATATGAGTCTGACTTTACAGAGGATAAAATGGTTGAGGCTTTAGCACGTGCATTTAGTGGTGCAATTGGATAGTATGGTTGTTCAGTGGAAAGGATTTTAAATTCGGATTTTAATAGTACTGTATGGAAGACTTTTTTTATCCTTATCTCAAAAGATATCTGCACTCAGGACCACAAATACAGCAATGGGCAGGAAGAATATACCGTCTGATTCCGGATCATTTGAAGTATGGATCTGTTTACCGCCACTATCAACAACTTTTAAGGGAAAGTTCCGCCTGGTCAATCTCCAAAGTGAGATCTTTTCAATTGGAAAGCCTACGCATTACGCTTCTGAATGCATATCAGCATTGCCCTTACTACACCCATCTCTTTCAGCAGATCGGGCTGGATCCTCACCACATCTCCGATCCGAAACAATTGGAACAAATTCCATTTTTGACGAAGGAAATCATCCTGAAAGAAAAAGAAAATATCATTAACCGCAGTATTCCAAAACGTAAGCTAATGTATGTGACTACTGGAGGTACTTCGGGTATTACTTCAGTAATGTATTTCACCAAGGGAAGAGAAAGGGCAAGAGAAAAAGCATTTATGCAGGAGATATGGAATCGGGGAGGCTATCGCCCGGGCGTTCCCTATGCAGTATTAAGGGGTAATTTCCTTTTACCCAAGCATCAGGACGACATTATTCGCTACGATTCAATACGAAAAAGATTGTTGCTTTCGGTGTATGATATGACCCCGGACAATATGACCCGCTACGTAAAAAAACTGCAAAGTTTCAAACCCAGGTTTATCCACGCCTATCCATCAGCACTCTTTTTACTGGTAAAACATATGAAGTCCACAGGACAGAAATTGAGTGGGATCGAAGCTGTTTTCTGTGGTTCCGAACCTGTGTTTGAAGATCAGCGTGCCTTTATTGAAACCTATTTGAATACCCGCATCCTGTCTTGGTATGGTCATACAGAGATGAGTGTACTCGCTGGCGAATGTGAACAATCCAGCGATTATCATCTGTTTTTTGAATATGGGTTTGTTGAGCTTATCGATGAAAATGGTATGGCCATTTCAAAGAGTGGTGTGCGAGGTGAAATCGTCGGAACATCTTTTGAAATGAAAGGTTTTCCATTAATACGATTCCGTACAGGAGATTATGCCGAATATGCTGATGGACCCTGTTCCTGTGGCCGGAACTATACCCTTATTCGAAATGTGGAAGGAAGACGGATGCAAGAATTAATTGTATCGCGAAAAGGAAACAAAATACCTATTACGCCAATAAATATGCACGATGATACATATAGAAATGTACTCCAATATCAGTTTTTTCAAGATACTCCGGGGAAATTAACGCTACGATTAATCCCTGCTCCGAACTATGGATCAGAAGATTATGAAAGAATTAAGCAGGCTCTGGGAATAAAGCTGCGCGATCACGTGGAATTGGATCTGTTGGTAACTGATAAAATGATTTGCAGTCCACGCGGAAAGCATTTGATGTTGATTTCAGAACTCAAGGATAACATATAAGCATACAGCTGACAATGCACTACCTAATATTAAAGCTTCACTGAATTTCCCAGCGCTCCGGGATGTGCTACCTAAAATATAATCTCAACTGCCCGAACAGCATCAGGGCGCCACAAGCCAGGCACGATCCGGATTGGCGCGGATATGGGGGTCGCTCGAAGGCTGTTCGGGCATCTCCCGGGCGTGTACAAGAAGCTCACCCTTCCATCCTGCGGATTTCGCATCCCTTAAACCTAGCCTGTATTCCGTGTATTCGCCCAGAAACCTTTCCTGCAGGATAGTTACAGGAACACTCCCATCGCCGGGAACACAAAAGTGAATCGCATCCGGTCGCAGGCAAAGCAAAGCATCCTCATCCTTCATCCTCCTTCCGCCAGGAAGGGGAAAGCTTCCTAAGGCAGTAATGGCTTCCTCATTCAGGATGCGCGCCGGCAAGAGGTTGGCCGGACCAAAAAAACGAGCCACATAAGCATTTGCCGGCTGATCGTACACTTCGTCCACCTTCCCGTCCTGCACCTTAAGCCCCTCCTTCATCACCACTGCACGGGTGGCCAGGGCAAGCACATCACGGGTGTCGTGGGTCACAATAATGGCCGTTGCCCCGCTTTCACGAATGATTTCTCCAATCTCGGTCCGCATCTGGTTCTTGTGTAAGGTGTCCAGATTGCTGAATGGCTCATCAAAAAGAATAATATCAGGCTTCGGTGCCAGCGCCCTGGCCAGGGCAACCCTTTGCCGCTGTCCGCCTGACAACTGATGCGGATAACGCTGATCCAGCCCCTCCAGGCGACAGAGCGACAGCAGAGCAGTGTATTGCGCTTCCACCTCACGGCTGTGCCGGCCCTGGGTGCCAAACAGAATGTTCTGGCGCACCGTCTTGTGCGGAAACAAAGCATAGTCCTGAAAAACAAGTCCAACCTTCCGATGCTGTGGCTCCACGAAGCGATGAGGACCAGCCACACATTCCCCGTGGAGTTCAACCCTGCCCTCCGTGACCTGCTCAAAGCCTGCGATCATCCTGAGGATGCTTGTCTTTCCACAACCACTCTCTCCAACCAGACCGATGATCTCACCCTGTTCAACCCTCAGATTGAAATCCTTCACCGCCCGGGACCTTGATCCCGGATACCTCTTCCCGATATTCCTTAATTGAAGTACAGCCATTGTTTGCCGGTATTATTCTTGCATTTCTGGGTTTAATTCAGCTTAGACATTTTATGAATCAGGATTACGGGCAGCAAGCCCAGTGCCGTCAGGACGAGGGATGCCGGGGCAGCTTCTGCGATGCGCTCATCCGAGGCAAATTCAAAGGCCCTGATGGCCAAGGTATCGAAGTTGAAAGGGCGGAGGATGAGCGTGAGGGGCAATTCCTTGAGTACATCCATAAATACCAGCAACATCCCTGCCCAAACAGCGGGCCGGAGGAGGGGCAGATGGATATTCCGGAGGGTTTTGATATTTGAAGCACCCAGTGAACGGGCCGATTCATCCATCGAGATCGGGATCTTCTCCAGTCCGCTTTCGATGCTGTTGAAGCCCACGGCCATAAAGCGGACAGCATAGGCATAGATTAGGGCCAGCCAGGTAGCAGTCAGAAGAAAACGCACCAGATTTGCCGCCCCCTGGCCCAGGATATCCCCCGACCACAGTAAAAGGGAGAGGATGCCCACCGACACCACCGCCCCCGGTATCGCATACCCCAGGGTGGCCAGGCGACTCAGGTTCTTGTTCAAAGGTAGCGGCCAGGTACGCATCGAGAATGAGAGGATAAGGGACAGCACCACCACACTGACGGATGCCAGCAGGCCCAGCATCGCACTGTTCAGTACCAGGTCAGTGAAATTGCGGTGGAGAAAGCTATCCCAGTTTTGTACGAGCCAGTGCCCTTGCATCAGCACCGGAAAGAGGAATCCGGTGGCAAAGGGAAGCAACATCCACAGGATAAGAAGTACGGCATAAGTGGGTCGAAGCTTTTGCCGGAGAATCGGACGGGAGGTGGAAGCCGTACTGCTGAAACGCATCTTTCGTCTTTGCCAACGCTCCGAAAAAAGGAGTAGCACCACAAACAGCATCAGCACAGCGGAGAGTTTCAGCGCTGCTGAGGGAGACCCAAAGGCATACCAGGCCGTGAAAATGCCGGTGGTAAAGGTATTCACCCCGAAATAATGCACCAGTCCGTAATCATTCAACACTTCCATCATCACCAGCGAAATGCCTGCGATGATGGCCGGACGCGCCATTGGGAGAGCCACCAGAAAAAAAGTCTGCCAACGGCTTTTGCCCAGAGAAAGGGCAATCTCCTGGTACACCGGCGACTGTTTTGAGAACCAGGCCAGGGAAAGCAGATACACATAGGGATAATAGGCCAGGGTAAAAATAAAGATGGCCCCGCCTAAGGAATGGATATCGAAGAAAAGGGATTGCCCGGTGTCGATGTGAAAGTTATGGCGAAAAAACTGGTACACCGGTGAAGTGAAATCCAGGATACCGGCCCAGGTAAAGCCGGTGATATAGGCCGGAATGGCAAAGGGGAATACCAGGAGCCAAGACAAGGTTTTCCTGCCGGGAAATCGGAAGGCACTGACGATCCAGGCATTGCTTAGCCCGATGATGAGCGAAAAGAAAGCCACCCCGGCCATCAGCAGGATGGTGTTCAGGGTGTAGCCGGGCAGCAGCTTACCGGCGATATGCTCCCAGGCCTGGTCCCCGGGAAGAAAAACGTGGAATGCGATGATCAATAAGGGGGCTGCCACTAATAGGGCAATAAGAAATACGCCTGCTTTCCAGGGGTTAAGAACATAGTCTCTGATCTTTCTGAGGGTCAGCATCCCTTTGCACATTCGCCTTTGCTTTATTGCCAGCCAGCTTCCGTAAACAATATGCTTGTTTTGGAAAGGTGGGGGGTTAGCCGCTCCAGCGCCAGGGTATCCGGTTTGAAATCGCCCCATTGCCTTTGCAGTGCAGTCCAGGCACTATGGATGTTCACCGGGTATTCGTGGTTGACTTCCGCAAACAATTGCTGTGCTTCTTTGCGCAGGAGAAAAGCGATCAGCTTCTCTGCATTTTCTTTGTTCGGGGCATTTTTTGTAATGGCGGCTGCACTGATATTGATGTGTGCCCCTCTGTCCGCCTGGTTGGGGAAGAAAATACCCATTTGACGGGCTATCCTTCGCTCTTCATCATTGGAGGAATGCAGGAGCAGACCCATATAATAGGTATTAACCAGGGCTACATCACCCACTCCGGCGGCGATAGCCTTCACCTGGTCGCGATCATTGCCCCGGGGCTCCTGGGCCAGATTGGCTGCGATCCCGCTGGCCCAGGCAAGGGCCTCTTCTTCTCCCTTCGCGGCAATGATGGATGCCATCAGGGTTTGATTGTAGGCATTCTGGGAGGTACGGACCAGCACCCGCCCCTTCCATTGAGGATCGGTCAGGGCTTCATAGGTGGAAAGCTCGGAAGGCTGTACCCTTGCCGTATCGTACACAATGACCCGTGCGCGTTTGGTAAAGCCGGTCCAAAAGCCTTCCTGGTCACACAGGTAAGAAGGCACAATGCCTTGGGTAATCGCTTTATCCATTGACTGAAGCAGGTCTTTTTCGCGGGCCAGCAGCATATAGCCGGCATCTGCGGTGATAAACAGGTCGGCAGGCGAAGCATCCCCTTCCAGTTCCAGGCGGTTGATCAACTGATCTGCCCCGGCTTTAATGAGGTTGACACGGATGCCCGTTTCTTCGGTAAACCGGGCGAAGAGATCTTCGTCGGTTTGATAGTGCCGGGCGGAATAAACATTCACTTCCCTGCCTGTGGAAGAGGAGCAGGAAGCGTGGAGGATCAAGCCCAGGGCGAAAATTACTAGCAGGATGCGGGTGTGTATGAACTTCATAATGGATGATTTGTATTTGATTTCGATTCAATGTAAAATTACGCTTTTTGAGATCAAGGGATTCTATACCGGCCGCGCCGCGCTTGGCAGGATTTCCTGTCCGCAAAGAATAAACTGTTGATGAGGGATAATGTTTAGCGCAGGATTTCCGTAAGGGCGAAACCAGCCAGGGAGTGAGATCCGTTTTTTTTGGTTTTTGTAGGAGAAGGAGTGGGAATGGAGAAACCCCTTTGCGCCCTTCACGTATTCTTTGCTCCTTTGCGTTAAAAAAAGTACGATTGCGAGAGCGAGTGCCTACCTGCCGGTAGGCAGGCGAATTCAGAAAAGGCTGAAGCGCTTGTTTTGCCCCATCGGGGCGAAACCTGATTAGTAGTAGATGTTTGTTTCCATTAATGCGCTCCATCGGAGCGCGATCTGATTGATTATTGATTCAGCAGGTCAGAAGGTCAGAAGGTCAGAAGGTCAGAAGGTCAGAAGGTCAACCTTATTCAGGCATTGACACACCTGCCTCCCGGCAGGCAAGCTGAACACCTGCCTGCCGGCAAGCAGGCTGAACACTGCCCTCCCGATTCACTTCGTTCATCGGGATGATTTCGACTAGTGGTTTGTATTCGCTTCGCTCACCAAACCACAGTCTCAATTCAACTGCTCACTGAACACTGATCACTGATCACTGCCCACTGATCACCTGCCGGCAGGCAGGCTGATCACTTCCTCCAACCCGTAAAGCCCGATGCGGTAACGCCATACTGCGAATTCCGCCTTTTCTGTCGCAAGGCTGTCGAGATGAATACCCTGGGAGCGATAGGCCTCATTGCTGTCTTCCTCATCGGTTTCGCTGATGATCATCGCGGGGGCAAAACGCCGGATCGGGTCCTCATCGTTGAAATAATCTTTCCACACCGGCTTAGTGACCGCCCGTGTGCCCCAGCAAAGTGCCGGTGCCCAGCTGCCCAGCACCACCTTACCCCTGAGGTCCTGTTTCCGCAGGTATTCGTTTACCATCGTCAATTCCTCACTTCTGGAATTCAATGACCGCATATAATAATGCATATTGATGCCCAGCAGCAGACCGCTCAAAAGCAGCACGATGCCGCGTGAAACAAGGCCGCCCTTATGCCACAAGCTGGCACCGAGCAGGGAGCTGAAAAGGCCGGTAAGGACCAAAAGGCTCAGCAGATAGCGGTTTGGAAGGTAGTTCATCGGGAGTTTATGCAGTTCCAGCATCAGCCAGGCCAGGAGGAAGGGCCACCAGGGATGAAGGTAGAGTTTCCTGAAGGTACCGGGCTTGCCTATGGCTGCAGCCATCAGAAAGAAAAGGGAAGCGATGAAGCCCAGCAGCAGCAAGCGGGTGGCCGGAGTCCATACAAGATGTTCGATATTGAAGCGCACCAGGGTCCACATTCCGGCAAGCCCTTCAGGATAGCGCCCGCTCACCTCGCTGCCCATTATGTAGGTGTAGAAGTCAGCATTGGGGAGATACCAGACCAGGAAATAGAGCCCGGCCCAGGTAAGGCTGAAGGCACTGCCGATCCAAAACAGCCGAAAGCGCGCCTGTGCATCCCGGTGCTGAAACAAGGCCTGAAACCAGTTGAAAGCCAGCGCCAGGGGCAGAATGCCGGCGGCGTAGAGGTATTGTATCTTCAGTCCGTAGGCTGCAAAAAGAAAGAAAGACGCCCACAGCAGCTGTGATACCACCTTTGCTTCTCCGGTAACAGCACGGGTGTAAAAATGCAAGGCCATCAGTATGGCCGCCACGATCATCATTTCGGCCATTGCATAATGGCTGAAGTGAAAAACCTGGTATTGCAAGAGCAGCACTGCGGTGAAAATCCATATTGCCGCCCCGTATGGCAGTTTGTGAAACAGCAAAAAACCTGCAGCCAGGAGCGACAACAGCACCAGCAAGCGGGCTGCTGTGCGACTTGGTCCGCTCATAAGAAACACGGGAAGTTGAGCCAGATTGAAAAGTGGTCCACGCACCAGGGTGCTGTTCTCGTACAGGTCGAGTGTCCCCGTTTCGAGAAAGTTCAAAAGCTGGGAGGCATAAAGGCCTTCATCTGTCCAGGCACCCCGGGTATGAATATCCACCTGCTTGTCGGGATCCTTGGAAAGAAAAGGGAGGTGAAACAGGAAAAGCAAAAGCAGGGCCAGTAAGACCATCCTTCTTCTTCCGAAAAAGCGTATGCGGATATTAGTAATGCTGGCTTTCATCGTGAAGGCGGTAAATTTACGGAAAGCTGACTTTCTGCCGGCAAAAGAAGGAAGATGCTGCCAAAAGCTTTCAGCCTTTGGGTTCAATCAATACATTTGCAAACAGGAACGAGTGAATTAAATCATATTTAATTGAGAAAGACCCACGCCTTGCTTCTAGGCTGCTTCTTTTTCTTTTTTACGAAAGGAAAGATGCAGTCACAGGAACTTGAAATGCCTGCCACTCCGATCAGGGATATTGAAATCTCCGGACAGTGGTTTCTGGCTTACCAGTTGAGAGATGTTGATGAAGGACCCGACAACCAGTTTCTGCTCCGGCGCGGATACCTGACTTTCCGGAAACGCTTTAATGAGGTGCTTTCGGTCAGGTTCACCCAGGACATCACCCGGGATACGGAAGGGGACGATGCAGGCAATATCGAGATGCGGCTGAAGTATCTGTATCTCAGGGTGGACCAGCCTTTTCGACATTCTTTCATCCATTCTTTCATCACTTTCGGGATGGTATCCCGCCCCTGGATTGATTTTGAAGAAAAGATCAATCGCTTCCGGCTGCAGCAGTCGATGTTTCCCGAGCGTTCAGGCCTCTTGAATTCTGCAGATTTCGGGGTCACTTTCTCCGCCCTGCTTGGGGGAGAGCTTGATAAAGCATACCGCGAAAAGGTAAGCAGGTCATTCCCGGGAAAGTATGGCAGCCTGGTGCTGGGGGTCTATAATGGGGGCGGTTACCACGCACTGGAGGCGAACAACAATAAAACGGTGGAAGGCCGGCTCAGCCTGCGTCCTTTTCCAGGCCGCCTGCCCGGTTTGCAGGGAAGTATAGGCTTCGCGGCCGGCAAGGGAAATATTGCTGAGTGCCCTGATTTTCTGATGCAGCAGGCGGCCCTCAGTTATGAGTCTGTCCGTCTGAGGTTTTTTCTCCAATGGATTGGCGGGAGAGGAAACTCCTTTGGTACTTTCATCCGCCCCGACTTTGAAGCGGAGCCTTTTTCGGGCTATGCAGCTTTTGGGGAGTACCATTTTTGTGAGGAGATCTCAATTATGATGCGAGCTGATCACTTCTCCCGCAAGATGCTCACAGGAAACCACGATGACCTGCGGCTCTCCGGAGGGCTGTGTTATCACTTTCTGAATGGCCAGAAAGCATTGCTCAGCACTTCATACCTCGATGAGCTGGAGGGAATCAGCAGGATATACGAAGCCGTAATAGAGATCCGATTCTGAGCCTTGGAAAGCAGAAACAATTATATGCCTATCTTTGCAGGGTGGGATGGCTGTCCGATTCTGCTAATGTTGAGCGTATTATTGCAGCTGTCCCTGTAATTTATATGCAGTTTTTATGAGAGATAAGTTTTATTCAGTGATTATCGGATCTGGAGATTATATACCCCCAAAGCGTGTCACCAATGAGGACTTCCTGAAGCATCATTTCTATGAAAGCGATGGCAATCTGCTGGAAAAGCCCACTGAGGAGATTATCGAGAAATTCCGTGAGATTACAACCATCAAAGAACGGCGCTACGTTGCCGATGATCTTGTGACCTCCGACATTGCTTTTCTGGCTGCACAAGACGCGCTGGAGGATGCCGGCATCGACAAGGAAAGCCTTGACTACCTCATTGTGGCGCACAATTTCGGCGACGTTCGCAGCGATAACCGGCAGCTTGACATTGTTCCCAGCCTTGCCTCCAGGGTAAAGCATAAGCTCGGGATCGTCAATCCTTATATGGTAGCTTATGACCTGCCTTTCGGCTGTCCGGGATGGTTGCAGGGAGTGATTCAGGCGGATTACTTTCTGCGCTCCGGAGAAGCCAAACGAGCCCTGGTGATAGGCGCTGAGGTACTCTCTAGGGTTTCAGATCCACACGATCGCGACAGTATGCTATATGCCGACGGGGCAGGAGCCGTCGTCCTGGAAGCAAAAGAAGGTTCACAGGAGGCAGGCATTCTGGGCCATATAACCCGATCCGATACCCTGGATTACTCCCATATGCTGCATATGGATAAATCCTATAAGGAAGATGGCGAGGGCGGCGACAACTTCTTCCTCAAGATGAATGGAAGAAAACTCTACCAATATGCCCTGGAGTATGTGCCCCAAACAGTGAAGGATTGCCTGGACAAATGCAAAAAAGATATCCGGGAAGTGAGCAAAGTGTTGATTCACCAGGCCAATGGAAAAATGGACGATGCCATCCTGCAAAGGCTTTTCCGGCTATACGGCATACGGGAGATTCCTGAAAAGCTTATGCCAATGACCGTGCATTACCTCGGCAACACTTCTGTAGCCACCCTGCCTACCCTGTTTAACCTGATTATGAAGGGCCGTATGGAAGGGCAGAAAATTGCATCAGGAGAAACCCTCGTCTTTGCCTCCGTAGGCGCCGGAATGAACATCAATGCCCTGGTATACAGGATGCTGTAGAAGCCGCTATTTCCTGCGCGCCAGCATAAAACTACGGACATAAATGATCATTGCCACCAGAGAGCTGATCAACATCAGCCCTACCCTCAATATGGCCATTGTATCTTCACGCTGCAGTGCGCCCCGCAATGGCATTGAGAAACTCAGCACCAATAGAAGGGTGAGGACCACCACAATATGGGCTACAGCTTTGTTGCCTTTCCGGTAAGATGGAAAAAGGATCAGGAAGATCAATCCGAAAAAGAGCGGGATCAGGGCCGTGAAGGAAGCTTGATCGGCCCCAAAATAGGACCATAAGCTGATTGCGATCAATACTATGCCGTTAATCAAGGTAATGTTTGCTGGTTTCATAAGCTTGGGTTTTGATCTCCTTTTAACAAGGCTTAGCCTGCTTTGTTGAAGAAAGCGGCCCGATTCCTTTTTTTTCTCAAAAGATGCAAGAAATAATAATGCTGTTATATTTGCCCCATTGCTAATACCACTGAATGAATATGACTAATAGTAAACCCAGGATTGTCAAAGACTACGAAAAACTACCTGAAGACATCCTAAACCGCGTAAAACTTCAGTACCCCAATGGTTTTGTCAGCCATCTGGTTTCATATACCAATAAGGAGGGAAAGAAAGTGTCGGCCCTCCCCTTCGAAACAGATGAGGTGTATTACCTGATCAGGATGACGGCAATGGAAGCCAGGCAAATCATCGAAGAGGATGAGGACTACGATGAGGATGGCGTATTGAGGGATGATTTTGGAGATGATCAGTTCGACGAGGATGCCACTGATATCGCTGCCGAGGAAGAAGAAGATGTGGAGGATGTGGAGGAGGATGGCGAAAAGGATTTCTGATCTGTCTGATTATGGAAAGCCCCGCAAAAAGCGGGAACAGCATTGCTGCTCTGTGAGTACTCGATTCTTCTAAACCCATAATGTGATATGCGATACGGCATCATTGCATTCTTGCGTCGGGGTACCCGTTCGCGCTTTGCTTTTCTGATGCGGCTGATTTTGCTGAGCATACTGCTTTTTTTGTGCCTTTCGGTCAGCCTTACCCTCCTCTTCCGCTTCGTGAATCCTCCTCTCACCTTGCTGATGATCAAGATGGCCGGGAATGAGCATCCGGATGGCCGCAAATACGGAATCCACCAATCCTGGGTAAAGCTTGAAGAAATCAGTCCCAATATGATATTGGCGGTAGTGGCATCGGAAGATAACCGCTTCCTGGAGCACCACGGATTTGACCTGAAAGCAATGCGGGAATCCTGGGAAGACTATCGCAGTGGTAAACGCCTCCGGGGAGGCTCTACCATTTCAATGCAAACAGCCAAAAATGTCTTTCTGTGGCCCGGGCGCAACTGGCTCAGGAAAGGGTTTGAAGCCTATTATACCGTCCTGATCGAGCTCTTGTGGGGCAAGAAGCGCATTATGGAAGTCTATTTGAATGTGATCGAAACGGGAAGGGGTATTTATGGGGTGGAAGCCGCTGCACAGCATTATTACGGTCGATCCGCCGCCAAACTCAGCCGCGCTCAGTCGGCGATGATCGCTGCCATTTTACCTGCACCCCGCCGGAGGAACCCGCAAAAACCCACCACCTTCCTGGCCAAGCGGCAGCAGTGGATTATGTGGAATATGAACAATATTGAAAGGGTAGACTTTAGTAAAGCCAAACAAGATTAAGTATGGCCGCCAGAATCAAACCTCCGGTTCTACAATTTGGAAAAACAGAAATCCGCAGCCTGAATGAAATAGCCCCCGAGGTTTTCGTACTGACCTTGCCCCGCCACTTTCACTTCCGGCCGGGCCAGGTCGTAGCCATCAAGACCCGGGAAGAAGAAGCGCATCGACTTTATTCCATCGCGAGCGGTACGCAGGAAGAGGATATTGCTATCCTGTTTGACCTCAATCCGGATGGACTGCTTACACCACAATTAGTGAAGATGAAGCCCGGCGACAGCCTGTGGATAAGCAAGCCTTTTGGTTTTTTTATTGATGAGCCCGGCCCGGCCTGGTGGATCGCCACCGGAACAGGCATCGCCCCCTTCCTCTCAATGTTCCGGTCAATGAATCCGAAAGAAAAAACGCTGATTCACGGTGCAAAAACCGCAGCGCACTTCTACTTCCAGGAAATATTCTCATCCGGGAGTCTGGCGCAATACGTTCGTTGCAGCTCAAGGGAAGAAGGCGAGGGATTGTTTTACGGAAGGCTCACCCGTTGGCTGGCAAATCAGGCTTCTTTTGATCCGGGGCTCCGCTATTTCCTTTGTGGAAATGCGGAAATGGTGGTGGAAGTGCGGGATCTGCTCATCGAGAAAGGAGTACCCTTCTCTCAAATCCGGGCCGAAATCTACTTCTGAAAAACAGTCTATCTATCTTTCCTTATATTTGTCCTCTATCAAAATAAATCCAATGAAAAAACTGACCCTTCTCATCCTCCTTGCCTTCCTTGTTTCAGGTATACAGGCCCAGGAAGAAACCAAAAAAGGTAAAAGCCAGTCGTTTGGGGCTGCCGCCGATCTTTATACCGATATCTGGATGGATGCACCGGATGACATTGAGCTGAGACTGATCCATCAAGGCATTAGCCTGGGCGGGATGTTCCAGTCGCAACTGGGAGAGAGCCCTTTCAGTATCGCCGTAGGGGCAATGATCAGCACCCATAATCTTTACAGCAATGCCTCCCTGGACCTGGATACTGCAGGCAATTCTCTTTTTTCAGCCTTGCCCGAAAAAGATATTTCCGGAAAGGACCTGGACTACGACCGCAACAAACTGAGCCTGGCCTACCTGGATTTTCCCCTGGAATTCAGGCTGAAAACGGATTCGGAAATCCGTGTTGCCCTGGGGTTTAAGGCTGGGTTTAATATCAACAGCCATACAAAGTACAAGGGCGATAATCCCCTGGATGCCGAAAGCAAAATGAAGGTAAAATATGCAGACCTGCCCAACATTGAGAATTACCGCTACGGCCTGGTTTTCCGTCTGGGATACAAAGCGGTGAATCTGTTTGGCTTCTATAGCCTCTCCCCTGTTTTCACCGAAGGAAAGGGTCCGGCGGTATATCCGTTCTCTGTAGGCGTTTCTCTGCGCCCCTATTAAGCCGTACTTAAGAGAAAGACGGCCAGCAGGGTTCCTGCACCGAGCAGGAATCCACTGTATACCTGAGCGGGCGTATGGGCCCGCAGAATGAGGCGTGCACTTCCTATCAGGCCTGAAAGAAAGAAGCAAAGAGAAATCAAAGGAATAATCGAGACATAGGCCTGAATGTGCAGGCCCAGCAGCATTCCAAGCACGCCTCCTGCGGAAGCTGTATGCATACTGATTTTGTATTTCCAGCTGATCAGCAGGATGAGCAGGGTAAGCAGGGTGGCCCCGAAAAGGAAGGTACTGTATATGCCTGGCAAATTCAGTTTGCGGAGCAATATCCAGCTGAGATAAAGCAGGACTGTGCCAAGCAGCAATGGATAAAGCCGGTCTTCCCGTTTTTCGAGATTAAGAGAGGTAATCATTCCCATTCTTTTGAGCACAAGCAGGCTGATCAGGGGCAGAAGAGCAGTATTGACGATGAGCACCAGCAAAATCAGCATTTTAGCCTGCAAGGGGATGATGAAGGAGAAATAGGCCTGGAAGGAAAACAGCAGTAGAAAAGCGTAGGCCGGCATCAGCAGGGGATTGAGCAGGGCGGAAACCAGGCGCGCCCAGGCAATGTGGAATTTCTCCATCTTGGTTCAAAGTTCTTTGCGCAGCCGGGCCACCGGAATGGATAGCTGTTCGCGGTATTTGGCGACGGTTCTTCTGGCAATGGGGTATCCTTTTTCTTTCAGGATATTCATCAGCTGCTCATCCGTAAGGGGCCTGGATTTGTCTTCTGCTTCCACCACATCCGATAATATCTTTTTGATTTCCCGGGTGGACACTTCCTCCCCGTCATCCTTCTGCATCGATTCAGAGAAAAAGCTTTTCAGCAGGAAGGTGCCAAAGGGAGTCTGAACATACTTGCTATTGGCCACACGGGAAATGGTGGAAATATCCAGGTGAACGATGGTGGCAATGTCTTTCAGAATCATCGGCCTGAGCCGGGTTTCGTCACCTGTGAGGAAATAGTCCTGCTGATAATCCATTATGGCTTTCATTGTCAGATAGAGGGTAGCCTGCCGCTGCCGGATGGCATCAATAAACCATCGCGCTGAATCGATTTTCTGCTTGATGAACATCACCGTTTCTTTCTGGCGCTCCCTGCTCTTTCCCTTGCTGGCAGCATAGGTTTCGAGCATCCGTTGAAACTGGTGGTTTATCCGCAGATCGGGGATGCTTCGCGAATTGACAGTCAGCTCCAGTACTCCGTCATTGTTGTGAACAATAAAGTCGGGGATGATGGGGAAATTGGTACGCTGGCTTTCTCCAAGGGAATTGCCCGGCTTGGGGTTGAGCTGGATGATTTCCTGGATGGCCGCTTTCAGCTCCTCCTCGCTGGCTCCGGTCTTCTTCAGGATTTTCTGGTAGTGCTTCTTGGCAAAATCATTGAAATTACGCAGCAGGATACGCTTGGCCAGGAGTACGGCAGGGCCCTGCTCCTCTTTCCTGCGAAGCTGGATCAGCAGGCATTCTCTGAGGTCGCGGGCACCCACTCCCGGAGGATCAAACTCCTGAATGACCTCCAGTACCTCTTCCAGCTCCTTCTTGTTTACTTCCAGATTCTGGGTGAAGGCCAGGTCGTCCACCATCGCCGCAATATCCCTGCGCAGGTAACCTGCATCGTCCAGGTTGCCGATAATATGCAGGCCGACCAACTCCTGCTTGTCGGTCAATGGCCGGAGCCCCAATTGTGTGATCAGCAGATCCTGAAAACTGAAACCGGAAGCAAAGGGAATGTCGCGCTGCTCATCATCCGGGCTCTCATTCGAAACGCGCGTTTTATACTCCGGAATGTCATCATCATCGCTCATATAATCACTCAGGTCGAACTCATCATCCGTGCTGTCGTATTCTTCTTCCGCTCCCTCAGCAGTATCCTCTTCTGCAACAGGCTCCTGGTTTTCGTCGTTCCCGGCCTCTTCTTCGTCGCGGGCATCCAGCAAAGCCGGGTTCTCCTCAATTTCCTGTTTGATTCTCTGTTCCAGGGCTATGGTAGGTACCTGCAGCAGCTTCATCAGCAGGATCTGCTGTGGAGAGAGCTTTTGAAGTAGTTTCTGTTGTAGTTTCTGTTGAAGCATTGTATTTCAGACTCTCAGCATACTGTCAGTTTACATAAAACAGCGATTCAAATCTTTCAGCAATTTAGGCAAAAAGCGAATACTGCCATACGATGGTTTCAGAAGCTTGCATTCTGAGGTGTGCGGGGGAAGGGGATCACATCTCTGATATTGGTCATACCGCTGACAAACTGCACCAGGCGTTCAAAGCCCAGACCAAAACCGCTGTGGGGTGCCGTCCCGAAAAGGCGGGTTTCCAGATACCACCACACATCTTTTTCAGGGATGTGCATCTCACGAATGCGCCTGATCAGGGCATCATAATCTTCCTCGCGCTGTGATCCGCCAATGATCTCACCGATGCGCGGGAAAAGGACATCCAGGGCACGCACCGTCTTCCCATCGGGATTCTGCTTCATATAAAAAGCCTTGATGTCTTTCGGGTAATCTGTCAGCATCACCGGTCGGCCCACGTGCTTCTCCACCAGGTATCGCTCGTGCTCTGCCTGCAAATCCACCCCCCATTCCACAGGGAAAACAAATTTTTCTCCGCTCTTTTTCAGCAAATCCACGCCTTCAGTATAGGCCATTCTTTCAAAGGTGGAGGACTCGATTTTCTGCAGGGTCTCCAGCAATTGCTTGTCATACATCTGATTCAGAAAAGCCAGGTCATCCTCGCAATGATCCAGGGCATAACGGATCAGGTATTTGAGAAAGTCCTCCGCCAGATCCATATCATCGTGGATATCGAAGAAGGCCATTTCCGGCTCTATCATCCAAAATTCCGCCAGGTGGCGGGGGGTGTTGGAATTCTCCGCACGGAAGGTAGGTCCGAAGGTATAAACCTTGCCCAGGGCCAGGGCCCCCAACTCTGCTTCCAACTGGCCGGAAACGGTGAGGTGGGTTTCCTTTCCAAAGAAATCTTCCTTGAAATTCACTTTCCCCTGTTCATCCTTCGGAGGATGCTCCAGATCGAGGGTGGTTACCCTGAACATTGCGCCTGCTCCTTCTGCATCAGAACCGGTAATGATGGGGGTATGCAGATAATAGAAGCCATTGTCATTGTAATACTTGTGGATGGCATAAGCCAGGGCGTGACGCAGGCGGAATACGGCGCCAAAGGTATTGGTGCGGAAGCGAAGGTGGGCAATCTCGCGAAGAAACTCCAGGCTGTGCCCTTTCTTCTGAAGGGGATAGGTTTCCGGATCTGCTGTGCCATACACCTCTATTTCAAAAGCCTGTATCTCAACTGCCTGCCCCTTCCCCAAAGATTCCACCAAATTCCCTCTTACTCCGATCGCGGCACCGGTATGTACTTTTCTGATCAGGGCCTCATCGAAAGAGGCCAGATCGGCCACCACCTGAATATTATGGATGATACTTCCGTCATTGACGGCAATGAATGCAACATTCTTATTGCCCCGCCGCGTACGAACCCAACCCTGGATAAATACCTCTGTCCCTGCCTGCCCTTCTTTCAGCAGTTTGGCGATCTGCGTTTTTCGTATGCTCATATCTTATGCTTGCTTTGCTGCAAAAATAGCGAAAGCAGAATATATTAAGGCGTATGACTTTGTCAGAAACTAAACCCGTGAAGCCGAGATAGTAGTGTGGAACTTTCGATAGGTGTTTTCGGATTCGCCCTGAAGGGTGATCTGAATCATTGTGGAGTTCAGGCTTCCCTGCAAGCTGCAACCCTGAGATATGGGAAAGGGCATTGTCATAATCGTCCCCGCAATATCGTCCCAGGCCCAGATCAGGTTGGCTGCGGCAGCCTCTGCCAGATGAGTATCGGTCAGGCTTCCGGTAAGGACCTCCCCCACTAACTGAATTTGCCAGTATTGCAATAGAACCCTCCCGGAAGTGGTGTTAAAGATTAGGGCGGAACTCAGATCCAGGTGTCCTTCTTCATCCGGATTTTGACTTCGATCGGGGAAAACCTGAAGATTGAAAGGATTGCTTTCCAGGATACCTCCTTCCTCGAGAGGTGGGTGAATGTATATGACAACAGGGTAGCTGTATTGCTTTTCCTCAAGAAATTCGTCCAGCCCTGTGTGCGGATTGTATGTATAATAGCGGATGCTGGTTTGCGCATTGCCCTGGTATTCACGCTTCGATTCTCCCGGCGTATCTGGTACAGTATCTTTGTTTTTGTCAGTGCATCCTGAAAAGAAGAAAACAAGGAAGACGTACAGGATCAGGGAATTGAAAGAATTCATTGTTTCTGATTCGTTTGTAACCCCTGAAAATAAGAAGGATCAGGTTAAATGTCAAGGCGAATACCTGCTTAGGGTTTGACTTCTGCCCGGATGGACACATTAAAGCGCAGGTGTGGCCTGACAGGGGTGACAAAGGGCGCGGCTTCTGCTTTTTCTGGCAGCAGAACGGCCATTTTGCTGTGGCTGATGTGGTACAGACGAGAATGCGATTCTTCCGGAAGCCCATCCAGAATGCCCGCCATTATCTCGTGCCGGACCGCCTCAGGGTGCCAGGCATAGTCGTGCCAGCAGAGAATGCCATCTGGGTGGAGGAGGAATTTAAAAACATTGCGGGTATCCTCTTTCACCGCTTCGTAATGATGGTCTCCATCAATAAACACAAGATGGAAAGTTTTTCCCAGCGAGGCGAAGTCGAAACGGGAGGAGTGGCTCCGGTGGAGGTGAATCCCGGGATGATCCTTCAGCAGTATGCCCACCTGTGCGCGGTATGCGGCATCCAGGCCCATCTTCTCCATCTCTGCATCACTGAGGTTTAAGGTATGACATTCAGCCCCTTCCGCAGCTACATTGCGCACGCTCTCTCCCCGCCAGGTTCCGATCTCAAAGTAGCGGCAATCCTTTGTCTGGCGGGCAAGGGCACGAAGGATAAGCAGGTCTGTGAGCATAGATCCTCCCTCCAGAAAAGCATAGGGAGAAACAGGGACGCCCTGCCGGAACAAGTCAGGGATCAGGTGCGCAATCGGGATGACAGGAAAGCTGGTGATGCCGTAGCTTTTCTTCACTTTTTTCTCCCACCAGGCATTGTCATCCACCACTTGCATTATCCTCTTTGGATTTTGCAGAAGGGCGGAGAATGCCCGGAATAACTTCCCTGCTTTGTTACCCATAGCGCAAAGGTATTGAATTATGCTTCCTTCCGGGGGGATAGGATAGGATAGATTGGCTATGTCCTGAACTTTCGCCCGGGCTTTGCGTTTGAGAAGTCAGTTCAGGTTAATCCTTATGTCACGTACAATGTCATTTCTGATTTTCTTCTCCGTGGTTTTCACGGTATATTTTCTCGCCAATTGGTATTTATACCGGCACATCAATGCCGGACTACCCGGCGGTTTTCAATGGCGACGCATTATTTCCGTGTCATTGATCCTGATAATGCTGGCCTTTCCCTTGTCCAGGATATGGCTCAGTATGCACCCATCCCCAGTGGCCGATGGGATCTTTTTTGCCGGGGCCCTCTGGATGGCGATGATGTTGTACCTGATGATGGGCTTTCTGCTCTACGATCTGTTGCGCCTGATTTCTCTTCCTTTCCCCGATTTCAGGGCCGGTCTGCGTTCGGATCAAGTCCGAAGCTTTGTTTCCCTGGGTGTTTTCGGCATTTCTTTTCTCCTGCTTGCCGGGGGCTTCATCAATGCCTCCATCCCAAAGGTGAACCATCTGGTTATCGAGACGGCCAAACGCGCCGGGGTGGATCGACTCAAAATGTTGGTGATTACCGATATCCATATGGGCAGCATTATCGGAAAAGGCAAAGTGGGAAAAATGGTGGAGATGGTCAATGCACAGCAGGCTGACCTGGTACTTCTGGGCGGAGATATGGTGGACGATGATTTGCGTCCGGTGATGCGCAAAGACCTGGGGAAGTTTTTTGCCCGGATCGAAGCACCGCTGGGGGTGTATGCGGTGAGCGGGAACCACGAGCATATCGGGGGCGCCGATGCCAGTTTGAACTACCTGGCAGGCTACGGGGTGAAGGTACTGCGCGATACGGCAGTGAGGCTGCCCGAAGGGGTTTGGATTGTGGGACTGGAAGACAAGGATATGCAGCGATTTGCCGGCAAAAGCCGTAAACCCCTCGCAGAGGTAATGAAGGAGGTAGACTTATCCCAGCCTGTTCTCCTGCTGGATCACCAACCGGTAATGTTGGCGGAGAAGGCGGCTGCCGGGGTTGACCTCAGTTTTTCAGGGCATACCCACGACGGGCAGCTCTGGCCCCTGGGTCACCTGGCCAAAGCCATATATGGCATCAGTAAGGGTTATCTCAGGGTGGGAGAGATGCAGCTTTACGTTTCCCCCGGCTTTGGTTCCTGGGGTCCCCCGGTTCGCATCGGCCACCGGCCGGAGATCCTGGTGGTGGAGTGGGTTTTCCAAAAGGATTGAGATCCATCCAGGTGCTTTCATCAGAAATGCAGCTATCCTTCTTAAAAGCCTTACCTTTGCCCTTTGTAAGGATGTATGAGTGAACTGATTCAGCACGAATGCGGCATCGCCCTGGTACGATTGCGCAAACCCCTTGAGTATTATCTTGGAAAATACGGGACGGCCTTTCACGCCCTGAATAAAATGCAGCTGCTGATGGAGAAGCAGCACAACCGGGGCCAGGATGGCGCCGGGATCGCCTGTGTCAAACTGGATCCCGATCCCGGGACCAAGTACATCAACCGGGTGCGTTCCAACAATGATGCGCCCATCATCGATATCTTTCAACAGGTTTTTCGGGGGATCAGCAAGGCAACACAGAAAAACACATCGCTTCGCAACGATGTGCAGTGGCTGAAACGAAACGTGGATTTCAGCGGCGAACTCTTCCTGGGCCATCTGCGCTATGGCACCTTCGGGGGCAACGGCATCAATGCCCTTCATCCTATCATCCGCGAAAATAACTGGCTGACCAGAAACCTGGTGCTGGCCGGGAATTTCAATATGACCAATGTGGATGAGCTCTTTCACCGCCTGGTAAGTTTCGGCCAATACCCGACGGAAACCTCGGATACCATTACCATTCTGGAGAAAATCGGCCATTTCCTGGATCAGGAGAATGAGCGTTTATATCAGGAATACAAGGAGCAGGATTTCGATAAAATGGAGATCACCCGGATGATCTCCCGCAATATTGATCTGCAAACCATCCTCCAGCGTTCCAGTAAATACTGGGACGGAGGATATGTGATCGCAGGCCTGTTGGGGCACGGCGATGCTTTTGTAATGCGCGACCCCTCCGGCATTCGCCCTGCTTTTTATTATCAGGATGAGGAAATCGTGGCCGTGGCTTCCGAACGTCCGGTTATTCAAACTGCCTTAAATGTATTGGTGGAAGACATAAGGGAGATCTCCCCCGGGCACGCCCTGCTCATCCCCGCCAGGGGAGAAATAAAAGAGGTGATGTGCCAGACCCCCCGGGAAAAGAAGTCCTGCTCCTTCGAACGAATCTATTTCAGCCGTGGAACAGATGTGGATATTTACCAGGAAAGGAAGCGCCTGGGTAAATCGCTGGCCCCGGGCATTCTGGAGGTCATAGGCTATGACCTGGAGAATACGGTTTTCTCCTATATCCCAAACACCGCCTCTGTGGCATTCTACGGACTTCTTGAAGCATTGCAGGATTTCTGCAATGAGGTAAAAGCAGAGAAGCTAAGCCGCCTGAAAAACCCCGATCCAGCAGAGGTACGAAAAATATTGTCGATAAGACCCCGTGCCGAGCAAGTGGCGGTGAAGGACGTCAAAATGCGCACCTTCATTACCCAGGACAATGCCCGTGATGACCTCGTGGCGCACGTGTACGATATCACCTATGGCATCATCCGCGATGGGGTGGATAAACTGGTGGTGATCGACGATTCCATCGTAAGGGGAACCACCCTGAAGCAGAGCATCATCCGCATCCTCGACCGCCTGAGGCCCAGCGAGATCATCATCGCTTCCTCGGCGCCCCAAATCCGCTATCCCGACTGCTACGGCATCGATATGGCCAAGCTGCACGATTTTATCGCCTTCAATGCGGCCATTTCCCTGCTGAAGGAAAGCGGGCAGGCCGGCATCATCAATGAGGTGTACAAGAAATGTAAAGCGCAACAGCATTTGCCCAAAGAGGAGGTGGTCAATTATGTGAAAGAGATTTACAAACCTTTCACTGCCAGGGATATCTCTGCGCGCATTGCCCGCCTTGTTACCCCGGAAACGGTTAAAACGCCTGTTACCATCGTGTATCAGTCGATAGAGTCCCTGCATCAAAGTTGTCCGGGGCATACCGGCGATTGGTATTTCACCGGTGATTATCCCACGCCCGGAGGGAATAAGGTGGTGAACCAGGCCTTCATCAACTATATCGAGGGTCGAAATGTGCGTGCATACTGAGGGCAATGATCAGTGATCAGTGATCAGTGATCAGTGATCAGTGATCAGTGTTCAGTGGGCAGTGTTCAGTGGGCAGTGTTCAGTGGGCAGTGTTCAGTGGGCAGTGTTCAGTG
>CAZPYJ010000009.1:0-137763 GCA_964590645.1 uncultured Lentimicrobiaceae bacterium
CCCCTGTGTCAATACCTTGCTTAAGTCATAATTCATAAAGCATAAGTAAGAAGTCATAAGGTGGGGAGGAAGCGAGTGACAAAGATTGGGAACGAAGGATGATGCGGTGAGTTTGAGTTTGAGAATGTGTTTGAGGATGAGTGTGCCTGCCGGCAAGCAGGGAGAAGACCCTTTGCGCCCATATAGCGTATTCTCTGCGATCCCTGCGGTTAATAAAGTACGAGTACGAGCTCGAGTGCGAATCCCGAAAACCCCGAAGGGGTGGTTCTTTTAAGTAATAAGGCAGAATTCATAAGAATAAGTCATAAGGGGGACGGGAAGAAATCTGCTCGGTGAACCTCTGTGACTCCTCTGGGATATCCGTGTAAGTATTTGATTTTTATTCATTTATTACACTGACCTTTGCGGAGGATGGGGCAAAAACCACCGCCCTTGTAAAAAAACTGAAGGAGGTACATTGACCAAAGGATCCCCTTCGCGCTCGTGCTCTCACGCTGTCTTATCTTACCACCAGCTTCCCACTAAACACCTTCCCATCTTCAAACACCAGGTTGACAAGGTATAGGCCGGACGGCAGGTTTTGGGTGTTGATTTCCTGTACCTGTGTGCCGGGAGGAAGGGGGGTGGATTGAACCAGTTTTCCATTTATGTTGAAAAGTTTGAGTGTGGAGGCTTGCCCGCCGGAGTTGAGCGAAGCGGAACGAAGGCGGGAGGAGTGTGGGAGGGAATGCGCATCCAGCTCCAGCCAGCTGATGCCGCTGCTGGGGTTGGGATAGAGTTTGAGCTCCGAGACCATTGGCTCCGGTTTGAAAATACCCGTGGGGTAAGCGCCTGGGGCATAGCCATTGCTGTCTGTGCGCACCAGCCAGGCCCCGGCATTCACTGTCCAGGGGAAATGAAAGCCCACAGCCAGAAAGCCTCCATCATCCATCACCAGCACATCATTGAACTGGCATTGATCGTGGAAGTCTCCATATTGATAATACCGTACCCAAACACTGTCTCCGTTGTTGTCCAGTTTGAACAACACTCCTTTGTGCTGGGTCTGGGAAGAGTCCGGGGCAACCACTGTTCCGGTAGCTGCTATGATAAAGCCATCATTTAATGGCTGAAGCTTGAGGTTCTGATGCAGAGTCGCACATCTAATTGAGGTGTAAGGAATATAAGAATGGGCGGATAGTATTGATTTGGACTTTACATTAAACAGGTAGAAATCAATTCCTCTTAGTCTGATAGCAGGTGTGTCATCGTAAACATAAATCCCTGCAATAGCAACAATGCTGTCATTAACAAACTCCACATCCTGCCCAAACTTGTGAGTGTGTGTGTTGTCCAGAACCGACTGCCATAGCAGATTCCCATACTTGTTCGCTTTTGTGATCCGAAATCCTGGATCATCTACCTCAAGAAAAACGAACCCACTGTCCGGGGCTACTTCAACATCAAAAATACTGTGATGATTCGGATACACCTGCCACCACTCCACTTCCCCGGCGGTATCTACCTTGAGCAGGCAGGCGCGGTCGCTGATGGTGCCCGGCTGACAGTTGAGGCGGTAGTTGCCTGCGATAATATAGCCCCCGTCCGGGGTTTGCCGGATGGCGGTGAAGTAGTTGCCCACAAAGGTATCCGCCGGACAACCCGCCAGGGTGGGCGGCAGGTCATAGGTTTTGGTCCATAGTGTATCCAGGTCGGGGGTGAGTTTGGTGAGAAAGCCATCGTATGGGTTTTCAGTAACCCGACCAATTGTTGTGGCTACAACTAAATGTCCATTACTATCTTCAATGATAATATTAGTTGGATATGTAAAGTTCCGATGAACCGGATGTTGGATCGATATTTGACTCAAGGAGTTACCAACACTATCTATCTTTACTACCGTGAAATATTGTCCGATTGCATTATTAGCATTTCCAATCACTAAGTATATTCCACGGGTTGTTTGCAGGATGGCCTCTCCCCAATTCAAGGTATTGGGTGGCTGACCGCTATAATAAAAAGTCTTAGAATAAGGCTGAACTGATTGTCCGATTGCGGTCCAAAACCATACTAATGCTGTACAGCTTATAAGAGTATTCCGTATGAAATGGAAAGAAGGCCTCCGCCCTATGGACGGAGACCTTTCACTTTCAGATTGCTTAGCGAATGATCGTAAGTTTCTCATTGGCCAAATGTTTGCCATCACCCACAAGGATGAAGTGGTAATTGCCTGCAGGGTATCCCCCTAAGGGGATCATCAGCTCTTCATTGTCCACCAAAAGAGCTCTTTCATACAAGAGCTGTCCCAAGGCGTTGTATAGTTGCAGCATATAGCCGGATTGAACATACTGATCCAATTCGCAGGATACAGTGATGTAGTCGTATGCCGGGTTGGGATAGAGTTTGAGTGCTGCGTTTTTCGCATCAGCAATGCTGGCGCTTGCACGCTCGGGAACAGAGTTGGTGTCTGGTTCAAGGATGATCTCGTTATATACAAATTCAGGATCGTTCTGCTTCAGCATAGCTACCGCAGCAGCGGTGATCTGCGGGCGGTTGGCTTCCACCAGGTCCATCAGCTCATCCATCTCCCCTTCATCCAAAAAGCCCACAGGCAGTTCGCTTTGCATCATACTATGCTTTTTTTGGACCCCCTCAATCCCCCTGAAAGGGGGACTTGCTGACATCCCCCTAAATCCCCCTTCAAAGGGGGACTTTGGCCGGATCTCAATGCTCATTGTCATTGAATATTGATTCTGCTTCATTGTGATTATGGATTTCCTTTTTCTCGCTCTCACTCTCACACTCACTCTGTTCTAATCCACCACCAGCTTCTCACAGTATTCCTTTCCATCTTTGCTGCTGAGTTGAAGCAAATACAGCCCGGGGGCCAGGGTTGGCAGGCTGATCCGGTGATGCTTTTGCGCAGGATAGAGCACCCCGCTGTATAACAGCCGCCCGCTCATATCCAACAAACGATACGTGCCGGAAAGCGCTTGCTCCACCCTGATATTTACCTCCCCTGAAACCGGGTTGGGAAAACAATGCATACTGCCACTCTTCTCCACTTCATTCAAACCTGCGGTGAGGCCGTGTAGTCTTACCAGACCAAATGAAGGAAACCCACTAAAAGTTGAAAAACCTCCATTTGCAAGAATTTTACTGCCATATCTTTTAAGATGAAAGATCCAGGGGTGACTATACCAGGGATTTAGTGTGTCAGGGCCTGGCAGGTTTGCACTCAAGAGGGTATCCAGATTCCCAAGGGTATCAAACACTGCAAGACTATTGTACTTGCGACCATTGATATACCTATATCCCCCTCCAACAATGATTCGATTGTCCTCTATAAGGAAAGAGGCAGGGATGCCTCCAGGGATGCCATCGAAATGATTCAAAAAGTTGAAGCTGGAATCTATGCTTCCATTTTTTTCTAAGCGCACAAGTTTAAGGGGATATGGACTTCCAGGCAATAGCATTGATCCACAGCACAGAATTTTGCCGCTTTCCGGCACTGTATCAATATACTTTATATTATTTTGTGAACTATAGCAATTGAAACTTGAATCCAACCGACCATCAGGATGGATTCGCCAAATGCTTTGCCGGGTATTATGCATATCAAATTTAACCCCACCAATGAGATATTTTCCATCCGATAGGGGGAAGATGTAGGATTGAGTCTTATCCACAAAAGAATAGTAAAATGTAGTATCAAGGCTTCCATCCTGATTCAGTTGAATTAACCCATACCCTCCGGAAGCATTTATATTAAACAATCCGCTTACCAGCACCTTCCCATCTGCCCTGATATGTATATCACTGACTTGCACTGATCCGAGCCAAAAACTGTCCATCGGAAAGCGAAAGCTGGTGTCGATGGTGCCATCAGGGTAAATTCGGTTTACGCCGGGATGACTGTAATGGCCAAGATAATACATTCCATTATGATGTGCGATCTTAGTTGCCCAGGTTCCACTATAAGGGTGTTGATACTGGAATTGTGTATCCAACTTACCCAGCCCATCCAGCTTAACACACACCCGTGGATAATCATCTTGATAATACTTATGCTCGAAAGATCCAACCATTATGATGGATCCGTCTTCCTCAATCCAGTAATCGCCCAAGTTCCCTAAATATGGCTGACCGTTCATATCTACCCGGAATGTTGTATCCAGTTGCAGAGGAGATTGTGCAAATGAGGTAAGGCTGGAGATTAGGAAGATGGTGGAGAAGTACAAAGCTTTTAAAACCTTCATAATAGCTGTTTGTAAAAAGGGAAAGCCCTTGCCCTGCAAGAGCTTTCCCTGGGTTTGTATTTAACGTCGAATGATAAATTTCCCGGATCCAATGGTGCTTCGCGGATCGCGGACTTGATACAGATACATTCCTTCTTTCCACTTACGGGTATCTACCAGGTGATGTCCTGGCACAAGGGATGGATATGCACGATACACCACCCTCCCGCTTACATCGGTAATGGTCAGGGTCAAAGGCTGTACTCCCGTATTGCTTTCTATGCTGACGCTGAGATAGGTATTTGCAGGATTCGGGAAAACCTGTACCAGATGAAAGTGGTTTTCAGGTTCATTGCCAGAGGTTCGAATGAGGGATTTGGGCTGGGTTCCGCTTCCATTCACCGGCAGTTCGATACAGAGCTTATATCTGAAGCAAAGCAGGTTGCGAATCTGAGCTCCGCTGCGATCATAAGCATAGGCCAGATCGAGTAAGGCATCTATTTCCTGCTCATTCAATTGCATCAGGCTGCGGCCATTCTGGGCAAGGCTTTTCTGAAAACCAAACCAGGTATTGTAATGCGCAAAGGCCTCTGTCTCTGCCTCATTCATAGGATACTGTTCTGGCAACAGCTCAAGACAGCTTTCTGCCTCAACAAAGTTGGAATCGGCTACCAGGGCTTCTATCCGGGCATAGGCTGAGGAGAGCGTCTGCCTGCGGTGTAAGTAGTGCGCCAGGCTGTCGGTGGAGGTGCGCAGGCTGTCCTGCTTCATATCGGCCAAAAGAATGTTGGACCAGAACATCATCTGGGCACCATAGCCTCCCAGGGTGGCTTCCAGGGTGGTTCGCGCCGTTTCCTGCTCGCGGCATACACGGATCAGGTCAATCATATAGGCAGGAAGGGGATTGGGGATCTCATTCCCGAGAAACTCCATCAGTGCTTCGCTGCGCATTGTCTCCGGATTGGCCAGGCAAACTTCCAGCAGCATTGCCTGAGGCAAGATGCCTTTCTCGGCCGCTTCTCTGATTACTTCCTCCGATAGATAGGGTGAATGGGAAAGCAATTCATTTCTCAGATCCCAGGCGTCCTCGGGCCAGCTTAGCTGGATCTCCGTGAGCAGGGCATTGGTATTGCCTCCGTCAATGAGTTGATGATAGTTATACAGCAGGTTAAGGTAAGCTGTTTCTTTCTGGGCCAGGCTATCCTTTACCTCCTGTTTCTGGCTTTCACTGAGGGCTTCCCCTCCGTATCCTCCTGTAAGATTGGAGGGACAGGCATTCCAGGCGGCAGATTGCATCGGGATTACCATTGCCGGGGTATAGCTTACCGGCGCTTCCGAAGCATTATTATAGTAATAGGTGAGTACGTTCTGGGTTCTGTTCGTCAGGCTATGCTCCGGGGCACTGGATACAAGGGTAAAATCATTGGCTGCCGAGGCAGAAAGATAACCCTGGTAATCGCGGATGCCGTGGTATTGCTCATAAGGGTCAAATTCAACAAAGTCTGAAAAAATATCCACCCCAAATGCATTCCAGTTTTCGCTGCACAGGAATTGCAAGCCTTCAAAAGGGGTGACAGTGTTCCGGTTAATCCCGATGCCATACTGTCCATAGTCCAGGTTTTCAAAAGTATTGCGATATACCTGGTTATTGTCGCTTCCGCTTTCGAACACAAACACGCCGAAGGTTTTCTGGCTGGGATGGATCTCACCGTTGAAGGAATTTTCTTCCACCCGGTAGGATGTTGAATTATCTATCCTGATACCATAAGACCTATCATCTATATCACTCAATCCCCCTACCACAAATTCATTGCTCAGGGCCACCAGATGATCTACCGCGCTTACATAGATACCGGTTACATTGTCCTCGAATTGAGCTTCGCTTACTTTGATATTTCTATTGCTGTGGGTTCCCCCGGCAGCGATGGCCATATTTAAGCCGAAAAAAGAAGAGGGAGTAAGGTCAATGGCAGGGCAGGGATCTATCGGCGGGGAAGCGGTGCATAGGCTGCCCACTTCAAAGGAAGCATCCAGGGTGTAAATGCCTTTACCCAATTCCTGTTTTAAGCTAATGCCGGTTCGTTGATCTGTGAAGTTACATCCCAGGAAGCGAACGCCCCAAACATCGAGCTGAG
This sequence comes from uncultured Lentimicrobiaceae bacterium, assembly GCA_964590645.1. Taxonomy (GTDB): domain Bacteria; phylum Bacteroidota; class Bacteroidia; order Bacteroidales; family JAGNHN01; genus JAGNHN01. The sequence continues at coordinate 6,353 of CAZPYJ010000009.1, forward strand.
AAACCTGAGCATCAAAAGAGCTACGATAGAAATCATCATCCACCACAAAGCTGCAGTTCCGAAAGACTGAGACGTTTGCCGCAGCCGGGTATGGAGGAGTATAGGGGGGCAAATTGGGGTTAAAGTTCTCATAAGGCATAAATTCTACGGCCTTCCAGCAGTTCCTGAAGCTTGCATCGCTGGCGATGATGATACCGCCGGTAGAACTCCAGTCCTCGGGTTTCCACACACGTACACCATAATGGGCATTTTCAATCACTGCATTGTTCTTTAATTCAAGATATCCCTGAAGGTAACCGCCAACGGTTTGAAACTGGGAATAACCAATGTTGCCCCATACCTCAATGCCTTCCCACACTGTATCGCAGACATTGGTCAGGGTTGCATTGTCCACAATCAGTTCAGCCCCCGGCTGTATAATAATTTTACGTCCGGTCATTATTTCAATAGTACAATCCTCAATGGTGAGTCGGGTATTATAAGGGATTACAATATCGGATTTTATTTTAATATCGGCATTCCAGGTGATATTCACACCGGAGGGCAAAATGGTTTGAGGTTCATAGAATTCACTCAAGCTTGTTTTGAAAATGCCTCTTCCTTTGGTAGCGATATACATTTCGTTGGAGCATTCGCGGATATCCATATCCGTTACGATCATCGGGGGCAAGCCTTCCTGAAAGGTACTCCAGTTTGAACCGGGATGTGCCAGGTCTTTCCAGAACACACCTACTTCATTCCCGACAAAAATCCTCTTCTTATGATCAGTCTTGTGAATAGCAAGGCAGTGACAGGGAACCGCACCCAGGTTTTCTGAAAAATCATACCAGCTAAGGCCTCCATCCGTACTTCTGAGCACCCTTCTGTCATTCTGTATGGGAGTGCCGTAAGCATCGGAGGTATAAATTCCGCTGATAGCCAGATAAACGTGCTGGTTGTTATCAGGGTCGATAACAATGTCGCGAATCGATTTATACCCCACGATCTTAAACAGTTCCTTGGCAATGGGGCTTCCATTATCAAAATAATATACCAGGCTGTTGTTCAGGCTGGTCCAGGTTGCGCCATTGTTGGTTGATTTGATCAGAACCGCATCGGTGGTATAGTGGTTTTTGAAGTCGAGATCGGAAACAAAAATGAGTCCGTTTCCGTCTGCTGCGATGGCGCCTGTGGTGGTAAGACCCAGGGTATTCTCGCGCGTGGTTGTGGTTTTGGGTCCCATATCGTAGATCTGAAGCCTGCCGTTTCCGTTCAGGCCCTTTTCCCGTCCTGCGTAGAGAATGTCCGGATTCAGGGGATCCAGTTCATACTTCAATCCCAGGATCGGCCAGCCCAGGTTTGCGTAAAGTGTGCTGCTTGTCTGCCCATCCACTTCTATCATCTCCCCCTGCTCCTGATAGAAGTAGCGTTGAGGATCATCGACCTTGATCTCGCAGTCCCCCCCGCTCTCATCCAGGGGATGGCTGATGTGTGTCCAATTTCGATCCTCAAACAGGAATGTCTCATTGTACATACTGCCCGCAACAATTTTTTCCGGTCCTCTCTGAGAAACGCCCATCCCCACAAAGTCCGTTATGGGAAGGAAGTCAATATTTAGGTTAGTGAGGCCTTCGAGTATTTGCTCGTCCAGGTTCACAAGCAAGCGACTAACCCCTCCATTATTGGCAATGAGGATTTTGTGCAGGTTTCTTTCGGGATCATAGCCATAGATCTCAATATCATTGATCCCACTATGTCCGGATCCCAGGGGATCAAGTCCCGGGGGTGGATAGGCTGGTCCTCCTAACATCGAACATAATTCCCTTCCACCCAAAAGTAATCTTTGAGGATTGGAAGGAAAATCGTGGGTATACACAATCTCCTGATGGTGAAAAGATACTCCATAGGAATCCCAACCATTAATGATCTTATGGGGTTCCCAGGACATTCCCATATCAATGGAAATGAATACTACACGCTTGCTGTTTAATCCACCAATTGAATCACAAACCATATAATACGTGTGTACGTTGGTGCTGTGATGTGGCCCGGTGACCCTGGCGTGCTGGAATGCAAAGGGATCGCCATCAACATTGAGATCAATCGAAGACCAGCTCGACGAATTATAGTCAAAATAGAAGGCTTCCGCTGCATTGTGCCAGGCATTTGCAGTAGTAACAATCAAGTCTCCGCGTGTGGTGATACTCAGATCATTGAAGTAGCTGTGCTCATCTTGTAAAGGTGGCGTGAAGAGAATCGTCCAGTTCAGACCGGAGTTTTCCGATTTGAAAATATGCTTCCCGCTGAGAGCGTACAGTGTTAACCCATCGCCGGGATCATCATCGGTCTCATCTGCAATAAGCCTGGTTACATAAGGATAGGTAGCGTTTGGAAAACTACTCATTAAGGACCAGGTATTGCCTCCGTCAAATGATTGAATAATACCTGTGCCGTATCGCTCGGCCTTTTCCCCTACACCTGTGGAGGCATAGATAGTATCTGGTTCAAACTTATTCCTTACCAGAGAAGTGATGCCTAAGCAAGGAAAGTTTAACATATCGCTTACACAGTCCCACCCGGCGGTTTGCGGATTGTATTTCCAGACTCCGCTGTGGGCTGTCCCAATGAGAATATCATTATCATCATTGGGATTGCCCAGCACTTCACTTACAATACCCATTCGTTGGTTGTCCATTCCTATATAATTGTCCACCCTGACGGGGCCAAGTAATCTCCAATCGGCTTCATCAATGATTGGAGTGGTTACGCCCGCAGCATATGCCTGCAAAGCTTTTTTGATGCCCGAATAGCTGGCATCAGCAGAATCAGTGATTCTTGCATTCCAGAATTCCATAAATCTGAGATAATTCATAATAATCTCAGGATTGGTATCCTGGGTGGTGGCCAGATACTGCACAAGTGAGTCACGCATATCCACAAATGAGTAAACCGAATCGTACACGGCCAGGCGGGTATTGATACTGCTTTGTGCTGTTTGCGCCTGAGATAGCACACCTGCTAATGCCAGGCAGCAAATCAGTAACAATCTGAATATATGTCCTATAAGTCTATTATGTTTCATTGGATTATGGTTGATGGTTTTGAAAATGGTGTTGGATTGGCAATTTCTGAATGACATATCAGAAGGGAGCTAGAGGCAGCTCCAATGTCATAAGAAGCCCTTCTCCTTAAGGAGGCTTCAATACTCTATCCCCTCCGATAATCCGGGGGGGGTAATGTACTATATTGCTTTTCATCCGGCATTTTTCTTTGACTGGGGCATCCGTAATGGCGTCGGCAGCGGATGTCAATGAAAGAAGAAGAAGAACCTTAATGATTCTTCAGAAAATACACTATTGATACCCTATCTGCTGAAAAGGTAAGCCTCCTTTCGGCAATTCAGAATGAGTCAGAATAAGATGATGGTGATTAAGCAAGAGGGCTTAAGCGAGAACACAGAAGGAACTCGCTGCCTTCGCTATTCGTAATCTACTGAACAAATGAAAATACGCATTGAAAGCTGCCGATGAACATTGAAGACTGGGCCTGGAAAGCGGAGCTTTGAGAATGGTCAAGCACTTATTTACCTTCGCTCATCCGTCCCTGGCAAAGGCTTGCTTTCTTCTATTCTCTTTTCTGCCGAGAGCAAGCGCCCAAGCATCACATCCAGCTGGTCTGCCGGACTGCGGGCAGGATACTGCAGAATCTTGCCTTCCCGGTCTAAGAGGATATAAGAGGGGAAAGCCCGCAGACTGTAGTCATCCACAACATCATAGTCTCCGCCGAACCAGCCAAAATCCCAGGGGTAATCCAGCTGCTTGAGCGTTGCACGAAAATGCTCTTCCTCCGTATCAACTGAAATACTGAGAAAACGGACTTCCTCGCTGAAGCGTGGATACAGGCTTTGCATCGCAATCCAGTCGGTTTTGCAGGCCTCACAGACAGACGTCCAGAACTGCACATAAAGGTATTTTCCGGCATAGTCCGACAAAGCAATGTGGCTGCCGTTCGACTGGCGGGCGGGCAGGGTGGGAGGCAGGGTTCCCCGACTGAGGCGGTGAAGGCGAGTGATCAGGTTCCCGGCAATGTCCCGATGTTCAGGAAAGCGGGTGGATGCCTGCATTTGTTTCAGGATTTCCAGTACAGCCTGCTTGTCAAAATCAGGATTATAATACAGCTCACGCAAATTCCGCAGCAGCACTCCCTCTCTGATGCGATCGTTCACCAGGAGGCTGTCCCTGCCCAGCAAATCCAGTACCTCTGCATAGTCTCGGGTCTCATTCACACGATAGGCCAGCTCGCGGTAGGGGATGGGGCGGCTCAGGTGTGTCAGGTATTTGGAGAAGAAGCTGTTGAAGAATTCCATAAAATCGGGATGCCCGTACCAGAGGCTGTCGGGGTGGAGATATCGCTTCATCAGTCCTTCCCTGCTGTCTGCCCGCGCCAGGTCCTCCAGGCTGGCTACGCGGTATTTCACGGCTGTTCTGAGATAGGGGTTCAGGTAGGGCAGCTTCTTCTGAAAATGAGCCTGCAGGGTATCCGTACCGGCCGCTTTTCCTCCTCGGCTGAGCCTTTGAAAATGTTCGAGCAAATGAGACTCATAGAGGGCATTCAGTGAATCGAGACCAAGCAGGAGCGGGTGTTTTTCCGGATGTTGAAGCTGGAAATACAGATAACGCGGCTCGAGGAAGGGATTCAATTCTTCTCTGAAGACAGGATTCTCAAATGCGCTGATATGTATTTCATACTCCGCATCCGGTTCGGCCAGCATCTCCGCCGAGTGAAAATCGATCATCAGCTGGATATAGGCATTGCGGGTTAGCGCAAAAGAAAGGGCAAAGTGTCCTGTGGCATCAATGGTGTCTCTGGCCAGGGTAAGCCGGCGGTATGAGATCATATCGCTAAAGGCCTGGATGCGGATTACCTTGCCCTCGGCTCCGGGTGCCTGTCCGCGGACGATGACCGGGGCTGACAGCAGTGGCCAGTTCAGGCAGGCCAGGAAGAGGTATACAAGGGTTTTGCGCATCACGGCCGGTAAACGGACTCCATTTTCAAAAGGTATATATCAGGGAAGAAGATAGGGGATCAGCTTCTCGGGGATAAAGGGAGAAATATCCCCTCCGTGCTTATGCACCTCACGCACGATGGAACTGGTCAGGGCATCGTATTCGTGCGCAGCCAGCATAAAAACCGTATCCAGCCCGGGAAAGAGGCTGTGATTCACGCGGGCGATGCTTCTCTCAAACTCAAAATCCGCAGAAGTGCGCAAGCCCCTGACCAGGTACCTTGCTCCGGCTTTCCGGCAGTAATCCACGGTCAGGCCTTCGTACACATCTACCATAATATTCTTCTCTCCGGCAAAAACATCCTTCAGCCATTCGGCCCTCTGATCCAGAGGGAAATAATATGGCTTTTCACTGTTCTGACCGATGGCTACAATCAGGCGGTCAAACAGTGGTGCTGCCCGGCGGATCACCGACTCGTGGCCGCGGGTGATGGGGTCGAAAGACCCCGGAAAAACGGCTATGCGTTCCATAATGGTAGGATTGTGAGAGACAAATGTAAGGAATTGAAGGCATTCATTTGATGGTGCCTATCTTTTCAGCACTTTTGCAATGCTTTTCGAAAACGAGTCCAAGGCACAAATGAACCCTATTCACCTTTTTCTCATACTGCTTGCTGGCTCGCTCTCCCTCGCACAGGGACAGCCATTGCGGGGTACTGTCAAAGACTGCAAGACAGGAGAGCCCCTGGCTTTTGTGAACCTGATGTCGGCAGACGGGCGCTTCGGGGCCGCTACAGATATTGAAGGGCGTTTCCTTATCGAGGAAGCCGAATACCCTTTACAACTGATGTGTACCTATGTGGGTTATCGGCCCGAACACCGCTGGGTGAATAATGGAGAGGAGGTGATGCATATCGAACTATGCCCCCAGATACTTACGCTCACTGAGGTGATCATCGTGCCCTGGGACAATCCGGCCCTGGCCCTGATGCAGAAGGTGGTGGACAGGAGGGAGGAGCATAATCCGGCCCGCCTGGCTTCCTATTCCTGCGATGCTTATGGGAAGATGATCTTCACCATCGACACCACCCTGGGCGATGAAAAAAGAGCGCCCCTGCCCGATTCCACAATGCAGAAGGTGCGGAAGGTGCTGCAGGAACAACATCTGTTTATGATGGAGACGGTAAGCGAAAGGGAATACCGCAAGGGCAGGCTGCAGGAGAAGGTGACCGGGAGCCGCATCAGCGGACTGAAAGACCCCCTTTTCGTCTTTCTTATCTCTCAGATACAGTCCTTCTCCTTCTATGATGAAATCATCCGGATCGCAGATAAGTCCTACCTGAACCCGGCCAGTCCGGGCGGATTGAAAAAGTATCTCTTCAGTCTGGAAGACACCCTGTTCCAGGGAGGCGATACGGTTTATGTGGTCAAATACGGGCCCCGACCCGGTGTGTCTGTGGATGCAATGCAGGGCTTGCTCTATATTCACAGCCGCGATTTTGCCATCCGTAATGTCACAGCCAGCCCTGCTGTGGAGGAGGGGGGGATGTCGATCCGGATCCGGCAGAAGTACGGGCGCATCGACGGGCATTGGTTCCCGCTGGAACTGGGCACCAGTCTGGTCTTGAAAAATGTCATCGTTGGGCGTTTCTATGCGGTAGGCGAAGGCAATTATTACCTGAAGAATATCCGGATTAATGAAGCCGGCCGTCCGCTGCGTGGCACGGTCACCGGCATTGAAGTAAGCCGGAATGCCCACAAAAGAGATTCGGCATTCTGGCTTGAGCACAGGGTGGCAGCCTTGGAAACCAAAGAACTGCGTACCTATGAGGTGATTGACAGTATTGGTGAGGCCCAGGGACTGGATCAGCTTACCCGCCGACTGGATGCCCTGATGCGGGGTCAGTATCCGATGGGTCCGCTGGATATTGATCTGAAAAAGCTTATCCGCTACAGTGAGTATGAAGGCATTTATGGCGGGCTGGGACTGGCCACCAATCGCCGCCTGGTTCCCTGGTTCAATCTGGCTGCCAATGCAGGCTACGGATACGGAGACAATAAACTGAAGTATGGTATGCAACTGGAGTTGCCGCTGTACCGACGGATGGACTTCCGATGGCTGGCCTCCTTCTCCAGAGACCTGAGGGAAGAAGGAAGCGTATGGGATCCGCAGATATCCGGTTCGAGGCAGGAGCTCAATCTGCGCAATCTCCTGGTTCAGGAAATGGATCTGGTGGATATTTACCAGGGCGGCTTTCAGATCAGGCCATTGCGCGACCTGCTCCTCAAGGCGGTATATGTTCAGCAAGCCTTCCACTTTGGATTGCGTGAAGCTGAATGGCTGGATGCAGATGCTTTTTCCAGGCCCCACGACCTCCTCTCTGTGGAGCTGCGCTATGCCATAGGAGAAAAAATGCTGATGAACCCCTACCAGGTAATCAGCACCGGTACCCGGAAGCCCGTTTTCTGGCTCCGCCTGCGCCAGGGCCTCAAGGCTGTGGAACCAGACGTGGAACCGATGCAAAGCATTGAAATGAAAGCCTGGGCCCAGGCCCGCACCCGCAGTGCCGGCATCCTCTACCTGAACCTGCTTGGTGGAATGCAGGCCAATGCACAGCCCGCGCACTTGCGCTTCAATGGGAGGGGTAGTTTCCGCCCACTCACCCTCTATGCTTCCAATGCCTTTGCCACGGTCAGGATGAATGAATTCCTGGCCGACCGTTATGCTTATCTCTTCCTGAGCTGGGATTTTCAACACCACCTTACGGGAAACCGCAGACTGCCGGGGCTCAGGCTGCATTTTAATACGGGATGGAGCGAATTGCGATACAAAGAGTATGTGCCGGACGGGAGCAAGGGGATGGACAAAATCCTGATGGAAGCAGGCATAGACAGCCCTGACCTGCTCAAGCTGGGTTTGCTCAAGCTGGGCCTGGGAGGCTTCTATCGCCTGGGCCCCTATTCCCTGGATAAGTCCGGAGAGAACCTGGCCTGGAAAGTCGTCCTTGGATTGCCCTTCTGACGGATTTATGTATCTTTCACCCAAAGAACTGCTATGAATACAATAACCCGCTGGATAGCCTCCGGACTGATCTTTCTGATCGCCATCTGGATGGTATGGTTTTTCTCCGACATCGTATTCTATATCCTTATCGCCGCCGTCCTCTCCTTTATGGGCCACCCTCTGGTGCGCTTCTTCGACGGGCTGCATATCGGGAAAATGCGCATTCCGCATAGCGTGAGCGCTGCCCTGACCCTGGTCATCGAAATGGTTATCCTGCTTGCCCTGATCGCCATTTTTATTCCGCTCATCGCCCGCCAGGCCAGCATCATCTCCGATATCGATGGAAATATGGTGGCACAGGCTATCCGCGAACCCTTGCTTTGGTTGGAGGGGCTCCTGAAAGAATACGGACTGATGGAAACCTCCGACAGCCTGGAAACCTATATGGCCAATGAGTTGATGGGTGTTTTTGGAGCCATCGACTTTACCCAGGTATTGAATTACATCTTGTCCTTCACGGGCACCATATTCATCGGTCTTTTTGCCGTAGTCTTTATCACCTTCTTCTTTTTAAAAGAACAGAATCTTTTTAATAATGGCATTTTGCTGCTCACGCCCCTCAAATACCAGAAAGAGGTGGAAAATGTGCTGAAGAATACCCGGCGCTTGTTGAGCCGTTACTTCATTGGGATATGCATTGAGGTCTTGTCTATGATGACGCTGATTACGATTTTTCTGAGCATACTGGGCGTAAAGAATGCATTGCTGATCGGATTTTTCGGTGGCCTGATGAACATCATCCCCTACCTCGGTCCGGTGATCGGGGCCATCCTGGGCATCATCATCGGCATCACCACCAATCTGAGCCTGGGCATCTATACCGATCTGCTGATTCTGAGTGCCCAGATCGCGGGCTCTTTTGTCGTGGCAAACCTGATCGACAATCTGGTGCTTCAACCCCTGATATACAGCAACAGCGTCAAGGCTCATCCGCTTGAGATCTTCCTGGTGATAATGCTGGGAGCCAGCCTGGCCGGCATTCCGGGAATGATTTTGGCGATACCCTCCTATACCGTGCTGCGCATCATAGCCAAAGAGTTCTTCAACGGCCTGAGGGTGGTGCAGAAACTGACCGAGCGGATATGATACTGCTCCGTCCGGGGAATTATCTCAGGGATGTGTTTCGCTTTATCCAATGTTTTCGTGGGCGGCATTTGCGCAATGCATTCCGTTTGCGCTGCAGTTTTTATTATTCCAGGATAAGCAGGAAGTATTTCCACCGGGGGCTTCCGCTGGCTCTGGCCATTGAAACCTATGCAGGATGCACCCTGCGCTGCCCCGAATGTCCGGCAGGGCAGAAAACTATGGGGATGTCCTCCGGGCCAATGCAAATGGGCCTCTACCAAAAAGTATTGGAGGAGAGCGGGGACGGATTGTTTTATGTGGCCTTTCATTTTCTGGGAGAACCCACCCTGCACCCTTCATTCTGGGATATGGTGCGGATGGCGGCCGACCAGGCTTGCTATACTGAATTGCATACCCACGGCCAGCTCCTGCCGGATATCCCTCCGCAGCGCATCCTGGAAAGCGGCTTGCACCGCCTGCGTATTTCCGTGGACGGGGCCAGCCAGGATACCTATGAAATCTATCGGCAGGGGGGATCCCTGGAAAAGATCATCTCAGCCACGAAAATGATCTCAGCCGCCAGGAAGGCAGCGGGTGGCCGTGGCCCACTTATACTCTGGCAGTGCATCCTTTTCCGGCACAATGCCCACGAACGCAAGGCACTTCATCAGCTGGCCAAAGCATCCGGCGCCGATGCCCTGGAGTTCAAAACCGCCTGGGTGAAGGAAGCCGATGAGGTGCATCCGCTGCTGCCCCCTGCGAAGAAGGATAACCGTTATACCGGAAAGGAAAGAAAGAAATACTGCTGGAAGGTTTGGCATTCCTGTGTGGTGGACCGGGACGGCCGCGTTCTGCCTTGCTGCTTTGATAAAGACAGAGCCTATCCTTTGGGCAATGCCGCCACTCAGCCCTTGCGTGAAATCTGGCGTTCGGAGAGCGCGCACCGCCTCAGGGCCGCTGCTTACCGGAAAAAGCATCCTTTGTGTGGGGGGTGAAAGGAGTAGCACTATGCTCCCGCACAAGCGTTTGACTAAGCATTCTGCTGCCCCTTTGCTGCCTCTCGATGGGCGCTCAGGGCCGGCAAGCGGACCAGCGATCCTCTACACCCTTCGATAATCTCAGTGCAAGAAAAGGAGAAAAACAATATATCAGTGTTCAGTGTTCAGCCTGCCTGCCAGCAGGCAGGTGTTCAGGGTTCAGTGATATACTATGCTTTCCGGGTCACGATATCGAAAGTATCTTTGGCAATCACCAGCTCTTCGTTGGTGGGGATCACCACTACCCTTACCTTGGAGCCCGGGCGGGTGAGTTCCACTTCCTTGCTGCGGATGGTCTTGTTCAACTCGCTGTCGAAATCCAGGCCGAGATAAGTCATATCCTTCACCACCTTTTCGCGGGTGACGGGATCGTTTTCGCCCACACCGCCGGTAAAGACGATCACGTCCACTCCACCCAGGGCAGCCGTATAAGCGCCCACATATTTCTTGATGCGGTAGGCGTACATATCCAGGGCCAATTGTGCCCTGGCGTTTCCGTTCTCGGCAGCCGTTTCCACATCGCGCATATCGGAAGATATCCCGGAGATTCCGATGATACCGCTATGTTTATTAAACAGGGTATTGGTCACCTGAATAGAGGTTTCCTCCTTATTGGCGATATGCAGCAAAGCGCCCACATCCAGGTCGCCGCATCGGGTACCCATAATCAGGCCTTCGGTAGGCGTCATCCCCATTGAAGTATCGTAGGATTTGCCTTCTTTGATGGCTGCAATGGACGCTCCGTTGCCCAGGTGGCAGGTGATGATGCGCTGCTGATCGTATTCCAGGCCCAGCACTTCGCAGGCACGGCGGGAAACAAACTTATGGCTGGATCCGTGAAAGCCGTAACGACGCACTTTGTACTTCTCATACAGGGAGTAGGGGATGGCATAGAGATACACCTCCGGCTTCATCGTCTGATGGAAAGCGGTATCAAAGACGCCTGCCTGCGGGATTTCGGGCAGCAGTTTGTTGATGGCATAAATCCCTTCGAGGTTGGGCGGGTTGTGCAGCGGAGCCAGGTCGATGCAGTCTTCCAGGGCGGCAACGACTGCTTCGGTGATGGCTACCGAGCCACTGAAAAGCTCTCCGGCGTGCACCACGCGGTGACCTACTGCATTGATCTCATCCAGCGAGTGGATGCTGCCGTACTTCTTACTGATCAGTATTCCCAGCAAGTATTCAATGCCAGCCTGATGATCCAGGATTTCGCCTTCCAGCTTGACCTCCGTTCCGTCCTCCCTTTTATGTTTGATCGAAGCTCCTTTGAGCCCGATCTTGTCTACCAGCCCTTTAGCCAGCACCTTCTCCGAAGGCATTTCAAACAACTGGTATTTTATAGATGAACTTCCGCAGTTCAGTACGATGATTTTCATTTTGCCGTCCTTTTTACTTCGTGCTCAGGTTAAACTCCGCGCAGCTGATGGTTTGGCCCACTGCCCTGCCTTTTTCGTAACGGTAGAATCCGGTTCCTGTCTTCCGGCCCAGGTAGTTGGCCCGCACCAGGCGTTTGATAATGGGATTGGCTTTGAACTTCTGCTCTCCGAATTCCTGATGCAGGTTATCCATCCATTTGAGTACTTTATCCAGGCCAATGCGATCGGCCATTTCGAAGGGGCCGAACTGGAGTCCGAAGCCCAGCTTCATTGTGGTATCGATGCTTTCCAGGCAGGCCACGCCTTCCATCAGGATGGAACAGGCCTCATTGATCAGGGTGACGATCAGGCGGGTGGAGATGATGCCCGGGCTTTCGTCCATCAGGATCACCTTTTTGCCTACCATACGGGCGAACTTCATCACCATCTCAAAGGCTTCTTCTGAGGTTTTGACTCCCCTGACCACCTCCACGATCTTCACCTCCGTGGCCGGGCTCAGGAAGTGCATCCCCACGGCCCGTTCAGGGTGTTGCAATACCCCGGCCAGCTCTGAGATCATCAGGGTGGAGGTATTGGAAGCAATGACGGTTTTTTCATCCACTACCGCTTCCACTTTTCTGAATACTTCCTTACGGATTTCCAGGTTGGTGCCGGGTTTGCGGCTGTTGATGGTTTCCATAATGATGTCGCAATCCACCAGGTCTTCGAAGCGGGCTGAGCCGCTGATGCGCGAAAGCATCGCTTTCTTTTCTCCCTGGGTCAGTCCCCAATGACTGATCACTTCATCCAGTTGATCGCTGATTTCCTGCATTATGATGGCCACCTGCTCATCGCTGACGTCCACGAAATGCACTTCAATACCTGCTTTGCTTACCAGGCGGGCGATCTCCTGCCCCATTGTTCCGCAGCCTACGATGCCTACCTTTTGCAAGGCACTCCGGGTGGGTTTGTGGCTTTTCCGCAGACTGAAATCTTCTAAGGTTTCTTTCATTATCAATTACTTATGCTAAAATATGCTTCTATCTGACTGGCTCTGGCCTTATTTGAGGCTGGCGGCCTGGTTGGCGGTGATGGCCACCAGGTTCACGATGTCCTCTACCGAGCAGCCCCGGGAGAGGTCGTTGATGGGGGCTGCCATTCCCTGGAGCACAGGGCCAACGGCTTCAGCACCGGCCAGGCGCTGAACCAGTTTGTAGGCGATGTTTCCGGATTCCAGCCCGGGGAACACCAGCACATTGGCCTTCCCGGCGATGGGGCTTCCCGGGGCTTTCTTCTGTCCGATGGCCTCCACAATGGCAGCATCGGCCTGCATCTCCCCTTCGATAGCCAGATCAGGGGCCATCTCTCTGGCCAGGCGGGTGGCTTCCGCTACTTTGTCTACCAGGGGATGCTTTGCACTGCCTTTGGTGGAGAAGCTGAGCATTGCCACGCGCGGTTCGATGCGGGCAATGGCTTTGGCTGTAGCGGCAGTGGCTACAGCGATTTCTGCCAGTTCCCGGGCTGTGGGGTCAGGGTGCACGGCACAATCGGCAAACACAAGGATGCCGTCATCGCCCCATTTCTTATCGTCAAGGATCATAATGAAGGCGCCGGAAACCACGCTGATTCCGGGGGCCGTTTTGACGATCTGGAAAGCCGGGCGCAGCACATCGCCGGTGGCGTTCATCGCACCCGCAACCTCACCATCGGCATCGCCGTGCTTGATCATCAGCACCGCCAGGTAAAGCGGATCCTCCGCAAGTTTCAGCGCATCCTCCCTGCTAAGGCCCTTGGCTTTCCTGAGTTCATACAGGGTATCGGCATAGGCTTGTTTGCGGGGATGATCCATAGGATCGATAATCAGGGCACCGCTCAGGTCAAGATCGAAAATGTTTTCCTTCTCCCGGATCTCCTCAGGATTGCCTACCAAGATTACCGATGCCAGGCCTTCACGCAGGATGATATCCGCCGCTTTAAGTGTGCGTTCTTCCGTCCCTTCCGGAAGAACGATGCGTTGTTTCAGCTTTTGGGCATTGGCCCGGATGGATGCGAGTAATGGGTTCATAATCAATTCAAAATAAGACAGATAAATATTTCAGATGGCCAGGTTAACGGCCTTTATTATCACATCCGGCGAAAGTAATAATTAAGAAAATGAGCCTGACAAGACAGCGGTATTTACATTGAGTATAAATTATATGCCTTTTTCAACGCCTTGTCGATTTTCTTAAATTTGGCAACTCTGCCCTGGTCAGACATAGACAAACTAAATACCCATCTTATATGAAATCGATCCTTTTCTCTTTGCTGGCAGCATTCATTGTGCTGTGTTACGTCCCTGCCAATGCACAGATGGCGACAGAGGATGTGGCGAATGAACAAAGCACCCTCCTTAGCCAACTGACAGGCAGCGGCCTAATCCAGGACGCTTTTCCCGACCTCGACAAAAGCAAGCGACGTAAGCGTGGACAAAAAGGCGGAATGATAGACCTTCCGGGGAATATTATGTTCCCTTCTTTTTCTGTGGCAATGCCAATGGGCGATTTTGCGGATATCGTGGATATAGGAATCGGGGGAACGATAAGTGGGCACGCAGTATTGAATCGCATTCTGCTGGGCAGCTTCGGAAGTGTTGGCATTTACCCTACAAACAAAGATCTCGCGGCAATTAGCTTTGACGACAAACAAACACTGGTGACCATCGGATTACAAGTGGCATACATCTGGGCCTTCGATGAGCTGTACCCTTATGCCGGCCTGGGGGGAACCCTGAATACGTTTTTTGGCGATGATGATATAAATGTTCACTTTGGCTTTGCCCCGGTGGGTGGTATCATCTATGCAGTAAGTGATGGGTTCTTCCTTCACGGATCACTTCGCCTCAACCAGTTTTATTACAAGTATGAGTATTTAGATGGGAACAATACCCTTGAAGAAACCCAACCTTATTCCACCTTCAACTTCAATATTGGCATCGGATTTCCATTTACCCCGTCTCACTTCTCCCATTATTAAACACTAAGGCTTATTCCAATGAAAACAACCCTCGCACTCATTTTCCTGCTGACCTTTGCACTTGAAAGCGTGCCGGCCCAGATGATGCATTTCCCGGCTCAAGCCAATGGAGCATCAAAAACCACCCTCCTTGCGGACGACGACCTGGATGATTTCACCAAGCGACGCAAAAGGCGCCGCAGCAGCAGAGGCCGGGGCGGTTCTGAGCTTGGCATCGTGCTCAACCCTTCCCTTGCCCTCGGCTTGCCGATGGGGGATATGAAAGACCTGAATACCGGATTGGGGCTTAGTCTGGACGGACTGTATTTTATGGATAAGCTTGGCTTAGGCCTGTATACAGGATATCATTCCTTCAAAGTGGATTACAGTATTGGGATCAATTTCTTCGGGATGTTCCTGGGCGCGGAAATCGAAGGAAATGAAAGCTATATGCCGTTTATTCCTCAGGTGGTTTACCTGTTCAGCGACCAGCCGTTCAAGCCTTATGCCGGATTGGGCCTGGGCTTGTATGTGATTTCCGGCAGTGGGACGGTCAGGGAAACCGTTGACCTGGGAACCCTGCACCCGGTAACCCAGGAACCCTTGTTCGAAACTTTCGAGAGCGACTACAGCGAATCGCGCAGTGGTTTTGCCTTGTCGCCGGTACTGGGAATGTATTACGATCTTTCCGATCAGATAATGCTGAGCTTTTCCGCCCGCTGGAATATGATCTTCCTCAAGGATACATACGAGGATGGGAGTGGTGCGACCATCGAGCAAAACGTCACCCATACCTATTTCAATCCCAATGCAGGCATCGCCATCAAGTTGGGAAATTAGGCTTTTCAGTCTTGTCTGATCGCTGGACACCCATTTCGCGAACGGCTTGTTTTTTTAAAGACTGGTTTTGGCGTGCACCTGAATTATGATAACTTTGTCCACCGTGAAACCAAAAACCGCCGTAATAATGAAAAAACTTTTTCTCGCTTTGCTGGTCATTCTACTTACGTTTGATCAGGCGACTGCTCAGGCAGCCTACATTCCTGAACCCTTGCCATCCGCCGCAGATGATCAGAATGCCACCTATTCTGACGATGACCTGGATGATATGCAGAAACGCCGCAGGCGCAAGAGCCGTCGTGGCCGAGGTCGTGGTGCAGATATGGGATTGACCATTTCCCCTCAATTGATGCTGGGTATGCCAATGGGCGACCTGGGGGAATCCAACAATATGGGCTTCGGGCTTACTGTAGACGGAACTTACTATATGGATCAGTTCGGAGTTGGAATCACTACCGGATACCATATGTTCGGATGGAAAGAAGAGTTGGGAATGAGCAGCGGGAATCAATCCTTCATCCCCATCCTTGTGCAGGCCAATTATCTCCTGTCGACCGATGATTTCAAACCTTATGTGGGCTTGGGCCTGGGTTTTTTCAGTGGTCTCAGCTCATATGAAATGTCTGTGGAAATTCCCATTGGCATCGACGGGAATGGAAATCCTATCTTCGAAACCGTAACCCAGGATTTCTCTGAAGGTTCCTTTGATTTTGGCCTTTCTCCTTTTGCGGGTTTCTATTACAACCTGAATGACCAGATGCACCTCACCGGCGGCCTCCGCTACAATATGGTGATGACCAAAACAGAAACCATACAGGCTGATTTAACTTTCAAAGAAGAAAACATCACCCTGAGCTATCTCACGATCAACTTCGGGATTGCCATTAGTCTGCAATAGTACTGTAGGCTTAATTGGATTAATACAGTGCCCAATGCTCCGAGTGTCAAAGCCGGGACATTGGGCACGGTAATTTCCCGCAATTGCTCTTTCCTGTCTAACTTAGCCCGATGTTTTCTCCAGACGATACCACCTTATACCCTTATCCGATGCCCGGGCCGGAAATATTGCCCCCGGACAGCGCGTGGTTCTGGCCCGGACAGCCGGCAGGGGAAGAGTACGTAATGCTCCCAGGCCGTTTTCTTACGCAGGATACAAGTTTGTTGCGTCCTGCCGATACGGGCCTGCCCCTGAAGTTCCGGCCTGAGATGGATACACAGGGATGGGTTTTCTGGATATTTGCGCTGTCTTTGCTCGTCGTAGGAATAGTCCGTTTCTCATTCCCCCGGCGCTTTCAGCAGTTAAGCAAGGCATTGGCCAGCGAACGCAGCCTTGTGAGTATGCTCAGAGAGGGTGATCTGTTCAACGAAAGAATTATGCCTGGACTCCTGCTCGTGTTTGCTGCTCTGATGGGATTGCTGTTCTTGATCCACGCATATCAGCACCAGCTTATCCCCGGCCCGCTTTCATTCGATGCCCTGGCCTGGGGTGTGATGACCCTGGCTGTTTTATGCTGGTGGATGCTGCGCTCTCTGGCGATATGGATATTGGGTTTTGTTTTTAAAACCTTTGAAGCAACAGCAATGTACCTGAGTCGCATCCTTGCGATGAACCTGGGCTTTGGCCTGCTCCTGACTGTTACCCTCCCACTGGCCTGGTATGCCGGTCTTTCTTGGATGATCACCGGACTGCTCTATCTGGCTGTGGCCTTCAATGTGTACCGCATCCTGCGCAGCCTGGGTGATGGCATTCGTCTGACTCCTTTCGGACTGTCGTATCTTTTGCTTTTTGCTTTTACGCTTGAAGTCCTGCCTGTCTTGATTCTGGTGGGATTCCTCAGGTTTTTCTGAGCTGGCTTCCAGAGGGACCACATCCTGTAATCAATATTTTTCTTACATTTGCAGCGATTTTTTTCTTGGTTCTGGCAGCATCCGTTTCCAGGGCTCGAAAGGATCCATAAAATCAGGGAGCATTGAAAATCAAGAAGATACTCGTTTCACAGCCACAGCCGGCAGATTTGGAGAAGTCACCCTACGCTGAACTGGTCAAAAAGTACAACCTGGAAGTAGAGTACCACAAGTTTATCAAAGTAGAGGGGGTGCCTGCCAGAGAATTCAGGCAGGACAGGATACGTTTTGAAGATTATGGTGCTGTGATCCTGACCAGCCGGAATGCCGTGGATCATTACTTCCGAATGGCCGGTGAGCTGCGTTGGGAAGTGCCTGATACAATGAAGTACTTCTGCAATTCCGAAGCGACAGCCTACTACCTGCAAAAGTATGTGCAGTATCGTAAACGCAAGATTTTCTTTGCCAAACAAAGTTTTGGAGACTTGCTGGATAACCTCAGGAAGCATAAAGACGAGAAGTTTCTTCTTCCTTGCAGCGATATCCATAAACAGGATTTACCCAATCTGCTTGAAAAAAACGGGATCAACTTTCAGAAGGCGGTGATCTATCGTACCCTGGCCAGTGATTTGTCGCACCTGGACATTTCCACCTATGATCTGCTTATCTTTTTCAGCCCCGCCGGGGTCAAATCACTGTTTAAAAACTTTCCGGAATTTAAACAAAACAGCACCCTGATCGCTGCCTTTGGACCGAAAACAGCAGATGCCGTTGAAGAGGCCGGGCTGGAGCTGCATATCCCTGCTCCGACCAAAACCGCTCCTTCAATGACAATGGCCCTGGAAGAATTTCTTCAGAATCAGGCCAGAAAGAAATAGTGGCGGGTACGCTGGCCCGATATCCTTACAATGAAAATGTTTGCTTATTCAAGGGCACTCCGGCTCCATCAAACTACCCATATTCAAAAGCTTTTTGATAAAGGAAAGCATTTTGGCCAGTATCCTTTTCGTGTTTTATATTTGAAGGTCAATGATTTACCCGGGGCACCCTTCCGTATTCTGATCTCTGTCAGCAAGCGTTATGTTCGCAGTGCCGTCAGGCGAAACCGCCTGAAGAGACAAATGCGTGAAGCCATAAGACATCATCAGCATATCCTTTGGGATACGCTCCCACCCCGGGCAGGCACCCTCTTGATTGCCATCCTCTTTTCCGCTAAAGAAATGCCTTCCTATTCGCTTACGGAAGAAAAAATAATCCGCATACTCACCCGTTTGAGCGAACTTGATGAAAAACCTACTTAATCATTTTTTTATCCTGCTGATTCGCTTCTACCAGGGAGCCATCTCGCCATACCTGGCGCCTTCCTGCCGCTATACGCCCTCTTGTTCGGAATATGGCATCCAGGCATTGAAGAAGTACGGCCCGTTCAAGGGTGGCTGGCTTACCCTGAAACGCTTCCTTTCCTGCGGGCCCTGGGGGGGGAGCGGATACGATCCGGTGCCCTGATCAATCAAACACAAGCCTTGCATTTTTGAAAAAAAAATATGATGAAAAAACTGCTCCTCTTTGCCCTACTCCCTCTTCTGCTGATGAAGCCCTTGCTGGCCCAGCAGGATTCCTATTTTGAAGTCAGCAAGAATCTGGAAATCTTCACCAATCTTTATAAGCAGATCGACCTGAATTATGTGGATGGCATCCATCCTTCTCAAATGATGAAAACCGGTATTGATGCGATGCTTATAACCCTCGACCCTTATACGGTGTACATTACCGAAGGGGATGTGGAGGATTATCGCTTTATGACTACAGGGGAATACGGAGGGATCGGTGCCGTCTTTCATTTGCGGGATGGCATCCCCGAACTTTCGGAGCTCCATCCGGGCTTCCCGGCCGATCAGGCAGGACTTGTGCCCGGAGACCGCATCTTGCAAATCAATGGAAACCCGACCCGGGGACGCAGCCTGGATGAAATCAGCAGCATCCTGCACGGACAGCCCGGGACCAGTGTCAGTTTGGAAGTGCAGAAAGTCAGCGGAAAGGCTCCCCTTACATTGAATGTTACCAGGCAAAAGATCAAAACGGAAAACATCCCTTATTACGGAATGCTGGGGGAGGGCATCGCCTACATCAAGATGAATGCCTTTACCCAGAATGCGGCATCAGAACTCCAGTCGGCATATCAAAAAATGAAAAACCAACAGGAAATCAAGGGTTTGATCATCGATTTGCGCGGAAATGGCGGAGGTCTGATGCTGGAAGCCGTTAAAATATGCAACCTGTTTCTGGAAAAGGACCAGGTGATTGTGAGCACCAAGGGGAAGATGCCATCCACCAATGCGTCTTATAAAACACAGGCGCAGCCTCTGGAGAAAGAACTCCCCCTGGCTGTGCTGATCGACCATAAAAGTGCTTCCGCCTCAGAGATCGTGAGCGGCGCTTTGCAGGATTTGGACCGTGCTGTGATTATTGGTACCCGCTCATTTGGGAAGGGTTTGGTGCAAAATGTTTTCCCACTGAGCTATAATGCCCAGGTCAAGATCACCACAGCCAAGTATTATATTCCTTCCGGGCGTTGCATTCAGGCCATTGATTACAGCCACAAGGATGAATTTGGAAGGGCCGGTGCCTTACCTGATTCTCTTTCTAATCTTTTTAAAACCAGAAAGGGAAGACCCGTCCGGGATGGGGGTGGCATTGAGCCGGATATTTACACCCAGGAAAATGGCCCGGCATTGATTACCAGGGCCCTGATGCGCAACTTCAAGATCTTCGATTTTGCCACGCAATACAGATTATCCAATCCCAGCCCGCCCGATACTACGGGTTTCCGTATAGATGACGCCCTCTACCAAGACTTTAAGGCTTACCTCTCCAAGGAGGATTTTTCTTATGACAGCAGGACCGAAGACGGGATACGCGCCCTTGAAAAGGCGGCAGAGGCAGAAGGTTATGCCGATGCCCTGAGTGACTATATCCTTCAAGTCAGAAAAGAACTCCTTGACCGTAAGGCCGCCGACCTGGATATGCATCGTGAGGAGATTGCCCGGGCACTGCGTCTGGAGATCATATCGCGTTATTATTATGAAACCGGGAAAGTAGTCTCAGCCCTTTCAGATGATCCGGATATCTTGAAAGCCAGGGAGGTGTTGCTTGACCCGGATCGTTTGGCAGCGGTATTCAGTGTGAAATAAGCCCTGGAAAGAATGGAAGGACGGAGCCCATCCTGGCATCGGCGTATATACCTGCTCGGTATTTTTATCCTGATAGTGGGAATTCCCACCTCTCACTTTCTGATGAGCGTCGGCCAATTGATCTTGTCCGCTAATTGGATTGTGGAGGGGAACTACCGGAGTAAATTCCGTCGCTTGCTTTCCAGGAAAGGAGCCTTGCTTTTCCTTCTGATTTTTACCATTCACCTCTTAGGTCTTCTTCATACTGAAAACTTTGCCTATGCCCTGAAGGATATTCGCATTAAACTGCCTCTTTTTGTCATCCCCTTCATTCTTGCCAGCTCGCGAGGCCTGCAGAAAGGGGAAATGCAGTGGCTGCTGATGGCCTATACCGGAGCAGTAGTGTTTGGCAGCATCCGCTCGCTTTGGGAGCTGTGGTCTGCCGATCAGACGGATATCCGGCAAATCTCTGTCTTCATCTCTCACATCCGCTTCGCCCTTAATATCTGCCTCGCCATTTTTATCCTCTTCTATGCCTATTTCAAGGCTTGGCTCAGGCAGCCTTCACTCAGGATACTGCAACTGATGATGGCCCTGTGGTTGATGGCCTTCCTCTACATATTGCAGGCATTTACCGGGATCGTGGTTTTTATGAGCACCCTCTTTATCCTGATGATGTATTATGCTCCGCGACAGCCCCGCCGGTGGTTGCGCATTGCGCTTATCATTACGGCTCTCCTGCTGCCCACTGCATTCGCTGCTTATGTATGGGATGTTACCCGGTCGCTCCGCCAGGACAGGGGGGTGGATTACAGTAAGCTGGAAAGGTATTCTGCCGGGGGTGAATATTACCATCACGACACCCTGAACCGTCAGACGATCAATGGGTATCCCATCTGGATTTACCTGGCTGAGAAAGAACTGGAACAAGCCTGGAAC
The DNA here is from genome assembly GCA_964590645.1 of uncultured Lentimicrobiaceae bacterium. Classification (GTDB taxonomy): domain Bacteria; phylum Bacteroidota; class Bacteroidia; order Bacteroidales; family JAGNHN01; genus JAGNHN01. The sequence continues at coordinate 27,646 of CAZPYJ010000009.1, forward strand.
AGGCGATCGGAGATTGCATACGACAGCATCGACAGGGAGGGGAACCAGCTGCGGGATATCCTGATTCGCTACCTTACCAGCAGGGGTTTGCGGAAGGATGCTGAGGGCTTGTCATATCTGAGCGACGAAGAGGTGGATATGATCGAGGAAGGCACGGCCAACAGATTGTGCAGCCAGGTGAATGTCATCAAGGCACGGATATGTGAGATACTATGGGAGTATGAGAATTACAAATGGACAGGCAATCCCAGCGGGCACTCTGTGCTGATGCGATGGGAGTACTGGAAAACCGGATGGCGGATTGCAAAGCATAATCCTGTCCTGGGAATCGGAAGCGGCGATATTCAGGATGCATTTCAACAGGAATATGATCGCATTCAAAGCCCTTTGAGCCCTGAATGGCGCCTGCGTTCACACAATCAGTATCTTTCGATCTGGATTGCCTTTGGTATTCCCGGTCTGATGCTGTTTCTCTTTGCACTCTTTTATCCCGCGAAACGCTGCAGGGCAGTGTTTCCCCTTTTGTTCTATGCTTTCTTTATCATCGTATGCTTATCAATGATCACAGAAGATACCCTCGAAACCCAGGCCGGGGCTACTTTTGTCGCTTTTTTCTTTGCCTTTCTGCTTTGGGGGAGCCGGGAGAACACGGAAGGAAATGCCACGCAAAAAGATGTATCTTCGTAAAAATCAAGAATAATGCGTGAAAAAGAACTGATTCTTCAATTTAAGGTTTACGAAGGCCTCAATGAGTTGGAAGACCGGGATCGTGCACTTCTCGGGCAGGCTGTGGCGGCCGCTGCTCAGGCCTATGCCCCCTACAGCCAATTCAGGGTGGGGGCGGCTGTGCTGCTGGATAATGGAAAGATCATCCTTGGAAATAATCAGGAGAACCTGGCCTATCCCTCCGGCCTTTGTGCTGAAAGGGTTGCCGTATATGCTGCCCGGGCCAACTTTCCGGATGCCAGAATTCAAACTGTTGCAATCACGGCTCGGGCCGGAAAGCATCAACTGCATAATCCCGTCTATCCCTGTGGCGCCTGTCGACAAGTGCTGGTGGAAGTGGAAAGTAAACAAAACAGCCCAATCCGTGTTTTGATGGCCGGACCGGAGAATGAAGTGGTAGAAGCCCGGCAAGTGGCTGACCTCCTTCCATTGCAATTTTCGGCTCATTTATCCAAAGAATAAGAACAATGAAAAAATGGATACGCCCTGGCCTGCTGCTGATGGCCGTGATACTTTTTTCTTCTTTTAAAAGCGACAAACCGGCATACCGGATCTTTACCGCCGATGGGAAAAAGGCGATGTTTAAAGATATCGTAAAGCAAGCCCTGAAGTCGGATATTGTTTATTTTGGAGAATTGCACAACAACCCGATCAGCCATTGGCTGCAGTTGGAACTCGTTCACAGCCTATATGATGGCCACTCCAATCGACTCATTCTGGGTGCTGAAATGTTTGAAAGGGATGACCAGGTTTTGTTGGATGAGTATACCCGGGGGCTGATTTCCACTAAAAGCTTCGAAGGCCAGGCGCGGCTGTGGAAGAACTACAAGACAGACTACAAGCCACTGGTGGAGTTTGCACGGGAAAAAGGCCTGCACTTTGTTGCCAGCAATATCCCCCGTCGCTACGCCTCTATAGTGCACAGCCAGGGATTTGAAGGACTGGACAGCCTGAGCGGGGAGGCAAGGCTCTGGATTGCCCCCCTGCCTGTTCCCTACGATGCCACCCTTTCTACTTACGCTGCGATGATGGAAATGGGAGGAATGTCAGGACATACTTCGGCCAATTTCCCGAAAGCCCAGGCCATAAAAGATGCAACAATGGCCCATTTTATCCTGCAAAGTATGGACGCCGGAAGCCTGATGCTTCATTTCAACGGAGCCTATCATTCCAAGAACAGGGAAGGAATTTTATGGTATGTTGACCAATACCGTCCGGGTCTCCGGCAAATGACCATTGCCACAGTGGAGCAGGATAGCCTCGACGAGCTGGAGGAAACATATCTGAACGAAGCGGATTTCATTATCGTTGTTCCTGCAGCGATGACCAAGACATACTGATTCCGCTTTGCGGCAGCTTCACAAGCTATAACAGGGCTGAAACAAAAAGCCCGGCCATCCGTATCATCTCTTTTCTTTTTTCAGGAAAGAATGTATGGCTGCTTTCCCCTTTTTCGAGCAACACGATGCAATGGACTGTGGTCCAGCCTGCCTGAGGATGATTGCCCGCCATTATGGGCGTCATTATAATCTGCAATACCTTAGGGAGCAAAGCCATATAAGCCGTGAAGGGGTGTCCTTGCTGGGCATCAGCGATGCCGCTGAGGCAATCGGCTTCCGTACTTTGGGAGCCAGGCTGCGTTTTTCGCAACTCCTGAAGGAGGCCCCGAAACCCTGTATTGTTCACTGGCGGCAAAGACATTTTGTTGTGGTGTATAAAACCTCACGAAAATACATCTGGGTTGCGGATCCTGCGCACGGTAAAATCCGGTACCGCCACGATGAGTTTTTGAAAGGATGGGTTTCGCTGGAGATGGAAGGGGAGGCAGGCGGCATAGCCCTGATCCTGGAACCAGGTCCGGACTTTTTCGAAAGGGAGGGCCAGGCCGACAGGAGGCTCTCCTTCTCCTTCCTGTTCCGATATCTGAGACCCTACCGTAAGCTTCTTGGGCAGCTGGGGCTGGGCGTGCTTGCAGCCAGCCTCATTCAGCTGCTGATGCCTTTCCTGACCCAGGCCATTGTGGATATCGGGATCACTAACCAGGATGTTTCCTTTATTTATCTGGTATTGCTGGCCCAGTTGATGCTGTTTTTCAGCCGCACTGCAGTAGAGTTTATCCGGGGCTGGATTTTGCTGCATATCAGCAGCCGGTTGAATATCTCCCTCATTTCCGATTTTCTCATTAAGCTGATGAAGCTGCCTCTGCGCTTCTTTGATTCAAGAATGGTCGGCGACCTGATGCAGCGCATCGCCGATCATCGGAGAGTGGAGAATTTCCTGACCGGCTCTTCCCTGCATATTTTATTTTCCGTTGTCAATCTCCTGGTATTCGGACTTGTACTGGCCATCTATGACTTACGTATCCTTGCCGTTTTTCTGGTCGGCAGCCTGCTATATGTGCTGTGGATTACCCTGTTTATGCGTCGCAGAAGGAAGCTGGATTACCAGCGTTTCGAAAAGCTTTCAGATCATCAGAATACGCTTATCCAGTTGCTGTCCGGGATGCAGGAGATCAAACTGCAAGGGGCCGGCCGCTCCCGGCGCTGGGAATGGGAACGCATCCAGGCTGCACTTTTCCGACTGAAGGTCAAGAGCCTGTCCCTGGAGCAATACCAACAGGCCGGTGCGATGGTACTGAACGAAAGCAAGAATCTTCTGATCACTGTGATGGCGGCAACCGCTGTGGTGGAAGGATCGATGACGCTGGGGATGATGCTTGCCGTGCAATACATTATCGGGCAGTTGAATGGACCGGTTGAGCAAATGATTGCTTTCCTGCTTTCAGCTCAGGATGCACGCATCAGCCTGGAACGCCTGGGTGAGGTGCATCAGGAGGAGGATGAAGCTCAGATCGCCGAACGCAAAATACGTTTGATTCCTCCCGGCGCAGACCTCCGTATAGAAGGGCTGGGATTTCAGTATGAAGGACCTCATTCTCCCTGGGTCTTGAAAGACATCAGCTTTTCGATGCCCGCGGGATCGGTGACGGCTGTTGTGGGCCCCAGTGGCAGCGGGAAGACCACTTTGCTGAAACTGCTGCTGGGCTTTTATCCTCCGGTGGAAGGGGACATCCGCATAGGTGGCACACCTTTAGGTAGCCTCGACCTTCGGACTTGGAGAAAGCATTGCGGGGTAGTGATGCAAAATGGCTTTGTTTTTTCTGACAGTATATTGCAAAATATTGCGGTGGATGAAGAGGAGCTGGACTATGCCCGGGCTATGGAAGCTGCCCGTATGGCCAATGTAAACGAATTTGTGGATAGCCTCCCGCTGGGGTATCATACCCGCATCGGGAGCGATGGGCTTGGACTCAGCCAGGGACAGCAGCAGCGCATCCTGATTGCCCGGGCACTGTATCGCACTCCTGCTTTTCTGTTTATGGATGAAGCCACCAATGCACTGGATGCAACCAACGAGAAAGAGATTATGCAGAGGATGGCTTCCTATTTCGAAGGAAAGACCGTGTTGATCATTGCCCATCGACTGAGTACGGTGCGCAATGCCGACCAAATCATCGTCCTCGAGCGGGGCAAAATCGTAGAATCGGGAAATCACCGGAGCCTGGTAGAGCAGAAAGGCAGGTATTATAATCTGATCCGTGATCAACTTGAACTTGGAGACTGAGATGTCCGAAGAAGCACATAAAGACCACCTTGCCTCCCTGCCCAGTGCAGAGGTGTCCGAGATAATGGGTCAGGTTCCGCCGGGCGTACTCCGCTATGGAATCCTCGTCGTGTCGCTGGTACTGATGGTACTGCTGACCTTTGCCTGGCTTATCCGATACCCGGATGTGGTGGAAGGCCCGGCTGTCATTACCAGCCTGAATCCTCCGGTAGTCCTGATCAGTAAATCAGATGGGCAGATCCTTCGTCTGGATGTCAGTGACAGTACAAAGGTGGATTCAGGTCAGGTTTTGCTCATCGCCGGTGAGCCCCTCGATTTATCCGACCTGGCTGAATGGGAAAGCTTCCTGAAGAGCATGTTTCTGGCCATTCGCAACGACAGTGTATGGCTGCTTCCCTTTTTTGCTGAAAAGCCGGATATGAAATTATCCGTCCTGCAGGGAGAAGCAGCAAAAGTCACCCACCGCTGGAAGGCCTATCTTGCCTTATTGGAGCGTGAGGCCTATCATTATCAGCCCAAGGCTGAAGCCCTGCATCGTCGTATTGTAGAGCAGGATCGCCTTATTCTGAGCCTGCAAAGACAGCTTCGACTGATACGGGAGAAGGAGAGGCTGATGGACAAGGAATACGCCAGGGATTCATTGCTTGCCGCAGCAGGGGGTATTTCTGCTTCTGAACTGGAACAGGCCGCGACCCGGCGCCTGGTGCAGCGGATGGAGATGGAAGCGTGCCTGGCCAGGCTGGCTGAAGTGGAGATCAGAAAAGGGGAGTACCATCAGCAACTGACCGATTTTCTGGTCGAGAATCAGGAAGACCTTCGCCTGGCCTTGCGCGAGCTGGAAAAGGCGCTTGGGGAGGCGCTGTCGGCTTATGCCAATTGGGAAAGCGGACATATCTATCGAAGCCCGAAGAAAGGGTGGGTGAGCCTGGGCCGCTTCTGGAAGGAAGGGCAGGAGGTCGGGGCAGGAGAGGTACTGCTTCATATACTACCCGAAGAACCCGGACCAATCATTGCCCGATTGACTCTCCCTCCGGAAGGGAGTGGCCGCATTGCCCCAGGAGCATCCGTACATATCCGGCTGGATGACTTTCCCTATCTGGAGTATGGGATCCTTGAAGGAGAGCTGATGCGACTGAGTGCCATTCCTGAGGATGGCTTCTTGCAGGCTGAGGTCAGATTAAGGCAGGGCCTGACTACTACCTACGGCATTAGCCTGGATTTCAGGGGAAGCCTGAGCGGCAGGGGAACAGTGATTACCCGCGATGCCCGATTGCTGGAACGCTTCATCCGGCCCTTGCGATACCTGATGAAGCATAACAGGAGGCTTGAAAATGGATAAAACCTTCCCCCAATTGAATCTGCCCGCAGTAAATTTGTCTGTCAGGACCGAGAGGGGGAAGACGGAGGTGTTTGATCCCGTCCGACGTCAATATGTGGCCCTTAGTCCGGAGGAATGGGTCAGGCAGCATATTGTGCACTTTCTGATCCATCACAAAGGCTATCCCCAAAGCAGGATGGCTGTGGAGTATAGTCTTCAGGTAAACCGGTTGGTAAAGCGCTGCGATATCCTGGTATTCGATAAGCAAATGCAAGCCTTGCTGATCGTGGAGGTAAAAGCTGCCAGTGTAAACCTCAGCCAGCAGGTGCTGGAACAGGCCTTAAGATATAATATCGCTTTCCGGGCGCCCTATCTGTTGTTATCCAACGGAATACGGCATTATATGCTCTGTCTTCCCCCGGATGGAGACACCCGTATTCTGGACGAAATACCGGCCTATTCAGATATGGAGAAAACCCGACCCTGATTCCTTTGCGAAAAGGGCAGGGGGCAGCCCATTTCTTCAAATAGCCTCAGCGGCGTTTCCTGACCTGCTGCTGTTGCTTCTGCATATCTTCCAGCCTGCGCTGGAAAGCCGATTTTTTTCGCGGCTTTTTCTTGTTCTGCTCAATCTTTGCACGCAGCTTGTCCTCATTGATCAGCAAGCGGAAGATATACATCTGCCCGAAGGTGATCATATTGGCCAGGAAGTAGTAGTAGCTCAAACCGGAAGCATAAGAATTGAAGAAGCCAAGGAACATTATCGGCATCATATACATCATCGTCTTCATCCCGGGCATTTGGTTGCCGGTGGACATCATCTGGTTGTTGATCCGTGTGTAGATCAGGGTGGAGATGGTCATCAACAGGGTGAAGAGGCTGACGTGGTCACCATAAAATGGGATGTTGAACGGCAGATCCAGGATGGAGTCGTAGGTGGAAAGGTCATCGGCCCAGAGAAAGGACTGCTGTCGCAATTCGATGGAAGCCGGGAAGAAACGGAAAAGGGCAATCAGGATAGGCAATTGCAGAAGCATAGGCACACAACCAGCCATCGGATTGACCCCCGCCTTGCGGTATAGATCCATCGTGGCCTGCTGCTTCTTCATCGAATCTTTCTGATCCGGGAATTTCTTTGCGATTTCCTCCACCTCCGGGCGCAAAACCCTCATCTTGGCGCTGGAAATATACGTTTTGTAAGCAATGGGGAATAAGACGATTTTCAGCAAGATGGTGAGTACCAGAATGATGATGCCATAATTCCAATTAAAGCCTTCCAGCCAGTCGAATACAGGAATCACAATTCCTTTATTGATCCAGGAAAGGATCATCCATCCCAAAGGAATCATATTTTCCAGTTCCAGGCCTTCGTATTGTTTGAGTCGATTGAATCTGTTCGGACCCAGGTATAGGGAGAGGGCGATGGGTTCATTCGGATCATCATTAAAGGGAATGCTGATGGATGCCCGTGCCGTTTTCAGGTAACGCCCTCCCCGGTCGTTTTCTGTCAGGGAGCTCAGGTCAGCATTGACAAAATGCTGGTCGGCAATCAGCACCATCGAGAAAAACTGTTGTTTGAAGGCCACCCAGCGTAAGCGGGTTTTGATTGATTCTTCAGCATCTTTACGTTCACTCAGGTAATCGACATCGTCACCCAGGTGCTTATAATATACGGTTGTGGTGCTCCTTTCATTGGTCTGGCTTTTTTCCTGTTGCCTAAGGCGTGCTCCCCAGTCGAGGGTAAGATAATTCACCCTGCTGTCGATGTAGGCATCCATCTGATGGAACTGGACCTGATGCTTCAACATATAGTCGTTGCCCAATATGGTATAGCTTAGCTCGATGTATGCATCAGGCTTTGCTTCGACTTCAGGATAGGCTCTGAAGACCAGCTTCAGGGAGTCGTCTTCCCCGATGTTCCACGAGTTTACCTGCTCATTTTGCAGTGAAAAGAACAGGTCTTCAGAATTGATCAAACGGTTCGCCGAGAAGAAGGAGAAGTGATAATAGGCCGAATCTCCACCGAACAGGATCAGAGGAAGGGAGTCCCAGGTCTGGAAACGCTTCAGCTGAGCCTGGGTTATTCGTGCGCCTTTGGTGGAGAAGTTCAGTTTCAGATAGGGCGTTTCCACAACCACTTCCCGGGCCTTTCCCTGAGCAAGAGAAGCGAATACGCCCAACTGACTGCGCAGGCTTTCAGAAACAATGCTGCTATCGGTCCGAATGCCGGAATCAATTGCTGTATCAGGGATTCGGTTTCGTTCAGATGCAGCCAGTATTTCGGCTTCCTGAATGCGGCGAAGGGAATCTTCTACAAGCTGGACCTGCTGCAGGGAGTCCTGGATGTGCTGTCGGCGGTCCAACTCCTCCCGGTCGGGAGCCATCCATATACTGTACACAATGAGAATGGCGAAGATCAGAACGAGTCCGGTGATGGTATTACGATCCATTGGTTTGGCTTTTGTCTTTACAGGCCGGCAAAGATAGGCATAATCCCCGGCTGGTAATTTTGCTTGCTCAGACCTGATTTTTCTTTTGCTGATAGGTCAGGGCAGCACTAACCAATCCTGAAAAGAGGGGGTGGGGATTGGCTACGGTGCTACGGTATTCAGGATGGAATTGTATTCCAACGAACCAGGGATGGTCTTTGATTTCGATGATTTCAACCAGGTCTTCTCTCGGGTTGATGCCCGAGGCGATCATTCCTGCGTTTTCAAAATCCTGAAGATATTTATTGTTGAACTCATAGCGATGTCTGTGCCGTTCGGTGATCATCCCGCTTTGATAGATATGATGGGCCAATGTTCCTTCAAATATGCGGCAGGAGTAAGCTCCCAATCGCATTGTGCCTCCTTTGGAGGAAATCTTTTTCTGCGCTTCCATAATATCGATGACGGGATGGGGTGTACGTGGATTCATCTCTTTGGAATGCGCCCCGCTGAGTCCCACCACATTGCGGGCAAATTCGATCACCGCGCATTGCATTCCCAAACAAATTCCCAGGAAGGGGACCTTATGAACCCGGGCGTATTCCACCGCCATAATCTTGCCTTCAATGCCCCTTTCTCCGAAACCGGGGGCCACCACTATCCCTTCCAGGTCTTTGAGCAAAGATTCCGCTCCTTCCGTTTCAATGTCTTCTGAGTGAATCATCTCAATCCGGACTTTGCACAGGTGTTGGGTTCCGGCGTGGATGAAGGCTTCCAGAATACTCTTATAGGCATCCTGCAATTCAACGTATTTGCCGATCAGACCGATCCTTACTTCGTGCTCAGGTTGGCGGAGTTTTTTCAGAAAGTCCTTCCACTGCTTCAAATTCGGTTCGTTGAGTTTGCTTATGCCCATTTTACGGAGGATCTCCAGATCCAGCTTTTCTTTGAGCATCAGTATCGGAACCTCATAAATAGACCAGGCATCGATGGATTCAATCACCGAGCTGGACTCCACGTTGCAGAAAAGGGCGATTTTGTCCCGGATGTTATCATTGAGGGGGTGTTCCGTTCTGCATACAATGATATCTGGCTGAACCCCGGATTCGAGCAGGGTTTTGACGGAGTGTTGTGTAGGTTTGGTTTTGAGTTCCCCGGCGGCTTTCAGAAAGGGAACCAGTGTCAGGTGTACCACAATGGCCTTGTTGCCCATCTCCCAGCGCAATTGGCGGACGGCTTCCACATAGGGCAGGGATTCAATGTCGCCTACCGTACCCCCGATTTCGGTGATCACAAAGTCGTAGTCGTCTTTTTCGCCCAGCAGTTTGATCCGGTACTTGATTTCATCCGTAATATGCGGGATGACTTGTACGGTTTCCCCTAAGTAATCCCCCCTTCTTTCTTTGTCGATCACGGATTGGTATATTCTGCCGGTGGTCACATTATTTGCCTGGGAGGTGGGGACATTGGAGAAGCGCTCATAATGTCCCAGGTCGAGGTCTGTTTCCGCTCCATCATCGGTCACATAGCATTCCCCGTGTTCATAGGGGTTGAGTGTGCCCGGATCTATATTGATATAGGGATCCAGTTTTTGGATGGTTACAGAAAAGCCCCTTGCGAGGAGCAGCTTAGCAATGGAGGCAGAAATAATCCCTTTTCCGAGGGACGAAGTCACTCCACCGGTGACAAAAACATAACGGGTGTCTGGCATGGCAGGGCATTTGAGAAATGCCCTGCAAATTACCAAAAAAAATGGGATTGGGGAGGGATTGGGAAATCAGGCTGTCATGCACAGACACCGGTCGATGGAGGAGAAAAGATCTTCTTTGCGATAGGGTTTAGAGATAAAATCATTCATCCCGGCCAAAATGCTTTCTTCACGGATCTCCTGTTCCTTGGCTGCCGTAATGGCAATGATGGGAATAGGAATATTGGCGGAGCGGATGGCCCGGGTTGCTTCGATGCCATTCATTACCGGCATCTGGATGTCCATTAATAAAAGGTCGTAGGAGGCATTGCTCAATTCCTGGACGGCTTTTTCGCCATTGTCCACTACTGCACATTCCCATCCTCTGCTCTGGATAATGTAGCGGATCAGTTCCTGGTTAAAGCGATTATCTTCTGCGATCAGTACCTTCACGGTTTTCATTTTTTTCCGCTTTCGGATATTTTTTCCCCGGAAAGAAGCCCAAAAGGAATGCGAAAGCAATTATATATACCCTAAGTACCCAAAAGGTAACCCTCCGAGAATGATTTTTTTTCATTTTCGGAGAGATTATTTCAAAAACGGAGATTTGGTGCGGCTTTGACGGACAAAAATAAAGGGCAGCCCTGAGGCTGCCCTTGGCTTTTCGGTTAAAATGGCTTAATAATACCGGTAGCTTTTTACCTGAGAGATGTGTTTGGCCAGTCGAATCACTTGCTGGGTATACCCAAACTCATTGTCGTACCAGGAATAGATTACAATATTTTGTTTATCAGAAGACACTTTGGTGGCGGGGCTGTCATACACGCAGGCGCAGGAGTCTCCGATGACATCTGTAGATACCAGCTCATTGGACGATGAATACCGGATCTGCTCAATCAGTCGTCCTTTCAGCGAGGCTTCCCGCATAATCTGATTGATTTCCTCCACAGAGGTTTCTTTCCTTACGGTCAAAGAAAGGATAGCCAGAGAGATGTTGGGGGTAGGCACGCGCACAGCATTGGCTGTCAGTTTCCCGGCCAGGCTGGGAATGGCTTTGACAGCGGCTTTGTCGGCTCCGGTCTCGGTGATTACCATATTGAGGGGTGCGCTTCGTCCACGGCGGTATTTGCTGTGATAATTGTCCAGGAGGTTCTGATCGTTGGTATAGGAGTGAATGGTTTCGAGGTGGCCGCGTATAATGCCGAGTTTTCTTTCAATCACATCCAGTACCGGCACTACGGCATTGGTTGTACAGGAAGCGGCAGAAAAGATTTGTTCCTTTTGCGCATCCAGTTCGCAGATTTCCTGGTTGACGCCATAGACTACATTCGGAATGTCTCCTTTTCCTGGTGCAGTAAGGAGAATTCTTTGTATTCCTTTGGCTTTGAGATGTCTGCTTAGGCCTTCTCTGTCGCGATAGATTCCGGTATTGTCTATAAGCAGGGCATCTTTGATGCCGTAAGCCTCGTAGTCCACTTCTTCCGGATGGTCAGCCGCGATCATATGGATAATATGGCCGTTGATCCAGAGGGTTTTGTCTTCAATGTTTTCGATTGCAATGCCGTTGAAAGGGCCGTGCACAGAATCTTTTCGGAGCAGGGAAGCTCTTTTGCGGATGGCTTTCTCGTCGTTAGAGCGGGTTACAATGGCTCGAAGCCTCAGGCGGGAACCGTCTCCTGCCTGTGAAATGAGTGAGCGGGCCAGGAGGCGTCCAATACGCCCGAAGCCATAGAGTACCACATCCTGAACATTTTGGCTGCGGGGAGGGGCACCTATGAAGGCCTTCAGCTTGTCTTTAAGGAAATCGGTAATATTCCCATATTCTTCCTGCTCTTCCAGCCATTCCCGGTTCAGGCGGCCAATATCAATGCGGGCAGGCGCCAGATCCATATTCAGCATTGTCCGGGCAATCTCCAGTGAGTCCAGAATGCTGAACTTTCTTCCGATGATGTTTTCAGCATAGCTGTGTTTGCTCAGAATGTTGGAAGCTCCCCTTTCCAGCAACTGCCGGCGGAACAGGATCAGCTCAATGGATTTATCAAACCAGAGTTTTCCGATCACTTCAATGAATTCATTGGCTGCTTTTTCGTGTTTGATCCACTGCTGCAGATTCTGCTCAAAATGATGGTTGGCGGTATCGTTCATAATGAATGTATTTGTGCAAGGCAGGTACTAATGGGTGTAAAAGTAAAAAAAGGATCAAAACAATCTGTTTTGATCCTTTATAAATTAGGGTATCTTATTGATTACTGTCCCAGGTAGGCTTTCAGGAGGCGGCTGCGTGAGGTGTGTTTCAACCTGCGGATAGCTTTTTCCTTTATCTGCCTGACTCTTTCCCGGGTCAGGTTGAACTTGGCTCCGATTTCTTCCAGGGTCAGTCCGTGGTTCATTCCAATGCCGTAATACAGATTGATCACATCTCTTTCCTTGTCTGTCAGGGTGGCCAGAGAGCGCTGGATTTCTTTGGCCAGGCTTTCTCTGATCAGGCCGTTGTCGGTGGTTGGAGTGTCATCGTTCACAAAAATGTCCACGAACTTTGTATCGTCATCCTGAGCCAGGGGCGCATCCATTGAGATATAGCGGGTGGATATGCGCAGGGCAGCATCGATTTTATGTTCCGGAACTTCCAGTGAACTGGCAATTTCCAGGGCAGAAGGTGGTCGCTCAAATTTCTGTTCCAGCTTCGAAGACTCTTTTTTGATCTTGTTGAGTGAGCCTACCTGATTCAAGGGTAACCTCACTATCCTGGACTGCTCTGCCAGAGCCTGAAGTATGGATTGTCTTATCCACCATACAGCGTATGAGATGAATTTGAAACCACGGGTTTCGTCAAATCGTTTGGCTGCCTTAATCAGTCCCAGGTTTCCTTCGTTGATCAGGTCAGGCAAACTGAGCCCTTGATTTTGATACTGCTTGGCAACGGATACCACAAACCGTAAATTGGCACGGGTCAGCTTCTCCAATGCAGCCTGATCCCCCGCCTTGATTTTACGGGCAAGCTCAACCTCCTCTTCCGCCGTGATCAGGTCTTCTTTTCCAATTTCCTGAAGGTACTTGTCTAAAGAAGCCGTCTTGCGATTGGTGATGGATTTGGTGATCTTTAATTGCCTCATCGAATGAGTGGTTTTAAGTAACGCCCTGATAGTCAGGGCTTTGTGTATATTAAGAACGTGCTCACAAATCTACGAAAAAAAATGTTAAGGGTGAAATTATTTTGCCTATTTTTGGCCCCTTTTACCCTTATTCTTTTCTAAATCATTAGCGTTGAAGCCCGAAGCCGTAGTAGGCCCGGGTGCCATCCGGATAAACGCCCTCCAGCAGCACCCCCCTGGGGTTTCCGGAAATAATCTTATTGACTTCCGCCACATTTTTCACCGCTGTATTGTCGATGTATAGAATAATGTAATTGTCCTTTACCCCGGCCTCACTGAGTTTCCCGTTACCAACCTTCTGAACCATAACCCCGTGCTGTATGCCTAAATTTCTTTTTGTTTCAGCGTCCACAGGACTTAATTCTGCGCCCAAGACTTCCTGTAGCGCTATCTCCGGTTTCTGAACCGGTGCTGCGGTATTATCCTGATTGCGCAGGATGACCTCTTTGGAAATAGTCTTCTTTCCCCTTCGGATGAGTATGTTGATTTTATCACCGGGCCTGAACTGTCCGATCCGCTCGAGGAGCTCAGAAGTATGGTTTACCTCAAAGCCTTCCACCTGTAAAATCACATCTCCGGATTCCAGTCCTGCCTCCCGTGCTGCTCCGGATTCCGATACACCATTGATGTATACTCCTTTGATATCGGGCAGGCTTTTTTCTCTGGCCAGCTGGGCATCTACCTCACGGATAGAAACCCCGATAAAGCCACGCTGCACTATCCCGAACTCCATCAGGTCACCAACCACCTTTCGGACAATGTTGGAAGGGATCGCAAAAGAATATCCGGTATAATACCCTGTCCGTGAAGCGATGGCTGCATTGATGCCTACCAATTCCCCCTGCACATTCACCAGGGCGCCTCCGCTGTTGCCCCGGTTTACGGCCGCATCGGTCTGGATAAAAGACTCTATACTGGTTCCCTCCGGGTTGGCCAAAATGTTGATGTTTCTGGCTTTGGCACTCACAATGCCGGCGGTTACCGTAGAGGTGAGATTAAAAGGATTGCCTACAGCCAAAACCCATTCCCCAACCCTGACATCATCGGAGTTTCCGTAAGGAATAAACGGAAGCCCTTGTTCATCAATCTTCAGCAAGGCAAGGTCTGTAGTGGGATCCAAGCCAATGATGCTGGCCTCATAACTCCGTTTATCATTCAGGGTCACCTCCACCTTGTTTGCTTCTGTCACCACGTGATTGTTGGTTACGATGTATCCATTGGGAGAAATAATAACACCGCTTCCAGTGGCGACAATTGGTCGGTTGCGGTTGTTGCGGGGATGATTGAAGAAATCGTGGAAATCAAAAAAATAGTCATAAAGACTGCTTTTGCGCTCATATTCTGTCCGGATATGCACCACGGCATTAACCGTTCTTTCTGCCGCATCCGTAAAACTGATCCCCATCGCTTCCAAAGCGGGGGCATAATTCACAGTATGACCGGCCGGCAGGGTGTCGTTCTGGATGTATATGACTTTGGACTCCGGCTTAAGAATCCAGTGATAAATCCCGAGGGCAGTCATTCCCCCGAGTAATCCCAGTAGTATAATTCCAAACGTTTTTTTCATCTTGGTCTATTTAACAGAATGAGGGTATTTTTGTTTGTTCGCCGCTCAGCAAATATTATTCCCGCCGCTCCCTTTTTTGTCTGGTCTGTTATTTCTGATGAAGGCGGCAACAACGAATGTTGCGTCCTACGCAGTACCGGCTCTTGTGTTAAAGTTTGTTAATTCAAAGGGATGTGTAACCTGTGTATCTTTGCAGGGTATAAAGTGCCAAGCTGGCAGGAGAAAATGACGCAGCAAAAATCTAAAAGAGCTTTCCCTTTTTTTCAGGGATTATTCCTCGGCCTACTCGCAGGCGGAGCTTTGGCGCTCTTGATTCTGTCTCCCAAATTGCAGCAGCAAGGGGGAGGGCTTCCTGAGGAGCTCCTGCTCACAACTGACTCCAATACTCTTCCTGCTCCGGAACCCTCGCATAGAACGAGCGGTGTTTTGGCAGCGCCTTCTGCTGAGGCTGCAGACAAGGCACTGCCTGAAGACAGCTCCCTGGCTGATCCTCCCGACTCCATCGATGTACTGGATTACCTTGATCGGCTTGATATGGTCTGGGATACGGCATATTGGGAAGAAGACAGCCTGGATGATTACCGGGTCTGGCGTCAGGAATCTGACAGCCTGATACGACCTCCCCATCGGGTTATTCCTGAAGACATACGCACAGCTGCCGAATCACCCGAAGTGCTCACCGATATCCTCCTGTATCAAAGAGAAATCCCTGTGATGGAAGAAGTCAGGGATAGTGTGGGACAAATTATCCTCAAGGAAACTGCAGACTCCCCGATTAATGTTACCTTCTGGGAAAGTCCGCTCAATTATAGAGGGTATCGAAAAGGGGGGAACAATCTCGTGCTTTTTGGCGTGTATGCCATCGATTCGGTGCGTCTGTTCCGCAGTGGTCCTCATCTTTACCTGGACGTATTGGAGGATCGTTTTCTGATCACAGAGACCTATGAATTCAAACACCTGATCGAGATGAGCAGAAAGAAATCTTTTCCACGATGAGGATTAGTTTTGATAAATATCAGGGTGCAGGCAATGACTTTATTCTGATCAGCCGGGCCACTTTGCCCCGGGATCTCATCACAGCGGAAATAGCCTTTCTCTGCCACCGACGATACGGAATCGGGGCAGATGGACTGATGATCCTGGATTCAGATGCAGCAAATGTAGTGAGGATGGAGTATTACAATGCGGATGGACTGCCGGCCGGTTTATGCGGCAACGGTGCCCGTTGCACAGCTGCCTGGGCTGCCCGAAATATGAATTTCAGCCGATCTATCCATATTCAAGCCTCCGACGGAATGCATCGCGCGGAAATGCTTTCTTCATTAGAAGAGGAAGATCGCATCCAACTCAGCATCCCCGACCAGGCTGTGCCACAACAGTCTGCCGAAGGTTATTTCCTGAACACAGGTTCACCACACCATATCGTCTTTGTGCCCGATCCTGCTCGGGTAGATGTTGAAAAGGAAGGAGCCCGAATTCGCCACAGCCAGGTATATGCCCCCTTTGGAACCAATGTAAACTTCGTGCGAAAAAGGGAAACCGGATTGGAGGTGCGAACCTATGAAAGAGGCGTGGAAGCGGAAACCCTCTCCTGTGGAACCGGGGCCGTTGCTGCAGCCCTTACTCAGGCTTATCTGGATGAATCACAGGGTAGAGGAGGGTATGAGGTGGAGATGCCCGGAGGAAAGCTGAAGGTCAACTTTGAGTTTAATGGAGCAAAATTTTTCAATGTATCCCTGGAAGGTCCCGCCACCTTCGTTTTTAAGGGTGAAATACGATTAGCCGGCAAATGAAGAAGACAGAGAAACTCAAGCATAGCTTGTATGTGCTCAGGATGAAGCTGATCGACCTGGAATTTAAATCTAAATCCAAAGGCTTGAGCAAACACCAGGAAGCAGAAATGCAAGTCCTGCAGAAGAAAGCATCCCAATTGGAAGAGAAAATCAAAGGGATGAAAGAATGAGAGAGGCGATATGAAACGATTTTTGCTCATCCTGGCAATCCTGATCCTCGCCGGAATGGCCTGGTTTGGGATGCGCACCTACCTCCGTCTTACCGGCGAAGCAGTGCATATCCCTGAGGGAGAAGCGGTAGTGTATGTCGATTCCACCATCACGCTCAAGGATATCCGGGAAATATTGATAAAGCAGGCAGGGCTGAATGATACCATTGCATTCAAATGGATGGCCCGCAGGGCAAAACTCAATGACCCTATCCCTGCGGGTCGATACGTGATTAAAGATGGAATGAGCATCAGACAGCTGGTAAATATGTTCAGAGCCGGCCTGCAGAAGCCTTTGATGCTGGTGATTCGTCCTATGCGCAGTTTGGATGATTTCTGCCTCTATTTGGGTGATCGCCTCAGTCCGTCCCCGGCAGATTTCCGCGATGCCATCCTCCTTGAGAAAAGGCTCTCCACGCTTGGCCTGACCCGGGAACAGGCCTTGCTGATGTTCATCCCCGATTCTTATGAGGTTTGGTGGACAAGCACGGCTGAGGCTTTTGTGCAACGAATGGCAAAAGAATACAATCGATTTTGGAATGATGAGCGCAGAGCAAAGGCTGAAAGCATTGGTTTGAGCCCAGCCGAAGCCGGGATATTGGCTTCCATCGTACAGGAGGAAACAAATAAGCGGGAAGAAATGGCCCGCATCGCTGGCGTATACCTTAACAGGCTGAAGCGGGGAATGCTGTTGCAGGCTGATCCCACCGTGAAGTTTGCAGTCGGAAATCCCGGGCTGAGAAGAATTCTGTTCAAACACCTGGAACTGGATTCTCCCTACAATACATATATATATAAGGGATTGCCACCTGGTCCGCTGAATATGCCCGAGCCATTTGTGATCGATGCCGTATTGAATGCTGAGATGCACTCATATCTTTTTTTCTGTGCCCGGGCCGACCTTAGCGGATATCACGTTTTTGCCCGGACCCATTCGGAGCATAGCCGGAATGCCACTGCTTATCGCAGGGCACTCAATGAAAGGAGAATTTTTGAATGAGCATTTTCAAAGCATACGATATCCGGGGATTAGCCGGTGTGGAGCTGGATGAGGAAATGGCCTACCGTATCGGCTTTTATCTGCCAACCTTACTCGGAAGTGACCAGGTACTGCTTGGCAGGGATGCAAGGGAGAGCAGTCCGGCCCTGCATCAGGCTGTACTCAAAGGAATACTGGATGCCGGAGCAGATGTAGTGGATGCGGGTTTGTGCACCACTCCAATGCTTTATTTTGCTGCCGGTCAATATGGATACAGGGCTTCCATTCAAATCACGGCCTCCCACAATGGCCCGGAATACAATGGATTCAAAATTAGCGGTGCGAATGCCCTTCCCGTCGGTTATGAGCAGGGATTGGGTAAGCTGGAGTCGATGGTCAGGCAGGCCCCGAAAACAGCAGGACGCCGGGGTAGCGCCAAACAAATGGATTTTCGATTGCCTTACCTTGCTTTTTTGCAGGAAAAGACCGGGAATTACCAACCCCAAATCCCCATTCTTGTCGATACTTCCAACGGAATGGGAGGCTTGCTGGCTCCCTCTATTTTCGGTAAAGATGCCACCTATCTGTTTTTGGACATAGATGGTCGCTTTCCGGGCCACGATCCCAATCCGCTCAATCCCGACAGCCGGCGTGTTCTTTCAGAAGCAGTGCAAAAACAGGGTGCAGCCCTGGGAATGATTTTCGATGGGGATGCAGACCGGGTGATGTTTGTGGATGAGCAGGGTGCTTTCATTTCCCCTGATCTGATGATTGCAGTCCTGGGTCATCACTTCCTGCCCGGCAGGCCTCCGGCCAAAGTATTGCAGGATATTCGCTCTTCCAGGGCCGTAGCTGAATACCTCGCTCAATGGAAAGCTGAGGTATACACCTGGAGGGTTGGACGTGCCTTTGCTGCGTCCAGGTTGAGGACGCTGGATGGTGTCTATGGAGGCGAACTGGCCGGACATTATTATTTCAGAGATTTCTTTTTCTCGGATAGCGGGATGCTGGCAGCCCTGCTCATTACCCGTGTGGCAGAAGAATTTGCTGAGAAGGGTATCCCTTTATCGGCACTCATTCAAACGATTCAGCCTTATCATAACAGTGGGGAAATCAATTTCAGAATAGAAGATAAAGCGGGCGCCATTCAGGCTGTGCTGGATGTGCTGCCGGAAGGGGAGGCCCCGGTCTCCATAATGGATTTTGATGGTTATCGACTTGATTTCCCTGATTGGTGGTTTAATATACGCGCTTCCAATACAGAGCCCTACCTCCGCTTTATTGCAGAAGCAAAATATCCTGGAATGCTCGCAAGCAAGCTCAGCTTATTGGAATCCGTGCTAAACAGTGTTCAATGAAGTTGCCCTGTCACGCCCTGGTGGTTTTGGCCTTGTTTGTTCTTTTCCTGGATGTTCAGGGCCAGGTAAAGGATAGCTGTCACCATCGCCGCATCGCTTTTCATATCACTGCTCCCGTGATGACAGGCGGAAGCCTGCTTGGCCTGAAGGCCCTATGGTACGCGGATTATCCTTCCACTTCCTTCCATTGGTACAATGATAATCGAGAATGGTTGCAGATGGATAAGGTCGGACATCTCTACAGCGCCTATCAATTGTCTGCTCTAACCGGCAGGGCAGCCGCTTGGGCCTGCCACGATGAATGTGGAGCGCTGTGGTGGACTCTTGGCCTGCCCCTTGTTTACCTTGGTGGCATAGAAGTAATGGATGGGTTTGCCCGTGACTGGGGAGCAAGCGGGGGAGATATCATCGCTAACCTGGCCGGCTCCCTGCTCTTTCATAGTCAGCAATGGGCCTGGCGCGAGCAGCGCATATTGCTGAAATGGTCATTTCATTCCACTCCTTATGCTGCGTACCGTCCATCTTTACTGGGGAAGGGGTTCGTTCAGGAGATGCTCAAGGACTACAACGGGCAAACATACTGGGCTTCCTTCAACTTGAAAAGCCTGGGCCTGGTTTGTGGAGTACCGGATTGGCTTAGCCTGGCCGTGGGTTATGGTGCCAGTGGTATGACAGGGGCGCAGCGGAATGCCCGCTGGCCGGAAGCAGCGATCACGATCCCGGACGACTGGCGAACCAGGCACTTTTATCTCTCGCCAGACATAGATTTACGAAGGATCTCCACACACAGAAAAGGGCTTCGCCTGGCATTTCAATTGTTAAATATGATTAAAATCCCCTTGCCCACTATGGAGCTGGAAGCCGGGAAAGGACTGCGTTTTCACGCCTTCTACTTCTGACCCGCTGGAACGATTCTGCTGCACTCTGCATTCGAATTCCTGCGAATCGATTATTTTTGACGGCAAATTGTATCCGATGCGTTTTCTGGCTTTCGTTTTACTTTTTGTGCTCCTGTCTGCCTGTACTTCCCGTCAGGAAAAAGCAGAGGCCCGTTTTCTGGAGGGGGTGGAGTACCACTTCCTGGGAATGAATAAGGAAGCAATGGATGCCTTTAATGCCGTGATTGCTTTGCAAGCTGATAATCCGGAAGCATACTTTTATCGAGCCAATGTCTGGTTTAACCTCGGGAGCATCGAAAAGGCAATGTTGGATTTGGACAAGGCAATTGAACTTAACCCGGCTTATGCCGATGCTTACTTCAACAGGGGGAATATGTGGTTCTATCTTGGAGATAA
This sequence comes from uncultured Lentimicrobiaceae bacterium, assembly GCA_964590645.1. Lineage (GTDB taxonomy): Bacteria > Bacteroidota > Bacteroidia > Bacteroidales > JAGNHN01 > JAGNHN01. The sequence goes on from CAZPYJ010000009.1 coordinate 47,783, forward strand.
GGACAAGGCCTGTGACGATTGGCGGGAAGCTGAAGCGCTGGGTAAACCCAATGTAGGCGACAAAACACGGCACTGCTTCTGACCGACTGACATTCAGTCTTTCACAAGGGTATCAGCTCCGGGATTGACCTTTTTGCTTGAGCCCACAAAGGGGAAATTTGTCCGTCCCAATCCCTTTACATATCTTTACCCTCCCTCAGCCCGAGTGTCAGCATTGAGAAAGATCATAAGCAGGATCAGAAAATCAGTCAGGCCATACCGTTTTTTGGTATTGCTGATTCCGCTGTTTATGATATTGAACTACCGGGGAGATGAGAAGTATGTCTGTCATCACAGCCTCTTTGGAAAGTGGGAGGGGACGGGGCGGTTTATCCATTCCAAGTTGCATTCTGAAGTGGGTTACTTGAGATTCTCCCTAGAGATTAGTGACGATTTTACTGCAAAGGGGAGCATAGGGGACGCGGTATTTAAAGATGCCCGGCTGTGCCGGCATTACCGGGCTTTCGAGAAAGACGGAAATCTGCTTCATCTCACCCTTCAGGGGAAGTTGAATGGGCGTTCGGGGGTTGAAATGGGGGGGATGCAGGTACAGTTGTATGTGGAACCCAACGGGCAAATCGGATTTACCCGCTTCCGCTGCGATGGCTACGGGGGTATGGTGCATCTCAAAAAAGTAGATTAATCTCCTGGCCAGATCTCTCCCTCTCCCTCTCCCTCTCCCTCTCCCTCTCCCTCTCCCTCTCCCTCTCCCTCCAACTACACGTTGAAGCGAATGTGAAGCATATCTCCGTCCTGGACGATATAATTCTTTCCTTCCAGGCGCAGTTTGCCGGCTTCCTTGCAGGCTTGCTCGGATTTCAGGCGGTCAAAATCCGCGAACTTAATGACCTCGGCACGGATGAAGCCTCTCTCGAGATCACTGTGTATCACCCCTGCGGCCTGGGGTGCGGTGGCTCCCCGGCGAATGGTCCAGGCTCTGACTTCCTTGGGTCCGGCGGTGAAGAACACTTCCAGATTGAGCAATGAATAGGCTGCCCGGATCAACTTATTCACCCCTGGTTCCTCAAGGCCGGCATCAGCAAGAAAAGCTTGTCGGTCTTCATCCTCTTCCAATTCGGCAATCTCTGCTTCCAATGCACCGGCAATCACCAGAATCTGCGTGTTTTCTTCCGATACGGCTTGCTTCACGCGGATGACATAGTCGTTGCCCTCTGCTGCTGCGGCTTCTTCTACATTGCAAACATAAATGACCGGTTTCATCGTGATCAGGAACAAGTCTTTCACAAATTCTTCATCTCCGGGAGACACCGGGGCGGAACGCGCTGATTTAAAGTCCTCCAGGTGTGCTTTATACACTTGCAAAACCTCAACCGCTTTGCGTGCTTCCTTATCTCCCGATCTGGCAATTTTTTGTTGTCTTTCTATCTTCCTTTCCACCGATTCCAGGTCAGCAATTTGCAGCTCAAGATCTACAATTTCTTTATCCCTGACCGGATCGACAGAGCCTTCCACGTGTGGGAGCCCCGGATCGTCAAAACAACGCAGCACGTGTACCAGGGCATCCACATTCCGGATATCTCCGAGGAACTTGTTGCCAATCCCTTCACCTGTGCTGGCTCCTTTAGCAAGGCCGGGGATATCCACCAATTCAACCGTGGTGGGCACCAGTCGTTCAGGTTTGACCAGTTCGTGGATGCGATAAAGCCTTGGGTCAGGTACGCTGACCATTCCAATGTTTGATTTATTTGTACTGAATGCGAAACTGGATGCTTCAGCCTTTGTGCTTGACATACAATTAAACAGTGTAGTCTTACCGGTATTGGTCAAACCTACTATACCACAACGCAATGCCATAATGCCATTTTTTGGGGGGCAAAGGTAGGGAAATCCCAACTGGAATCCGGCTTACAGTTAAGGGAGCGATCAGAAGGCATCATTATTCCTTATCAGGAAATATTTGTTGATTATAATTTTATCTCTACCTTTGCACACCCTAAACCAGGGAAATATTAATAAAACAAAGGAATTCAATAGATTATGATCATTGTACCCGTAAAAGAAGGCGAAAACATTGAACGCGCGCTGAAAAAGCTCAAGAGAAAGTTCGAAAAAACCGGCATTATGCGGGAGGTTCGTGCACGTCAGAAGTATACGAAACCCTCCATTGAGCGCCGCGAAGAGGTGTTGAAGGCCATTTACATTGAACAACTGAAGCGGGAAAGCGATTCCTAATCCTTCAGAATTAAGTCCCCACGAGCGTAAGGGGAAATTTGGTGAACAGGAAATATTGTATTACCTTTAGCGTTACAATACTCTTTTTTATCAGGTTTCTCCTTAGTTAGTTGTATGGGGATGGCAGTATGGGATAACTTCTTGGATTACCTTAGCGACCAGAAGCGTTACTCTTCACATACGCTCAAAGCTTATCAAAATGACCTGAGAGGCTTTTTTTCCTTCCTTCATTCGCAATATCAAATATCAGAACCGGAATTGGTCGTGCGGGATATGCTTAGATCATATATCGTTTTTTTACTTGATCAGGGATTATCACGACGCAGCGTTCATCGCAAGTTTTCCTGTATAAAATCCTATTACAACTGGCTCCGGAAGTTTCAGGGGCTGAGCGTTCAGCCCACCGAAGGCCTCAGTTTGCCTCCCTCCCCCAGGGAGCTGCCCGCCTTTGTGAGCCTGGAAGCAATGCAGAATCTGATTCCCCTGCTTCCTGAAGCAGAGGATTACCCTTCTGCCCGCAACCGAAGCCTGATTTTGTTGTTGTATGGCAGTGGGATGAGGGTGTCAGAGCTTTGCGGACTTCAGACAGGCGATGTAATGCTATCTCAGAATGTGATCCGGGTGACGGGAAAGCGGAATAAGCAACGCGATATCCCTTTGGGGAATATCCTGGCAGGTATCCTGGAGTCTTATCTGCATTGGCGAACAAACTATACAGCCTCTTCAGAGGCATTGTTTCTAACAGACAGGGGTAAGCCTGTTTATCCGCGCTGGGTTTATTCTCTGGTGAAGAAGTGGCTGGGAATGGTCACTACCCAGCAAAAAAGAAGTCCGCATTCCCTGCGCCATAGCTTTGCTACCCATATGCTGAATGCAGGGGCCGACCTGAATGCAATCAAAGAAATCCTGGGCCACTCAAGCCTCGCGGCAACGCAGGTATATACACACAATACCATTGAAAAGCTCAGGAGAGTGTATCAACAAGCCCATCCACGGGCATAGAAAGGAGGTAATATGAAAGTGAACATCAATGCTGTGCGCTTTAAAGCCGATCAAAAGCTGGAAGACTTTATCAATGAGAAAGTCGGAAAGCTAAGTACCTATTACGAAGGGGTAATTGGCAGTGAAGTAACCTTAAAGCTGGAGAACCACGAAAAAGTCAAAACCAAGGTGGCTGAAATTCGATTGATGATCAAGGGTTACGATCTTTTTGCCAAGAAGGAGAGTTCCACTTTTGAGGAAGCTACAGATACCGCTGTGGAAGCCTTGCGCCGACAATTGCGCAAGCATAAGGATAAATTGAGGTCGCGGTAAAAAAAATACCAAATCGTTTGTTCGATTTTAAAGTTTTTATACCTTTGCAGTCCCTTTTCATAAAGGGGCTGCTTTTTTTAGCACATTGACAGGCCTATGTAGCTCAGCTGGTAGAGCAGCTGATTTGTAATCAGCCGGTCGGCGGTTCGAGTCCGTCCATAGGCTCGCGTTCTTAGACATCATTTAGATTGATAATTTGGGGAGATTCCAGAGTGGCCAAATGGGGCAGACTGTAAATCTGTTGGCGTACGCCTTCGGAGGTTCGAATCCTCCTCTCCCCACACAATATATCACCAGCGGAAATAGCTCATCCGGTAGAGCGACAGCCTTCCAAGCTGTAGGTGGCGGGTTCGAGTCCCGTTTTCCGCTCAGTTCTTTGAAGGGCCTGAGTGCCTGAATTCGAAATAATTACAAAAGCTTTTCGGAGCCCATTGCCGGACACCGGAAGGCTTTTGTGGGATTCAGCCATTGTAGCTCAGTGGTAGAGCACTTCCTTGGTAAGGAAGAGGTCATGAGTTCAATTCTCATCAATGGCTCCAGTTTTTTAAACAATTAATTACTCAATTTTAATACTTAAGCGAAATGGCTAAGGAAAAATTCGATCGGTCGAAACCGCACGTGAACATCGGGACCATTGGTCACGTTGACCACGGTAAAACGACCCTCACCGCTGCCATCACCCTGGTGCTGGCCGATGCAGGTCTTTCAGAGTTCAAATCTTTTGACTCTATCGACAATGCCCCCGAAGAAAAAGAAAGGGGTATTACTATTAACACTGCCCACGTGGAGTACCAGACGATGAACCGTCACTATGCGCACGTGGACTGCCCCGGTCACGCTGACTACGTTAAGAATATGGTTACCGGTGCTGCCCAGATGGACGGCGCCATCCTGGTGGTAGCTGCCACAGACGGTCCGATGCCCCAGACCCGCGAACATATCCTGCTCGCTCGTCAGGTAGGCGTTCCCCGTATGGTCGTCTATATGAACAAATGTGATATGGTCGATGATGAGGAGTTGCTCGAGCTGGTTGAAATGGAAATCCGCGAGTTGCTCTCATTCTACGAGTTTGATGGGGACAATGTACCAGTCATCCGGGGTTCCGCCCTGGGCGCCCTGAACAAAGAACCCAAATGGGTTCCCACTATTATGGAGCTGATGGATGCCGTGGATAGCTATGTTCCCCTGCCTCCCCGCGACGTGGATAAGCCCTTCCTTATGCCTGTGGAAGACGTATTCTCCATTACCGGCCGTGGAACCGTAGCCACCGGTAGGATTGAAACAGGTGTCATCAATAGTGGTGATCCTGTGGACATTATCGGTATGGGTGCGGAAAAACTCAAGAGCGTGGTAACCGGAGTGGAAATGTTCCGTAAGATTCTCGACAGGGGCGAAGCCGGCGACAATTCCGGTCTGCTGCTCAGGGGGATCGACAAGAATGAGATCCGCCGCGGAATGGTTATTGCCAAGCCAGGTTCAGTGAAACCGCACAGACACTTCAAGGCAGAGGTGTACATCCTGAAAAAAGAAGAAGGCGGCCGTCATACCCCCTTCCATAATAAATACCGTCCTCAGTTCTACTTCCGTACCACTGACGTAACGGGTGAGATTCATCTGCCGGAAGGCGTTGAGATGGTGATGCCCGGTGACAACCTCGGGGTTGAAGTGAAACTGATCAACGACATCGCTATGAACAAAGGGCTTCGCTTTGCTATCCGTGAAGGTGGCCGTACTGTAGGTGCCGGACAGGTTACAGAGATTATTGAATAATTGAATATTAACGCGTTTTCGGGAATGCACAGACAGGCAGGACTGCTCCCTGCCTGTCCGTGTGAACCGGAAGCTTTACACAAACGGGTGTAGCTCAATTGGTAGAGTAGTGGTCTCCAAAACCATTGGCTGTGGGTTCGAGTCCTACCACCCGTGCAAAACAATCACTCACAATGGCAAAGTTCAGATTGAAGGAGTATGCCAGGGAAAGCTATGATGAACTCATCAATAAAGTTTCCTGGCCCACCTGGAGCGAGCTCCAGAACAGTGCTGTAGTTGTATCCGTTGCTTCCCTAATAATAGCCGCAGTGGTCTATTTGATGGATATCAGCTTCAGTACCCTCCTGAAAGAGTTTTACAAACTCTTCTGAGATTTGTCCATTGTCTGATCAGGATGCACTATCCTGTCAACTCCTGAATGTAGGTATGAGCCAAGAAGTTAAAAAGTGGTACGTCGTCCGGGCGATCAGCGGCAGCGAGAAAAAGGTAAAACAATACCTTGAAAGTGAAATCAGCCGTCTGAAGCTGGAGGATTTTATTACACAGGTGCTTATCCCTACCGAAAAAGTGTATCAGGTTCGCAATGGCAAGAAAGTCAGTAAGGAAAGGAATTATTTTCCTGGATACGTACTGATCGAAGCCATTCTGGCCGGTGAAATTCCCCACATTATTCGTAGTGTGCCGAATGTCATCGGGTTCCTGGGCTCAAAAGGTGAACCGGAACCTTTGCGCCCTTCAGAAGTCAACCGCATCCTCGGAAAAGTGGATGAGCTGGCTGAACAGGGTGAAGAGGTGAGCGTTCCATTCATTGTAGGAGAGACGGTCAAAGTGATTGACGGCCCGTTTAACAGTTTCTCAGGGGTGATAGAGGAAATCAATGAGGAGAAGAAAAAGCTGAAGGTTATGGTTAAGATCTTCGGCCGAAAAACCCCCCTGGAACTCAGTTTTATGCAGGTCGAAAAAGAATAGTGTATCCGGACTGTCTACGGTCGCAGATAGTCTTGCAGTGTAAAACACATTAAATCTGCAAACGAAAATGGCAAAAGAAGTCAGCGGAATGATTAAGTTGCAGATCAAGGGGGGAGCTGCGAACCCGTCTCCACCAGTTGGTCCGGCACTGGGTGCCAAAGGGATCAACATTATGGAGTTCTGTAAGCAGTTCAATGCCCGTACCCAGGAGAATGCCGGTAAAGTCTTACCGGTTATTATCACGGTGTACAAGGACAAGTCCTTTGATTTTATTATCAAGACTCCGCCAGTTGCCGTACAGCTAATGGAAGCCGCCAAGATCCAGAAAGGATCTGCTGAATCCAACCGTAGCAAGGTAGCCAGCATCAGCTGGGATCAGGTACAAACCATCGCGGAAGCGAAAATGGTAGACCTGAACGCCTTTACTGTGGATTCTGCTATGCGGATGGTAGCAGGTACAGCGAGGAGTATGGGTATCACCATCAAAGGAACCCCTCCTTTTTCAAAGAATAATTAAGGGCACTGGAAGCCGAACTACGTTAACCTTTTAACTATGGGAAAACTAACGAAAGCCAGAAAACAAGTTCTGGATAAGTTTGACAAGAATGCGTTCTACCCGCTTCCGGAAGCAGTTAAGGTCGTGAAAAACATATCTACCACCAAATTCGACGCATCCGTAGATCTGGATGTCCGCCTTGGCGTAGATCCCCGCAAAGCCAATCAAATGGTGCGCGGCACGGTCACCCTGCCACACGGAACCGGGAAAACCATCCGGGTGTTGGTGCTCTGTACTCCAGATAAGGAAGATGAAGCGAAAGCCGCCGGCGCCGATTTTGTCGGACTCGATGAGTACGTCGAGAAGATAAAGAAGGGCTGGGTGGATTTTGATGTGGTCATCACAATGCCCCCGATTATGCCAAAAGTTGGCCCCCTGGGACGAATCCTCGGACCCCGTGGCCTGATGCCAAACCCCAAAACGGGTACGGTTACAATGGATGTCGGGAAAGCCGTCGAAGATGTGAAAGCCGGAAAAATCGACTTTAAAGTCGATAAGTACGGAATCATTCACGCCTCCGTAGGTAAGGTATCTTTCGATGAAAGTAAATTGGTGGAAAATGCTAGGGAGTTGCTCTCAACGATCAACAAATTGAAGCCCGCAGCCGCCAAAGGTACCTATGTGAGAAGCATCTATCTGTCCAGCACAATGGGCCCGGGTATTCGCGTTGAATCCAAACAGGCTGGTGCGAACTAATTGTTGAGTGATGAATCTAAACTGGGATTAAGTTTATGAAACCAGAAGCAAAAGTAAAATTGATCGATTCGCTCGCAGAGCAACTCAGCAATAATGAGACGATCTATCTGGCCGATATTTCGGAACTGGATGCGGAAAAGACCTCAAAGCTGAGAAGACTCTGCTTTAAGCGGAATATCAAGCTGATGGTGGTTAAAAATACCCTTCTCAAAATTGCGATGGATCGCAGTGAAAAGGACTTTGAACCACTGTACGATGTGCTGAAAGGCCCCACCTCCCTGATGTTTGGAGAAGCAGGTAATGCCCCCGCCAAACTTATCAAGGAGTTCAGGAAAGAACACGACCGTCCTATCCTGAAGGGAGCATACGTGATGGAAGATACCTATGTGGGCGATAATCAACTCGAAAACCTGGTCAATATCAAGTCCAGAGACGAGCTGATCGCCGACCTGATCTTCCTGCTGCAATCCCCGATGCTCAGTGTACTCGGATCCTTGCAGTCAGGCGGAAATACCATCCACGGCGTATTGCAAACCTTATCAGAGAAACCGGAGTAATCAATAACCGAAGAGTAATCATTGATTTTTTCAACAACTAAACAAGAATAGAAATGGCAGATCTTAAAGCTCTTGCTGAACAACTGGTAAACCTGACGGTGAAGGATGTCAAAGAATTGGCAGATATCCTGAAGGATGAATACGGAATCGAGCCGGCCGCCGCCGCCGTTGCCGTTGCAGGCCCGGCCGCCGAAGGAGGTGCAGTCCAGGAGGAACAAACCGCCTTTGACGTGATCCTCAAAGCCGCCGGACAATCCAAACTGGCTGTAGTTAAGCTGGTGAAAGAACTTACTTCTCTTGGCCTGAAAGAAGCCAAAGAATTGGTTGACTCCGCCCCCAAAGCCATCAAGGAAGGCGTTACCAAAGACGAAGCTGAAGCACTTAAATCTCAACTCGAGGAAGCCGGTGCAGAAGTGGAAGTCAAGTAAGTCAAGACGTTCAGGATTGAATACGAGTGATAGGCTTCCTCCGGCCCTGGTCGGGGAAGTCTATGACTCGTTTAATGCATACGGTGTTTTTTTGGAATGTCGATAACCCCGCCCGAACCCCGTTCAGGCAAAAATGATAAAACCTTGGCAGTACAGACAAGCGAACGGATCAGCTTCGCATCCGCAAAAATCAATACCGAATATCCTGATTTTCTTGATATTCAATTACAATCTTTTCAAGATTTTTTCCAACTCGAAACAAACCCCGAAGACCGCTCCAATGAGGGCCTCTTCAAAGTTTTTTCCGAGAATTTTCCCATCACCGATGCCAGAAACAACTTTGTCCTTGAGTTTCTGGACTATTTCGTGGATCCCCCCAGATACAGCATCCCAGAATGTATAGAAAGAGGCCTCACCTACAGCGTGCCCCTGAAGGCCAAACTGAAACTGTATTGTACCGACCCCGAACACGAAGACTTTGAAACCATCATTCAGGATGTCTACCTGGGAATGATCCCCTATATGACTCCCGGAGGTACCTTCGTCATCAATGGCGCCGAAAGAGTCGTCGTCAGCCAACTCCATCGCTCCCCGGGCGTTTTCTTCGGTACCAGCCGTCACGCAAACGGAACCCAACTCTACTCCGCCCGAATTATCCCCTTTAAGGGATCCTGGATGGAGTTCACTACCGACATCAATAATGTGATGTATGCCTACATCGACCGAAAGAAAAAACTCCCTGTAACCACCCTGCTCAGGGCTATCGGATTCGAAAGTGACAAAGAAATTCTGGAAATATTCGACCTGGCCCAGGAAATCAAGGTAAGCAAAACCGGCCTGAAGAAAGTCCTCGGCCAACGCCTGGCAGCCCGGGTGGTGCGCTCCTGGATCGAAGATTTTGTGGATGAAGATACCGGTGAGGTGGTCTCCATCGAACGTACCGAAGTGATCATCGACAGGGAAACTATTCTGGAAGCCCAGCATATTGATATGATCCTCGATGCCGGGATCAAAACCATCCTCCTGCATAAGGATGAAGACAATATCGACTACTCCATCATCTTCAATACCCTCCAAAAGGATACCGCCAACTCTGAAAAAGAAGCCGTAGAATATATCTACCGCCAGCTCAGGAATGCCGAACCCCCCGACGAAGAAACGGCAAGGGGCATCATCGACAAACTCTTCTTTTCCGATAAGCGCTACGACCTGGGAGATGTGGGCCGTTACAGAATCAACCGCAAACTGAACCTGAGCACCGCCCTGGATACCAAAGTGCTTACCAAGGAAGACATCATTCATATTATCCGCCATCTGATCGAACTGGTCAATGCCAAAGCGGAAGTAGATGATATTGACCACCTGAGCAATCGCCGTGTCCGCACGGTAGGGGAACAACTCTATAGCCAGTTTGGGGTCGGCCTTGCCCGTATGGCCCGAACCATTCGCGAGAGGATGAATGTGAGAGACAATGAGGTCTTCACGCCAACAGATCTGATCAACGCAAAAACCCTCTCCTCTGTGATTAATTCGTTCTTCGGAACGAACCAGCTTTCGCAGTTTATGGATCAGACCAACCCGCTTTCGGAGCTGACGCATAAACGCCGAATCTCTGCACTCGGACCAGGAGGTCTGTCCAGGGAAAGAGCCGGCTTCGAGGTGCGCGATGTGCATTATACCCACTATGGAAGGCTTTGTACAATCGAAACACCTGAAGGACCGAATATTGGACTTATTTCCTCGCTCTGCGTATATGCCAAGATCAACCGGCTGGGATTTATTGAAACGCCCTACCGCAAAGTGGTTGAAGGTCAGGTTCGCTTTGATACAGAACCCCTTTATCTCAGCGCCGAGGAGGAAGAGCATAAGATCATCGCCCAGGCTTCAACGCCTATCGGCGAGGATGGAAATTTGCTGAATGATAAAATTAAAGCCCGTTACCTGGCCGATTATCCTATCTCCGACCGGAGCGAAATCGACCTGGTAGATGTGGCCACCAACCAGATCGCCTCGGTAGCCGCATCCCTGATTCCCTTCCTTGAGCACGACGATGCCAACCGTGCCTTGATGGGATCCAATATGATGCGGCAGGCCGTACCCCTGCTTCAGTGTGACTCGCCCATCGTCGGAACCGGAATTGAAGGGCAGACTGCCCACGATTCAAGGGTACTGATTAATGCCGAAGGCGATGGCATCGTCGAGTACGTCGACTCGGATGAAATCGTCATCCGCTATTCCCGCGATGAGAATGAACGCCTGGTCAGTTTCGATGATGACATCAAACATTATGTCCTGACCAAGTTCCAACGAACCAACCAGAATACCTCCATCACCCTGAAACCCATTGTCAGAAAGGGCGATAAGGTGCAAAAAGGCCAGGTTCTCTGCCAGGGATATGCCACCGAAAAAGGCGAGCTGGCCCTCGGGAAGAACATTATGGTGGCCTTTATGCCCTGGAAAGGCTACAATTTTGAGGATGCCATCGTGGTATCCGAGCGACTGGTGCGCGAAGATGTCTTCACCTCCATCCATATCGAAGAATTTGTGATGGAAGTGCGCGATACCAAACGCGGGGTGGAAGAGCTTACCAATGATATTCCCAATGTCAGCAATGAAGCCACTAAAGACCTGGATGAAAACGGACTCATCCGTATCGGGGCTGAAGTGAAGGAAGGGGATATCCTGATCGGCAAGATCACGCCCAAGGGTGAAAGCGATCCAACTCCGGAAGAAAAACTGCTGCGAGCCATCTTCGGAGACAAAGCCGGTGATGTGAAGGATGCCTCTCTGAAAGCCCCTCCCTCAATGAAAGGGGTGGTCGTAGAAAAGAAACTCTTCTCCCGTGCCATCAAGGATAAGAAATCCAAAGCCCGGGAAAAGGAGATCATCGCCCAGCTGGAAGAAGAACACAACAGGGAAGTAGCCAAGCTGAAGAATAAGCTGGTCGACAAACTGATGGTGTTGGTGAGTGGCAAAACCTCCCAGGGTGTGTATAACAATTATAAGGAAGAACTTATCCCTAAAAAGGTTAAGTTCACACAGAAACTCCTTCTGGGAATTGATTACACCGTCGTCAATCCAAACAAATGGACCGCCGATAAGGAAAAGAACCAGCTGATCAACCGCCTGATCAATAACTACAATATCAAGTACAAAGAGCTGCTGGGTAAATTCAACCGACAGAAGTTTGTGGCGATGGTTGGAGACGATCTTCCGAACGGAATTGTGCAAATGGCCAAGGTGTATATCGCCAAAAAGCGCAAGCTTAAGGTGGGCGACAAGATGGCCGGCCGCCACGGGAATAAGGGCATTATTGCCCGCATCGTGCGCGATGAAGATATGCCTTTCCTTGAAGACGGAACACCCGTCGATATTGTGCTCAACCCACTGGGGGTGCCTTCCCGAATGAACCTGGGACAAATCTATGAGACGGTGCTGGGCTGGGCAGGCAAAAAGCTCGGAAAGAAGTTTGCCACGCCTATCTTCGACGGAGCCACCAACGATGAAATCAATGCCTATATGGCAGAGGCCGGATTGCCTGCCAATGGAAAGGTTTGGCTGTTTGATGGAGGAACGGGAGAGCGATTCCATCAACCGGTAACCGTGGGCTATATCTATATGCTTAAGCTTCACCATATGGTGGACGATAAGATGCACGCCAGGTCGATCGGGCCTTACTCCCTGATCACCCAGCAGCCCCTCGGAGGTAAAGCACAATTCGGAGGACAGCGATTTGGAGAAATGGAAGTATGGGCACTGGAAGCTTTCGGGGCATCCAATATACTACAGGAGATCCTTACCGTGAAGTCTGACGATGTCGTAGGCCGGGCAAAAGCCTATGAAAGTATCGTCAAAGGAGAGAATATGCCGGTACCCGGTATCCCCGAATCTTTCAACGTGTTGATTCACGAGATGCGCGGCCTCGGCCTGAATATTTCTTTCGATAAATAATAAAACCCGGGTTTTCCCCTGGACGGTGCCGCCGTGACAGGGGAGAGCCATATCTGCAAATATTATGGCTTTCAGAAAAGACAATAAAGTAACCAGTGAGTTTTCCAGCATCACCGTGAGCCTGAATTCCCCGGAAAGCATCCTGGAGATGTCCTATGGGGAAGTACTCAAGCCGGAAACCATTAATTACCGGACCTATAAACCGGAACGCGACGGGCTCTTTTGTGAGCGCATTTTCGGACCGGTCAAGGATTGGGAATGTCACTGCGGAAAATACAAACGTATCCGTTACAAAGGAATCGTATGTGACCGTTGCGGTGTGGAGGTGACAGAAAAGAAGGTTCGCCGCGAAAGAATGGGGCACATACAATTGGTTGTGCCCGTAGCCCATATCTGGTTCTTCCGCTCCCTGCCCAACAAAATCGGGGCATTGCTCGGACTGCAAACTAAAAAACTGGAATCGATCATCTATTATGAGCGCTACGTCGTTATCCAGCCCGGTGTGAAATCCGGCGACGAAATCGCAGTAATGGATTTTCTGACTGAAGAGGAATACTTTGATATTCTGGATACACTGCCCGCAGACAATCAACACCTGGATGATTCCCACCCGGACAAATTTATTGCCAAGATGGGTGCCGAAGCCATCCACGACCTGCTTGCCCGCCTGAATCTGGATCAACTCTCCTATGACCTCCGGCACAAAGCCAATACAGAAACATCTCAGCAGCGCAAGGCCGATGCCCTGAAAAGACTGCAGGTAGTGGAAGCCTTCCGCGATGCACAGACCCGGATTGAAAACAGACCGGAGTGGATGATCGTCAGAGTGGTGCCTGTTATCCCTCCCGAATTGCGCCCACTGGTGCCTCTGGATGGAGGACGCTTTGCCACTTCCGACCTGAACGACCTTTACCGTCGGGTCATTATCCGGAATAACAGGCTCAAAAGACTGATCGAGATAAAAGCACCTGAAGTGATTATGCGCAATGAAAAGCGGATGCTTCAGGAAGCCGTGGACTCCCTCTTCGACAATTCGAGGAAGGTCAGCTCGGTGAAAACGGAATCCAATCGCCCACTTAAATCCCTTAGCGACAGCCTGAAAGGAAAGCAGGGCCGATTCCGCCAAAACCTCCTCGGTAAGCGCGTGGACTATTCCGGTCGTTCCGTGATCGTGGTAGGCCCTGAACTTAAAATGAATGAATGCGGGCTGCCCAAGGAAATGGCTTCTGAGCTCTTCAAACCTTTCATCATCCGTAAGATGCTGGAAAGAGGGATTGTGAAGACCGTCAAGTCAGCCAAGAAGATTGTGGACAGGAAAGATCCGGTGGTATGGGATATTCTGGAATCCATCCTGCAGGGACATCCGGTAATGCTGAATCGCGCACCTACCCTGCACCGTCTGGGTATTCAGTCCTTTCAGCCCAAACTGATCGAGGGCAAAGCCATTCAGCTTCATCCACTGGTTTGTACCGCATTCAATGCCGACTTCGATGGGGACCAGATGGCTGTTCACGTACCCCTGGGTAATGCAGCCATTCTGGAAGCGCAACTGCTGATGCTGGCATCACACAATATTCTCAATCCAGCCAACGGGGCCCCTATCACTGTCCCTTCGCAGGATATGGTTCTCGGTCTTTACTATATCACCAAAGGACGAAAGAGCATCCCCGGCCATCCGGTCAAAGGAGAAGGCTTTACCTTTTATTCGGCCGAGGAAGTCATCATTGCCCACAACGAAGGCCGCGTAAACCTGCACGCTTACATCCGTGTGAAAACCCCTGACAGGGTAGACGGCAAAGCCGTAGTGCATATGATCGAGACTACCGTTGGTCGTGTACTCTTTAATCAGGTCGTGCCGGAAGAAGTCGGGTTTATCAATCAATTGCTCACAAAGAAGGCCTTAAGGGATATCATCGGTGAGGTGCTGAAAAAAACCGGAACAGCCAAGACTGCAAAGTTTCTGGATGATATCAAGAATATGGGCTTCCGTATGGCCTACCAGGGTGGACTTTCCTTTAATCTGGAGGATGTGATCGTTCCTGAAGTCAAGGAGGAACTCATTGAAGCGGCCAATGCGGAAGTGGACGAAGTGGTCGGGAATTACAATATGGGTTTCATCACCAACAATGAGCGCTATAATCAGATCATTGATATCTGGACCCATACCAATTCCAAGCTTACCCGGACCCTGATGCAGCAGTTGACCAATGACCAACAGGGTTTCAACTCTGTGTTTATGATGCTCGACTCCGGTGCGCGTGGTTCCAAGGAACAGATCCGTCAGCTTTCCGGAATGCGCGGGTTGATGGCCAAACCTCAGAAATCAGGGGCTACCGGAGGGGAAATTATTGAGAACCCCATCCTGTCCAATTTCAAAGAAGGGCTGTCCGTACTGGAGTATTTTATCTCTACTCACGGCGCACGTAAAGGTTTGGCAGATACCGCCCTGAAGACCGCCGACGCCGGTTACCTTACCCGCCGTCTTGTGGATGTGGCGCAGGATGTCATCATCTCAGAATTCGACTGCGGAACATTGCGGGGCCTGGCTACCACGGCACTGAAAAAGAACGAAGAGCTGGTGGAGAGCCTTTACGACCGTATCCTCGGCCGTACCTCTCTGCACGATATCTTCCATCCTCAAACCGGTGAACTGCTGGTATCATCCAGTCAGGAAATCAATGAGGAACTGGCCCTGATTATTGAAGAATCTCCCATCGAATCAGTGGAGATTCGATCCGTGCTCACCTGTGAATCCAAAGTGGGCGTATGTGCCAAGTGCTATGGGCGTAACCTGGCTACCGGCCGGAGGGCGGAAAAGGGAGAGGCTGTAGGTGTGGTCGCTGCCCAGTCTATCGGAGAGCCGGGTACACAGCTTACCCTGCGTACCTTCCACGTAGGGGGAACTGCTTCCAGCATTGCCATTGCATCCAAGATCGAGGCCAAATACGATGGAATCCTTGAAATCGATGAACTCCGTTATGTGGAATATGCCAATAAAGACGGACTGAAGTATGATGTGGTTCTGGGTCGCTCGGCAGAAATGCGTATTGTGGACAAGAATACCGGCATAACCCTGAGCTCGCATTTCATTCCTTATGGATCGCGCCTCTTTGCCCGTTCCGGCACGCAGGTTAAAAAGGGAGAGGTCGTTTGCGACTGGGATCCCTACAATGCGATGATCCTGTCGGAAGTGAGCGGAAAGATCGAATTTGATAATGTGGTGGAAGGTGTGACTTATCGCGTTGAATCGGATGAAACCACAGGCTATCACGAAAAGGTGGTGATTGAAACCCGAACTAAAACCAGGAATCCGGCCATTAAGATCCTTTCGGCCTCCAATGAACTGCTCCGTATTTACGATATCCCTGTTGGTGCACACATTATGGTGAGCGATGGAAAGAAGATCAAAGCAGGCGATATGCTCGTCAAAATTCCCAGGGCGATCGGAAAATCAGGTGACATCACCGGAGGTCTGCCCCGCGTAACCGAACTTTTTGAAGCCCGCAACCCCTCTGATCCTGCCGTAGTATCGGAAATTGATGGGGTGGTATCCTTTAGCAAGAAACTCAAGCGAGGCAATCGTGAAGTCATCGTTACTTCGAAGACCGGAGAAGAAAGACGCTACCTGATTGCCACTTCCAAGCAAATTCTGGCTCAGGAGAATGATTATGTTAAATCCGGCACACCTCTTTCTGAAGGCGCGACTACCCCTGCAGATATCCTGGCCATCAAAGGGCCAATGAAAGTGCAGGAGTACATCGTGAATGAAGTACAGGAAGTCTACCGTCTGCAAGGGGTGAAGATCAATGACAAACATTTTGAAGTCATTGTCCGCCAGATGATGCGCAAGGTGGAGGTGGACGATCCGGGCGATACCCGCTTCCTGGAAGGCCAGTTGGCAGAGAAGATTGATTTTCAGGATGAAAACGATTGGATCTTCGGGAAAAAAATTGTGGAAAATGCCGGTGACTCTCCCAACCTCAAAGCAGGGCAGATTGTCACCGTCCGCAAACTGCGCGAGGAAAATTCAATGCTGAAGCGGCGCGACCTTAAGCTGGTGGAAGCCCGGGATGCCAAACCGGCTACGGCCCGTCAGGTATTGCAGGGAATCACCCGCGCTTCTCTCCAGACTAAAAGCTTCCTCTCCGCAGCTTCCTTCCAGGAAACCACCAAAGTACTCACCGAGGCTGCAGTGCAGGCCAAACGCGATGAACTGCTCGGCTTGAAAGAAAATGTAATCGTTGGCCACCTGATCCCCGCCGGAACAGGATTGCGCGAATATCAGAAAATCATCGTCGGAAGCCGTGCAGAATATGAAAGCCTGATGGCTTCCAAGGAAGAAGATCCTGCCTCAGCCCTGCTCGATGAATTGTAATCTTTAAAGTAAAATACTATGAATGACCCTCAAAGGAAAGATAATCAACTGAATATCGAACTCAGCGATGAACAGGCAGAAGGAACGTATTCAAACCTGGCCATCATTACCCACTCCAATGCGGAGTTTATTATCGATTTTATCAAAATGATGCCCGGACTGCCGAAGGCCAAAGTAAAATCCCGCATTATTTTTACTCCGCAGCACGCCAAAAGATTGTTGCGTGCTCTGCAGGAAAACATCGCAAAGTTTGAATCTGTCCACGGACCGATCAAGGATATCGATCAGGGAAATATGCCCTTCAACCTCGGTGGGCCTACCGCCCAGGCTTAAGACAGGGTGATATTCCTTTTTCAGCCTTGGCTGAATACGCTAATCCGGAAGTTCCATCGGCGCTTCCGGATTTTTTTTATGGATTTTACAGACACCTACAGTTGTGCGCAGCCACCCACGCAGTTGAGCTCAAGAAATGTTTTCGCAGGATGGAGTTTAGCTTAGGCAGGTCCGTGGCGTGGATGCTACGGACAGCTAAGACTTGTAGCGCACTGAATCCTATCGCAGGATGGTCACACTCCCGCTTACTTCATTGTCGCGCTGAATTCCAAGAAAGCTGAAAGTGTATCGGAAGACAAAGAAGTAGGTACCCTCTGCCAAACCGGCTCCATCCCATTCATTCAGGTAGCCCGACTTTTCATACACCTTCTTCCCCCAGCGGTTGAAGACGATCAGCTGGCGGTTCAGGTAGTGTTCCGCTTCCAGCTTTTCAATGACGAAGTAATCATTGTAACCATCTCCGTTGGGGGTAAAGACATTGGGAAAACGAAGGGAATCTTCCATCTCCTCGATCACCTTCACCTGCAAAGAAACCGTATCTGTGCATCCCTCCTCGGTGGTTACTTCCAGCAGAATGGTGTATATGCCGGCATTGGTATAACTATGAATGGGGTGTTCCTGAGTTGAATTATTGTCCGGGGATAAACTATCCCCGAAGTCCCAGTACCACTGGATGGCATTGGGAGTGGAAATATTATTGAATTGGATGTCCGGATTCTTCAGGTCAGTGCTGTCGGGGTCAGCCCAGAAACCGGCGATGGGATTGTCATAAACCTTGATCAAACGCTTAACGGTGTATTCATTAGTGCAACCATAAGGGGACACCACTTCCACACGCACATTGAAGCCCAGGCTCGAATCCGGATGATAGTAATAGGTGTGGGTTGGCTCAGGGTCGGCCGAACTACTCCCATCTCCGAAATCCCAGTAGATATCCTGGAAATCCGGATAGACATTATTTCTGAAATGAACAGTCAGGGGTTCACAACCTTCGAAAATATCGGGAGCAAGGCTGACCAATGGTACCGGATGGAAGACCACCTGCATTGTATCCACTGCAAAAGAGCAATTGGTGCTATCCCTGATTTCCAGATAGTAATACATTGTATCTGTAATCCTATTGAAAACAGGATTGCCAACATTGGGATCGTCTATTCCAAGCTGGGGGCTCCATACATAGTAATAGGGTGGAGCTCCACCGGTAGGCTGAAGGTTCAACTGGGCTTCTTCGCCGCAAAGGACAGTGTCTGAGATGAGGTGGGATTCAATATGATTATAATCAATGATAGGAATCACGATGGTGGTGTCTGAGATATAGCAGATGGATGTTTGCACATCGATCATCACATATTCTATCCCTTCCGGGATATTGTCCATAACCGGATCAATGATCAGTACGCCTGAAGTCCCGCCTGGCGGGATCAACACACTATCGGGTATCCACACATAGTCTATCCCGTTGATGGCCGTGCCATAAATCGAATCAATCTGTATCCAGACCGTATCATAACGGGGAGAGGGGGTATTGAAGTTGATGATGGCTTTCTGACAGCCTTCCACCGCAAACAGGACATCCAGGTATGGATTGGTATAGCTGATGGCTACCTCCACAGATGAACTGGAGAAGCTGCCTTTCTCCAGGAATACGGCGGAGTCATAAGCGGAGTCTCCTGCATCGCCCACTGCAATAGTGATATGGTAGGTTTCACAGGGAACGACCACCACCCAGGCGGTCAGCACAACGGTAAATCCGTCGTACACTATCGTAAGGCCGTTCAGGCCTTCATTGTCGACATAGTATTGCGGGAAGGAAGGGGTTACGTTGTTGATATTGTCGATGGTCACCGGCAGCGTGGTTCCGGGGATTAGGGCGATATTTTCATTGGTATACAGACCACCTGCAGGGAAAGGCTTGGGACCGCTGACAAAGAAACCGAAGACATCATTAAAGGAGGAGTTCACCCATTCAGGATATTCTTCAGAGGCGAAGACATATCGGAATTTGATGGTATCGGATTCAGGGATGAAGTCAAATTCAAGCACAGCGGCATCATTCACCGTATAGCCGGGAATCAGGGCAGCCAGCAGCGGGTGTCCTGCAGTCAAATTTCCGGTGGAGGCAAATCCGGTGACCGGAGAGCCTATGGCCGGGGGTGCAGTCAGGTCGCCGGTGGTCAGGATGATGCCCTCATCCAGCCCCAGGTTGGTCATCCATCCGTTGGAAAACGAACCGATGGCATTGGGTGCACCGGTATACGTTACATTGAAAGCGGAAACCCCCTGTCCGATAAGAATATTCTGCACCAGATTGTTGGGTGTGGTGCCTGTTGTGACGGTTAATTGCCCGTAAGTAGCACTAAAGCCACTTATGATGAAGACTGCCAGTAGAAAATGCCTTTTGCAAACCGATGCCCACCGATTTAATTCCATAATAATGCTTATTTGGTCAGGCGTAGCCGGAGCAAATACCACGGAGGGCAGGGGGTTGTACCGTCCCTATCGGAGTATGGTCACCGACCCGCTCACTTCTTTTTCTTCAGAGACGGTAGTGAAAGCAAACTGGTAGCGGAAGATGAAGAAATAGGTTCCTTCTGCCAAACCTGCTCCATCCCACTGGTTCAGGTAGTTGTTGCTTTCATAGACCTTCTTTCCATAGCGGTTGAATACCACCAGTTGCCTGCCCAGGTAATGCTCCGGTTCCAGGTTCTTGATCTCAAAGTAATCGTTGATGCCATCCCCATTGGGGGTGAAAACATTGGGGAAGATGAGGCTGTCGCCCAGCTCCCGGATGATCTTGACCAGATAGGAAATGGTATCGATGCACCCGAATTCGGTTTCAACTGTAAGCAGGACGGTATAATATCCCGGTTCCGTATAGGTATATTCCGGGTTCTGCTCATTGGAGGTATTCCCATCCCCGAAGTCCCACAGCCAGCTGATGGGGTCGAAGGTGGAGATATCCGTAAATTGTATGGGCAGAATATCTGTCTGATAATGGAAACTGTCGGGGTCGGCCGTATAGTCGGCTTCCGGATTGGGATAGACCGCAATAAAGTCTTCAATGGTGTATTCCCCGTAACAGCCCAGATCGGTGGTGGCTTTCAGGGTGACGCTGTATGCCGAGTCGTTGGGATTGTAAGGGAAGTAATGTGTCTGATGTCGGGCGGTATCGCTGGTGCCATCGCTCCATTCCCACACGTAGTCAATGTCGATCGGGAAGGTATTGTTGGTAAAGTTGACGGTAATGGGATCGCAGCCTTTGATGAGGTCGGCGCTGAAAGAGACCAGGGGTTTCTGATAGACCGAGAAGTACATTGTATCGATGCCTGAATTGCAACCGTGGTTGTTCACATTGAGCATAGCCATATACTCTCCGGCCGGGAGGGAGTCGAGGATATAGGGTCCGGGGCCGTGGCCCTGGATGCGCAGGCCGCCTGAGAGGGTCCAGAAGAATTCAGCACTGGCATCGGCATTGCCGGTATATTCAAAAATGACGCTATCCGATTCCGAGCAGATGGGGGTGTTCAGGGTAAACTCACTGGTAGGGATCTGATGGACAATGACATCCACTGTGTCCTTCGAATTATAAAGACTATCATATACGGTTACGATGTAAGACTGGGAGGAGTCTGGATAAACCACGATGGAATAGGTGGTGTCTCCCGTGTTCCATAGCACATTGGTTTCCATTCCCCCGCAGGTGATCTCCACATTGTCGATGCCCCAGTGATCCCAGTTATTTCCGGACGTAAGATCCTGGTACCAGCGGAATTGGGTGCTGGGAGAGTAGGCCTGAATGGGAACCAGTTCGGAGTATTGGGTCCAGGTGTATAAAGGCCCGGTAATATTATTCACCGGAACCCAGTAGTAAATATCTGTCCAGGTTGCTCCCGAGTTGGTACTGTATTGCAGGTGCACTCCTTCATTGGGCTGGTCGGGGTCTTCGCAGTCCTGATGTGTTTGTATGTCTCCGTATTTCATCGCAAACTCGATCAGGCAACCGCTTCCGATGCTCAGATTATAGGCGATGGTTGTAAGCTGACGGGGAAAATTGGTGGCCGAGCCGATCCAGCAAACAATTCCTGAAGCGGGAGGGACAAGCGGGGGACAGGGATTATTGAACATCGGAGAGGCGTTGGATGACCAGCCCAGACCAATGGTGCCGTTGTCGAAATCGTTCAACATCAGGTAGCCACAAGCTCCGGCCGCCGTCAGTGTCACGGCTTCACCCTTGCAAATCTCCAAGGGATATCCATTGGCGATGACATCGCACTGGGCATTGGCGCTACCCTTGATAAGCAAGAGGCTTGTGAAAAGAATCAGGGAAATAGAGTATATTTTTTTCATTGTAATCTTGGTATATAAGGGATCACATAGGTTTTACCGTGAAATCAGCCATTCGGTATTGGGTCATCACCGGAATATGGTCATAATTCAGAAAGCGAACAAAGAACCTGAGTTCACCCGGACTGCCGGCGGTGCAGATGCCCTCTTTTATTCCACCCGCTTCCAGGGCAACAACATAGTGGTATTCCCCGTCCGTAGACTCACAGGTAGTACACTTCCCATCGTACCATAAAAGCATATCCCAACTCAGGCGAAGGTTTTTTTGCGTGGTATTGACAAATCGCACCAGGATCATCTCCTGAAAAATGCCATTGGCTTCATCATTACAATCCACTTTTTTCAAATAAATCTGCACCCCATCCACAACTTTATCCAGTTGCCATTCTGTAGTCAAGGTTTCCAGGGGGAGCTTATCCTGTGCCTGGAGACTTACCAGGCTTGTAAAACCCAGGAGGATCAACATAAGTACTGTTCTCTGCATATAACGTAAGTGTTTGCTTGTGCTGTTCAGATTTTGATTTCAAATATACACAAAACAATGAAAATGTATCCTTCCGCAGTATCTTAACGGAGTATGGTGACCGACCCGCTCACTTCTTTTTCTTCAGAGACGGTAGTGAAAGCAAACTGGTAGCGGAAGATGAAGAAATAGGTTCCTTCTGCCAAACCTGCTCCATCCCACTGGTTCAGGTAGTTGTTGCTTTCATAGACCTTCTTTCCATAGCGGTTGAATACCACCAGTTGCCTGCCCAGGTAATGCTCCGGTTCCAGGTTCTTGATCTCAAAGTAATCGTTGATGCCATCCCCATTGGGGGTGAAAACATTGGGGAAGATGAGGCTGTCGCCCAGCTCCCGGATGATCTTGACCAGATAGGAAATGGTATCGATGCACCCGAATTCGGTTTCAACTGTAAGCAGGACGGTATAATATCCCGGTTCCGTATAGGTATATTCCGGGTTCTGCTCATTGGAGGTATTCCCATCCCCGAAGTCCCACAGCCAGCTGATGGGGTCGAAGGTGGAGATATCCGTAAATTGTATGGGCAGAATATCTGTCTGATAATGGAAACTGTCGGGGTCGGCCGTATAGTCGGCTTCCGGATTGGGATAGACCGCAATAAAGTCTTCAATGGTGTATTCCCCGTAACAGCCCAGATCGGTGGTGGCTTTCAGGGTGACGCTGTATGCCGAGTCGTTGGGATTGTAAGGGAAGTAATGTGTCTGATGTCGGGCGGTATCGCTGGTGCCATCGCTCCATTCCCACACGTAGTCAATGTCGATCGGGAAGGTATTGTTGGTAAAGTTGACGGTAATGGGATCGCAGCCTTTGATGAGGTCGGCGCTGAAAGAGACCAGGGGTTTCTGATAGACCGAGAAGTACATTGTATCGATGCCTGAATTGCAACCGTGGTTGTTCACATTGAGCATAGCCATATACTCTCCGGCCGGGAGGGAGTCGAGGATATAGGGTCCGGGGCCGTGGCCCTGGATGCGCAGGCCGCCTGAGAGGGTCCAGAAGAATTCAGCACTGGCATCGGCATTGCCGGTATATTCAAAAATGACGCTATCCGATTCCGAGCAAATGGGGGTGTTCAGGGTGAAATCACTGCTAGGGATTTGATGGACAATGACATCCACTGTATCCTTCGAATTATAAAGACTATCATAAACGGTTACGATGTAAGACTGGGAGGAGTCGGGATAAACCACGATGGAATAGGTGGTGTCTCCCGTGTTCCATAACACATTGGTTTCCATTCCCCCGCAGGTGATCTCCACATTGTCGATGCCCCAATGGTCCCAGGTATTTCCTGAAGTGAGATCCTGGTACCAGCGGAATTGGGTGTTGGGAGAATAGGCAGGGATGGGAACGATTTCAGAATATTGGTTCCAGACATAATAGGGTCCGGTAGCTGCATTCCCGGGAACGGGCACCCAATAGTTAATATCGGTCCAGGTAGCCCCTGAATTGCTGCTGTATTGCAGGTGGACCCCTTCGTTCGGAAGGTCGGGAGATTCACAGGAGTTGGGAGCCGGGTTGGGTTCATTGGCCCCATACTTCATCGCAAACTCGATCAGGCAACCGCTTCCGATGCTCAGATTATAGGCGATGGTAGTAAGCTGTCGGGGAAAATTGGTGGCCGAGCCGATCCAGCATACGATCCCGGAGGCAGGGGGGGTGATGGGCTGACACGGATTGTTGAACATTGGGGAGGCGTTGGATGACCAGCCCAGGCCAACGGTGCCGTTTTCAAAATCGTTCAGCATCAGGTAGCCACAAGCACCGGCAGCAGTAAGGGTAACCGGTTCTCCCTTGCAAATCTCAAGAGGATATCCATTGGCAATGACATCGCACTGGGCCCGGCTATGCTGCTGAAAACCAAGAAGTGCAAAAATGGGAAGGAGCAGGGTTAATATCTTTTTCATAATTGAATTTTTTATCGGGGAGAAACGGTAAAATTATCCATCGCATAGCGGGTGAGCACCGGAATATGATCATAATTCAGAAAGCGAACAAAAAACCTGAGTTCACCCGGACTGCCGGCGGTGCAGACGCCCTCTTTTATTCCACCCGCTTCCAGAGCAACAACATAGTGGTATTCCCCGTCCGTGGACTCACAGGTAGTACACTTTCCATCATACCATAACAGCATATCCCAACTCAGCCGGAAGTCCTTCTGTGTGGTATTGACAAACTGCACCAGAATCATTTCCTGAAAAATACCATTGGCTTCGTCATTACACTCCACCTTCTTAAGGAAAATCTGCACGCCGTCAATTTCACGGCTGAACTGCCATTCTTCAGTCAGCTTGTTCATTGGAATGGGTTCGAAAGCATAGGCCTGATTCCAGACAATAAGGGTGCTGATAATCAGGAAGATAGTTAAATAACGCTGGATTTTCATAGTGTTTTGTTTTTATGCCGATGGATTCTCTTTTTCATTGAAAAAATGGAGATAAAACCCTGCCAGTGGTTCCTTGTCGTATGGATTCAATTCGCCACACTTTCATTGACACAAATCAGTTGCGAGAAGTTGTCTGATATTCCCTTGTTTTAGGTTTTTCTGTGATCCTGGTCTGTCTGTCCTTCAACCGCATAATGGTTATCTTTGCCGGGGTTAAGCCACAGACTTAAGATTTCGCTTTATGCAGTTTATATATCCGGGTTTCCTGTTTGCCTCTGCAGCGGTACTCATCCCGCTGATTATCCATTTGTTTCGTTTCAGGCGATACCGGAAAATGTATTTTTCCAACGTCCGCCTGATTGAAGATTTGCAACTGGAGAAAAGGCGACGCTCCCGCCTGAAACATATACTGGTACTTCTGGCGCGTATGTTTGCAATCCTCAGTCTTGTTTTTGCATTTGCCCAGCCATATAAACCCCTGGAAACCGGAACTCAGCTTTCTGAGCGCAAGCAGGTGGTCGTCTACCTGGATAATTCTTTTTCAATGGAGACGCTGGGTGAAGAGGGTTCTCTCCTGCAGCAGGCAAGAATCAGGGCGGCAGAGATCGTGGAAGCATACAATGTTTCTGATCGTTTCGCCTTGCTGACCAATGATTTTGAAGGACGACATCAGCAGTACTACAGCCGCGAAGAGTTCCTGGAAATGCTGGCTGCCGTGGAGATCAGTCCGCTAAGCCGCAGTCTGGATGAAGTTTTGAGGCGGGTTGACGACTTGAAAGGGCAGGATGCCGCCAGGGAGGTTTTTCTTCTTTCTGATTTTCAACGCAACTTCTTACCCGAAGCCTCGACGCTCAATGCAGATAGCGCCTTGCGTATTTATTTCGCTCCCATCAAGGCCAATGCTATTTCCAATTTATATATCGACAGCGTTTGGCTGGATTCTCCTTTGCGCTACCAGGGACAGGGGATGCGATTGAGGGTCAGGGTGGTGAACAGTGGAGCAGGGGATTATGAGAAGATTCCATTGCGCCTGCGCCTGAACGGCGTCCAGCGGGCAGTGGCTACCCTGGATATTCCTGCCGGCCGCTCAGGTGAAGTCACCCTGCCCTTCACTGCCGAAGAATCAGGATGGTATGCCGGAATGCTTGAAATTACAGATTATCCGGTCACTTTTGATGATCATTATCATTTTGCCTTTGAGGTGCGTGGAGCGCTGAAGGTGCTCAGGGTGTTCGGACAAAGCCCCGAACCTTATCTTCCGGCTCTTTTCCGTACCGACAGCAGTTTTGTCTTTTCTTCTCAGGCCCTGATGCAGTTGGATTATGCCGCCCTGGCAAGCCAGGATCTGATCATCCTGGAAAACCTCCAGCAATTCCCCTCCGGTCTCATCGCAGCCCTGCAAGCTTTTGTCGATGACGGCGGCTCACTGGTACTGTTCCCGGGTATCGCCGCCCTGCCCGAAGACCTGAACCCCCTGCTCCGCATATTTGCGATGGGCAGTTTTGGAGCAGAAGATACAAGCTCCACAAGGCTTGCCGGAATGAATGAAGCACATCCCCTCCTCGACGGGGTATTCGAAAACACGGAAAAAACAGGACCGGAAAGGGTGGATCTGCCAGAGGTGAGACGACATTATCCCTTGCTTTCATCTGCCCCCGATGTGCTCAGCGTAATGCAATTGGAAAACGGAAGGCCTTTCCTCCTGCATAAGCCCGTCGGACACGGACAAGTGTATCTTTTTACCTCCGCCCTGGCTCCCGAAGCAAACCAGCTGGCCCGTCACGCCCTCGTGGTTCCATTGCTCTATCGTATGGGGATGATGAGCCGGCCGGTCAGTGAAATGGCCGCCACCGTCGGGCAGGAAACGGTGATACGCCTGGCAGGACTCGAAAGCGTGCCCGAAATCATCCGTGTAAAACACCGAATCCGCGGGAATGTATTTATCCCTGAGATCCGCAGGGCAGCAAGCATAGTGTATCTGCATACTCACAACCATATACGTGAGGATGGAATGTATGAGGTGCTGGAGGATGAAAGGATCCTTGCTATGGCAGCCTTTAACTATGATCGCCGTGAATCAAACCTGAACTATTTCTCTAACCCCGAACTGGAGGAATGGATCCGGATGAGGGATGATGCCCTGTTCCAGGTTCTGGATTTTAAAACGGCAAGTACGGTGCAAGCCCTGAGCCTGCTGAATGAAGGGAAAAGATATTTCCGCTGGTTCCTGCTGGCTGCCTTGTTGTTTTTGCTGACTGAAGTAATTTTGTTGCGTTTTATGAAAGGCTGAGGAAGCGATGGACGAAGAATTGCAAACGCATCAGGGGGAAGAACAACACAGGGATGTTCATTCAGACCGGCACAGGACTATACAGCTGAGCGGGATGTATGAGAATTGGTTCCTGGATTATGCCTCCTATGTCATCCTGGAAAGGGCAGTACCCGAAGCCCTCGATGGGCTTAAACCGGTGCAGCGGCGTATTCTTCACGCAATGCGCGAGATGGACGACGGGCGCTTCAACAAAGTAGCCAACATCATCGGGCAGACGATGCAATACCATCCCCACGGGGATGCCTCTATCGGGGATGCCCTGGTGCAACTCGGACAAAAGGATATCCTGATCGAAGCACAGGGTAACTGGGGCAATATCCTTACAGGGGACAGTGCCGCAGCCCCCCGTTATATCGAAGCCCGCCTCTCTGCCTTCGCCCTCGAAGTGGTCTTTAACCCCAAAATCACCCGTTGGAAAAAGAGTTACGACGGACGCAAAAATGAACCGGTCGCCCTCCCCGTGAAGTTTCCCCTGCTCCTGGCACAAGGCGTGGAAGGCATCGCGGTTGGATTGGCCTCCAAGATTCTGCCCCATAATTTCGTGGAGCTGCTGGATGCCGCCGTGGCCCTGCTTAAAGACGAAGCTTTTACCCTCTATCCTGACTTTCCCACCGGCGGATATGTGGAGGTGAGCAAATACAACGACGGGCTCAGGGGAGGCAAAGTCAGGGTGCGGGCGAAAATCCAGCAATTGGATAAGAAAACCCTGGTGGTCAAAGAAATACCCTTCTCTACCACCACCGGCAGCCTCATCGATTCTATCCTGGCTGCCAACGACAAGGGCAAAATCAAGATCCGGAAAATTGACGACAATACGGCGGAGAATGTGGAAATCCTTATCCACCTTGCTCCCGGCGTCTCTCCGGATCAAACTATGGATGCACTCTATGCCTTTACAGATTGCGAAATCTCACTGAGCCCCAACAACTGTGTTATCCACGATGGAAAACCCCGCTTCCTGGGTTCCACCGAACTGCTCGGAATGAGTGTGGATCATACGGTGGACCTCCTGGCCCAGGAACTCAATCTCCGCCTGCACGAACTCGATGAACAATGGCATTTTGCCAGCCTCGAAAGGATTTTTATCGAGAAAAGGATTTACCGAAGGATTGAAAAAAGCGAAACCTGGGAGGCAGTTATTCAGGCCATAGAAAGCGGGCTGGAACCCCATACCAAAAACCTTCGCAGGGAAGTGACCAGAGACGACATCGTCAGGCTGACCGAAATCCGCATCAAACGCATTTCCAAATATGATGCGGACAGGGCATTGGATGTCCTCCGGAAACTGGAAGATGAAATGGAAAGCGTGAAGCATCATCTTGCCCACCTTACTGAATATGCCATTGCCTGGTTCACCAACCTGAAGACCAAATACGGAAAGGGCCGGGAACGGAAGACAGAGATCCGGAACTTCGAGAATATTGAAGCTACAATGGTGGCCGCTGCCAATCAGAAACTCTATGTAAACCGTGAAGAAGGTTTTGCAGGGACTGCTCTGAAAAAGGATGAATTCGTCTGCGATTGCAGCGATATCGATGATATCATCGCCTTCCGCGCCGATGGAAGTGTTATGGTGACGAAAGTGGCCGCTAAGGTCTTTCTCGGAACCGACATCATTCATATTGATGTCTTCCGGAAAAATGATGACCGCACCATATATAATATGGTCTATCAGGATGGCCGCGCAGGAAAAGCGATGGTGAAGCGCTTTGCCGTTACCAGCGTAACCCGCGACAAGGAGTACGACCTTACTTCCGGGACCAAGGGATCCAAAATCCTCTACTTCTCTGCCAATCCCAATGGGGAAGCAGAACTGATCCACGTGATGTTGCGTCCCCGACCCAGAATGAAAAAGACTTCCTTTGATTTTGATTTTGCAGAGATCCCGATCCGCGGAAGGGCCTCCAAAGGGAATACGCTCAGCCGTTACGCTGTCCGGAAAATCAGTAAGAAAGAAGAAGGGGTCAGTACCTTAGGCGCGATGGGGGTTTGGTATGATGAAACCGTGAACCGGATCAATACTGAGGAGCGCGGGCTGTATCTGGGTGAATTCAAGGGAGAAGATAAGATCATCGGTTTCAACCGCTCCGGAACATACCGCACCTATGGTTTTGATTCCACCACCCACTTCCAGGAGGATATGTTCCTGATTCAGAAATATGATCCCGCGCAAGTGGTAAGCCTGGTTTATTATGACGGAAATACCGGGGATCACTATCATAAACGCTTTGTGCCCGAACTCACGGAGAAACGGGTGCTGTTGACCAATGAGCACCCGGAAACAAAGATCATTCATCTGAGCCTGGATCCGGATACTGTCTTCTTTGTGAGGGGACGAAAGCGGACCAAATCGGCGGAAGAAACCTCGGAAGAGATCAGGGCAATGGATCATATTGCTGTGAAGGGAACCACTGCCAAAGGCAAGAAGCTGGTGACTTTCGATGTGGAGGAGGTGGTTCTTAAGGAGGGACAGGGAGAGGAACAGGGACAGGGAGAGGAAGAGGTAAAGGAGGGCCGGGGAGGGGTCGAACAGGAACAGGAACAGGAACAGGAAGAGGTAAAAGGGGGCCGGGGAGGGGTCGCCCTTCGACAGGCTCAGGGACAGGAAGAGTTTGACCCTTCGACTGCCCTTCGGCTGCGCTCAGGGCAAGCGCTCAGGGTAAAGGAAGAGGAAGAGGTAAAAGGGGAGCAGGAAGGGGTCAAAAAAGAGAAGAACACCAAAAAGGATCCTCCTTCGCAAATGACATTATTTTAATCGAATAGACACAAAAAAATATGAGCAATATGAACCTGGATGTGAGCAAGGATGTGAAATGGATTGGCGTGCTGGATCACGATATTGTCACCTTCGATGTGGTAATGGAAACCAAGTACGGGACAAGCTATAACTCTTACTTTATCGATGCGGCCCAAAAAGCCATCGTGGAAACCAGCAAGGAAAAATTCTGGCCGGAGTATGAAGCGAAAATCCGCTCGATGTGCGATCCTTCTGAAATCCGCTACATTATTCTGAATCATACTGAGCCTGACCATTCAGGGAACCTGTTTAATCTGCTTTCGATTGCCCCCAATGCGGAAGTGATCGGATCGGGGAATGCCATCCGCTACCTGAAGGATATGTTCGATGCCCCCTTCCCGCATCGCGTGGTGAAGGATGGAGATACCCTCAGCCTGGGTAATAAGAGCCTTGAATTTATTTCCGCCCCTAACCTGCATTGGCCCGATTCGATGTACACCTGGCTGAAGGAAGACCGCATCCTGTTTACCTGCGACTCCTTCGGTGCGCATTATGCCGATGAAGCAATGTTTGATGATCTTGTGGACAAGGAAAAGTATGAAGATGCTTTCCGTTATTATTTCGATGTGATCCTGAAACCCTTCAGCCGCTTTATGGTGAAAGCCATTGAAAAGATCAGCCAGCTGGATATTCAGGCGATCTGTCCCGGTCACGGCCCGGTCTTGCGCAACAACTGGCGCAGATATGTAGACCTTTCGCTTCAGTGGTCTCACGAATACCTGAATACTCCCTCGCCACGCAGGGTTTTTATCCCTTATGTTTCGGCATACGACAAAACCGGTCGCATTGCCAGGGCCATTGCTGAAGGGGTGGAGGCAGCAGGAGACATTGATGTGGAAGTCCAGGACATTGAAATGAGTGCCATCGGTGAGCTCGAGATGCAGCTTACCCGTGCATCCGGGATTATTGTGGGCTCTCCCGTGATCAATCAGAATATCCTGCTTCCGGTATATAAACTTTTTGCCCTCATTTCACCTTTACGCGACAAAGGCAAGCTGGCAGGAGGCTTTGGCTCTTATGGCTGGAGCGGAGAGAACCGGAATCTGATCCGCTCATCTCTGGAAAACCTGAAGCTGAAGTACCACAAAGAAGGAGCCTTCTTCAAGTTTTCCCCAACGGATGAGGAACTGGTGCACAGCCGGGAATATGGAAAAAGTTTCGGAGAAGCACTCCTTGAGGGGAAGCCCCCGGAAGGATAACATTCCGGACCGAAAGTCGTTCCCTTGCCTTTTCGTCCTAAAAACTGCATTGTGAAGAAAACCGTTTTCCACTTCCTGCTTCTCTTATTGCCAATGCTGTTCAGCAGCTGCCTGGTAGAACGGCAGTTGGCCGGACAGTTTGTCTCACGCTGGCATCCTCCCGCCCTGCTGGTGATGGCTCCCGATGTCGTGCTGAAACAAAATCTGAAAGCAGAGGAACAACTTGAACGAAGTGGGATGAGCAGGGCAGAGAAAGATTCTGTGGCCTACTTCAGCTCTCTTTTTCTGAAGGAACTTTCAGACTCTTTATTGGTGGAAACATACGTAAACGCATTCATCCAGGACCTGCGCAATCAGGGTTATGTGGTTTTTGTGGAATCTGACCTGGATACCTTTCTTACCTGGAAGGGCGAAGCCTATGTTTTTAATATGGCCCAGCTTCAACTGGAAGAATACATCATTCCACTGTCGGAACAAGAAGTGTTTGATGATACCATTGTCTATTATAAAAAGTTCGAACTGAATGCACTGAGCATCAATTCCTGGTTTGAACTCAGCCCTATGAATGCTCCGGAGTCTGAGCCTCGACTGCTCTATGCCAGCCACTATCTGCACGATTATATAAAGGGTCGTTTCACCCGTCATCCCATTAAAGGGACTGTCGTCTATAAATATGAAAAACGCCCGGTTGACATTCGCGACATCTACCGTCTCACCGAAGTGCTAGGGAAAAAATATGCCGGCTGGCTGACGGATTTTTTTGTGAACAACTACATTCAGGAATCACTGCCGGAAGGCCTGGAACCGGAAGTGCGTTATACCTACGATCCTGGAACAGGGAAGCTGCGCCGGAGCTGGGAGGAACGTTTTCTGGAAATGGATCCCTGATTCAGTTGCCGGCCCGGGCATAGGGCGCTGCATCCAGCCCGGCAAAATCCTTTTGAAAAAATTTGAATACCCCTGCCATCGCAATCATTGCAGCATTGTCGGTGCTGTAGCTGAAGTTGGGCAAGAAGAGCTTCCATCCTTTTTCTGCTGCCATTTTTTCCAATGCACTTCGCAAGCCACTGTTGGCAGAAACCCCTCCGGCTATGGCAACTTCCCTGATGCCGGTTTGCTCTGCGGCCAACACAAGCTTGTGAAGCAGTATAGAGATGATGCGCGCCTGAATGGATGCGGCCAGGTCAGCCTTGTTTGTCTCAATAAAGTCTTTGTCTTCCTTAAGGCGGTCGCGAAGAAAGTATAGAAAGGAGGTTTTCAAGCCACTGAAGCTGTAATCCAAAGCTTGAATGTGGGGTTCCGGAAAACGGAAGGCGTCCGGATTGCCCTCTTTGGAAAGTTTATCAATCAAAGGCCCGCCCGGATAAGGCAGCCCCATAATCTTGGCCGCCTTGTCGAAAGCTTCCCCGGCAGCATCGTCAATGGTTTGGCCTATGATTTGCATATCCCCGGGCGATTTCACCACCACAATCTGGGTGTGACCACCCGATACCGTCAGGCACAGAAAAGGAAAGGAGGGTACCGTCTGGTCTTCGTTATCACGGATGAAATGGGCAAGGATATGGGCTTTCAAGTGATCAACCTCAATCAGGGGAATCCCAAGTGCAATGGAAAGGGATTTGGCAAAGGAGATGCCAACCAGCAGGCTTCCCAGGAGGCCCGGGCCACGTGTAAAAGCAATACCATCCAGCTCATTTTTGGCTACCTTTGCCCTTTGCAGGGCGATATCCACCACCGGGATGATGTTTTGCTGATGGGCACGGGAGGCCAGTTCAGGCACCACACCCCCGAAGTCCTTGTGCACAGTCTGATTGGCGATCATATTGGAAAGAATACGGTCGCCCAGGATGACCGCCGCAGCAGTATCATCACAGGAAGATTCAATGCCCAGCAGGCATATTTCTGAAAAAGGCTTTTCCATATAATGCGCAAAAGTACCAAAATATGGCGTAGAATTCTGAGCGGCACGCTCGGAGTACTGGCTTTTTTAGTGATTGCCCCCCCCCTGATTATTCAAATCCCCCGGGTGCAGCAGGCCCTGAAAAATGTACTTGTGAAACAGCTTTCCTCCCGCCTGGATACCCGCGTGGAGGTGGGAAGAATCCAGTTGGCCTGGTTCCTGGATGTAGCCGTGCGGGATGTGGGGATATACGACAGGTCGGACAGCCTGCTGCTCGGCGTGGACAGGCTTATCCTGGATGTGGGAAGATTGCAGTTGCGGCAACATAGTCTGCAGATTAAACGCGTCGTATTGGAAAAACCGGCTTTTCACCTTCGTTTTGAGAAGGATGACCAACAAACAAATCTGGATCAACTGCTATCAGGGCTGAATGGTAGCGATACCGACACCACATCCTCCCCGGTCTGGCAACTCTCTGTAAAAAGACTGGACATAGAAAGGGGGAGCTTCAGCTATCACCATACGGAGCGCCTCTGGGATCAGGAGGGCATCGACTTCAATCATATTGCCCTGGATTCTTTATATCTGCGCCTGACTTCCTGGCGCACCGCCGCGGATACCCAGTTTTTTACCATTGATCACCTTGCCCTGCGCGAACAGAGCGGGTTCCTTCTCGATACACTCGAAGCGATTTTTCAGCTTAGCAATACCGGCCTCGATGCACAGGAATTATTCATCCGCACTCCCCTGACCAGGC
The DNA here is from genome assembly GCA_964590645.1 of uncultured Lentimicrobiaceae bacterium. Taxonomy (GTDB): domain Bacteria; phylum Bacteroidota; class Bacteroidia; order Bacteroidales; family JAGNHN01; genus JAGNHN01. Next base: position 81,202 of record CAZPYJ010000009.1, read on the forward strand.
TTCGAATGGATTTGCATTTCGAAAATGCAGGATGGCATTCATACAATGATTTCATCGACAGTGTATATGTACAATCGGAAATCCATTCCGGAAATCTTGCAATGAATGATATCGCGTTTTTTGCTCCGGAGATCAGGGGAATGGATAATCAGTTCGGTATACGTGGCCATATTATGGGCACTGTAAACAGCTTCAGGGCCCGCGATCTGTCTGTATCATACGGCAGCGCCACTTATCTGCTGGCTGACCTGGATGTCAATGGATTGCCGGATGTCAGGGAGTCTTTTGTGGATGCCCGATTCCATAAGTTTCTGGCTTCCGCTTCTGACCTGGACAGATTCCTTCTTCCAGGGGGAGCCACATTGGGCCCCCTGCCGGAAATACTCTCCCGCCTCGACATCCTGAGCACAAAGGGTGTATTTACCGGCTTTTTCAATGATTTTGTGGCTGAGGCCCAAATCATTACTCCGCTTGCATCGGTACGCGCCGACCTCGTCCTTAAACAAGGCTCTGCCAAGCAAGGCCTCCTCTATAGTGGAACCCTCTCCGGTGATGAGGTGAATCTGGGAAAACTGCTGGAAGCAGAGCAGATATTGGGAAGAATGAGTATGGATATGTCGGTAAATGGCAGTGGCCTGGATTGGACAAGCCTCAATATGAAGCTGGAAGGACGGGTTGACTCTCTGGAACTACTTGGTGAACGCATTCGTAGCCTGGATATCAATGGGGCCCTGGCCGGAAAGGAATTCAGGGGAGAGTTAAGGGTGCAGGATCCTGTTCTGGCAATGCATTTTGACGGACTGGTGAATTTTGAAGCTGAACCCCATTTTGACTTTTTTGCTGCGGTAGAGCATATCCGTTTGGACAAACTCGACCCGAATGCGAAACGTGGCCCCTTGTGGGGAAGCGGTGACTGTGTAATGAACTTCTCCGGGAACGACATCGACCGACTCAAGGGCACCCTCAATGTTGAAAACCTCCGGATCAGAGACGGGGAGCACACTTTTTACTCCCGAAACCTGATGGTCAGTTTTGAACCCGACGCCACACGATACAAGGCTGTTCGCCTGCGCTCCGATTTCGCAGATGCAGACCTTGAGGGTAGTTTTCTCTTCGATAACCTGATCCAATGGACGGCCTACGAGCTTGCTCAATTGCTGCCCTCAGCCGGCTGGACGAATGTACCATCTCCCCCCGACCGAAGCCAGTTTGCCCGGGCAGAAATACTGGTGTATGAAACTTCCCCCTTAACGAATATTTTCTTTCCAAGCCTGTATGTGGAAGCTGGCAGCCACATCGCGATTGAATTCAGAGAGGGAGATACCGTAATGCACTTCGATTGTGCCATCCCGGCCATCTCCTGGAATCAGGTCCGGGCAGAAAGACTGGTGGCCGGAGGCCAGCTGCTTGCCGGTGAGTTGCACACCGCTTTTCAAATGGATCAACTCGCCCTGACCGATACCCTGATTGTGTATACCCCTCACCTGCAAAGCCGTTTTGCAAGAGACAGTGCAGGCTTTCTGGCACGATGGTCTTCCAATCCAGATTCTGCCGCTATCCAGGGCATCCTCCAGGGAATGGCCCGCCTTCCGGATACAGGAATCCTTCGCCTTCGACTGACACAGTCGCTCGTACCTGTCGATAACAGGATTTGGCAGTTTAATGAGGATCACGGAATCATCTTCGACAGCAATGGGGTCCAGTTCCGCAATGTGGTGCTGGTCAGCGAAGATCAGATGCTTCGCCTGAACGGGAGAGCGGATGAAAAGCCGGATTCCCGACTGGGAATGCAGTTCCATCAGTTTGACCTGGCACTGCTTAATGTTTTCCTGGCGAAGTATGGTTTAAGTACGGGCGGAAGAGTGAATGGGGACCTGACAGCGATGGGCGTGCTGGGTAACCCCCTGGGTACAGCCCAGCTCAACATTGCTTCCCTGACCCTGAACGGCGATGTGCTTGGAAATGCCTCCATTCAGGCTGGATGGAATCCCCTCATCAAGGAGCTGGATCTGGATGCTTCCGTGATCTACCGGGGAAATGCCGGGATCAACTATCCTCTGGAAATCAAAGGCAGGATTATACCCGAGCATCCGGAGGAGAACTTCGACCTGGATATCCGTCTTCAAAACCTGAAACTGGCGACCTTCCAACCCTACCTCGAAGTATTGAGTTCTGAAGTCTCTGGATTCCTCTCCGGTGAGATGCACCTGGGAGGAAGCTACGCACAACCCGAGCTCGTGGGATCATTGACTGCCCGACGCGCAGCCCTGAAAGTGGATTATCTGAACGAGGTCTATTCTTTTACCCACGAAATTTCCCTTACCCCAAAAGGCTTTGAGGTGAAAGACCTTATCCTGTACGACAGGCTGGGCAAGCAGGCTGTGATGAACGGAGGGATCTATCATAAACACTTTGCTGATTTTACTACAAACCTGGAGATACGGCCCACACAGTTTGCCGCCCTCAATACCAGCCAGGCACAAAACGAGCAATTCTATGGGACCGCTTTCGCCAGCGGTATCCTTCGCTTGAGTGGCCCTTTTGAGGATATTCTTATGGAAATCAATGCCCGCACCGAAAAAGGAACCAAGGTCTTTATTCCCATATCCTATGATGCGGAGATTGCAGAGCGGGGGTTCATTGTGTTTGTGGATCCATCCAGGGAAGAGGAAACCCTGAAGGAAGAGCCCGCCAATGTCAGCGGTTTCCGTTTGGATTTTGAGCTGGATGCCAATCCGGATGCCGAAGTGGAGATCAGCCTGCCTTCCCGTATGGGCAGCATTCAGGGAAGTGGTAAGGGTAATATCCGTTTCCTTATTGATACCCGGGGTGAATTTGGGATGTTCGGAGACTATGTTATTGAGAAAGGGGTATACGATATGACCCTGCAGAACCTGCTGAACCGACGCTTTGAAATACGCAAAGGAAGCAGCATCCGGTGGGAAGGCGATCCTTATGATGCCACACTGGCCATCGAGGCAGCCTACCGTGTCAGGGCCGGCCTGAAAGAGCTCCGGCCGGTCGGAGATTCCTCCGATCTCTTTAATCAGCGCATTCCGGTGAATTGTATCATACGACTTTCCGATCGACTGGCCAGTCCGGGCATCCGCTTCAGTTTTGAGCTGCCGGAAAGCAGCGAGGAGATCAACCGGATTGTCTTCAGCCGCATCGATACCACCAACGAAGCCCTGGTGAGCCGACAAATGATCTCCCTCCTTGTCCTCAATAGTTTTATCTCCGATGAAGCCAATGTCAACCTCGCTTCAGGGGTGAGTTCCAGCTCTTTCGATCTGTTGAGTCGCCAGCTCAGTAACTGGCTGTCGCAGATTAGCAGGGATTTCGATATCGGGGTGAATTACCGTCCCGGCGGTGAGCTTACCAATGAGGAACTGGAATTGGCCTTGTCCACCCAGCTCTTCAACGACCGGGTGCTGATCGATGGTAATCTGGGGCTGGCCGGCGATAAGAATACGCAGGCAGCCAGTAATCTGGTGGGAGATGTCTTGGTGGAAGTCAAGCTGACGGATGACGGACGCTTTCGCGTGAAAGCCTTCAATAAATCGAATTATGTTGACCTGATCGACAACAAAGCCCCGTATACCCAGGGAGTGGGTGTTTTTTACAGAAAAGAATTTGATAGCCTGGAAGAGCTCTTTAAACGCCGTCGCCGGCTGGAGTAGATAAATCCAGATTAAGCAGGTGCCCCATTCTTTCCTGCTTGGTTTTTAGATACTTATAGTTGTGTGGGTTGGGTTTGATGATCAGGGGTACATTGGTCACAATTTCAAGGCCGTAGCCTTCCAGTCCGGCCTTTTTCCCCGGATTATTGGAGATGAGACGGATCTTTTTGAGACCGAGGAAACGGAGCATCTGGGCTCCGATGCCGTAATCTCTTTCATCCGCTTTGAACCCCAGTTTCTCATTGGCCTCAATGGTATCCAGCCCCTGTTCCTGCAGATGGTATGCGTGCAATTTATTCAGCAGGCCGATGCCGCGTCCTTCCTGGTTCATATAAAGAACTACCCCCTTGCCTTCTGCTTCAACCATTCTCATTGCCTGGTGCAGCTGAGGACCGCAATCGCATTTGCAGGATCCCAGCACATCTCCGGTCAGGCAGGAAGAGTGCACCCTGACCAGCACACTTTCTTCATCAGCCCAGCTTCCTTTCACCAGTGCCAGATGGAGGATGTTCTGATGAATATCGCGGAATACCTTCAGATTGAAATCACCCCATTCGGTAGGCAGATGCACGCTTTCCTCTTCCTGTATCAGGCTCTCTGTGCGGATACGGTAGGCGATCAGGTCTTTGATGGAAATGATCTTCAGCTTGAAACGTTTGGCGATGTCCATCAATTCAGGCAAGCGGGCCATCGTTCCGTCTTCATTCATAATTTCCACCAGGGCTGCCGCCGGTTCCAGTCCGGCCAGACGAGCCAGGTCAATGGCCGCTTCAGTATGCCCTGCCCGACGCAACACGCCCCCCTTTTTGGCCCGCAGGGGAAAGATATGCCCGGGGCGAGCCAACTGAGAGGCAAGGGTTTCTTTCCGGGCAAGAGCCTGAATGGTCTTGGCCCGGTCTAAAACAGAAATGCCTGTGGTACAGCCATCTCCAATCAGATCCACAGAAACGGTGAACTGGGTTTCGTGCAGGGAGGTGTTGCGCTGAACCATCAGCTCAAGCCCAAGTTCCTCGCACCTTTGGGTGGTCAGGGGAGTACAAATGAGCCCCCGCCCGTAGCGAGCCATAAAATTGATGATCTCCGGGCTGGCTTTTTCCGCAGCACAAATGAAATCCCCTTCGTTTTCCCGGTCTTCATCATCGACCACAATCAGTACTTTCCCCTCCCGGATGTCCTGTATCGCTTCCTCAATCCGATCTAGCTTGAAATGCATAAAATTGACAGTCAGGCTGTTGTTTTGTTTTGCGCTGCAAAGGTAGGGATTTTGACGCATTTATTTATCCGGGCAATGGATGGCTCTGCTATTGAGAATAATTAAAAATGAAGTACATTTGAATCACCTAACTTCCACAAATACATCTAATATTATGAAGTGCTCCTCGTCCAGAACCTTGCGGTTTATATGCCTTTTGCTGTTGGCCTCCCTCTGGCTCCAGGCACAAGCGCAAATCACACTTTCACAGGTAGATATGCCCACCAGCGGAGATACCTTCCGCCTCTCAATAAGCACTACGACGGGAGGACTGGATCCCGCTCAGACCGGGCCGGACCATATATGGCAATACTGGGGACTGAGCCCCCTGACCCAACAGCTAGATACCTTCATCGCCGTAAGCGCAACCCCCTTCACCTATCAGATTTTCTTTAACAGTCCTATTGATCCCCACCGGGCGACGATGGCTATCCGCCGCTCCCTCTTTGATATTATCCCCGGATTTGAAGTAGGCGATGTGTATGAGTTTTATCGTTCCTCCGGTCAACATTTCGGCCTCAGTGGATATGCGGGATCCTTTTCCGGGATACCCATTCCGGTGAAGTTTAACAGCACAGACATCTTCTATCGCTTTCCTCTGGCTTATGGCAACGTGGACTCCTCCGAGGTGAATTTCGACTTTTCTTTTCCCGGCCTGGGAAGTCTGTATATAGACAAGAAGAGGGTGAATGTGGTGGATGGCTGGGGAAGTCTGACGACACCCTTTGGCACTTTTCAGACCTTAAGGGTGAAGTCAACGGTGACAGAATTCGACAGCCTCTATCTTGATACCCTGTCTCAGGGCATTGCCATTCCCCGCAATTATACCGAATACAGGTGGCTGGCGCAGGGTTATGGCCTTCCTGTGCTTCAGATCACCATTGAAGGTATGATGACCAGTGTGGCTTATCTCGACTCGGTCCGTACCAGCTCCAGCGGGCTGCTTAACAATACGACAGCAGAGGCATTGGAGCTTCAACTCATTCCCAACCCGTCCCGAAACCTGCCTGGCTTGCAACTCAATGCAGCACACCCCCAGGAGGTGAGTATTGTTGTGATGGATATCAGCGGGAAGGAGATGATACGAATCCCTGAAAAGCTCTTCTCAGGCGAAAACCTCCTGCGCCTCCCGCTGAGTGAGCTTTCCCTGTCCGCCGGCTTGTATTTTATCCGGGTGGAGGGAGAGCAACAACAGTGGCTTGGTAAATGGATCAAACATTAATCTTAGCATTCGTGTGCTGCCGGATTAGCGATTGGATGTACTCCGACAGCTTTGAGTCTTATGGCTTTTAACGTATATCGCTCCTCTGCAGGATCGGGGAAGACCTTTACCCTCGTTCGGGATTACCTGAAGCTGTTGCTCCGGGAACCACGGGTATTGAAGCATATCCTGGCAGTGACATTTACCAATAAGGCTGCCGATGAAATGAAGCAAAGGATCATCCGCAACCTGGCTGAGATGAGCCTTTCGAAGGACGTCCATTCCCTGCCTATGGCAAAGGCCCTCACCAGTGTTGGGCTGGATGCAGAGACTTTGCAGGAGAAGAGCCTCAGGGCGCTCAACCGCATCCTGCACGATTATAACGACTTTTCCGTAGGGACCATAGATAGCTTTATGCACCGGCTGGTGCGAACTTTTGCCAGGGATATGGACATCCCTGCTCATTTTGAGCTGGGCCTGGAGACCAGTGAGACAGAAAAGCTGGTCAGTGAAGTACTCCTGGAAAGGCTTGGGGAGGATGAAGGCCTGACGCGAATTCTGATCGATTTCCTGTCCTCTCAGTTTGATCAGCAGCAAAGTATGGATTATGAATCCCGCATTCGGGAATATGTGACGCACTTGTTGAAAGAGGATGCCCGGCCCTATCTTGACCGGCTTGAGGGCTTCGATCAGCAAGCCTACCAGACATTGCGCAAATTGCTCGATCAGCGGCTGGCAAGCCGGGAGGAGGCTGCCAGAGAGCTGGGAGAGAAAGCTCGCTTGCGCATCACCGCCGCCGGTCTGGAATATGCTGATTTTCAAGAAGGAAAATTTGGCCCCCTGGCTTTTTTTGAAAAAATGGCCAGGCAGGGTATGGATGCGCTTCCACCGGGAAGCAAAGTAACGAAAGTAGGGTTGGGCGGCACCTGGTACCATAAGAAAGCAGCCGCCGACCGGCAGGCAACTATAGTGTCGATGACCCCTGAACTGAACAGCTTTTGGGAGCAGACAATGGCATTAAGCAACGAAAGCAGGCTTTCCCACAAGAATGATCAAAAAATCAGGAAGCACCTTTACCTTCTTGCCCTGGCTGCCCGCATCAGGCAGGTATTGCTTGAATTGCGCTACGATCAGCAGCATCTCCCAATCAGCGATATCAACAGTCTGGTGGCTGAGATCGCCCTGAATGAGTCCGTCCCCTTCATCTATGAGCGGCTTGGCGAGCGATACCGTCACTTTCTGCTCGACGAGTTTCAGGATACATCCATCCTGCAGTGGCATAACCTGGTGCCCCTGCTCGAGAATGCCCTGGCAGAGGGAGGAGGAGCCTTGGTGGTGGGAGACGGAAAGCAATCCATCTACCGCTGGCGTTCGGGAGATGCTACCCAGTTCAGGGCATTGCCGGATTTATGGGTGGAAAGGGATTACCCGCAACGGGCCGCCCGCGAAAAGTCCCTGCGTCAACATTACCAGTCACACCCCCTCGAGACAAACTATCGCTCAGCAGAGGGACTGGTCTGTTTTAACAACGACTTTTTCCGTTTTGCCTCGGCATATCTCGCTGCGGAAGTAGAGGATACATATCAGGAGCTGAAACAGGAAGCTTTCCTGAAAGGGAAACCCTATTATCTGGAGGTGCAGTTCCTGGAGAAAGGGGAGGAAGAGCGGGAACGCATTTTCCATACTCCGGTATTGAATCGGGTCAGAGAAATCAGCCAAAGCAGGCCGCTCAGTGAGATCGCAGTATTATGCCGGAGCAATGACCTGGGATCTTCTCTGGCTCAGTATCTGCTGGAGAATGGTATCCCGGTTCTGTCGGCAGAGTCGGTGCTCCTGGGTGCTTCCCCCAGGGTACGTAGCCTCACCAGCCTCATCCGGCTGCTGGGCATCCGTCCGGAAAGACTCTATATGGCTGAACTGATCCGCGATATGCATCTGGCTGGTTTGTTGGGAACGCAGCCGCTTCAGGATCTCTGGCGAGAGAGCGGTGTAGAGCAAAGAAGTATCAGGACGGGGCCATTCTTCGACTGGCTGCGTTCTGTGGGATACGATTTCAATCTGTCCTTCTTGCGCAGCTTGTCTCTCTACGACCTCTGTGAGCAGATTATCCGTATCTTCGGCTACGACAGGCTCTCGGATGTATATATACAATTTTTGCTCGAAATCCTGCTCGAGTACCTCGATGGCAATGATGGAAGCCTGGAGGGTTTTCTTTACTGGTGGGATGAAACAGGATGCCGGAAATCGGTCAGTGTGCCCCCCGGAATGGATGCGGTAAGGATAATGACTATTCATAAGGCCAAAGGACTGGAGTTTCCTGTGGTGATTTATCCTGTAAAGGACGCAGAGCTCAAAATCACCCAGAATGAAAAATGGGTTGATCTGGATCCGGCTGAATATGCCGGGTTGGATGTCGCATATATATCTCTTACCAAAGACAGCACAGAAACTAAATGGGCATCAACCTATGAATCCGAGATTGCCAAATCCCGCCTGGATCTGCTAAATATCCATTATGTTGCGATGACCAGGGCATCAACAGCGCTTTTTGTTTTGTTGGAAGAAAAGAAAGCCAAAGCCTCACCGGAGGCTAAAGCCTTGCAGGATATGAGGCTTTCTGCCCTGATGCGTGCCTACCTGCTTGATAAGCCCGGGTCAGAGGCTGACGATCTGTACCGCTTCGGCCACTGGCCTGAAGAAACACAAGCAGCGGCCACAAAGCTTATACAAGCCCCCTTCGATCTGATCTCGGTGCCCTGGTCGCACCGCCTGGCCCTGCGCTTAAGTGCCCCGGAATACTGGGTGGCCGGAAAGCAGGAGGATGCAGTTGGCCGGGGTTTGATGGTGCACAGGGTGATGGCCGCCATCCAACGCCTGCCTGACATTCCCTCCGCAATCCAGGCGGAAGTCATCAGAGGCAATCTGCAGGAAGAAATGCGGCCTGAACTGGAAGAGCAGATTCGCCGACTGCTGTCTCACCCAGACCTTGCCCCGTATTATGGGGAAGCCTGGACGGTAAAGAACGAAACGGCTATATTGCTGCCGGGGGGGCAGATCCTTCGCCCCGACAGGGTAGTGATCCAGGGTTCAGAGGCGGTTGTGATAGACTATAAAACAGGCCGCCCCGACGAAAAGCACCTGGGACAGATCAGGCAGTATGCACAAACCCTGAGAGAAATGGGCTATGTGGTGAAGACCTCTATTCTGGCTTACCTTGATGAAGGCGAAACGGTAAAAGTCGCCTGAAACAGCCCTGCGTATTCATTTTCCCCGCAAGATGATTCCTCCGCTTCATTCCCAAAATACAGGCCAATATTGACTTTTATAAAAAATGTTATTAAAGCTAAAATCTCTTATTAATCCCTTGATAAATACAATTATATCAGTAAAAGTTTTGAATTTCAAAATCAGAGATATATATTTGCCTTTAAATGGGAATCAAACCTTAAGTATATGCCACGAATTTCTCTTTCAAACAACGAAATTGACGAGTTGGTAAACTCGTACAAGTCCAGCCTAAAAAAAATGCGTTTTCAGATTGTCCAGGTGACGGAGACCATCAACCAACTGCAGGCAATGAAAAAGGAGCGCATTGAAGCAAAGGAAGTCAAAGCACTGGAAAAAGAGCAAGCCGTAAAAGTGAAAGCCACCCGAAAAAAGACGGCAAAAAAGAAAGCACCCAAACGCCGGAAAAAGAGGGTCACTTCAGGGTACCGGCTTTCGGAATGGGATCAGTTTCTAATCGATACCATCAAGGAGAATAATCTGCCAATGAGTACTGCTGAATTGCAGGAGGCCGCTACCCGTATGGTAACGGAAAAACGTCTGGAAATGACGGAAGAGGATATCAAAGGGAAAATTGCCCGCAGTCTCCAAAAGCTCGCCAACAGGAGAAAAGACCTTGGGAAGGCGCCAGGACGTGGCAAAGGCTATGTGTATGGTCTTTCAGATTGGTTTTTTGCCCGTTCAGGGAGACTGAAGAAGGCCTATCAGCCATAGAACACGCTGCATATCACACGCTTTTCTTTTCAGGTTCAGGGCCAGGATCAGGCTGGATGAATCGCTTATCTTTGCCCTAACCGACTTTCTCTGAATATGACTGCTACCCCTGAAGCCAATATCCTTGCGCTCTTTCACGAATGGCAGGGCAAGACGCCTGAAGTGATGCTGCCTTTACCTGTATCCGGTTCTTCCAGGGCTTATTACCGACTTCAAAACGGGTGCGAAAGCTGGCTTGCGGCTTTCAATGTGGACGCCAGAGAAAATGAAGCCTTTTTCTATTTTACAGATCACTTCCTTTCCAAGGGGCTGAAGGTCCCCCGTGTTTATTATATCGCCAAAGACCGCAAAACCTACTTCCTGGAAGACTTGGGCGATACCACCCTATTTGCCTGGATGCAGAAAAACACCGACCAGGAACAGCGAAAACAATGGTATTATAAGGCTCTCCGGGATCTGATCGGATTTCAGACCAAAGGAGGGGAGGGACTGGACTATAGCCGGGCTTACCCTGTGGCGGAATTTGATGAACAGGCCATCCTTTGGGATCTTCAGTATTTCAAGTATTATTTCCTGAAACTGGCAGGCATTCCATTTGATGAGTTTCGCCTTCAACAGGGGATCAGCCAACTTGCGGCCAATCTGGCGGCGCAGCCCCGGAAGTTCTTTATGCATCGGGATTACCAGTCCCGGAACATTATGATCTCCAAGGAGGAATTATACTATATCGATTATCAGGGAGGAAGAAAAGGCTCCTTAACGTATGACCTGGCATCTCTGCTTTTTAATACCCGGGCCAACCTGCCCTTTACCGAAAGGGCTGAATACCTGGAGTTCTACTATTCCCAATTGCCGGAAGAGATCAAGCCGGAGAGGGGCGTTTTTCAGGATCAATACTATATGATGGCTCTTGCCAGGGTGCTGCAGGCTCTGGGAGCTTCAGGATATCGCGGGTATTTTGAGCGTAAACCGTATTTTCTCAAAAGCATTCCCTTTGGCCTGCGTAATCTGGCGTTTCTTTTAAGGGAAGGACTACCATCGCTGCATCCATATCTGAGGGATGTCCTCCTTTCCCTTCCTGAAAGTGAAACCCTGAAGGCAGTAAGCACTCCTACGCTCAATCTGAGAATTCAGAGCTTCTCCTATAAAAATGGCCTTCCCTCTGATTCTTCCGGGAATGGAGGAGGTTTTGTCTTTGATTGCCGCGCCCTGCCCAATCCCGGACGAGAGACGGCTTTTCGGGACCTGAGTGGCAAGGATGATCCGGTCGTTGCCTACCTGAAAGCACAGCCTGAAACAGCGCACTTCCTGGAAAATGCCGGGAAGATTGTCCAACAAAGTGTGGAGGCATACCTGGACAGAAATTTTGAGAACCTGAGTGTGAGTTTTGGTTGCACAGGCGGACAACACCGATCGGTGTATTGTGCAGAAAGAATGGCAGATCGGTTCCGGGCTTTTCCCGGGCTAAAGGTAATCCTGCGCCATCTTCAACTGGATGGACCCCACTGATTTTTTTGCAGCTATGTCTAAAACCCTTTGTAAAGAAGACAAGAAACAAAAGAGCCCGCCGCGCTTCACCTGCCAGCGATGTGGACGCAAAGCCGCCAAAAAGAAGCGTTTATGCAAGCCCAAAGCCCTATGAAGCCTGGGCTGACAGAGCAGCCTTCTCCTGTGGCGATGATCCTGGCAGCGGGCTATGGTACACGCCTCAAGCCCCTTACGGATCGTCTGCCCAAAGCACTGGTGAGCCTGCAGGGAAAGCCCCTGCTGTATTATATCCTGAGACGCCTGCAAAGCCTCGGGATACAGCACGTGGTCATCAATGTGCATCATTATGCCGACCAAATCCTGAACTATCTGGATGGCCGGCACTTTCCCGGTCTCCTTCTCAGCATCTCCGACGAATCCGAGCATTTGCTGGATACCGGAGGAGCTTTGTCGAAAGCCCTGCCCCTGTTTGGCCTTGCCAATGAAGTGCTGGTGCACAATGTGGATGTGATCAGCGATATCAATTTGCATACTATGCTGAGGCAACACCGGACAAACAAAGCTGCGGCCACCCTGGCCGTAAGAAATCGTCACAGCAGCCGATACCTGCGTATCTCCCCTGAAGGATTGCTTTGCGGATGGGAAAATCGGGCTGACTCAGCCTTGCGCTGGAGCGGAGCGGCTTGTCCCGATTCCCAGCAGATGGCCTTCAGTGGGATCCATATTTTGAATGTAAGTTTGATCCGGGCGATGCCCGCAGCAGGCTCTTTCCCCATCATACCGGAGTATCTAAGGATGGCAGCATCGCATCGGATAGAGGCTTTTCCGCACAACAGTGATCACTGGATGGATATGGGACGACCGGAGGATCTGAGCAGCCTGGAACAATGGATGCAAACCCCCGAAGGAAAACAATGGACCCAACAATACCTGGACGGATGGAGCCCTTCCTGAAAAAACTGGCTGAACACCTTATTCACCAAACTGGTGGCAGCCTGGCCGACCTTTGTGTCGTTTTGCCCAACCGCCGGGCCGGACTGTTTCTGCAGCAGCACCTTTCCAATCAATTTCACAGCCCGGTATGGCTTCCTGAAATCCTGTCGGTGGAGGACTTTGTTTTCAAGCTTTCCCGCCTGGAAAAGGCCGATAAGCTCGATCTTTTACTCGAGTTTCATCGACAATACAGTTCTGGCAGGGAGGGAACTCCCGCTCCCCTGCGGCAGTTTTTATATTGGGCCGATCCCCTCCTGGATGATTTTAATGATCTGGATTACGCCCTGGCCGATGCCTCCGAGGTCTTCCAATATCTCAGCGACGTAAAGGCCATCGAGATGTGGAATCCATCCGGAGGGGTGCTCAGCCCTTTACAGGAAGATTACCTGCATTTCTACCAAAGCCTGGGAGGACTGTATCGGCAGCTGCGTGAGGCTGTGCTGACCAGAAGAATGGCCTGGCCCGGACTGGCAGCCTCGGTATTGGGGATGGCCCTGGTGCAGGAAGAGATTGAGCTTCCCTGGAAAACGCTCTGCTTTGCCGGTCTCAATGCCATTACCCCGGCCGAGCAAAAGATTCTACACGCCCTCAGACAGCAAAGAGATACCCTGCTGCTTTGGGATGCAGACCGTTTTTATACTCAGGATCCTCAGCACGAAGCCGGTTTTTTTCTCCGAAAAAACAAGCAAGCCTTTACGGGCCCCTTTCTTTGGGAGGAAAGCAGGCTGGGACAAGGAAACTCGGATATCCGGATCGAGGGCGTGCCCGGGAAAATTGCCCAGGCTAAACTCAGCGGCAATATATTGCGGCAATGGATAGCGGAAGGACATCAGACAGATGCCGCTACGGCTGTCGTGCTGGCAGATGAAAGCCTATTGCTGCCCGTACTCAATGCCATCCCTCCCGAAATCAAAGATGTCAACGTCACAATGGGCTTTTCCCTGAATCAAAGTCCGGCTTACCGCTTCTTTCTTGCCTGGCTCAAATTGATGGAAGACAGGGAAAGGCTCAGCCAGCTTCGGGGGAGGCATTCCGCACATTACCGCCTGCGCTTGCTGTTGCCCGTGCTTACCCATCCCTGGTTTCACTATCTGGATGCACCCCTGGAAGGGAATGCAGCCCGGATGAGTGAAGGCTTGCTGTTCCGCTTGCAAAAAGCCGGACGGCTGGCTGTTTCGCCGGCTGAACTGTATGCGTACTGTCAGCAGCACTGTCATCCCGGACTTTCCTGGCAGGATGTTTTTCCGGAAAACCTGCCTGAACCCGCACGCTGTGTGCAGACGATGCTTCAGGTGGTGGAGGTCTTGCGCCAGGAGATGACCAGCCGGCCTGAGCAAGCCGCTTTCGGCCTGGAGACAGAATACCTCTACCTGATCTGGCAACAGCTCAACCGGCTTCAGAATTATTTCCGGGAGGGTGTTGTACCAGAGGATTTGCTGACCCTTCGCCTGCTCTTCGAACGGATGCTTTCTGTAACCCAGCTGCCCCTTAGCGGAGAACCATTGAGAGGATTGCAGATTATGGGAATGCTGGAAACACGGGCCCTCGACTTTGAGCGCGTGATCCTGCTTTCCGTCAATGAGGATGTCCTGCCGGCAGGAAAGTTCCAGCAAACTTTCCTGCCTATGGAAGTGCGTCAGCGATATCGTCTGCCCTCAGGGGGCGAAAGGACAGCCGTGGCAGCCTATCACTTCTATCGTTTGCTTCATCATCCTTCGCGGGTGCATATTGTCTACAATACAGAAGTAGGTGGCCTGGGAGGCGGAGAAAAGAGCCGCTTTATCCACCAGCTTTTGTTTGAGCTTCAAAATACCAAAGGGGAAATGCCATCGGCACCCCGGGAAAGCGGCCTGATTCCTGAAGCCATTCCGTTGAGTGTATTGCAATTTGATAAAGACAAGGACATATTGTCCCGATTGGACGCCCTGGCCGAAAAAGGCTTTTCTCCCAGCTCCCTGGCGGAATATCAGGCTTGCCCTTTGCGATTCTATCTCTCCTACTTGTGCTACCTCCGCCCGGAACAGGAAGTAGTTCAGGAAGGAAGTAGCCTGGAAGTGGGAGACCTGCTTCATCTCGTCCTCGAATACCTCTATAAACCCTATCTGGGGAAGCCCCTGAAGAAGGAGTATTACAGAGAGATGCAAAAAAATGCCCGTACAACACTCGAAAAAGCCTTCCTTGAAAAATTCCCGGATCGGGAAAGGAGTGTGGGCAAAAGTCTGCTTCTTTTTGAACAGTCACTCCTGATGCTGCAAGGGTTTCTTAAGGCTGAAGAAGAATGGCTGGAGGGTCAGAAAGAGGGCAATAGCCTGATCGTAACGCAAATTGAAAGGGAAGAAATGATTTCCTATTCCTTTAACACAAAAGGAGGCTGGGAAAGAAAGATAAGACTGAAAGGGAAAGCGGACAGGATTGACTACCTCAATGGCCGGAAACGCATTGTGGACTATAAATCAGGCAGGGCAGAAGCCTCCGGATTGAAAGTAGATCAAGTTGCAGATCTCGCAGAAGTAAAGTATAAACAGGCATTTCAATTGCTGGTGTACGATCTGATCTTTTCCGGGGCTGAGCAGCCGGAACATCGGCTTTGTATCCTGCCCCTGAAGAAAATGAAACAAGGCCCGCTTATGCTTCAGTTTGCTGGCAGTGAGCTTGTTGGGCCTGAACAGCGGGCTCTTTTCCAGACCTACCTGGATTCCCTTCTGGCCGATATTTTTGATCCCGGGCAGCCCTTTTCTCAGACAAACGATCTTACCCAATGTCGCAATTGTAACTTCAAAGATTTGTGCTACAGGTAGTTTCGAAACTTTCTTGTTTTCTGCATCTCTTTCCTGATAGGGCTTTATAAAGTATGTTGCTGAAAGGAATATCTTTGTCACAGATAGAGAAAGATATGCGTCATTGTTTCAGATTATTTGCTTTTTTGAGCCTGTTTTTTGTTTTTGCCCCACTCCGGGCGCAGCATACCCCACTTGTCTCTTTGGATACGGCTGATTATCCCTATTGGGTTGAAATGATGGAAGATCCGTCCATTCCTGTGCCGGATGTGGTTCGGGCCTTTGAAACCTACTGGGAAGGGAGAGAGGTCACCCGTGGAAGTGGCTGGAAACCTTTCCGCAGATGGGAATACTGGCAAACAATGCGGATGCGCCCTGATGGAAGCAGGGCCACCAGCGATGAGTTGGTGGCTGCCTGGAAGGCTACCGCATCACTGCGTAGCCAGGAGTCGAGTGGCGGAAATTGGACGATACTGGGGCCTGTTCAGCAACCCCCTATCGTGAATTCAGGACAGCCCAATGGGCTGGGACGGGTCAATGCCCTGGCCTTTCATCCAAGCAACCCTGACATCATCTATACAGGCGCCTCTTCAGGAGGACTCTGGAAAAGTACTGACGGTGGACAAAACTGGGCGGTGCTGACAGATCATCTCCCCAGCCTTGGCGTAAGTGCAATCCTGGTGGATCCGGGAAATCCTCAAATTATCTACCTGGGCACCGGTGATCGCGATCACAGCGCAGCCTCCGGTATCGGGGTTTGGAAAAGTATGGATGCCGGGCTGAGCTGGACAGCCTCAAATACCACGATGGGCAATGTGACGGTCGGAGACCTGATGTTCGCCCTCAACCGTACAGATGTCATTGTGGCGGCTACCAATGCGGGCATTTTTCGCAGCAACGATGCAGGACTGAGCTGGCAGAATGTGCAGACAGGCAATTTTAAAGACCTGGACCAGCACCCTGCAGATGCAGGCATCTTCTATGCCTCGGCCTCCGGAAAATTTTACCGCAGCACAGATACAGCGCAGAGCTGGCAACAGATGCAAAGCCTGCCTGTCGTATCCCGAATCGTCATTGCCACCACCCCGGTGGCTCCCAATTTCGTTTATGCCCTGCTCACCAATCAGAACTCCTTTCACTCGCTGCGGCGCTCAATGGATGGAGGACTGACCTTCACGGAAATGTCGAACAGCCCCAATATTATGGACTGGTCCACAACCGGCAGCGGAACAGGAGGGCAAGCCTGGTATAACCTGGCCCTGACCGTTAGTCCGCTCAACCCGAATGAAATTTATGCCGGGGGAATCAATGTCTGGAAAAGCCTCGATGGGGGTCTCAACTGGACGATCAATGCCCATTGGACGGGAAGCGGCGGCAATCCTGCCGTCCACGCCGACTGCCACTGGTTGGGATATGCCCCTTCAGGAAGGTTATACACCGGGAATGATGGGGGGGTGTATTATACAGACAATGGGGGAAGCAACTGGACCGAGATTAGTAGTGGTCTGGCTATCAGTCAGATATATAAGATTGGCCAGTCGGTGACCCAACGCGACAGGATGATGGCCGGATACCAGGACAATGGAACCACCGTCTATAACAGCAGCGGATGGCTTACTGTCGCGGGAGGCGACGGGATGGAGTGTGCGGTGGATCCATCCAATCCTTCCTATACCTACGGATCCTATTACTATGGCAGCATCTACCGTCTGACAGACGATGTATATAATGGCTCCATCGCCGGAAACGGCACCAATGGCATCACCGAAGGCGGAGCCTGGGTGACCCCTTTTGTGATTTCCCCACATAACCCCAATACTATGTTTTTGGGAATGAATGCCGTATGGAGGTCGAATAATATTAAAGCTTCCTCCACTTCCTCGGTAAGCTGGACCTCCCATAATCTGAATCTCAGCGGGGGCAACTGCCTCGATATGGAGTTCTCTCCACTGGATCCCGGTCTGCTTTACGTCTCCAAATACAACAATACCTTGTATCGGACAGACGATGCCAATGCAAACCAGATATTCTTTACCGATCTCACTCCCTACCTCCCGCATTCCGGCCAGGTGCGCTCCATCGAGACGCATCCCACCGACGCCAATACCGTATTCATCCTGCAGAACAGAAAGGTTTTCAAGTCGGTGGACCGGGGATTGAGCTGGACAGATCTGACGGATAACCTTCCGGATGTGCCGATGAGTGACATCATTTTTTACCGACGCAGCCAGGATGGACTCTATCTGGGAACCGATATAGGGGTATTTTACCGGGATGATTTTACCAATGGATGGATTTCTTTCTCCCAGAATTTACCGGCTGCCATCCGCGTCACCGAGCTGGAAATATGGTATGATTCCCTGAGCGGAAACAATGACATCATCAGGGCCGCTTCCTATGGAAGGGGAGTATGGCAATCCGGTTTGTATGAAACCCATCCCCAGGCATTGTTCATCGCCAGCGATACCCTGATCCCAAAAGGGTGTTATGTGGATTTTACAGACCTCAGCGGAGGGATTCCGGCTTTGTGGAATTGGGAGTTCCCCGGCGCCATTCCTGATACTTCCACCCAGATGAATCCGCAAGGGATCTTCTATCCCAATCCCGGCCTGTACACAGTGAAGCTAAGCGTAAGAAACAGCATAGGCATCGACAGCCTTGTACGATTTTCATATATCCACGTAAGCGATACCCTTTTGCCGGAAGTCGACTTTCAGGTTAGTGATGTGTATTTGTGCTCTACCAATCCTGTCGCCTTCTTTGAAGATCAGAGCAGGCATTGTCCGGATGCCTGGGAGTGGGTATTCAGCCCGGATAGCGTCAGCTTTCTGAATGGTACCCACGCATCCAGCCCCAATCCTGTCGTGCAGTTTAATAGTCTGGGAGTCTTCAGCCTTAGCCTGAAAGTGGGCAATGCCAATGGTTCGCAAACAATGCAATACCTCAACCTGATCAATGTGGGTGGAAAACTCTTTCCCTATACTTATGATTTTGAGGTGAATGAAATGAGAAAGGATGGTTGGCTCATTGAGAACCCGGATGGAGATCATACCTGGAGGATATGGGATCTGGGAAGCCGGGGAAAAGCAGCAGGGATTCAGATCTATGGCACGAATACCCTGGGGTTCACAGATCGTCTGATTACCCCGCCTTTCAGGCTCGTCGGAAATAATGCCTTTCTTCGCTTCCGCCACGCCTATGCCCAATACCAGGCCGATTATTCTGATTCCCTCAGGGTATATATCTCAGATGACTGCGGGACTACCTGGACGCTTTTGGAGAGCTATGGTGAAGACGGAAGCGGATTGTTCGCCACCCGCCCGCCGCAAACAACTTCATTTGTTCCTTATGCGGATGAAGACTGGTGTGATACCCTTGGAATATGTAAAGAGATACCACTGCATCCCTGGCTGGGCAAGAATGACCTCAGGATCGCTTTTGAATCATACAGTTATCTGAGCAATAATATTTTTATCGATGACGTGGAAATCGCTCCCAGTGCCGGTATTCCGGAGGCAACTGAGGTGATCCGGCAAATGGAGGTGTGGCCAAACCCGGCCGGACGCTTTGTGAACCTGCTGGTTCCGCATAGTGGAGTAGGTCTGTTATCTGTTTTGGATATGCAGGGACGGCAGCTGATGCTGGAAGAAGTGAGGATGGAAGTTAACGAAGCATTGCGCATTACCCTTCCCGGCACATCTTCAGGACTCTATTTGATTCAGCTGGAGATAGAAGGGGAGCGTTATCAGGCCAGGCTTACAAGACAATAAGATTATGTCATTCTTCTTATTAGCATTGCAGTACATTGCTATGCGTGGTGTCCACATTACACAGAATATACACCTCAGGCTCCAGCCTGCGATATAGAAAGTTCGCAGGGTGGCCCTAAGGACAGCAGGGAACAGTATTTTGTTTGTCAGGAGTGGACTAATCCAACGACACATTATTATAGAAAGGGATGAACAGTTTGAATGTACGTATGTTAGATATTTAATTTAGTGCATCCCGCTAAAGCGATTATGCGTATTATTGCCAAAATTTTTTCTATGCGTCACCTTGCCAGTTTGTTTATTCTGATGCTGTCTATAGCATTGAGCCTCAGTGCCCAGCAATATCATCACGATCACGATCACGCTCCTGGAGAGCCCTGTGGTACAATGCCTTATCTTGAAATGATGAAGGAAGCCGATCCGGGTTTGGAAGCCCGAATGCAGGAACTGGAAAAGCAAACCCAGGCGTGGATTGCACAGAATGCCTCCCGCCTGAAGCAGACCAACGAGATCATTACCATCCCCGTGGTAGTGCACGTAGTCTATGCCACAGCCGCCCAGAATGTCTCCGATCAGCAGATATTGTCGCAGATTGAAGTGCTCAACCGGGATTTCCGGCGCCTGAACCCGGATACGGGGAATACGCCTCAGGTTTTTAAACCGGTAGGTGCAGATGCGGGCATAGAGTTTTGCCTGGCCAGCCGCGATCCTCAGGGAAACTTTACCACAGGGATTACACGTACCCCCACCACCAACACCAATTTTACCACCTTTAATAATGCGGTCAAATATGATGTCACTGGAGGGAAGAGTGCCTGGAATACCAGCGAGTATCTGAATATCTGGGTGTGCAATATCCAGGGCAGCGTACTGGGCTATGCCCAGTTCCCGGGAGGCAATCCGGCTACCGATGGCATTGTGGTGGATTATCTGGCCTTTGGCACAACGGGTTCGGCCCAGAGTCCTTACAATGGTGGAAGGACGACAACCCACGAGATTGGCCACTGGCTTAACCTCTATCATATTTGGGGAGATGACGGAGGAGCCTGCACCGGCACCGATTATGTGGGAGACACACCTAACCAGGGAGGTGAATATTATGGCTGTCCTTCTTTCCCTCAAACCTCCTGTGGATCACAGGATATGTTTATGAATTATATGGACTATGTGAATGACAATTGTTCCAATATTTTTACCCAGGGCCAGCGCGACAGAATGCGTGCGGCAATCAATATATGGCGTTCCGGCCTCCTGACCTCAGCCGGCTGCGTCACCCAGCCTCCCCAGGCCCAGTTTGCCGTCGATCGCCAGGAAACCGTGCCTGGCTGTGCCGTGAATTTCTCCGACCAGTCAATAGGGAATGTTCAGACTTATTTTTGGGCGTTTGAAGGGGGCAATCCTTCAACTTCAAGCAGTCCCAATCCAACCAGTATCGTGTTTAATCAACCCGGCCAATGGCAGGTGAGTCTTATCGTAAGCAATGTGATGGGCAGCGACACCTTGGTTCTTCCTGCCTATATCACTGTTTCTGATACCCTGCGCCCCTCGCCTGATTTTGAAAGTGAAAAGCGCTTTCTCTGCACCGGAGAGAGTACCCAGATTTTTGACAGGAGCAGCCATTGTCCCACTTCCTGGTCGTGGACATTTGATCCCCCTACGGTAAGCTTCCACGCTGGCACCCACGCCAATTCAAAGAACCCGGTAGTAAGCTTCGATCAGGCCGGCCAGTATGATATCTATCTGGAGGTTACCAATGTAAACGGCCAGCGCAGCCTGGAAAAGGCCGGGTACATCATAGCGGGCGGTATGCCGTTGGATTTTGCAGAGTACTTTGAGAGTGGAAGCCTCGCAGTAAAGGAATGGAAAGTAGAGAACCCCAATGGAGACTTCAGTTGGGAAGTCCAGACCGTAGCGGGGGAGGTGCCCGACAACAAGGCGGTGGTCATACCGATCTATGGGACCAACTCTTTGGGATATCGCGATCGCCTCATCTCAGCACCCATCGACCTGAGCAATCAAAGCGAGGCCTACCTGATGTTCAAACACGCATACGCCCAGTATCAAAGTGGCTTCTCGGATTCACTCCTTGTCTATATCAGCGATGACTGCGGAAACAGCTGGACACGTATTTTTTCCGGTGGAGAAGACGGGAGTGGGAATTTTGCCACCCATCCCATCACGACCTCCAAATTTGTTCCTTCAGGAGCGGATGACTGGTGTGGGGGAAGTTATGGAAGCCCCTGCAATGGCATTGATATTTCTGCCTGGGCCGGGAAGAATAATGTGAAGATCGCATTCGAGAGTTTTAGTTTCATCAGCCATAATATTTATCTCGACGATGTGCGCATTTCCACTGTTTTGTCAAGGCGTGAAACCTCTTCAATATCAGGGAGTTTTGAAATATATCCCAATCCTTCTGATGGAAGGATAAGCCTGAGTTGGAAAAATATGAGCGGAAAATTCAAGATGCGTGTCAACAATTTGCAGGGGAAAGCTGTTTACGAGAATGATATTGAACTCACAAAAGATAATTACCTGAGTTTAGCTTTGCCGGATCTTCCGGCAGGGATGTATTTGATGAATTTGGTGGGTGATTCACAGATCGTAACCCGTAAGCTAATACTCAGGTAATTGCTTTACATAAGCAAGGTGAAAGCAGCAGGCAGTTTGTTTGCTGCTTTTGCTTTTATGCCTGGATTTCTTCCACTTCGTACACATACATTTCCGCCTCCTTCCATCCATCCCAACCAATCTCTGCTTTATCCCTGGCGCAATGCCCGAGAAACTCCTCAGCCGTCCAGCCTGTTTCCCGCGCCACTTGAGGAAGGTAGGTCCCTGAATGGAAGCCTTTCTTGAGGTATATTCCGTGTCTGCCCATTATGACTTCATCCAGGGATTGCACCCGCTTCAGGGGACTTAGCACCGAAATCTCAATGCGGACTTCTTCCAGTTCACGGAGCGTGATCGGACGAAAGCGCGGATCTTTCGTGGCAGCCGCAATGGCCATATCCTGCACCAGCTTGAAAAGGGGCGCATCGCTGCTAAATCGTCCCAGACAGCCCCTTAATTTCTTACCGATCTTCAGGCTCACAAAAGCCCCTGATTTTTCGCATAATCTTTCCGGGACGGCTTCTTCGCCTATCTCCCATTTCCGATCCTCCTCCAGGTAAACCTCAATGCTGTGCCGGGCGATCATCCCCAGGATGTCTTGTTCTTCCTTGCTGAATCTGGACGAAAGGGTGTTTTCTGCTGCTTCTTCATTCAACAGTCCGATGGCATAATAACCCACCACTTCTGATTTATCGCCCTGTTTTTTATGGCCGGAGTTTTCGTAGCGCAGGAGTGTATAACGGGATGAGATCATCCGCCTGCTCATATAGAGTAAACTGAGGATAGCGGTCCATCCACAGGCGCGGGTAGACAGTCCCCTTACCGGCTTCACAGGCTGTGAGGCAAGGTGCTTCAAAAACAAGACCGGGTTGTTTTGCACGATAGACCGGGCAGTTTGCGCATCTTCCACAATGGCTGTTTCGAAAGGAGGGTAGTGAGAGAAGTCGCTGCTGATAATGAAAAGATTGCGGGGGGTAAACAGGCTATGCAGCGCTTCAGCGATGGCAGCACATTCTTCTGCATCTGTGGTGCCCAGCAGTATGGGAAGGATGGCCGGGGATTTGGGCAGATGATACTGGAGGAAGGGAAGTTGCACTTCCAGGCTGTGCTCCTGCAAATGTGCTTCCGGAGGAAATTGAAAAACCGGATAGGAATCTGTCAGTTGCTTTGCCAGGCTTCGGTTCACCTTGACCTTTCCCAGGGGGGTCTGATAATGTCCCTGGTGATAGATACTAGCGCCGGGAAAATGATGGCGGTGGCTGGCGCCAAGGATGATTACATTATCCCATTCAGTCTCCGGATCGATGGCGGCATAGGCCTCTGCCGCCACATCCCCGCTGAAAACAAAACCTGCGTGTGGCGCGATGATGGCCTGCAAACCGGGTATCGGCCGGGTTTGGGCCTGCGCAAAATGCTGCTCCAGACTCTCTCTTAATTTTTTCGGATCAGATGGGTAGAAACTACCGGCATAGGCTGGTTGGCGGTCAATAGCAGGGGGGAGGGCTTGCGCATCGAAACATCCGGAATGAAGGTCCATAGGTGTGTCTTCTTTCTGTGGTTTTCTCAAAGATACAGAAAGCTTGTCGGGCTGAAGACATTTGATCATATTGATTTCTTCTTGATATTATTTTTCATTATGAACATATGTTTAATATCTTTGTAATGAATATCGGCCTGTGGTCGAAATAAATGAATGTATTATGCCAGCGTTTAACAAAAGAGGGCCTCTCGGAGAAGGACCGATGAGCGGAAGAAAAATGGGTGCTTGTACCCAATATGGAGAAGCCTTGAGAGAGAAAGATTCTGAAATCCTTCGTGAAGATGAAATCAACCTCCCTTCTCCCGGAATCCGGGCAGGAAGAGGCCAGGGGTTAGGGAGGCGAAACAGGCCATCCGGAAACGATCAAAACCAAAGCGAGCTGGGCAGATGTGGCCAGGGTAGGGGGCGCCGGAATGCCGGGCGCAAGGGGATGGATTGATTGAAGATTATCCAGCAATTGGAATCCGAAAAATGAAAGTGCGAAACGCCAGAAAAGCTGAGAAAGGAATCACCTTATCTCATTTCTGTCATAGCCCACCGGCCTGATATCCTGATATTTTCTAACTATTCGTTTGTACAGGTGGCCCTTAAAGGGTCACTGTGTAGGTTTTTGTTTTAAAAATATAATATTGAAGTGAAATGAGAAGAACTGATGCTTTGATTGTGGGTGGCAGTGCCGCAGGAATGGTGGCCGCCGTCACAGGGAAATTTTCCTGGCCGGAAAAGGATTTCGTATTGGTGAAAAAGACCAGGGATGTAATGGTCCCCTGTGGTATCCCCTATATTTTCGGGACACTGGAAGACAGCCAATCCAATATGATGCCGGTGGATATGATGCTGGAAAAGGCAGGGGTCTTATCCCTGGTGGATGAGGTAATCAGAGTTGATAAGGAAGAAAAGATTGCTTTCCTGAAGAGCGGAGAGCAAATCGCTTACGATAAGCTTGTTTTGGCTACAGGTTCTCTCCCGCTTGAGCCACATTGGTTGAAGGGGCGAGATTTGGACGGCGTTTTCGTGATTCCGAAAGACAAAGCCTACCTGGATGTGATGCAGGAGAAGATCCGCGATTTGAAGCGGGTGATTGTGGTGGGTGCCGGTTTTATTGGCGTAGAGTTCTCAGACGAATTGAATAAGGCCGGGCACGAGATACACCTGGTAGAAAAGGAGCCGGATATCCTCAGTGCTGCTTTCGACCTGGAGTTTGCTGCCCGGGCAGAAGAGATACTGAAGGAGCGCGGCGTTTCCATCATTACCGGAAACGGCATTGCGGAGGTGGTTGGAGATGGGAAGGTGGAAGCCGTTTTACTGGAAAACGGAGACAGGCTTCCTGCCGATGCGGTCATACTCTCAATGGGATATGCCCCCAACACAAGCCTGGCGGTTGAGAGTGGGATTTTTGTGGATGAGGGCGGTTTCATCGCAGTGGATGAGTATATGCGTACCCACGACAAGGATGTTTTTGCCATCGGGGATTGTGCGCAGAAGCGGGATTTCATCACGCGCAAGCGGGTGCCTACGATGCTGGCTTCGACGGCCTGCGCCGAGGCCAGGGTGGCAGGAATGAACCTCTTCAATATTCACGTGGTAAAAACCTTCAGTGGAACCATTGGTATCTACTCCACTGCCATCGGTAGTTTCGGGTTTGGTACAGCCGGACTGATTGAACGTCGTGCACGGGAAGAGGATGTAACCATCGAGACCGGGACTTTTTCCGGTGTGGACCGGCACCCCGGAAGATTACCTGATGCCCATCCTCAGGTGGTCAAACTGATTGTCGCAAAATATTCCGGGGTGATTGTCGGAGGGGAAGTCTTTGGCGGTGCCAGCGCCGGGGAATTGACCAATGTGATTGGCCTGGCTATAGAGAACAGGATGTCGGTGAACAGTCTGCTGATTTCACAGATCGGAACCCATCCCTGTCTGACGGCATCTCCGGCAGCCTATCCGCTGATCAAGGCTGCGGAAAATGTCGCAGCGAAGTTGAGGCGGCAGTAGGTCAGTAGGTCAGTAGGTCAGTAGGTCAGTAGGTCATTAGGTCAGTAGGTCAGCAGGTCAGTAGGTCAGCAGGTCAGTAGGTCAGTAGGTCAGTAGGTCAGTAGGTCAGTAGGTCAGTAGGTCTGTAGATCAGCAGGTCAGTAGATCAGCAGGTCAGAAGATCAGCAGGTCAGAAGATCAGTAGGTCCGTAGATCAGAAGATTGGTGCTTTGGCAGGCTATCATTCCGATGGAAATGTATGGGTGTTGAAATGAATTGACGGGCAATTGTATGAAGACAGTCATTGCCTGGATTGGGAGGATTTCATTGCTGTTCTGATACTGGAGTAAAGCATTGCACAGAGTTCATCTGCATCCTGCAGGCTTGTCGAAATTCGTGTATCGCCAGCAATAATGTTCTTCTTGTTTATTATTTCCAATGCATTCCGGGTTTCCCTGACCTCTTTCAAAACCAGTTTCAATTTGTAAACCAATTCACGGGGAGAGCTTGCACTTTGGGCCTCACCCTGATTAAGGCTTGCTGAAATCGAGGAGCGAATCATTTGGTTTCTGAGGATATTTCCGAAATCACTATTCCCAAGTGACTCTCCAATCTCACTAACTGTAACAGCAAAATCTATCAGTTTCGCTCGGATGATGTCTCCTTTTATCTGCATCTTTATCGTCTTTACTAATAATAGACGATTATGGTGCCCGAAATGGACAAACAAAGTTCAAAATTTGAAAAAAACCATTGATCCCACTTACCTCCCACTTTCCAGATATAATGTTCTACTGATCTACTGATCTACTGATCTAATGATCTACTGACCTTCTGAATCTGCTGATCTTCTGATCCTGCTGCTCTTTCCTGCCCACGCATCGAAACCTTTCAACCTTCTGATTGTTAGTCCTGAATGAAAACCACCATCATTATTATCACCATTTTGATTGTCCTGCTGATGAGCACCCAGGCTTTGATCAGTCGTTCCACCGGAAAAACGGAACAACAGCGATACGAAGTGATCGAAAGAATGGGGGACTTCGAGATCCGCTATTACCCACCGGCTATTCTGGCATCGGTTGAAAGACAAGGACATTATGATGCATCTTCGGGTAGCAGTTTCAGGACGCTTGCGGGCTATATCTTCGGGAAGAACACCACCTCAGAAAAGATTTCAATGACCTCTCCGGTCAGGATGAAGCAGGAGGCCGATACCTTTGGGATGCAATTCGTGATGCCTGCTTCTTATACGATGGAGAAGCTTCCCAAGCCCGATGACCCTTCTATTCGTTTGAAGAAATTCGAAGGAGGATATTATGCAGCCATTCGTTTTGGCGGCTTCGCCAAAGTGCAGGATTGGAATGCCCGGACAGAAGAACTAAAGGCGTTTCTGGACAGCAAAGGACTTAGTTACGAAGCGCCCTTTGAGTATCTCGGCTACAATCCTCCTTATCAGTTCATAAACCGGCGAAATGAGGTGGTGGTCAGGCTAAAGTCCTACCAGCCATAAGCATTTATCCTCCACACTCACACTCACACTCACACTCAATGCTGCCTGGGCTGCGTCCTCCTATAGGTTATGGATCGGCAGTAAGCCCGCCTGAATACTTGTTCTCAATGATTATTTTTTCTAAAATTCATCGTAAAGTAAAATAATGTTGACAAATATGTTAAATTTGACAAGAATAATTTACATTAGTGAAGAAATACTTATGGTATGTCAAGAATAAAGACAGTTTTGCTTCCACAGCATCAGAAGATGCTGAGCACATTGGGAACCAATATCAGATTGGCCAGGTTGAGGAGGAAGTTGAGCACGCAGCAGGTTGCTGAACGCGCAAACATAAGTCGGCCCACCCTTTTGTCCATCGAAAGGGGATCGCCGAGTGTTAGCATCGGTTTGTATCTTCAGGTGCTTGTGGCGCTCGGATTGGAAAAGGACTTTTATTTGATTGCCCGGGATGATGAATTGGGTAGGAAGTTGCAGGATGCCAAGTTGTTGACAAAAGAAAGAGCACCAAAGAAGAATGCAGGAAATGGCAATGACTGATCATAAGAGAGCCATCTTTGTTTATGCAGACTGGGATGGATTGGGTGGCCCACAAAAATTGGGATCCCTGTATTCTGAACGTATCAGAGGGAAGGAAGTTTTTTTGTTTGAGTATGAGGAAAGGTGGTTGCAGTCGGGCAATGCACAATGGCTGGACCCGGATCTGCAGCTATATACTGGTGTGCAGTATCTTAGTGATCAGCGTAAAAGCAATTTTGGGTTGTTTCTTGATTCGGCACCAGACCGTTGGGGGCGCCTGCTAATACGTAGAAAGGAAGCTGCGATGGCCAGGAGGGAGGGAAGGCCGGAGTCCCACCTGTATGAAACCGATTATCTCCTGAGAGTCCTGGATGCGCAACGAATGGGTGCCTTGCGGTTTAAGACTGAGATGAATGGACCTTTCCTGAATAATGATATTGCCTTGGCCAGTCCACCCTGGACTTCCATCAGGGAGTTGGAGAGCATTAGCTTGCGGCTGGAAGACGATGACGCTGTGGATGACCCGGATTATTTGCAATGGCTGAATGTACTACTCGTGCCTGGCTCGTCCCTGGGCGGTGCCCGACCTAAGGCAGGCGTTGTAGATACCAGGAATCAATTATGGATTGCCAAATTTCCAAGCAAGAATGATCCCTCGGATATGGGTGGGTGGGAGATGGTAACCCACGAACTGGCTTTGGCCGCAGGCGTGAATAAGGCAGAAGCACAGGCAGCAAAGTTTTCCACCGATCATCATACTTTTCTTACAAGACGATTCGATCGGACGGACACAGGAAAGCGAAAGCACTTTGCTTCTGCGATGACACTGCTGGGACATACTGATGGGGAAGACTACGGCGATGGATTAAGCTATCTGGAATTAGTGGAGTTCCTTGTTAGTCGGGGTGCAAGGGTGAATGAAGATCTCGAGGAGCTATGGAGGAGAATCGTATTCAGTATTTGTGTGAGCAATACGGATGACCATTTGAGAAATCACGGATTCCTTCTGCAAAGGGGGGGGTGGGTATTGTCACCGGCTTATGACATCAACCCGGTGGAAACAGCAAACGGGTTGAAATTAAACATTTCGGAGAACGACAACGCACTGGATTTAGATTTGGCGATGGAAGTCATACCGTATTTCAGATTAAAGGAAACGAAAGCCAGAGAGATCATTGGTCAGGTGAAAACAGCTGTGGGTAACTGGAGAAAAGTGGCATCTAAATACGGCATTTCCCGGACAGCGCAGGAATTGAAGTCCAGGGCCTTTTCAAGGGCGGAAAGCTAGGGCCTGATTTTTTGCCAGTTGCGCTGCCTGAATGCTAGATAAAGCTAAGGAATGGCAGGCAATGGTTTATATAAAATGGTTTATCTTTAAGGTGAAAAACATTATTTCTCTCCGCCATCCACTTAAAAGGTAACACGAATTAGCGGTACAATGAAAAAGATACACC
Organism: uncultured Lentimicrobiaceae bacterium; assembly: GCA_964590645.1. GTDB lineage: Bacteria > Bacteroidota > Bacteroidia > Bacteroidales > JAGNHN01 > JAGNHN01. The sequence goes on from CAZPYJ010000009.1 coordinate 109,972, forward strand.
TTCTTGTAATCCTTCTGCTGGCTATTCTTCCGATCCTGGTAAGCGCTCAGGATTTTGCGCCGATTGGTGCTGAATGGCACTATACCAAAAAGTTCGCGTCATTTTGGCCTAAAGAATCATACGTGAAAATAAAATCAGTTGGTGACACGATCATACAGGGCAAAAGCTGCAGGATATTAGAAAACAATGGTGGTTATTCGTGTATTTTTCATAACGAGCGGGATTATGTCTATACCGAAGACAGCGTCACCTATTTTTATGTGCCGGCGATAGACTCCTTCCAGATACTATACGATCTGCGCGCAAGTGTAGGGAGTTCCTGGATCGTGGTTTTTAGTGTTAACATAATACCCTTGCTGGATACTTATCGGATAAACGTGTTATCTGTTGACAATCTTACTATTAATGGCAAGGTGCTTAAAAGATTCTTTGTGCATTTTGAAGGCCTTTCAGGATGGCTTCCTATTGGAGGGCATAGGTATATCATCGAAGGCATTGGCAGCCAGTCTTATTTATTCGATTTTCATACCACTTGGGCACTATGCAACGGTACTTATTCAGGTGGTCTGAGATGCTATGAGGATTCCGTGATCGGCTTTTATTCAACCGGAATCGCAGATTCCTGTACCTATACGAATGACGGAACAGGACTAAGTAACATTAGTGCTGACCAGATGATCCGCACCTACCCGAATCCAACCAGTGATTTCCTTTTCATAGAGACGGATCTGCGCTCCCCAATAGAAATCAGGCTTCTTAATCCCTTGGGGGGTGTTGAGATAGAGGATAAAATGGTTGGCACGCATCAACTTGATTTATCGGGATTGCCAGCCGGGTTGTACTTCCTGGAATTTCAGGATTTAGATAAGTGTCGTTCTGTTCGCAGGATTATTAAGTATTAGCTTGCTTTGCTTGACAGGTGTTAGTGGGAATCCTGCTCACCGTCCCTTCCCCGGCCTTCCCCTTGGAGGGGAGGGAGTTCTTTTTTTATCTCTTGTTGCTTCGGTCCCTGAGCGCTTACCCTGAGCCTGTCGAAGGGTGTCCTCCACACTCATCCTTTACCCTGAGCGTTCGCCCTGAGCCTGTCGAAGGGCAGCCGAAGGGTCTTCCTCCACACTCCAAACTCCTTAAGGGGGGCTTCGCATCAAAGCTCCCTCGCTGGCGCTCGGTCTTTTTGCTTTTCTCGCTCACCTGCTTGTGCAACACTTACGCTCACTCTCATTTTTATCCGGGATTGCCTCCCTCGCTTCGCTCGGTCGGCGGACCCAATGGGGGGCTTCGCATCAAAGCTCCCTCGCTGGCGCTCGGGCTTTTTGCTTCCCCCCTCGCATTCGAGGAAGCTCGATGCTCAAGGAAAGCAAAAAGCTCCAAAAAGCAATGCTTTTTGGAGCTTTGATGCGGTCCGGACGGGACTCGAACCCGCGACCCCGTGCGTGACAGGCACGTATTCTAACCAACTGAACTACCGGACCTCTTAAGAACGTCCCCCCGAAAGGGATTGCAAATATACTGCGAAATTATTTCCTCACAAATATTTTTCATTTTTCTCCTGCATCCCCCGCCAAATGGAAGATTTCTGCTCCTTCAAACACCTTGAAGGCATCGGTATCCTTGCCTTCCACAGCCTTCCGCATCGCCCTGGCTACCACACTGCCTGGGATGGGGCGACGACTGGACAGCCCCGGAAATATCCGGATCAACCCGGGCATCCAAACCGCAGCCAATTCTTCCATCCATCTCCTTTCTTCCCGTTCACCCGTCAGCAAGGAAGGCCTGAGGATGGTGAGCCTTGGAAAATGAAGTCCTTTCAGGGCCTCCTCCAATTCCCCCTTGATGCGGAGATAGAAAAGCCGGGAACGGGCGTTCGCACCGATGGAGGAAACCAATACACAATGCTTAAATCCCGCAGAAGCCGCTTTCTTCGCCACTTCATAAGGATAGGTGTAATCTACTTTATACTGTGCCTCCTTGCTCCCTGCCTTGCGTCGTGTGGTGCCCATCGCGATGAAAAGGACTTCTCCCTGGATCAATCTTGCCCATTCAGGCAGACGGTCAAAATCCACCAGGTGTTCCTCCAGATTGGGGTGGCTGATCCCGCTGCTGCGCCGGGCGAGAACCTTCACCGCATAATCGTCGCTATCCAGTAACTGCTGCAAGAGGGCTTTTCCTACCAATCCGGTGGCGCCAAGGATAAGGGCTGTTTTCTTCTTCATTTTGAAAATGCATTCGGTAACAGCAACGCTGCTAACAACCGCCCTGAACGGAGATGACTTCTGTTTCGATGATTTCAGGCTGACTCTTGAGCGGTTTTGTTTCTGATTCCGGTTTAGCCTTGAAGAAACGAGCAAAATCATACCAGGCCTTTTCCTGATGGGTGAAGGCCGCCGCCGGATGATAGTCATCCATCACCTGGGTTTTCGTGAACATATAGTCATTGGCCAGGACGTGGATGTTGCTGAACCCGGCTCCCAGCAATAGCAGACTGGCGATGGAAGCCTCTGATTCCTCCCCTGAAAAGAGCAATAATTTTCCCCCTTCACTCAGGGCCTTGCGGGATGGATTTTCAAGCAATTGGTCCATTGGAATATTGATTGCTCCCGGTAGGCTGCCACGCTGAAACTCCTCCCGGGAACGAAGGTCCACGAGCAGATAATCATCCAGCTGTGCATCGGTCATCATCTGATGCAGCTGATGCGGCAAAATCCATCTCGTGTTTTCCGTGGCGTAGATCACCATCTCGTCCCGGTTGACTTTGTATGAAGGTCCGATAAGATACTGGACCAGCATAACAAATAAGGTGAGACCGAGGAATAAGAGGGCAGCTGCATTGAGTATTTGATGTTGTGTGTTTTGCATAACCGTAGCTTTTCTGTTTGTTAACAACCACCACTGGCGGGCATATCAATGTCAATGATCTGAATTACAGGTACAGGAGCTTGTTCGGGTTCTTTTTCCGCTTTGCCTGACTGGAAATAGTCCCGGGCCTTTTCTCTAAACCTGGCAGTATGCATTTCAATGCAGTCTGGCCGCTCTCTTTCGATGCTAATCTCTTCCAGAAAAAATGTATAGGTGAATGCATTCAGGCCACCCTGCAAAACGCGAATGCCTTCTATCCCTGATCTGCGGCTGATCAGCCAGGCTTCAGCGGCCCGGGTGTCGGAATAGGAGAAGAGAATTACTTTGTGGTTTGGGCTTTGCAGCAGCGGTTTCCATTTTTTTTCTCCTATCTCGGCCAGTGGAATATGGATGGCTCCGGGTAAAGAGAAGCGTTGAAACTCGCTTGCATCCCGCACATCGACCAATTGCAGCGGGTATTTTTTTCCCTGCATAATCCCATAGGCCACTTCATCGGGGGTGCTCAGATGATTGCCGCTCAGCATTTCCTCCAGGATTAAGCTTGCCTCTGTCTCTTTCCAGTTGCTTCGGGTTTGTGGAGGTAAGACCAAGAGGATTAGCCCTGCCAGGATAACCAGAAAGGCCGGAATGCTATGACTGGGCCTTGCTTCCTTAAGGGCAGAAGGCGTGTTGTTGACCTTATCTTCAATACGCTGGGTAATTGCGAAAGCCGTTAAAGCAACAAGAATCAGGAGTAGTGCGAACCATTCCCTGGACATCCCCAGGGAGTCAAATACAAAGACAGGGCCCAGGCTGAATCCCAGGTAGAGGGGCTCGAAAAGAGAATAAAACTCTCCGAAGATGAAGATGCCGATGAACATCCCTCCGATGAAAAACATCGCATCGATTTTCCCAATCACAGCACCTGCCAGGCTGGTTCCCGGACAAAAGCCTCCCAGAATAAAGCCAAAGCCCATAATCACGCCTCCAACAATGGCAGACCAGAGGAAGGTGGGGTTGATGTACAGCAGACTGTAGTCGATCCAGCCGAGATAATTGAACAGCAGCAGGCCGGTCATCGCTGTGATAGCGGCAGTGAAGAAAACCCGCAGAACCACGAAGTCATAGCCGTAAAATACGCCGGCTAATTTGCGGGAGGAGGAAAATCCGGCTTGCTCCAGTATATATCCAAACCCCAGTCCAATTACGAAGGCAAAGAAGAGATTCAAATCCGGGTTTACGAATCCTTGAGGAATGAGAGGTCCCATAATATTGCCACTTATTAGTTAATCCAGAGTTTACGGAAGAAGTATGCGATGATGTATCCTGATCCGAATATGGCCATCATCGTGACAAAACCTGCGGTAGAGAGGATGCTCATCCCTGTGAGGGCGGCTCCGCTGGTGCAGCCCCTTCCAAACTGGGCTCCCAGTCCGAAGAGTAAGCCACCCAGGGAAGCAAACAACAGGCGTGTCGCCGCTTTGATCCTGGGCCCCCGCTCAACCTTGAAGCCCAGGCGACCTGCCATAGCCCCGCTGAAGAAAGCTCCCCCCAGCATCCCGAGGGTTAAATAAACCAGCCAGTTCTTCATTGGGCCTGCACCTTCACGGAAAAAATCGGCATAAAAGGGATTCACCTTTGCGTGCTCAGGAGCAAGGCTGGCCACAGATTGTATTACCACACTTTTGGCTGCACCACTGGCACCCAAACCTCGTCCGGTGACAAAGAAGGCCCCCAGCATTACCAAACCCAGTAAGAAGCCTGCCAGGTATGGATTCATATATTGTTGCGGACTGCTTTTCATATCGTGCGTCTTTTTTGTGAATGCTTCATTGCTGTTTCCTTCGCGAATGCGCTTCCTGATCAATATGTTTCAATGGCTCATCTTTTTGCTCCTGCCTGATACTAGCATCCACCTTCCACCGTGATCTTTTCCTCGCTTATTCCGGAAGGCTCTGCTGCCTTTTGATCCTCCTCTCCACGGATGAGCGGCAGGTTTTGAATCAGATCCTCCGTGAATGTCCGTGAAGGCCTGGGCTCTGTCTTAGCCATTACCTCGTGGATGAAACCGTTGGCGCCATAGGCCAGGGACCGGGCATCGTAGCCCAACATACGGAGATATGCCGCAACAAAGGTGCTGTGTTGCCCCGAATAACAATAAACAACCACGGGTTTATCCAGGGGTAAGGTGTTCAGGTACTGATCCCGTCCCAGCGATTGCTTAGGCGTATATTGAATGGCGCCGGGAAGGTGTCCGTTGCTATAATACTTCTCCTCCGGCCAATAGCATATCGTATAATAAGAATCCGGACTCTTAAGCAATTCGGAGATGGTAATGATATAATCTTCAAGAGGCAACTGCAGTATTTCCGTGGCCCTTTCCATCGCAATGTCAAATCCATTATTGCTGTTGCTTGCCAAGCTTGGATAAGCTCCGGCGGGATGCCTGGGATAGCCTGTGGTATCCATTATTCCTACCATAAAATTTCCCACACTCGAAAGCCAGTATTCTTCGGCAATAGCTTTGTCCCAACCACTCATCCCAAATCGCATCGCAAATACATTGTCATATCCCAGCAAACGCAATACTCCGCTTACATAGCCCGAGATGTTCAAATCATAACAAACCAGGAAAATATGCGAAAACTGAGCAGCTTGAATGCTTTCCTTAAAGTATGTTAATACCTGACTGGCATCAAGGTTTACAGCGTGCTCAATATGGGCTTCCTGAAAATCCCCGGGTTTTCTCAGGTCGATGATATGTATATTCTCTTCTCGCATCGAATATACGACCCGGGCATCCATAATGGAAGGAACCTTGTCGCTGTTAATATACTGACCGTTTTCCTCAAACCAGCTTAGCAATTCCTGGCTTGGATCTTTTTCATTCCCCGGGGCTTCCCCGGATGGACCACTGTTACTGCAGGCCAGTAGAAGAAAGAGGCCGGTCAGGATGGTGAAATGCACGATAGCCCATATTCTGATTCGTTGCATAGTGGAAATGGATTATAAGGATTGGTTTTGTGTCGTCTCTTGCACCTGCACTTCAGGTGTATTGTTTTTTTCCCCTTCCTCTCCTTCTTCCTCCAGTTCTTCCCATCCGGTGATCATTGCTTTCAGGTTGGAGGTAATGGTATGTCCTGTGGTGGTAAGGTAAAGGTGTGCGATAAGAAATGCAATGAGCATAAATGCCCCCAGGGTATGTGCGATGGCTACGATTTCCAGGCTGTCGACGCCGGTGGCTTTAATGGTTCCGCCTTCCTCATAGCGATAAAAGAAGTAGAGCAGTCCCGTGACGACCATTCCGGGGATAATCAACACTTTCAACCCAAGGTACACCAGCCTTTGCAAAGGATTCAACTTGCTGAGGAGGGTTTTTTTTGTGGGGTGGGGTGCATTGCGGAAGATACCGAAAATGTAGAACTCCGCCTGGGCTTTGAGGTTCTGTGTGGTGGGGAGGTATTGCTTCCATTCCCCTGTGGTAAAATGCCAGAAGATGGCAAATACGATCAGCACGATGAACCCCCAGGCTGCTTTGTTGTGTAGGTCTACGGCAAGTTCAAAGCCCATCAGGCTGTAAGTGCTGTGAATTTCAAAACCCGTGATCGCCAGAAAGATAATCAGGAAGGCTTGTGTCCAATGCCAGAAACGCTCGAACCCCTTATATACGTATGCTTTGACCCTTGTTTCCATATTCTTGGTTTTGGCTATTTTGTTTCCTGGGTTTTTCTGTTCCCCACAACAATTCTGATTGCAGCGTGGACCACTACGCCCAGGATGGATAAGATGATCAACAGTACGCCCAGTGTTTCAACACTGGCGTTGTAATCCCGGCCCGGCATATAGAAGTCGGTGAGATTATCAAGCCTCCCATCTGCTCTGGTATGGCAATCTTTGCATTGCAATGATTGGCTCGAAAGAGACACCATATGGTTGATGGGTAAATACATTTCAGTCTCGATAAAATCGTGTTTTCCACTATAGGGCAATTCAAGGTATTCCATCCCGGTACGCAAAGAGGCCTCCCAGTCCAGATCCACCCATAATGCCCCTTTATTGGCTTCTTTATCCCAAAGCTTGGGCTGAATGATCGTCAGATTCTCGGTGTCGTATGGTTGCTTACCCCTGTGTACCTTAACCGGATATATCTTGCTGTTGATGTCGCGAAATGAACCAAACAGGGTGTTGATTCTGAGAGGCGGGTTTTCCGGATCTATCTTTTCGGTGATCAGGTGATGGTCGGCAGTGCCGTTAAACCAAAGGTATTCAGGGCTCACATTCCGCCTCCAGCTGAAATCTCCTTTAATGGAGGTATAGAGTTCATTTCCCAGGCTATCCAACTCCTGGTATGGCAAACCTTCTTTTCTTTGGGTAGCGGTGGACCAGTCCCACGACATTTTGGTGGCATTCACCTTGGCATATACCGGAATGTGGCAGGTTTGGCAGGCTACTTTATAGGTGTGCTCATTGAGCTTTTTGCTGCTATGGGGTACGCTGCCGTGGCATTGTTCACAGGTTGCCCTTTGTGTATTTGACGAAGAGACCCCGTAGTACCTTCCTAACATCTGGTGATTCTCAGCAGTGTGGCAGGCTACGCATTGCATATTCATTCCGTCCACACCCATATGGACATCGATGCTGCGATCGGCTGTAAGCAGAGCCATTTCCAGGTCTCCGTGTTTCACGTTGTTGCCTCCACCCCCGTGAAAGTGGCAATACCCGCAATTGTTACTCTTGGGCAGGCCGACATTGGCCACAATCGTGCGGTAGTCAGGGGCATCAGAACCACCGGGAGGGTAGCCCGCACCTCCTCTGGCTTTCTCATAGGTGCCTGTATTGTCGTGGCAAACCAGGCAATCAATATTGTACTCATTGGTAAAGTCAAAGTGCTTGTCTTTCCATCCGTACCCGATATGACAACGGTTGCAGGTGCCTTCGTTGGAAGCTATGCCGGTACAGAAATTATTAATCAGACTTTTCTTTCCAAGATAGGTCACCCCTTTTCCAGGGATGTAGGCCTCACGTTCCCAGTTCCAGTGGGCATTGCCCAGGACTTCTTTTCCTCTTTCTGTATGGCACGACAAGCAGGCGGCCGTAACCAGGTGCGGATTGTTGAAGTCTTGTTGCAGTATGGTATGCTTGCCGTGATCGACTCCGGATTGATGTTCCGTGGCATATTGTTCCTTTAATAAAGCCAGGCGGGTATGATCCACACTTGCTTCCCGCAGCACTAAAGTGATGAGTACCAGGGGAGCCACAATAGCAAGGAAGAAGGTAACGATAGACCTGAGATTCTGCATAATGCCATACTTTTTGAGTCACAAATTTAAATAGTTAATTGTATAACAGCATTGTTTTTTCAGTAACAGTTTTAATGATGGAAATACGGCATTATTCAAAATGGCCTGACTCGGGTTTCCGTAAAGCAAAGACAAGAATCCAGGTGGATGTGTGGCCTGGCGGAGGAAAGCGGGCTTGTGGGTTTTTCTTAATCGTTTTGCAAAAGTGTTTGGAATATATTGCCTTTTTAAATATTTTAGCTTCGCATACAGTAACTCGCCGCTCGCAATCCTGGTTTTTACCATAACATAAGGGTTTTGATCCCTCTGGCAGGACGGCTTAATTCGTCCAAGGTATTCAGCAACTAAAATTACCCCAGATACCTGCTTAAAACATACTGTTATGAAGATCATTGCTCTTTCCCACTGGAAGGGGTGGGGATGTATTTCCCCTCTCCTGGCCTGTTTGATGATGTGCAGTCAATTGCAAGCTCAGATTCCGGTGACCATCGGCACAGCCTCCACTTTGAATGATGCCTACTCTTACCCTTCAGTTTACGGAAATTCTTACTGGGGTGCACGACATCAGATATTAATACCGGCTACAGAACTCCTTGCTGCAGGTATGGTGCCCGGTCGAATAATGTCTGTCGGATTTGATGTGGTTCAAGCTATGAATAATACGCTTTCAGGATTTCAAATAAAAATGAAGCATACCAACGAGAGCAGTTTGAACTATTGGCATTCCGGTTTGCAAACTGTCTATACCTCAAATGCCTTTACGGATGTTGCCGGCTGGAATCTGCATCCATTGGATAGTTCTTTTTCCTGGGATGGTGTGAGCAGCCTGATCATCGAGAGCTGTTTTAATAATGACTTTTACCAGGACAATCCTTCAATGAACCAGACTGAGACCACATACCCCTCCTGTCTGGCCTTTTTTGAGGATGGCGTTATGAGTGTCTGTGCGGGCATACCAGGCTGGCACGAAACCTATTACCAGCGTCCGGATATACGCTTTATCCTGGAGAGTCCCTATCCTGTTGAGTTGGCCCTTCTGGATGTGGTTGAGCCCCGGACCCAATGTGGTATGGGAGCCAATCAGCCGCTAAGCCTCCAGGTGGCGAATTATGGCACTCAGGCACAATCCGGCTTTACCCTGGGATTTTCCGCAGACAGTGGCTTGACCTACATTACTGAAATCGTTAACACCCTGATTCAGCCCGGCGATACACTCCTCTATACCTTCTCATCCGGTCCGGATCTTTCTCTCGAGCAAACCTATCATTGTGTGGCTTATGTAAATATGCCCGGAGATGCATATCCTATGGATGATACCCTGTCGGGGCTGCGTATAGTGCATATTCCTACTATCTCCGGTTTTCCCTATTTTGAAGACTTTGAAACTTCTGATGGCTCCTGGATGGTGGGTGGAAACAATGCCAGCTGGGAATTGGGCTCCCCTTCCGGATATGGCATAAGCCAGGCAGCATCCGGGACAAGAAGTTGGGTAACCAATTTATATGGCAACTATAACGATAATGAGGCGAGCTGGGTGGTAAGCCCCTGTTTTGATTTTTCCGGCCTGTCAAACCTGCGCATCGCCTTCCATTATTTCTGTGCTACAGTGGATGGGGGAGACGGAGCAGCATTGCAGTATCAGACGAATGGTGTCGATTGGATGCACCTGGGCAGCACATCCTATCCCACTGAACCAGAGGGGTGGTACCAGTCGGAGGATATTGAAGGCCTGGCCTTTTCCGGAAGCCAGGATGGCTGGGTTTATACGAATGGATGGGACAGTACGGTTTTTATGGCTCCTTTCCTGGGAGGAGAATCTCAGGTAAGATTTCGCTTTGTTTTTGGTACAAATCAGTGGGACAACTGGGATGACGGATTTGGCTTTGATGCCTTTTCCATATCTCAACCTCCTGATATGACCTTTGACTCCTGCCTTGCTGTTCAAAAAGATACATCCTTCACGTCCCAGGGGCGTAAGAATCAGGAAATTCTTCAGCTGAAAGTCATTACAAGCTCATCAACGAATCCCCTTGAGGTAAGCCGCATTGATCTGTCGACGGCAGGGAGCACCGATGTGGCCGATATCAACCGGGCCAGGGTGTTTTTTACAGGCGCAGATTCGGTTTTCTCAGATAGTATCTGCTTTGGATCTGTACTCACTCCTTCAGGTGCTTTCTCTGTAAACGGGGTGCAATCATTGGCAGAAGGAACAAATTACTTCTGGCTGACCTATGATATCACAGCTGCCGCCATACCCGGCAATGCGGTGGATGGGCAGTTCCTGGGAATGATGATTGATGATACATTCTGCCTGCCCGCTGTGAGTGATCCGCCAGGAAAGCGGATCATCCTCGAGGCACTGGCAGGAAACTATACGATCAGCCTGCACGATTCCACTGCCGACTACGCCGGCTTTGCCTCCGCCATTGCAGATCTGACATTGAGAGGCATAGTAGGAGCGGTCACAATGCTGGTCGACTCAGGAACTTATGAAGAACAGCTTGAAATCACAGATATCTATGGTGCCAGCCCTTCCAGCCCACTCCTTTTTCGAAGTGCAGGAGGAGACAGCAGCAAGGTGATCCTTCAGTTTGGAGCAACACAGTCTGCAGAGAATTATGTGCTTTCGCTTTATGCCTGCCAAAGCATCCACTTCGAAGAGCTGACTTTCGTTGCAACGGGCTCGTCCTATGCCCGGATTATGCACATCAAAGGGGCAACAGACAGCATTTCTTTTGTTCACTGTCATTTCATCGGTCCTCAAACTTCAGGGACAGACTGGTCCAATCACAAAGCCCTCATACTGGCCGACGGGGCTAAGGCCAATCACAGGATCGAAGTGCAGGGATGCCGGCTGGAAGGCGGAACGGCAGGAACGGTATTGCGTGCTTCAGCAGGCGGTGATGGATGCAGGATCATTGGTAATGTCTTTGAAGGACAGACCCATCGTGCGCTTTATTTTCAGCGCCAAACAAGTCTTGAAGTGCAGAGAAACACCATCACAAGCGATGCACTGCCTATAGCGGGTGCATCGCTGGAATTATGGCAATGCGAAGGCGAACTATTGATTGGGGAGAATGTGCTTCAAATCAATTCTCCCGATTATGCCAGTGCCATCGGAATGCATAGCTGCATTGGAGACAGCCTGCACAGGGTGGTATTACGGAATAATTTTATCTGTATGAATTCGTCCGCCAACGTGAATGGGATATCCATTTCCATTAGCACCGGTGCCGACCTTTTGCACAACACCATTCTTCTGAGTGGGGATCACCCTGCATCAAACTGTGTGGCTCTGCAGAATTCAAATCACGATCTAAGGCTAATCAATAATATCCTGAGCAATGAAGCCGGAGGCACAGCGATGTCGGTACATCCGGATACAGACGAATTGCTGATGGATTACAATGTTTTGTATTCTTCTGGGAATACACTGATTAAAGAAGACAATCAGCTGTTTCAGTATTTGCCTGACTGGTCTGTTCATTCCGGAATGGATGTCCATTCCGTGAACACAAATCCCTGGATCACGTATTGTCAAAATGAGATTTATACCGGAGAGCTGGACGGGATTGCTTACCCTCTGGCGGAAGTAGCCTTTGATATTCACGGTATAGCGCGTGATACATTAAACCCTGACCCCGGATGTCTGGAGTTTACTCCTGAAACCATCGAAACAGCTCTTTCTGCGCTTGTTTCTCCGGTTTCGTCCTGTGGACTTGGTATGGAAGCAGTGATGATCCGGGTTCAAAACATCGGTGCAGATCCTATTGCAGGCTTGCTGGAAGCAGGCTTTGCCAACGAAGACTCAAGTGTGATGGTTTTGGATACCTTTCACATTGCCTTACCCCCCCTGGCTACCGTGGATCTTTTATTTGACACTCTGCTCGACCTGGGGCTGAGCATTCAGGATACAAACTATCTGATCAGGGCTTACGCAAGATTTCCCGGCGACCAACATCCGGAAAACGATACACTGGAAGTTTTGATCAGGGCATTATACCTGCCGCCTCCGCCCTCTTCCCAGGATGTGATGATCAACGGGGGAGAGCAGGCAGATCTATTCGCTTCTTCCAGTCACCTGATCTATTGGTACGAAAGTGATACTTCGGAGTCGGATATCGCAAGCGGGGGGTATTTCAAAACGCCCGTGCTGTTTGATTCCACCTCCTATTTTGTGGCATCATCAGGCGGCAGTAAATATGACTTCACCACTACCTATGCAGGCACAGTGAACAGTGAGGGGATGATGGTTGATGTCCGGAATCATTCAATGGAAACCCTTCGCCTCGACAGTCTGGGGGTTCATCTGCGGGGAAGTGGCCAATACCCCGTGGATGTGTATTACAAAGAAGGAAGTTATTCGGGTTCGACGACCCTGCCAGATGACTGGATTTACCTTGGCCAGAAAACAGTAAACGGTGTCGGACTGGGCAATCCATCCATCATTAAAATGGATGGCCTGGTCTTGCAGCCCGAAAGCAATTATGCATTTTATGTGCATAGCAGCAATTCTGATCTGAGAACCGCCTATGGTTCTTCCACCTACGAGAACGAGCATCTGCAGACCATACGTGCTTCGAGTCTGGTCTGGCCCTTTGGTTATTCTTACAGCAACAGAAAATGGAACGGAAGCTTCTATTATTCCATCTCTAACAGCTGCTTCAGTGATCGAACGGAGGTCAGGGTGGATGTTATGGGAAGCCCGCTGCTGCAGTTGTCTGATTCCTGTATCGACTTCGATACTGTAATGTTGGGAGAAGTAAAGACATCCATTCTTAGCATCAGCAATGTGGGAGATTATACCCTCATCATCGACAGTATTACCGCTGAATCTAGTCAGGTAATAGTAAACCCGGAATGGCTGAGGGTGTATCCGGGTATGCCCCAGGACGTTTCGGTTTCCTTCATCCCTCTGGTTACAGGCCTTTTCCAAAGCGAATTGGTGCTGCACAGCAATGCAGGGAAAGATACGGTATGCCTGACAGCAGTGAGCAGCAGTGCTGTAGTTGCAGGAGTTAATCCGGCATCATTCCAGGCCGAAATATACCAGTGCAATGATTCAGTCTTTCGCAACCTTATCATACAGAACCTGGGTGCCGGTTTCCTTTCCTTTTCTTTCTATGGTAATTATGGATTCAATACTGATGAGATCAGCGAGATCACATTTGTCAATCCCGGGGCAACAATGATGCATACTTTCAGCAATTTGCCTGTGCATTCCGACTCATTATGCATCACTATTGTCCTGGACGGCGATTATGAGCACAGCTCGGAGTATGCAGACCTTTTCATTGAAGGCGTTTACATTGCTCGATTGAACCCGTCGCAAATACAAAGTGCGCATACTTTTTGTTATGGCAGCGCACAATTGGAAAGCTGGCTCTCCGATGGAGCGCTGACTGTGAGCCTGGAAAATAATTCATTGGTGGATCCGGGAACGGGGGCAGATCAAAGCCGCGTGCATATTCAGATGCCTGGTGTGGAGTGGCTAAAACTCAGCCAGGATACCGGCTTGGTCGCCGGGGGAGATTCAATCGTGTTAGGGGTGCGATTCGACGGGCAGGGAATGATGGCAGGCCTGTACCACGATACCCTGCGCCTCAGGACCAACGATCCGCTGCTGGCGGCGATAAATATACCCTGCTCCTTCAGGGTGAATGGAACTCCTGATTTATTGATTCCTGACGACAGTCTTGTATTTGACCCGACTATGGCCGGCCAATCCTCTGTGGGTGCATTCTCGATAGAAAATACAGGTTGCGATACACTCTTTGTCAGTGATATTGTTTGCGGAACCTCCTTTTTTACCCCCGCAATCTCTCAATTGATGCTGCCACCGGGCCAGGGAACGAACATAACGCTGAGTTTCTCGCCTGACCAGCAAGGCCATTTTTCAGATACGGTCTTTATCTTTTCGAACAGTGCCAGCCAGTTTGTATTACTTGCGGGTACAGCAACCTCTTTGCCGGGTATTGCATTGAGCCCCACATCGTTTGAGCACATCCTTGCGTGTGAGACTGAGGTGCAGGACAGCCTTCTCATTATGAATCAGGGAGATATTGCCCTCTCCGTTTCCATCTTGGTTTCAGGGGGGGCAGGCTTTGTATTACCGGATGTGCTTACTGATTCCATTCTTCCAGGGGATACTGCGCTGGTTTTCGTATCATTTGTAAGGGAAAACCTGGGTCCGGGGACATATTATCAAACCCTCAGTGTTTCTAGCAACGACCCGGCAAACCCGCTACTGGAGCTAAGCTGTGCCTTGACCATTCTCTATCCATATCCACATATCGAGATGCCAGTCGATACAGGTTTTTGTGAAGGGGATAGTGTATGGGTAGAAGTTGATGGAGGTTTTTATTCTTATGATTGGAATTCGGGTCATACTACCCCTGGTTTCTTTACCGCTTCAGCCGGATCTTATGTGTTAAGTGTTACCAATGTCGATGGCTGTATGGCTGTGGATAGTATTGTGTTGTCACAATACCCTAATCCTGTGGTGGATGCAGGGATAGACAAAGGAATGTGTGCAGGGTACAGTACCACGCTGGATGCAAATATTACCGGAGGGAGCCAGCCTTATGCCATTGAATGGGTGCCTGCGGTTGGACTGGATAATCATTCAATCCTCAACCCTTCAGCCAGTCCGTTGCTCAGTACCCAGTATGTCTTGCTTGTAGAAGACCATAATGCTTGTGTCGGCCGCGACACAATGGAGGTCATTGTTAACCCCACCCCCCAGGTCACAAGCAATGATTATCATCTGTATCAGGGCGATTCTGTTTTGCTGACCGCAAACGTGACAGGAGGCGTATTGCCCTATTTCTCTATGGGATGGAGCCCGGCAAGTGACCTTGAACATCCGGACAGTACTTCCACCTGGGCGTATCCATCAGAGACGACCCAGTATCAGTTTTCGGCCACAGGTGCCAATGGATGTGTGGGGACAGCCCTGGCACTGATCAGCGTGAGCAGGATCAGTCAGCTGAGTGGGACAACCTATTATGGAAATGACTTTCAGACCCCTATGAGTGGGATTCCCCTCTACCTGTACAATGAAGAAGATCTGTTGTTGGATTCAACCATCAGCGGAGTTTACGGTGATTATCAGTTTGACTCATTGTTGGATGGAAGATACATTATACAGGCAGATATCCATCAAGCCTGGGGTGGCGTAAATGCCACGGATGCCCTGGAAATCCAGAAAGCAGTAGTGGGTTTGAATTCATACAGCGGTTTGCTGTCTCTGGCCGCAGATGTGAATGCTGGAGGGTTTATCAGCAGTGCGGATGCCCTCATTGTGCTGCGCCGTTTTACCGGCTTGATCGACGCATTTACTGCCGGCGACTGGGTGTACAATTATTACGCATTTAATGTGCTGGGGATGGACAGGACCTATGACATTATTGCTCTTTGCGTGGGCGATGTGAACCGTTCCTATCTGCCGGGGCTGAAACAGGAAGGCAATAGAGTAGGCATTACTGGCAAGGGAAGCCTGACAGTGGAAGATCCGTTTTTATTCGACCTGCCCATATTCACGGATGCGCCTCTTTCCTTTGCGGCTCTTTCCCTCGTGCTGCTTGTGCCGGATGAGTATGAGCTTGCAGGCCTCGAAACCAAACTAGAGAATATTGTCTACCATACCCGGGGTAATGAGTTGCGCGTGGCCTGGCAAAATCCTGACGGATTGCGATTGACTGAAAACGAGCCTTTGTTCTGGCTGAAAATGAAGTCGAAAAGTCGCGCTCCTGACCCTCCCATCATTCAGGCTATGGGGGGAAGTGAGTTTGCCGGCACGGATGGACAAAGGATTCCATACGTGTCGCTCAAAACCCCACTGGTAGTATGGTCGTCGGACAGGCTTACTGCAGACTTCTTCCGCTTATATCCTAATCCCGCCTCCCAGCGGATTCAGATGGATTTCTCCCTTACAATGGATGCCCTGGTTGAGGTGCGTATCTCCAATATGATGGGGGAGGAAGTGATGCGTCTGCCTGCGAAGCAGTATGCTGCAGGCAATGCGGAAATGCATATTGATGCAGGGCTGCTTCCGGCCGGAGTCTACCTATGTGATTTTTCTGCCACTCATTATCCAGAGCAGGTGAAAAGACGGATGAAACTCATCATCCAACGCTAAGCTTTTGTTCACTTTTAAAATCTACGAAATGAAAAAGTTAGCCATAGTTCTTTGTTTTTTTGCAGCCATCTCTCTTCGTGCCCAGCAAGCTTCGGTTAAACTGGACACCCTGTATGCTGCAGCAAATACCCTTCTTTCTCTTCCCATCAAAGTGACTGCCTGGAGCGGCGTTGGATCCTTCTCTTTCTTTATTGATTATAATCCCCAATATGCCTCATTCCAAGGCTTTTCCAATGAGCACCCTGATCTCTCGGGTGGCCAGTTGTTATTGAATGATTTGGGGAACAGACTGGCCATTTCCTGGGTTGATATGGATGGTGTCAGCCTTTCGGAGGATACCTTGTTGCTCTTGGAATTTTCCCTCCTTTCTCACCGCAGCTTTCTTCGTTTTGATGCGGCTTCTGAGATCACCGATACGATCGGGCAGGTCCTGCCAGCCATTTTCCAACACGGGCATCTGGGTGAGCCCTTGTCTTTATCTCCCTGGGCCAGCGATACAGTGCCTTGTGCCGGGGATACCATCCAACTGTTTTCCGATGTGTTGGGTGGAGTAGGGGACTATGTTTATCAATGGACTTCCTCTCCTTCTGGTTTCCACTCTCACCTGAGAGCACCACGGGTCTCTCCTCAGAATGCGGTAGTCTTTCACCTGATGGTACACGATTTGGCGGATACCCTGGCAGCAGATATTCAGATACACATCACACAGGAACAGGCACTGGGTTCTTTCACAGCCCTCTATCCCCAGGATGGTTTAAGCGGAATGGACGTTCCGGTGCAATTTTCCTGGCACCCTGTGGCTAATGCGACTCATTATGATCTCTTCCTCTGGACAGATTCCACCCAAATGCCTGCTGAGCCATTCAGGGCCGGCCTGACCGGAATACAAAGCGGTTTGCAGGAAGGACAATTGAGTCCCTTGTATGGAGAAACTTTCCATTGGAAGCTTAGAGCCCGGAATAAATGTCTGGCGGATTATTCCGAAACCCGCAGCATAAGCCTTCGTTACCTGCCCGACCTGATCGTGGACAGCATTGCCCTGCCTCCAGTGCTTTATGCCGGGCAGGAGATTACGATAAGTTACCGGGTCACCAATCAGGGAATGGGGCATACGGGGGCCATACCCTGGGTAGACGGTTTCTGGCTCTCTGCAGATACCCATCTTGTACAGGATCCGTTTGCCGGTGATTCAGACTACCGACTTGGATGGAAGGATAATGTCAGAAGCCTGGCTCCGGGTGAGAGTTATACCGCAACAGCTGCCTTCCAATTACCCTCCAATGCTTTTGGATTCTATTACGTGATTGTGGCTGCAGACGATGGAAAGCGGTTGGATTACGCACGATTCTTACCTCCACCACCCGGAAATAGCCCATCTATAAAGGAATCAAGAGAAGAAAATAACCACAATACAGATTGGAATCAATCGCGCTTTGATATTCTGATGCCGCCCCGGCCTGATTTGCAGATTGTCTCGGCAGCATATCCAAAAACTGTTTTTTCAGGAGATACCATCACCTTGCTCTACCAGGTGGTCAATACAGGCAATGCTCCCGCCATTGGCAATGGAACCGAAACCCATATTCACACTCCCTGCCTGATCCAGGAAAGATATTGGACCGATCAGGTAGCCATTTCTCCCGACTCCGTGCTAGAACTACCAGGGGCAGGCTTCTTCGCAAACCATCACGCCAAGGGCAGGGTGCTTGCCTACCCTGAAGCAAAACTGAGGCTTGCCCGTTTCGGGGATAGCCTCAACTGCGACTCCCTTTGGCTTGCCTCCTGGAACGACTTTCCTGATTATCTACCCCCCGACAGCATAGCTTATCTGCAGACCAGGATCGTCATCCCCCATAACCTTGGTGGAACCCTCTACCTTTTTCTTAGCGTGAACAAAAAGGATAAGTTTCCTGAACTGACGGCAGAAAACAATTCATTCATTGACACCATCCACGTGGTTACCTCTCCCAGTGGCGATCTGATTGTGGAGGATATCACGATCACCGACTCCTGCCAGTCCGGAGAATTCGTCCCTGTGATTTACACCGTTAAAAACGCAGGGGTCAAAAAGACAATGGAGAAGTATTGGAAAGACTATGTTTTCATCTCCAGACTTGATACTTTTCTCCTCGATTCCTGTACGCTCCTGGGCAAGGTTCCTGTCAGTGCCAAGGGCGGCCTGTCCTCAGACTCAAGCTACAGCAAAACCCTGAATGTTAAGATCCCAAGGGAAATGAGCGGGGATCAATATGTATATGTGTTGACGGATTACGAAAATATGGTCTTCGAGCATATCAACGAAGACAACAATACCGGGCGATCCCCCGGAGGCCTGCACATCAGCAGAAGCCCCTCACCAGATTTACTGGTGGTCTCAGCAATGCTGCCCGACAGCATCATCAGGGACTCCACCGCCCTGATTGTCTATACTGTCCGGAATCAGGGACAAGGCAGGGCCGAGGCACATTGGTTTGACGCACTCTATTTGGCTGAACAGGCACATTGGACCCCGGCCCATCAGAAGTTGACAGAGAAGCGGATAGACATCGACCTGGATACCAACGAGTCTTATACGGATACATTCCGCGTTGCCATTCCTTCTGATCTGGCCGAAAACGCCTATTTGTGGTTTTATACAGACAGCAGAAACAATGTCTTTGAAGAAGCTGGGGAAGCCAATAATATTCTTCGTCACGATGTGGTGGATACAAACACGGTCCCGGGTCAGGCCATTCCTATCCATCCCAATCCATATCCGGCATCCCTGAAAGTAGTACAATGCTCCTTCCCGGATACGATCCGAAATGGAGAATTGTATACTGCTTCCTGGAAAATCACCAATACCGGGAAGTTACCAACTCCCGAAAACTTCCACTATGACTATCTCTACCTTTCCTCAGATACGCTTTTAGATGCCGGTGATCTCAGGCTGGGCTTTGCTTTGCGAAATGCTTCCTTAATGCCTGCCGATACTTATGTGAGCTTTATTCAGGAGCGATTCCCATTTGGGGTCAGTGGTGATCGATACATCCTGCTGATGGCAGACGGGTTTGAACGTAGCAATGATAATGTACCTTCAGTTCAGGATGCAGATCATTTTGTCCGTGTGGCAGTGGAGTATGTTCCCACGCCTGACCTGGTAGTGCATTCAGTCGTGCTTCCGGATACAATGTTTACAGGTCAATCGGCCTCTGCCAGGGTCAATGTGATCAACCAGGGAGAAGGAAAGGCGGAGCTGGAAACCTGGATGGACCGTTGCTCCTTCATTTCTGATCCCGGCTATCCGCAATTATCTGTCTTTGATGCAGGAAGTGCAATTCAGGATACTGTGCTTGATCCTGATTCAGTGTACTCTTTCTCTGTGGACTTTTTAGTGCCCACTTATTTGTCAGGGATTTACTATTTCTGTGTCAGGCTGGATGTGACCGATGAGCTTGAGGAGAGTGACAAAACGAATAATATATTCACAGGGAAGCTGCTCACCGTGCTGTCAGCACCCCCCAGTGACCTTGTGATACAAAGCCTGGAGGTTCCTGCTGCGGCCTCACTGGGAGAAGAAATGCCTGTCCCCTTTTCTGTAAAAAATATTGGAGCGAATCAGGCAGCCGGACGACTGGATGATGCCTTTTTCTTTTCCGACGATACCCTGTTTCAGAGTAAAAGAGATCCACTCAGTGGAATCCTGTCCAGGGATGTTTCAATAAGTCCGGGAGACAGCATTCAGGATACAGCTTACCTAAGACTGCCTCCCTTGAGACCGGGGATGTATGGGGCTATTGGACTGACCAATGCAGCACGGCGGATAACAGAAACGGATTATGAGAACAACCTTCTTGCAACACAGACAGGACTGAGGGTTTCTGTGGACACCCTGCCTTTGGATGTGGTCATCGATACGATGCTGGGAAATGAGCGGGTATTGTACTACTGTCTGTTGCCGGGTGGAGGAAAGGATCTTATGATCAGCCTGGAGAGCGATAGCGCCGACAGCTACAATGAGATTTTTGTGGCAAAAGGCCGTGTGCCTGAACCGGCTGACTACGACTACAAATCCGAAAATCCGGGGCTTGGAGATCAATATCTGTTGGTTCCGACCACAGAAGATACGGTTTACTATCTTTTTGCCAGGAGCATCAATTTCAATAAAGCAAGCCAGGGGGTGCGAATCCTGGCGCAAAGCATCCCTTTCTCTATCCAGACCATCCGTCCTGCTGTGGTAGGGAATGACATTGTGACAAGCTCGATAAGTGGGGCAGCATTTATGCCCACTACCTCCTTCGTTCTGATTGACAGCCTGGGTCAGACGGTGTCAACAGGGCGTATCAGTGATTATCAAAACAGTATGCAGCTGAGGGTGAAATGGAATCTGGCTGATGTGCCCCTGGGGCAGTACACCCTCAAGGCGGAGAACCCGGACAGTGTTGTTTTTCTGAATAATGCACTCAGGGTGACATCCAGCTCCGGCTTATCGCTTACCGTAAATCATTTGATACCCAATGTGTTCAGGAGCTCTTCGTATCAGAATATCGAGCTTAGATTCCTAAATACCGGAAATATTGACATACCCTTTTATCGCGGGCTTATCACTGCTCCGGCATCTTTTGAAACTGAAATTACTGCCCTGGAAGGTCAGTTGTATACAAGGGATATGCTGATTCCTGACACCAATTATAGTTTAGCTGAGGAGGCTTTTATGTTGATCGATGATCAGCTACGCCTTCCCCTGGTGGGCAAGGATCTGAGTCCGGGAATGGAACACAGGATCAAATTAAGAACGGGAGGCATCAGCTCGAATCCTATTGGCTTTTATCTTCAAAGCCATCCATATCAGACCTCCGACTTCGTCAGTCTTTATCTGTCCCTGATTGAAAGCGTCAGGCTCTCAGTTTTAACGAATCCGGGGATATACGGTTTGAACAGCTTCCCTGAGGTGATTGCTGAATTTGCCGACAGTGCCAGTTTTCACGATCTGGCTTTTGCAATGATGTTTCAATCCGGGCTGTTAAACGAATACGACACAGTGGGAATAAGTTGGGGTGTGATGCCGGGAATGAGTGCTTATGATACCTATTCTCCCCACGCTTTTACGGGCCACGACTTCAATCCAGGCCTTGGATGTGCAACAAGTCAGTTGGCCGACATAGAATTTACAGAGGGAGGAGATTACTTCTGGGAAATCAATAAGTATGACGGCCAGGCAGGCAGTACTCTTGGCTGGGATCTGATCCGGGCTTCCAGTACTTGTCATATCACCGCTACAAGCAGCGACCCCTTTATCATACGCCTGGCATCCCTCGCCTATACAAATCAGCCTGCTTATCTGGGTGGGTGGTATCCGGCGGTAGACAAATCCTGGCCAATCGTGATTGCCGACGGGGGCATTTTCGGATTTGATACTACCCGATTCCTGATCGATGCAGCTGGGTTCACCCATTACAATGACTTATATGGCGGTTCTTTTTCATTGAGGATGCAAGGGACAGACACCCTTCTTCTCTGCTTCACTGCCTATGTCCCCGGTATCGGAGAGGAGGGAGTTCCGGGTGCTCCGGGTGCTCCGGGTGAAGCTGGAAGCCCTGGTGGACAGGGTGGTCCAGGAGATGGCGTGACCCCACCTGGTAAAGGAGGTGCCGGAGGACCCGGCGGATATGGTGGCCCCGGAGGCAATGGTGGCCCCGGAGGCCACGGGGGCAAAGGCGGCACGGGCGGTTTCCAGCAAAGTGGAGGTCCTGGTGGCACAGGCGGTCGTGGTGGCGATGGTGGCCCCGGAGGCATCGGCGGCCCGGGGGGGCTGGGTGGCCCGGGAGGTGATGCGGGAATGGCAAAACAGCTGCTTCCCACACCTACACCCGGACCGCAAGGCGGCGATGGCCCTCCAGGGAGTCCTAATACCCCTGAACCTGTTATACCCGACGGCCAGCCCCCTGATCCTGGGCCTGTCCCTCCCCCTGATGGTCCTCCAAATCAGCCTGCTCCTTGTGTGGAAGCTCCGCTACCCCTTGCGAATAAGATATGTGAAAGAAAGATGAAGATTGTGGGTTGTGGTAAGACTTTGTATGATTGTACCCTTGGGATTGGCTGGAAAACCTTGCTGGGCGCTGCGGCGGGAGCTATTGCAGGAGCAGGTGTCGGAGCTGCACCGGGTGCTGTGGGCGGGGCACTTTGGGGTGTTTTAGGCTGCACCAATGGAATCTATGGCTGCTTCTGGAAGGATAAATTTGCTGATATGGGTATTCTCAATCTCCCGTCCGATATCGTCGATCTGATTGGCTGTTTTGATATCGTGGGAGGTATGCTTTGTATCGCAAAGTATATTTGTCCTCATATTGCAATGGCCTGCGATCCGAATGAAATTGTCGGACCGCTGGGTTTTGGAGAGGCTCGCTTTGTTTCTGTGAATGACCGTTTGCCCTATACCATTCATTTTGAGAATGATTCACTCCTGGCCAACGCACCGGCAAGGCGCATCATCATACGGCAAACCCTGAGTCCGAATCTGAATCCAAATTCACTTCAAATCAATGGGTTTGGTTTTAATAATATGGACTTTACCTTGCCCCAGGGCCCGGCTTCTGTCAACCATACGCTGGCCTTGTCCGACAGCCTTGGCTATAATGTTCACATTACTTCAGGCATCGACCTGATTAAAAATGAATTCTTCTGCATTATGCAAACCATTGACCCGATCAGCGGTCTGGAACCTGAGGACCCTTTCCTGGGCCTTTTACCGGTGAATGATGTGCATAATTCTGGGCAGGGTTATGTGAGCTACAGTATCAAACCCAGGGTGGATGCTGAAACAGGAGACAGCGTTCTGGCACAGGCAGGGATTGTTTTTGACGACAATCCGGTGATTGAAACACCTGAGATTTTCAATGTGATCGATGCTGTTGCACCCATTAGCCTGATGAATGGTCTGCCCCTGACATCAGATTCCCTGATGATTCCACTATCCTTTACTTCCTGGGATGATCCGGATGGTTCAGGAGTGGGCAGAACATCTATTTTTGTAAGTGAGAACAGCAGCCCTTTCAGCTTGATCGGAAGCTATTATCAGGATACCAGCCTCTGGTTTCAGGCCAGTCCTTGCTCCCATTATGCATTCTATACACTCGCATCCGACAATGTCCTGAATGTGGAAGAAGATAAGGGCCAGGCAGAAGCTGAGATTTCAGTTCAACCCGCCCCTGCCATCCTTCAGCAGCCTGACGACCAAACCGTAGCCCAGCAAGGTCAGGCTGTCTTTCAAATTCTTGCCCACAATGCTCAGTTCTGGCAGTGGTTTGTCAGTGTTGATGAGGGCGAAAGCTGGCAGTCAGTAGCGGATAATGCTCTATTCAATGGAAGTACAACAGCAATGCTTGAGGTCAATGCTACAGACAGTATGGATACCTGGCTTTTCAGGTGCGAGCTTGGGAACCCTTATTGCTCAGTGCTTTCAGATATGGCTCAACTTAGGGTGGAAATTCCTCCGCATATTGTGGTGGAAGCGCAGTCCAGGCAGGTCTGTGAAGGAGATAGTGTAGGTTTTTGTATTGAGGCTGCGGGAGCACAACCCATTGCCTATCAATGGTTTTATGAGGGAAGCCCGATTGAAGGCGCTCAGGATGCCTGTCTTTCCCTCTATTCCTCTGTCAGTGATTCAGGTGCTTATTATTGTCTCGTCCGAAATCCCTTTGATTCAGTATTCAGTCAGCAGGTCTTCCTGGAGGTTTATCCATTACCCGAGGCAGATGCCGGACAGGATACCGGCTTCTGTGCCGGAGAGAATATTGTGCTTTCAGGAAATGAGGGTCTATCGGGATGGTATTGGAGCAATGGTCTCAATCAGCAACACATTTTTGTGGATGTGCCCGGATCTTATTCTTTGAGGGTAGAAGACAGCCTTGGGTGCCTGAGTCCTCCGGATACCATTGTGGTCACTGCATACTCACTCCCCTTGGTATCTGCTGGTGAAAATGATTCAATTGTGGAAGGAAGTGATATACTGCTGGGAGGGACTGCTGTTGGTCAGGAACCCTTAAACTACGCCTGGATCCCCTCTGCGTATCTCAGTGATCCGGTCTCGCCTGCACCCATTGCAAGCCCACCCCTCACAACCACATATCATTTGGTGGTCACGGACGCGAACGGATGCATTGGCACAGACTCGATACGAATTGTGGTTACCCCGGCCTATATCTACACTTTAAACGGGCAGGTGTATTACCAGAATGATGCTTTGAGCTTGATGAAGGAAGCACCGCTCGTCCTGCGCCAGTATGGAGACGAACCTGACCGGAACGGGCTAAGTGATACACAGGGCAGCTTTTCTTTCTCACATCTGTCCAGGGGGCTGTTTGATCTTTCCATCGAGCACACCTACACTGTGGGGGGCATTAATGCAGTGGATGCACTCCTTGCAGCACGACATTTTGCAGGATACAGCCATCTGAACGGCAAGCCGCTCCAAGCCGCCGATGTGAACGCCGATGGGGTTGTGAACAGCAATGATGCGCTCCTCATATTGCAGCATTACGCCGCACTCATTTCTGATTTTCCCGCCGGTAGCTGGATTAATGAGGACAGCATTCGCATTACGGATACATCCCTAAGCCTTGACTACTATACCCTTTGTTATGGAGATGTCAACACTTCCCATATCCCGGGTCAGAGTATAAAATCAGCTGGGATCAGCCTCAAAGTGAATGGGGCTGTAAAACCGGCAGCAGAGAAAATCACTGTGCCGGTGTCCGTTGAGGAGAGTGTATTGGCAGGATCGCTCAGCCTTGTCTTGCACTATCCGTGGAAGGAAGTAAGCAGTGTTGCCTTCATACCTACTCCTTCGCTGGAAAATGCAGTGATACGTGAGGAAGAGAAGGGTATCCGCCTTGCCTGGTTCAATACCGAGGGGAAAAGCTGGAACGCAGGAGAGGTGCTCTTTTATCTGGAGCTCAGCCTTGACCCGGAAAACCTCCGGGAACAAGCCGTGCTCAAGCCGGAAGTGGGTCTGTCGTCGGTTTGTTCGGATCCCCAGGCTCAGATTCTGGCGGATGTGGTACTTTCAGTCCCTGAAATCAATGTACAGGCTATGGATTTTCCGGCCCTCCTGGAAGTTTTTCCTAATCCGTTGAAGGATGTGACGGAGTTTCGTTATCGTCTGCCGGAGGGTACAAATATTAGGATATGTATCTACGATCCTCTGGGCAAGCAGGTAGATGAGATTGAACGTCTTGATGTTCCATCGGGTTGGCATAGTCTGAAATACAATGCCTCGGCTTTGTCGAGAGGTGTATACACATACGAAATGCTATTCTTGTTAGATGGTCAGGAGCAGCGGCTGGTTGGTAAGATGATGGTAATCCGCTAGAGAAAGCCTGAGCAGAGCTTGTTGAGGGCGAGGGTTGAATGAACCCCCGCCCTCTGTCTTTCTGAAAAAAAGGACAGGGATCAACCTCAGGCCGCATCCTCTTCCAGGCGTAAGTTCTCGATGATGAACTGCTGTCGGTCGGGGGTGTTCTTGCCCATATAAAAGGAGAGCATTTCGGTGATGGAGGCATCCTTCCGCAGGATGACCGGATCAAGGCGGATCGACTTCCCGATGAAGTGCTTGAACTCATCCGGGGAAATCTCGCCCAGGCCTTTGAATCGTGTGATCTCCGGATTTCCGCCCAGCTTCTCCATCGCCCGCTGGCGCTCGCTTTCTGAATAGCAATACAAGGTCTCCTTCTTATTCCTGACGCGGAACAAGGGCGTTTGCAGAATATACAGGTGCCCGTGGCGTACCACATCCGGATAGAACTGAAGAAAGAAAGTGAGCAGCAACAGCCGGATATGCATCCCGTCCACATCGGCATCCGTGGCAACCACAATGTTGTTGTAACGCAGGTTTTCTACGCCTTCTTCGATATTCAGGGCCGATTGAAGAAGATTGAACTCTTCATTCTGATAGACGATCTTTTTGCTCAGGCCATAAGAATTCAGGGGCTTGCCCTTCAGGCTGAACACCGCCTGGGTATTCACATCCCGGCTCTTGGTGATGGATCCGGAGGCACTGTCGCCCTCGGTGATAAACAAGGTGGTTTCCAGCCGGCGCTCGTGATTGTCCCCGTAGTGGATGCGGCAGTCGCGCAGTTTTTTGTTGTGCAGGCTGGCTTTCTTCACGCTCTCCCGGGCGAGCTTTTTGATGCCGGCCATCTCCTTGCGCTCTTTTTCCGACTGAAGAATCTTGCGATACAGCGCTTCGGCGGTCTCAGGGTGTATGTGGAGGTAGTTATCCAGGTTGCGCTTGATGATGTCATTCACATAGTTGCGGATGGTTTGCCCGTCAGGCTCTATGTGTTGACTGCCCAGTTTGGTTTTGGTCTGGGATTCGAAGATGGGCTCCGTCACTTTGATGCTGATGGCTGCGATGATGGAAGCCTTGACGTCGGCAGCGTCAAATTCTTTGTTGTAAAATTCCCGTATGGTTTTTACCAGGGCTTCGCGGAAGGCAGCCTGGTGTGTGCCGCCCTGGGTCGTGTGCTGGCCGTTGACAAAAGAATAATACTCTTCGCCGTACTGCTTGCCGGAGTGGGTAAAGGCGCATTCAAAATCTTCTTCCCGGATATGGATGACAGGGTAGAGCAGGTCGTTGTTGCCCCCGTTGATGTTGTGCATCAGCAAATCGAGGAGGCCGTTCTTCGCCTGGAATTTTTGTCCGTTGAAGTGAATGACGAGCCCGTTGTTCAGGAAGGCATAGTTCCACAGTTGCTTCTCGATATAGTCCGGAATATAATGATATTGCCCGAAAATGGCCGGGTCGGGGGTGAAGCTGATCAGGGTACCATCGGGCTCACCGGATTCTTGAATGGGATGATC
This sequence comes from uncultured Lentimicrobiaceae bacterium, assembly GCA_964590645.1. Taxonomy (GTDB): domain Bacteria; phylum Bacteroidota; class Bacteroidia; order Bacteroidales; family JAGNHN01; genus JAGNHN01. Next base: position 137,086 of record CAZPYJ010000009.1, read on the forward strand.
GCTGATGATTTCTCCTCCGGCATATTCCACGATCTTGGTTTTGCCTTCGCGAATGGATTGCGCCCGGAAATAGGAGGAGAGCGCATTCACCGCTTTCGAGCCCACGCCGTTCAGGCCCACTGCTTTCTTGAAAACCTTGGAGTCGTATTTGGCGCCGGTATTGATTTTTGAAACACAGTCGATGACCTTTCCAAGGGGCATTCCCCGGCCGTAATCGCGTATACTGATACTGGGGGCCTCCAGTCTGATCTCGATTTTTTTTCCGTATCCCATCACAAACTCATCGATGGCATTGTCGATGATTTCCTTGATCAGGACGTAAATGCCATCATCCTGGGAAGCTCCGTCCCCCAGTTTGCCAATGTACATCCCGGGACGCAGCCGAATGTGTTCTTTCCAGTCGAGCGACCGGATGCTGTCGTCAGTATATTGTTCGGTCATAGTTTTATCCAATCCGCTGCAAAAGTAGCGGAAAGCGTGCAAATGCAGGACAATTCACACCTCCTACTTATCAAGAAATCCCGGGGATTTATGCACGGGGGCGTCGGCGTCCCTTTTTTCCAGGGTGTCGTCGTCCCTTTTGGACCGGGGTGTCATTTCCCCCGCACTCATCCTCATCCTCATCCTCTTCCTCTTCCTCTTCCTCTTCCTCTTCCTCTTCCTCTTCCTCTTCCTCTT
>CAZPYJ010000010.1:0-60242 GCA_964590645.1 uncultured Lentimicrobiaceae bacterium
TCACCGTACTGGACAATACCCCGCCCACCTTCACCGCCCCGGCAGACATCACCATTTACCGTGACGCCAGCTGCGCTTATGATGCCAGCGTGACCGCCACCGGCGATGTCACCGACGAGGCCGACAACTGCGGCGTGGGGGAAGCCACCTTCGTAGATGTGGTTGACAATACCGATCCCTGCAATGTGATCATCACCCGTACCTGGAGCCTGGTGGACGACTGCGGCAATGCCGCCGCCGATCAGGTGCAGATCATCACCGTACAGGACAATACACCTCCATCTTTCAGCTTCTCTCCGCCCGATGTGACGATCAACTGTGTCAATGCAGATACCTCTACTGCAAGCCTTGGCTATCCTATCGTTACTGACAATTGCACAGGCAGTGTGATCATCACCTATGCAGATGTGGTAACTGCATACACCTGTCCCGGAGACTACAGCTTTACCCGTACTTTCACGGCTACCGATGACTGTGGAAATATGAGCACTGCTGTCCAGAATGTGATTGTCATCGACACATTAGTTATCAGCTGTCCTTCTGATCTGGTTGTTTGCTTCGATGATGCTGCTTTTGCACTCAGTGGAGGAATGCCTTCAGGAGGCACGTATACTGGTTCCGGGGTCAGCAGCAATACCTTTGATCCTGCTGCTGCCGGACTTGGGGTGCATACCATTACTTATGCTTACACCGAGGACTTCTGTTGTATCCATACCTGTACATTTACCATCACCGTAAATCCGAATCCGCTGCCATTCAACGTGACAGGAGGAGGAGCCTTCTGTGCCGGGGGTATTGGTGTGATCATAGATCTGGATGGTTCAGAGATTGGTATCCTTTACCAATTGTTGAATAATGGTGTGCCAAGCGGTCCGCTGGTAGGAGGCACAGGTGCACAAATTACCTTTGGATATCAGACAATTGGCGGTACATACACCGTATTGGCAACTAACCCGGGCAACAGCTGCACGACAATGATGAATGGAAGTGTCGATGTAACTGTCCACCCCTTACCTCTTGCTTTCAATGTAATAGGAGGTGGAGCCTACTGCAGCGGTGGTGGCGGACTGGATGTCGGACTGGATGGTTCTGAGCCCGGAGTGGACTACGAACTCTATCTGTATGGTGTGAGCACCGGACAGATTGTTTCCGGAACAGGCTCTGCCATCAGCTTTGGAGCCCAGACTCTGGCAGGAAACTACACTATCCACGCAACAAACACTTCAACCTCCTGTGATGCAATGATGAATGGAAGTGTCACTATCGTTGTTAACCCGAATCCTGTGGTATTTAATGTGACAGGAGGAGGGAACTACTGCACTGGCGGTCCTGGCCTCGATGTTGGACTAGATTATTCTGAAGCAGGTGTGGATTATGAATTGATCCGCAACGGAGCCAATACCGGCATCATCCTGAGTGGAACAGGAACAGCACTAAGCTTTGGTTTGCAGACAGCAGCAGGCACCTATACCGTTTTTGCAAGCAATACTACCACCGGATGCAATGCTATTATGAACGGCAGCGTGGATATCAGCATCAATCCCCTCCCCTTACCTTTCAATGTTACCGGAGGCGGTGCCTATTGTGATGGAAACAATGGAGTTACAGTTGAGCTGGACAACAGCCAGCCTGGTGTTGATTATGAACTGTTTATCGATGGCATCAGCAGTGGACAGATTGTCGCCGGCAACGGATCACCGATCAACTTTGGATTCCAGTCAACGGTAGGAACATATACTGTGGTAGGAACTATTGTAGCGACAGGCTGCACAAACAATATGCTTGGCAGTGTTACGGTCACCCTCTACCCTGCTCCGATGATCTTTAATGTTACCGGAGGAGGAAGTTATTGTGATGGAGGTGCCGGCGTAGTGATTGGACTGGATGGCTCGGAACTGGGAGTAGATTATGAATTACGACTGGGCGGTGGTGCTACAGGTATTGTGGTTAGCGGTACAGGAACCGCCATCAGCTTCCCTGCTCAGCAGGCAGCCGGTTCGTATTCTGTCTGGGCAACAGGTGTTGCTACCGGTTGCATTGAGGATATGAACGGAACCGCCGATATCAGCATTGATCCGCTGCCGACTGCCTTCAATGTGACAGGCGGCGGCAATTACTGCGATGGCGGCATCGGACTGGCAGTTGGAATAGACGGGAGCCAGGCAGGCGTCACCTATGAACTCTGGCTGAATGGTGTAGCCACCGGTCAGTTAGTAGGCGGTACTGGCTCTCCAATCACCTTCGGCAACCAGATTGCAGCTGGAACATATACTGTTTCTGCCACAACCGCGGCTACAGGCTGCTTCAATCTAATGACAGGTTCAGCCGTCATCAATATCGATCCCCTGCCTATGGCATTCAATGTTACGGGTGGTGGTGTGATCTGCGATGGAAGCAGCGGTGCTGACGTCGGACTGGATGGATCTGTACCCGGTATTCTATACCAGCTGCAACTTGACGGTGTGGATGTAGGTGCGGTAATAGGCGGAACCGGTGCTAACCTGAGCTTTGGGCTCCAGGTCGCTCCCGGAACGTATACCGTAGTGGCAAACAATCCTATCACTGGCTGTACCAATGATATGAATGGAAGTGTGAACATTGTTGTTAATCCGCTTCCCCAGGCATTCAATGTGACAGGTGGCGGCGACTACTGCTTTGGCAGCATTATCCCCACCGTTGGCCTTAGTGGTTCTGAAACTGGCGTACTCTACGAGCTCTACTACAATGGACTTGCTACTGGAAACCTTCTCGGTGGTACAGGTGCAGCCCTGAACTTCGGAGCCCAGCCAAATACCGGTGTTTATACTGTAATGGCAAACAATACTACAACAGGATGCAGCGACATAATGGCTGGCTCGGTAAGCATAACCCAGAACAATCTTCCCACTATCTTTGCCATTACCGGCGGAGGTTACTACTGCCAGTCAGCCGGAGGTATTGATGTCGGCCTTGCTGGTTCAGAGATCGGGATTTCTTATCATCTCTTCAGAGATGGCTTCCCAACGACCACGATGCTTTATGGTACCGGCTCAGCATTGAGTTTCGGACTACAGAATGTGGCAGGCCTTTACACCGTGATTGCCACAGATACTGCCACCGGCTGCGATGCGCTAATGAGTGGTAACACTACAGTAGGTCAATACAATACTCCTGTCGCAACAGCAACTTCCAACAGTCCGGTCTGTGAAGACGGAATGATTGAATTGATCGGTGGTGGAGCAGGCTGTGACCTGGCTCCAGGTGTTTGTCCTTCCACCTCCACATCCTGGTTCCAGGAATACATTACCAATGTCAGCCTGAACGGGGCTGTGCAGTCCAGCGGTGGCAGCAATTACACCGACTATACGGCCAACCTCTTCACCAGCCTTTTCAGCGGAAGCAGCTACACCATCAATGTCACCAACTTTGTGGATGGCAGCTTTGATCAATATGTGGCTGTATTCATCGACTGGAACCGTGATGGAGACTTTGATGATGCAGGTGAAGTTATGCAGCTTGGAAACTTTGTGGGCACCCATACCTTCACTTATTCTTTCACTGTTCCGGCGACAGCAGACGTTGGCCTCACCCAGATGCGTGTAGTGAACCAGTGGGGCTCAGCACCTTCTGCTTGTGGCACATTTACCTACGGGGAAACAGAAGATTATATGATCGAAGTGAAAAGCAGTGCGGCACCCAGCTGCCAGTATAACTGGTCAGGTCCTGCAGGCTTCACATCCGCAGATCAATATCCTGTCATCAGCCCCGCTACTTCGGCCAACGCAGGAACCTATACTGTGACCGTCACAGATGCCAATGGTTGCACTGCCAGTGCGAGCACCGTGGTTGTAGTGAATCCTTTGCCAGTGGTCAGCTTCAGTGGCCTTGTAGCCTCTTATTGTACCAACGACAATCCCGTAGCACTCAGTGGTACCCCGGCAGGGGGCACCTTCAGTGGCCAGGGAATCAGCGGAAGTACATTCTATCCTGCTATTGCCGGCCAGGGGGTGTGGGACATTACCTACACATACGAAAACAGCTTTGGTTGTGAAAACAGCGAGACAATGGCTGTTACAGTGAATCCTTCCCCGGTCGCTACCGTCAGCAATGACACTACCATTTGCCAGGGTGGAACGGCTGTCGTCTTTGCCAGTGGTGGCGCCAATTATCTCTGGAGCAATGGCTCAACCAACTCGGCCATCTTTGTCAGCCCTCTCATCACCACCGATTACGACGTCACCGTCACCAATGCATTTGGCTGTGAAGACTATGCAACGGTAACGGTCTTTGTGAACCCTGTTCCCCTGGTCAATGCAGGTGGTGACGTGGATATCTGTCTGGGTGAAAGCATTCAGTTGGATGTCAGTGCCACAGGCGCAGGTCCGGTTTATGGATACCAGTGGGCTCCACCAATCGGACTGAATGACCCGACAGTCAAAAGTCCTATGGCCAGCCCGACCGTAACCACCCTGTATGCTGTAACCGTGACCAGCGGTAATGGATGCAGTGCTTCTGACGATATCCTGGTTACCGTTAATCCGCTTCCCAATGCAGATGCAGGCCAGGATGACACCTTATGTTTTGGTACCACCACGACCCTCACGGCTACTCCTGCAGGAATGTCCTACTACTGGTCCACAGGTGAAACTACCCAGAACATCGTGGTGGTTGCAGGTGACACCACCACCTACTTCGTTACCGTAACCAATAGCTTTGGTTGTGAAGCTGTGGACAGCGTTACCATCGCTTCCTTCGGCCTGCCTAATGCAGTAGCCAGTGCTGATCAGACGATCTGTGAGTTTGAGCTGGCTGCCATCAGTGCTACCGGAGCAGGACCGGGCGGAACTTATGAATGGAGCTCTGTACCCGCAGGATTCAACGCCACCGGAGCCAACCACATCGTTATGCCTGCCGACTCTACCGTCTATTATGTTACCGTCACTGACCTGAATGGTTGTACAGATGTAGATATGACCGCGGTGAACGTGAACCCCAAACCAGTGGTGAACGTAGGGCCTGACCAGACACTGTGTGAAAACTACAGTGTCACCCTGGATGCCGGGGCAGGTTACGACAACTACCTCTGGTCAAATGGATCAGAAACACAAAGCATTACCGTGGATAGCAGCGGAGTGGGAATCGGAACGATCGTGTACTCGGTCACCGTGACCATCAACGGCTGTGCTGCTACAGATAACGTGGTTCTGGAGTTTGTTCCCTGCCCGGGTCTGGATGAATATGTTGCCGACCTGATCGACATCAACGTCTTCCCTAATCCGACAGACGGAAGATTCACCGTGACTATCCAGGGATTCGATAAGGATGTTGAAATGCAAATGCTGAATGGCCTCGGTCAAACAATCAGGATGGAACAACTCCCCACCTCCGGGGTACAAGAGTTCAGCCGTGAATTCGACCTGTCTGATCAGCCCCAGGGCATCTACTTCCTGCGCTTCACAGATGGCACACAGCTTAGAACCAAGAAGATCATTATTCATTAAAAGGGAATTCCCCTCATAGCCCAGCGCCTGTCCGTGAATACGGGCAGGCGCTTTTTTTATCCGGCCAGGATAAAACGAGGTTTCCCATAAATCCCAATTTGACTACCTTTGTTGCAAAGAAGCACACGGAGTCAGGGTGATTCCGAAATGATAAAAGCACTAATCCCATCCAAAATGAGAAAACACATCTTTAATGCAGGCCCCTGTGTTTTACCGCAGGAAGCATTGGAAAACACTGCCAAAGCCGTACTCGATTTCAATGGTATCGGCCAGTCTGTAATGGAAGTCTCCCACCGGAGCAAGGAGTTTCAGGCCGTGGTTGATGAAGCCGAAGCCCTGATGAAGGAGCTGCTGGCCATCCCCGAAGGCTATTCCGTCCTTTTCCTGGGTGGTGGCGCCAGTACACAGTTCCTGATGGTACCATACAATCTACTCAAGAAAAAGGCAGCCTACCTTAATACCGGTGCCTGGTCGAAAAAAGCCATCAAAGAAGCCAAAGCATTTGGAGAAGTGGAAGTAGTCGCTTCTTCCGATGACAAAAACTTCAACTACATCCCAAAGGGATGGAAAATTCCTGCTGATGCGGATTATTTCCATTTTACCTCAAACAACACCATTTACGGGACAGAGATCAGGGAAGACTACGATTCCCCTGTACTTCTGATATCCGATATGTCGTCCGATATTATGAGCCGCCCGGTGGATGTAAGCAAGTATGCAATGATTTACGGCGGTGCCCAGAAAAACCTCGGCCCGGCAGGCGTTACCTTCGTCATTATCCGGAATGATATCCTGGGCAAGATGGAACGCCACATCCCCACGATGATGAACTACCAGACGCACATCGATGGTGGCTCAATGTTCAACACCCCTCCCTGTATCAATATCTTCGCGCTAAAGGAAGTACTGAAGTGGGTGAAAGCCCAGGGTGGCGTGAAAGAAATGGAACGCCGTGCGATCGAGAAAGCAGAAATGCTCTATACTGCCATTGAAGAGAGTAAGATGTTTGTGCCCACCGTGGCCGAACCCGGAGACCGCTCTCTGATGAATATCACTTTCGTAATGACAGAGGCCTATAAGGAAAAAGAATCCGATTTCATCGAGTTCGCCAAAGGACGCGGCATCGTGGGGATCAAAGGCCACCGTAGTGTAGGCGGATTCCGGGCATCCTGCTACAATGCACTGGAAAAATCAAGTGTTGCCGCCCTGGTGCAGGCAATGAAGGATTACGAAGAAGCCAATCTCTGATATCAAAAACGCATTGAGATGAAAAAAATACTGGTTGCCACAGAAAAGCCTTTCGCCCCTGTGGCGGTGGAAGGCATTCAAAAGATTACGGAAGAAGCAGGGTTTCAGTTTGCCTTGCTTGAGAAATACACGGAAAAGACAGCCCTTCTGGAAGCTATCAAAGATGCCCACGCAGTCATCATTCGCTCCGACATTGTGGATGCAGAAGTGATTGAAGCCGGCAAAGAACTCAAAATCGTAGTGCGCGCCGGTGCCGGTTACGACAATGTTGACCTCGCGGCTGCTTCTGCAAATGAAGTCGTTGTGATGAACACCCCCGGACAGAATTCCAATGCCGTAGCCGAACTGGCACTGGGAATGATGGTCTATTTTGCCCGCAAGAAATTCAACGGAAAAGCAGGCACAGAACTCGCAGGAAAAACCTTAGGCATCCACGCTTATGGCTATGTGGGTCGCCTGGTAGGCAAGATTGCCAAGGGATTTGGGATGCAGGTTCTGGCCTATGACCCCTATATCCCCGCTGCCAAAATGAGTGACGATGGCGTAGAAGCTGTCGCTACCCGTGAAGAATTGTACAGCAAATCGCAGTACGTATCTCTCCACATCCCCGCCACCGCTGAAACCAAAGGCTCCATCGATGAAACACTGCTGATGTCGATGCCTAAGGGAGCTACCCTCGTCAACACCGCACGCAAGGAAGTGATCTGTGAAGATTCGCTCTGCAAGGTGCTGGCAAATCGTCCCGACTTCGGATACGTTTCAGACATTGCCCCGAATAATGCAGAAGAACTGATGAGTTCCCATCCCGATCAGGTTTATTTTACACCGAAAAAGATGGGCGCACAAACTGCAGAGGCCAATATCAACGCCGGCCTGGCCGCTGCACGGCAAATCAGGGATTTCTTTGAAAAAGGAGAGACCACTTTCCAGGTAAATAAATAAGGATTGTCTGACACAGGGGCATTTCTTCCGGGGAATGCCCCTTGTACAGATACAGCAGTTGGTATTCGTATGGAAAATGACGACAGGGGCCTGACTTTTTTTCGCTTTGAAGACCTCCGGGTGTACCAGAAGGCACTGGATTATTCTCAATGGGTAATGGAAGCAATGATGAGTGTGCCCGCCGGCATTGATTCCTTCAGGGACAATTATATCAATGCGGCCACCAATATTGCCATCCAGATTGCTGAAGGTTCTGCCAGAAACAAGAATCAGTTTGTGTATTACCTGAAAATGGCCAAAAGCTCTGTCAGGGAATGCCTGGTCTTTAGTACACTGGCACATAAGATGCGGCTATTCAGTAATATCCAGGAAGAAGATTCACGCAATGAACTGATGGAGCTCACAAAAATGATCGGTGCCCTGATCGGATCCCTGATCCGGAGCAGCAATTATGAAGGGGAAGAGGAAGATATGGAGCCACACCCTGTCCACAGAAACCGCTACGACGCTTAATTAGCAAATACATTATGGCAAGAATTAAAGCTTTTAAGGGCTGGCGTCCCCTGCCCGAACTGGCACAAAAAATGGCTTCCCGGCCTTATGATGTGCTCAACTCAGAAGAAGCACGCCAAGAGGCGGAAGGTAATCCTTACTCTCTTCTGCATATTATTAAATCGGAAATCGATCTTCCGGAACACATCGATGTGCACGCTCAGGAAGTCTATGACAAGGCGGTGGAGAATTACAGCAAATTCAAAGCAGAAGGATGGCTGGTGCAGGATGAGAAAGAACACCTCTACATCTATGCACAGACAATGTTCGGAAAAACCCAGTATGGCATTGTGGGGTGCGCATCCGTGGATGATTACCTGAATGGCATCATCAAGAAGCACGAACTGACCCGTCCCGACAAAGAAGAAGACAGGATGATCCACGTCAGGATCAACAATGCCAATATCGAACCCGTCTTCTTCAGCTACCCCTCCCTGCCTGAGCTGGACCAGCTTATCCTCGACTATGCCGGGAACAATGTAGCCACCTATGATTTTGCGGCAGAAGATGGCGTAGGCCATCATTTCTGGGTGATTGAGGATGATGCCCTGACACAGAGAATCATTGCCCTTTTCAATACCCTTCCTGCCACCTATGTGGCCGACGGGCACCACCGTACAGCCGCGGCAGCCCTGGTAGGCAAAGAAAAAAGAGAAGAAAACCCCGGATATACAGGGGAAGAAGAATTCAACTTCTTTCTTGCCGTCCACTTTCCTGACAATCAACTAAGTATCATCGACTATAACCGTGTGGTCACCGACCTGAACGGACTTAGCGATGCAGATTTCCTCGCAGCACTCAATGCATCCTTTGTGGTAGAAGAGAAAGGCAGCGCGATATACAAACCCGACCGCCTGCATAATTTCTCTCTTTACCTGGGCGGGAAATGGTACAGCCTGACTGCGAAGGAAGGCACCTATAACGATAGTGACCCGATCGGGGTGCTGGATGTGACCATTTTGAGCGATCAGATCCTGGGCAAGCTGCTCGATATCCAGGACCTGCGCACCTCCAAGCGCATCGACTTTGTGGGAGGAATCCGCGGTCTGGGAGAATTGCAGAAAAGGGTGGACAGCGGGGAGATGAAAGCAGCCTTTGCCCTCTACCCTGTCTCGATGAAGCAATTGATCGACATTGCAGATACGGGCAACATTATGCCCCCGAAAACTACCTGGTTCGAGCCAAAACTGCGCTCCGGACTGGTTATACACGAACTGGACTAAACCCGGGGGAGGCAATGCCTCCCTCTTTTTTTTGTGAAGATGAAAACATTTGAATCCTTGAAAGAGGATATGTGGAAGGTGGCCATTCCGGCGGCCCTGAAAGCAGGAGAAGCCATCCTGGAGGTGTATTATTCCGAAGATTTCGGCCAAAGGGAAAAGGCGGATAAAAGTCCATTGACCGAAGCCGACCTGCGCGCCCATCGCTGCATACAGGAGGCACTGGAAAAGACCCCCTACCCTATTCTGAGCGAAGAAGGGCGGGACATCCCTTATGAAGAAAGGCAGCAGTGGGAAGCTTTCTGGATGGTAGATCCTTTGGATGGCACCAAGGAATTCATCAAGCGCAATGGAGAATTCACTGTGAATATCGCCCTGATCTCGAAGGGCATACCGGTATGCGGTTTGGTTTATGTTCCGGTGAGCCGGGTATTGTACCTGGGCCTGGGTCCGGGGGAGGCCTGGCGCCTGGAAGTTCCCTCCTCGTTCGGTGCAAATGAAAGCTTTGATCCGCAGCATTTAGCCGGGGCAATAAAACTCCCCGAGGCCAGCCGGGACACCGCCTTTCGGGTGGTTGCTTCCCGTTCGCATATGAATGCGGAGACCGGGGAATTCATCCGGAAGCTGGAGGAAATCTATCCGGAGGTAAGGCTCACTTCCCGGGGCAGTTCGCTCAAGATATGTATGGTGGCTGAAGGAGCCGCAGACATCTACCCTCGTTTTGCACCCACGATGGAGTGGGATACCGCAGCAGGACAGGCCGTAGCCGAAGCCGCCGGGATGGAAATGCTGGATTATCAAAGCAAAAAGCCCCTGCGCTATAATAAACCCAGCCTCCTGAATCCGTGGTTTGTGGTGCAAAGGCGTGGATCTGACAGGGAAGGTTGAGCCCGGATACTTGTATTGACTTTTTAAACATTGCAAAGAATAGGCAGAAAGAAAGGCTTTGAAATTCCTGGCTTTTTATTATTTTTGCCATCCCAAAGTTGGATCCGTAGCATAATTGGATACCTGCCTGCCGGCAGGCAGGGTGCACCTGAAAGCGTTATTTGATGTATTGGGTTTATGTTTTACGAAGCGAACGATTAAGGCGTTATTATGTGGGAATAAGCAATAATCCCGACAAGCGTCTTCTTGAGCACAATGCAGGAAAAACAAAATCTACCAAAGGATTTATACCTTGGAGGATTGTTTACAAGGAAATTGTACCAGACAGGCAGACAGCCAGAGAGCGTGAAAAGTATCTGAAGTCTGGTTGTGGAAAAGAATATATTAAGAAAGTGTTGGACCCGTAGCATAATTGGATAGTGCACCTGACTACGGATCAGGAGGTTAGGGGTTCGAATCCCTTCGGGTTCACTTGATGATCAAATCCCGGCAGCAGAGCTGCCGGGATTTTTCATTTTCCGGCGTCACGAACTTGTTCGTGTAAGCCGGAAAATGAAAAATCACAGCCACGAACGCAGTGAGTGGCAGGGATTTGATTCCCTGCACGGAAAAGAAAGGATCACGAGCGAAGGGAGTAATCCCGGCCACGAACGCAGTGAGTGGCAGGGATTTGATTCCCTGCACGGTAAAGAAGGGATCACGAGCGAAGGGAGTAATCCCAACCACGAACGCAGTGAGTGGCCAGGGTTTGATCCAATTCAAGGGGAAGAGCTAAAGCACGACAAACTTTCCCCGATTCCCATCCGATTCTGTACCTTGAATATGATACACATACAAACCGCGGGTTAAAGAATTTACTGGAATAGGGTGCAGACTGACCCCCGCTGCTAATTCTGTCGAAAAGACCAGCTTTCCTTCGACAGAATAGATATGAAGGTGGGAATCCGACGTCAGGGGTGCTTGAAATTCAAAGAAAACCATATTCCTGGCAGGCACAGGATAAACCCGAATGGAAGAAACTGCATTCCAGACCTCCTTCTCCTCAAATAAACCGGAAACCAGGGTGGAATCACTTCGGAAGAACCAGGCTATCTGCTCCTTGTTATTATACCCGAATGAACTACCCGCTCCTACGAGATGTCCTGATGCCTCCACGAGCATATCATTGATATGGCAATCCGTCGGATTATCCCTGTGGAAAATGAAAGAGGCAATGCTATCCCCCTGATTGTCAAACACCAGAAAAACCCCGTGATGTTTGCCCTGATAAACATAGGATGAGTCTTGCGCATTATAGAATTCAAGCGATGCGCTCACACCAAATCCGTAGGGAGAGAAGCGATGAAGCCTGAAACCAGAATAGTAAGAAAATGAGCGGTAGGGATGAGACACTTTTTGCCAGTTTACTTCCCCGCTAATTCCATTAATACTGGTGAGCGATATTCCAAAAAAGTAATGTGTATAATGCGTTGAACCTGTAATACTTAAATAAATATAGGGTGCGGCGATGATGTATTCAGTTGACCCCAGATAAGTCATATCTGCATTAAATGCATACAAACTATCCTTGGGGATTTCTGTCACCCACTGGATTTCTCCATATTGATCTGTTTTGATGATGGAAGCCATATTTAAATCAGAGAGAAGAAGCATTCCATTATCAGGGGTAAACTCCAGCTTCAGTATCCGCACCCCTCTATATTCCTCAGAAAAAAAGCGCTTTATCCACATTACCTTACCATCCTTATCTACACGCATCAAATATGGATAGCGCTCAGCGTTGCCGTAATCTTTTGAAATGTATCCTGTGAGTACAAAACCCAAATCCGGCATTTGTTTGACATCAAGGAAGTAGGAGCGCATTGCATTGCTGTCAAAAATCTGGCGATGGTATCGCTTCAACCAGATCGTGTCCAGATTGAAATCAAGATGCATCAGCACTCCGTGTGTAAAGAAGGAGTCCTGAACTGAGGCCGCATTCACAAAACCGGTGCGCGTCTGGATTATACTATTGCTGTGCTGGCCTCCAAAGGCGATCAAAGAATCATCGAAGGCCACCTTTCTCTCGACATTACCCTCAAGGTCAGTTTTCATAAAGAACTTAAACTGACTTGGATATGTTCCATACCATCCATAATCCACGTATCCTTCCAGATAATAGTATGAATCGTGGCGAAAGAGGTTGCAGAACTGTGAATTTCTTTTCCCGTAAGGGTAGTACCCCCTGTCGAAATCGAAAGCCTCCTGGGCTTCTGTTGGAGTAAAGGCTAGGCAAAGGAATATAAAAAGCAAGACCTTTCTCATTGGATGTGGATTTGATTAAGAGTTCCGTCTCAGATTCTGGGCTTCAAGGCTGCATTAACATTGATGATGGATAAAAGTAATGATTTTGGAGCTTCTTCGGCCGCTGTTTCATCACCATCGAAATTGTTTGTTGTCTGCAAGGACTCCCTTTGAAACCTGCTTCTACAATTTACGCAAGTTGCTGAGTTAAATTAAGCAATAGGCGGGAACAAGGCGACATCTATCCTAAAGCCCGAAAAAGCTACCTTTGTATCTTATGAAAAGAAGCCTCTATCTTATCTCTCTAATATGTGGCCTGTGCTTGTTGCAAGCACCAACAGCTGTGCGTGGAGAAGCTCCTCCCCTGCCGGTCCTGCAGGAACAAAGCCCCCTGCACATTGAAAGCGAAAGCTTTCCACTGGATGACTTCTCCAAACGCAGAAAGCCTCGGAGAAAACCCGCCGATACCGTGGACATTACCGGTTGGCGCTACGGACTGAATATCGGGTCTTACTTCGCCAATCCGCATTCTGCAGGCTTTTACAGCGGCCGGCCGGAAAATGAAAATACCATCAATTATATCATCCGTAACAAATACCGCTATGATGAACTCCGCAGGCTGATTAACTTCTCCGACACCTTCTTCCTCCGGGAATATCCTTCCCGTATGACCTACGACCCGGCCGTCCTGGTCGGCTTTATCGCCAAATACAACTTCACCAACCAGCTGGGGTTCTTCTTTCAGTTCAACTATGTAAAGCTGAAAAGCACCGACTTTTTCACCGCGGAAGTCGATCCGATGCAGTTTCTCACCGAACCGGATATCCGCTTATATGGCATTGTAGGCGTAGAGGAAAGAGTGAATGTGGAAATGGGGCTTTCCCGCTATATTGCCCTGGGGCCCAAAACCAATCTCTTCCTGGAAGGCGGTCTCAATATCAATGATTCAGAGGTCAGGAGCCACGAGATTCAGATCGAGGGACAAACCTATGATCTGGTAAATGTTTATGGCAGTCAGAATTATGTGCCCAACACCAGCCTTCAGACCTTTGAGTTGAAACAGGGAGGGATTGGCTTTGGCGCCTTCTTTACAGCCGGGGTGCAACTCATATTCAATGAGAACATCAGCCTGGATCCGGGGATCAGCCTGTGGTGGAAGCGCATTAATCTGGTTGGGTACGATGCTTACACTCCTCACTGGGCCATAAGCGTACGCTTTCTTCTCAAAGACCTTTGATCTTCCACTGCAAAAAAAAAAGGGATTGCCATTCCTGACCATCCCTCACAAGCAAGTTCTGTTTGACTTACTTTTTCTTCAGCGCATTCACAAATTTGTAGAAGTTGGTGCCTGAGTCGTACTTCCACACACAAAGTGCCACATAAACCTCATCCCATTCTGCTTCCAGAGGGATTTCGTAGGTCTTCTCAAAAGAAGTGCCGGAAGCAATACTACCGCTGGCAATCTTTTCTCCATAAGCGTCATTTGGGGTAGCAGCCGTACGCAGGACATAGTCGTGCTCATAGGTAGCAGGATTGGCAACCCCACTCTGAGCGTATGCTCCTGAGGAAGAACTCCCATCTATCCCATCTTCCAGAATATACACACTCAGGTAATAGTCCCCGCTTACTTCTTCAAAGAAAATCACATCCACATCAACATCCATTGTGTTTCCATTGCGGGTGGCTTTAAACTCCATCCCTACCGGAGGCGTTTGCGCCAACAGGGCTTCAGCACCTGCAACCCCACCGTCTTTCACATCTCCAACCCAGAAAGAAGGGATACCTCCTCCGGTAGGACGTGAAGAAGCAAAGCTGGAATATAATGCCGGTACGTGCATAGGATCATTGCTGGCGTGAGCCGTAATGGCCACTACATTATCACCGGCGCCCGCAATCTCGTGAATCAGGGGAGCACCCCAACTGCCACAGGGTCCACACCAGGTGGCCGTGTAGTTGACTGCAAAAGCACCCGCCTTTTGCTGCACAGTCACACAACTGCCATCGTCAAAATTGGCATAAGGATTATAGTTGACTGCATCAGGATTAGTGCATCCCTCGATCTTGATTCCGTCATCCGGATCTGAATCGTTGCAGGCTACCAAAAAAGCCAGGGGAAGCAGGAAAAGAAATAACTTTTTCATACGCATATAATTGGTTAGATGTGCAAATATACTATTCTTTCAAAAGGCCTAAGCGCTTAGTAATAAAAAGTTTATATAGAGATAATATCAATTCGTTTATCTATCAAAGAACACAATACCTCAATGCAGGGCAAATCCTGATCATTGTGTAAATTCGCTGGAAATACGATTACTGATGATGCTCATTGCAGACAGCGGTTCCTCCAAAACAGACTGGCACCTTTGCGGTCCTGATACTGACTTCAGTTGGCAGACCGGAGGAATGCACCCCTACTTTTGCGATCGGCAGGGAGTGAGCAGGGAATTAAAAGAAAGCTGGCCTGAGGGAGAGCGAATGGAGTCCGTTGCGCAGGTGTTTTTTTACGGATCAGGATGCCTCAAACCAAAGGGTGCCGATATCGTTCGCCGCTTTCTGTGTGAACAGTTCAGGAATGATGTTTTTGTGTACAGTGATCTGGAAGGCGCTGCCATCAGCACATTGGGGAATCGTCCCGGCATTGCAGCCATCCTGGGTACCGGCAGCAGCGCAGCTTTCTGGGATGGAAAAAACCTCAGTAGGGTTTCTCTTAGCCTGGGATATCTGATTGGAGATGAAGGAAGTGGCTCTGACATTGGCAAACATCTTCTTCGGGAAATAATGCACAGGGAGGTTGAGGAGGAATTGAGATCACGCTTCTTTAAGAGGTATCCCTCCTCTCCCACCGACATCATTTCCCGCCTTTACAGCCATCCTGAGCCGGCATCTTATTTGGCAAGTTACGCTCATTTCCTGAGTCAAAACCTGAGCCACCCATACTGTATTCAATTGCTTCAAAATCGCTTTTCCGCCTTTATCCATAGGCATCTGATCCCACTGCAAAATGAAGGGATATGTGCTGTTGGCTTCAATGGCAGCATTGCCTTTGCTTTTCAGGTTGTACTGAAACCTGTATTGAATCAGGCAGGGTTTTCGGATATCACTATTCTGAAATCACCCATTGATGCCCTGGTGCAGCACCATAAAAATGAAAAGGGCTGGTGACGATAACGCCACCAGCCCATACAATACCTTATCGACTTATCTTGTCAGAACCATCCGTCGGGTAATAGCTTTAACTTCCCCATCTCCTGTATAGGTCAAACGGTAAAAATACAATCCGGGCTGGCATAAACTACAGTCAAAAGCAGCAAGGTAAGATCCTTCTTGCCTACGATCGTCTACCATAAGCTTGACAGGCTGACCCAAAGCATCGAAGACTTCCAGCCTGACCATTCCCTCTTTCGGGATCGAAAAACCGATCTCCGTCATACCGCTAAATGGATTCGGTCTGTTTTTACCCAGGAACAAGGTTTTGCCTACCCGAAGTTTTTCCGGAGCGATCAGTGTGAGGTTGATAGCCCTGCCTTCTGCATCGTTGGCTTCAGATATTGCGCCAAGCCTTAACCAATCCCCTTCTTTCAACAATGCATCATCTGTAATGTCCAGAGACAAGGTCAGCAATGCCTCACCCGCTTTCCATTGCATACTGATCAGTGAGTACCAGGCCAGTCTTATCTTCCCTTCTGTTTCATTCCATACCCAAACCCCTTTATCAGAATGCAGCCGAACTTCACGCACATTCAGCGCATCCTCAGGATAGAGCAATTCAAGGCTGAGTGCGGACAAGTTCACATCCCGATCGACATACAATGGAATATCCACACGGCCACCTTCTACCCTTACCTCTGACTTATGCACCATACTTAAAGAAGCTGCTTCTGTTTTGATGGGCACATAAGAGGCGTCCACATCTCCCACAATGATCCCTTCCAATTCAAATGGAGATTTGACAGCTGCATTCAAGTAACGGGTATCAAATACCCAATCCCCTGCAGCAAAGGAAGTGATGAGGCCTGAGAAACGCTGCAAAATCTGCAAAGCATCAGCGCTATTGACCCCAAACAATGCATTCACATCTCCGGCTATCAGATGAAGCCCCAGAAGGGTATCCAGGCCCACAAAATGGCGGGCTACCTTCAGTGCATCCACTGCATTGGAAGCACCATAGACCCAGGGACGCATTGTTTCCGCACTCAGCAGGTAATCACCAGGCCAATTGATAAATTCAAACACACCATCGGCCCCCGTAACAGTAGTATCGCTGCAGTGCGGCCGGGATGTATCGGTAAGAATGACCACAACATTCGCCAGCGGAGTTTGTGCGACATTTATGTATACGATTACGCCCCGTATCGTATCCGGCTCAGGACAATTGGTTGTGTGACATAAGACTCCATAGCCCAGCCATTTACCGCACATATCCCGACAATCTTCCAGAGTCGTGTAAACACATCCTCCGGCGAGCAGGCAGCAAGCCCCGCTATCCGAAACTTGCGGACAGGGATTTGGTGTACAGGACACGCCTGGCCCCATCCAGATGCCGCCACTGGTCACACATTGCATCTCCACGGTTTCAAAGCAGCTACCGTCGGGCATACAACAAGCACCCTGGGGTTGCGGACAAGGATTGGGATCGCAATCGGTGCCGGCTCCCTGCCAGTCTCCACCAATGCTATCGCAATAGATGCTGTCGCTCTCCAGACAGGAGCCATCGGGCAGACAACAGGCTCCGCTGTCGATGGGCTGCGGACAGGGATTAGGGGTACAAGTTGTACCTACACCCTGCCAGCTGCCGCCACTGCTCATACATTGCATTTGAACTGTTTCAAAGCAGCTACCGTCGGGCATACAACAAGCACCCTGGGGTTGCGGACAAGGATTGGGATCGCAATCGGTGCCGGCTCCCTGCCAGTCTCCACCAATGCTATCGCAATAGATGCTGTCGCTCTCCAGACAGGAGCCATCGGGCAGACAACAGGCTCCGCTGTCGATGGGCTGCGGACAGGGATGCTGTGCGCAGTTCAACGAATCAACCCAATCTCCGCCCAGGTAATCGCATTCACACTCATAGTTGTCTGCACAAAGAACAGAATCAGAGCCCGAAACGGTGTAACAGCAGCGGCCCAAGGGCGGCGGATTCCCGTATATGCATTCGTGAATGATTTCACCATTGAATATCTCGAAGCCCTCCCCTCGTACATCAATGGAAACCCATTCCGGATTGTAATCCGGGAAGACATAACAGAGTTCATAAAAATAGGAACCGGTGGTATCCATAGCCGTGGGAGGCAGGGGAAAGATATGGCGACCAATGTATTGCTGTTCAATGGCCGGACTCAGCGGTGGCAGAGGCGGGGTGGTAAAGCCGGCCTGACTGTAGTCCGGAGTGGCCCAGTTGAGGGCAAAATCCAATTCCATAGAATCTCCAAATAGGATTAATGGAGCGACATTAAAGCGGATGGTCACCATTTTGTAGCGGTTGCTATCCAGGGGGTGATCGTAGAACCAGATGTTGTACCAGTTCTCATTCTCATACCAGTACCAGCCATTGGTGCCCGTGCCGTCATCAAACTGGCCGGTCCCTCCGGCTGAAGTCGGAGGAGCACCCAGGGGGTGTCCGAGCGGCAATGTAATATGGAAAGAATCGATGATCGGGCCGCAGTTGACCGTATCGCAAAGGCTGTTGTCGCCATAATACGTCCCTCCGGCCTGGGCGCAGGCAGCGGAATCCAGTTGCTGACATTGCTTGTTGGGCAGGCAGCAGGCACCTTCGGCGGGCTGCGGACAGGGATGCTGTGCGCAGTTCAACGAATCAACCCAATCTCCGCCCAGGTAATCGCATTCACACTCATAGTTGTCTGCACAAAGAACAGAATCAGAGCCCGAAACGGTGTAACAGCAGCGGCCCAAGGGCGGCGGATTCCCGTATATGCATTCGTGAATGATTTCACCATTGAATATCTCGAAGCCCTCCCCTCGTACATCAATGGAAACCCATTCCGGATTGTAATCCGGGAAGACATAACAGAGTTCATAAAAATAGGAACCGGTGGTATCCATAGCCGTGGGAGGCAGGGGAAAGATATGGCGACCAATGTATTGCTGTTCAATGGCCGGACTCAGCGGTGGCAGAGGCGGGGTGGTAAAGCCGGCCTGACTGTAGTCCGGAGTGGCCCAGTTGAGGGCAAAATCCAATTCCATAGAATCTCCAAATAGGATTAATGGAGCGACATTAAAGCGGATGGTCACCATTTTGTAGCGGTTGCTATCCAGGGGGTGATCGTAGAACCAGATGTTGTACCAGTTCTCATTCTCATACCAGTACCAGCCATTGGTGCCGGTGCCATCATCAAACTGGCCGCTCCCTCCGGCCACAGGAGGTGGCGCCCCGAAGGGATGGCCCGGGGGTATCGTGATATTGAAAGTATCGATAATCGCGCCGCAGTTCACCGTATCGCATAAACTGTTGTCGCCATAATAGGTTCCCCCGGCCTGGGCACAGGAAGCAGAATCCATTTGCTGACATTGCTTGTTGGGCAGGCAGCAGGCACCTTCGGCGGGTTGTTGGCAGGGATGCTGTGTGCAGTTCAATGAATCCACCCAATCTCCACCCAGGTAATCGCATTCACACGCATAGTTGTCTGCACAAAGCACAGAATCAGAACCCGATACGGTGTAACAGCAGCGGCCTAAGGGCGGCGGATTCCCGTATATGCATTCGTGAATGATTTCACCATTGAATATCTCGAAGCCCTCCCCTCGTACATCAATGGAAACCCATTCCGGATTGTAATCCGGGAAGACATAACAGAGTTCATAAAAATAGGAACCGGTGGTATCCATAGCCGTGGGAGGCAGGGGAAAGATATGGCGACCAATGTATTGCTGTTCAATGGCCGGACTCAGCGGTGGCAGAGGCGGGGTGGTAAAGCCGGCCTGACTGTAGTCCGGAGTGGCCCAGTTGAGGGCAAAATCCAATTCCATAGAATCTCCAAATAGGATTAATGGAGCGACATTAAAGCGGATGGTCACCATTTTGTAGCGGTTGCTATCCAGGGGGTGATCGTAGAACCAGATGTTGTACCAGTTCTCATTCTCATACCAGTACCAGCCATTGGTGCCGGTGCCATCATCAAACTGGCCGCTCCCTCCGGCCACAGGAGGTGGCGCCCCGAAGGGATGGCCCGGGGGTATCGTGATATTGAAAGTATCGATAATCGCGCCGCAGTTCACCGTATCGCATAAACTGTTGTCGCCATAATAGGTTCCCCCGGCCTGGGCACAGGAAGCCGAATCCAGTTGCTGACATTGCTTGTTGGGCAGGCAGCAGGCACCACTGTCGAGGGGTTGAGGACAAGGGTGCTGCGCGCAGCTCAGGCTGGCATCCCATTGGCCCCCGAGTGCCTGGCATTCGCACAAGGTATTATCCATACAAGCCACATTCCCTGAAGCATCCGTGTAGCAGCATCTTCCCAGTCCGGGAAGGGGAAGAGGAAAACATTCGTGAATGAGCATTCCCTGATAAATCTCGTAATTCAGCCCTTGCACATCAATGGAAACCCATTCAGGATTGTAGTCGGGCAAGACCAGGCAATAAACATAGGTAAGTGCTGAGTCCAACACTGTTCCGGCCGGAATGTGTAAGACCGTATCTCTGACAATATGAATGGCTTCGTCAAGGTATGGGTAGCCTGGCAAGGGGGGTTCGCGGTGTATTGTGGTGTCTCCCTGCAATGACCATTCAGGGGTGGAATAGTTCAGGGCAATGATGACCTCTGAGGGTAAACCGGGAGTGAATGTCCCCAGTTCAAATTCCATATAAGCCTCCTTCCATCTTGTTGAATCGAAGGGATCATTATAGTACCAGATATTCCACCACTCTGATGGATAGTAATACCAGCCGTTGATATGGTTGGGGTTTGTTGTATCCAGGAATTGATTCCAACCTTCTCCATAAAGGGGTGGCAGGCTTGGATCCGGTCCAAAAGCGATGGAGAAGTAACCCGTATCGGGGCCGCAGCTGATGGCACCACAGTCGGATCCATCGCCGTGGTATGTGCCGCCACCTGACAAGCATTTGACTTCCGTTTGCTGCAGGCAACCTGGAGGGCCGGGATAGCAGCAAGCCCCTTCAGCTACCGGTACGCCCATCCTGATGGCTCCTGGCAGGACATTCGATCCCGACATTCCACTTAGCGGGCCACCCGGAGCACCGTGGAAATCGATGCGATAGGTAATATCAAAAAAACTGTCCACGTGCCAGTCGCCACCAGGCAGTTCCGACAGTCTCACCGGGCCGGGAGAATGGGGCAATGGACCGGAGTTACCCATCAGAATATCAAGCTGGGTGAAGGCCGAAGGACCGGAAGAGATCAGCTTGAAATCAATAATGAGTCCATTGAGGTGTTGATCCGTTTCCCCGGGTGTCCGGTCGCTCAGTTCGATCAACATTTCAAAACCCGAAATCCATTCTTCAAAATACCCGGCCAGGCTTCCAGTACCGACAAGGTATCCCACAAACTCGCCATTAAAACAAGCCTGAGTACCGCCCAGACTTCCCCCGGGCATTTCGCATAATCCCGGCGGGAAAGTGGGACATAGGGTGGAACCGCATTGGGTCACGATAAAATCTCCATAAACTTCAATGCTTGATCCCGGAGGGAGTCCGTCGACAATCAGCAATGGAGTTTCTGTATGCCAGGCACAAGTGATTGGAGGAAAATCGGTGGTGCCACTTCCGTTATCCGGAGCCACACAAGGCACCTGAGCAAAAAGGAATGCGGTGAAAAATGCGCTGGTCAGAAGCGAGAATACTTTTTTCATAGGAGGAGGGTTTTCGCGGGATTGCAGTTCGATTTCAGCACGGATAAATACTTCTGAAAATCAAAACAATCAGGCAGAATAATAAAACCCTAAAGTTAGGCCGGATCGCATTTGAAATCAATCCCCGATATCGGGGATATCAGTGGTTCAGTCCACATTCTCCGGCAAAGGCAGCCATCGCAGCAATGCTGGGCATATTCAGTTTTCGCAACAGTGCCTTTCGATGTGTATCAACAGTATGAAAACTCAGATTAAGTTTTTCAGCGATTTCGCGACAGTGGTATCCCCTGGAAAAATAGGATAAAACTTCCAGCTCCCTGCGCGTCAATTTATCAAGCGCAGAAGGCGACGGATCCTTTTTTCTCCCGCCTTTGGAAAGTGCCATTGATTTATCAGAGAAGTACATTTCATCCAGGCACAGCAAAACCCCGGTCAGCTCGTGACGCCTTCCGACACAGCATTCCTTGAGGCTTGCCGAACTACCGGCAAAGCAAAGATACCGGCCATTATGGGCACGAAGGCGAATTACGGCCCGGAATGGAGCCGTTTCTTTACGCAGTAAATGGCCAAGAAAACGGGTGAAAACAGATTCATCAGAGGGGTGGATCAGTTCTTTCAGCTCGCGCATTGACCAAAGGCTCACAGTATCCGGAGCATAGCCCAAAACATCTTCCACATTATTGCTCACCCAGACAAAACATTTCTTCAGCAGATCATAGCGGAACATTATCAAGCCCAAACAGCCCGCATCGTTCAAAATCTGGCAGTAATGATGTGCTTCGGATGTGTTGGATTCGGCAGTCATCTGCTTGCGGGAACCAGGTGATTAATCCCGCAAGGTATTGAACTTAAACTAAAGAAACAAGTATAGTGATCAGTACAGAATAAGCTTCTTTCTGATATTCCGGTTCTGATGGATCATATCAATCACATAGACCCCTTTGGGGAGCCCATAAGTCTCGATTTGGTGGCGATCTCCTGAGTCCAGCATCCACTCACGCATCAACATCCCATTCATATTCAGCAGGCGGACGCGGGTATTCTTTTCGAGCCTGAGACCTTCAAGATAGACCCATTCACGTGCAGGATTGGGATAGAGTTTTAGCTCTTCGGCCTCTTGCTGCTTATCACTGGTAATGATCACGCCTATCTGTTGAATGAGGCTGTCTGCCCCGCATCCGTTAAAGGCGATCATCTTCACATCGTACACACCGCTTGTGTCGTAAAGGTGAGAGGGGTTCTCTTCCAGCGATGTATTGCCATCTCCAAAATCCCAGAAATAGCTGTTGGCATCCTGACTTGTATTCTGAAACAGCAGGGTATCCCAGAGCTGGGAATAGGTAAAGGAGGCTAAAGGTTCATCCGTATTGATACTTGCGTATACCGGTACTACCTGGCTTATGCAGGACTCCCCCTGAACCTCCCAATCGTAGAAGTAATAATAGTATCCGGTAGGATTAGTCCAGGCACTGCTGCCGGTGATGGTAACGAGATTGCCAATTACGTAAGGGTAGGCTGTTCCACCACTGTTACGGTAGAGGTTTGGGCTCCCAGGGCCGACCAGTTTAAATCCATTGCCTGAGGAGAAAGAAAAATCAAGGGTAATCCGGCTTTCTCCAACAGGAATATTCACTGTTTTTGATACCAGTACCGTACCGCTGCCATTCTGGAGTTGAATGGTGCGATTCCCCGGAGTAGAAGCATATACCTTCACCGATTTAATGACACCAGGCCCACTGGCATTAAACTCAAGATGATGACTATTGCTGGAGGTAAAATACCCCCCTGAACCGGTATTGTCGTATTTGCCTCCGAATACTGCCGGGCTTTCCTGTACATTATAGGCATAGTATACAGCGCTTTGTGTCAGCAGGGGTGTCTGAAATGTATCTCCCTGGTGCAGCAACACATTCCCGGGCGCATACCAGTAGATTGAATCTGTCCCGCTGGCGGTCAATGTCAGGATAGCAGGTCCGCAATGCTCAGCGTGACTGACTTGCGGTGCAGACGGAGGGTCAACATTAATGAATGCTACTTTTTGCAGGGTGTCCGCTCCGCAAATGCCCCCATCAGCGATGAGGCTTACGGCGTAGAGTCCGGGAGAATTATAAAAATGCACCGGATCTGCCGACTGGGAAGTGTTCCCATCGCCGAAATGCCATTCAAAGTTCAAACCATTCACAGAGGTGTTGTTAAAGCGCACCTCAGCTGGAAGAGAGCAAAAAACGGTATCAGATGCAGCAAAATCGGCAAGCACGCCATTGTAATAGGGCGGTCCAACCCCTATGGCATAAAAAGCATTGGTCACACTTTCCACCTCCGGGGAGCAGGCTCCGAATAGATCCACAGCAGATTTGATCCCATAGAAGCGGGCATCCGCATATTGTGAATTGGGCGTAAGGTAAACATTGAGCATCCGGTATGCCACTTTAGCTGCATCTACGATCCCCAGGCCTGTGACATTGTATGCATTACCCAGGTCATTGATTCCGCTTCCTCCGACAGTGAGCCGGTAAAACCAATAATTGAGCACACCACTGTTGGTATGCACCCCCCCATTGTCTCCGGATCCAGTATACCAGTTGGTTCCCAGGTAAGTATCGGGATGGCTGTATAATTTTGGGTTGGCCATCGAGCGAATCACGATTCCGATATTCTCGCCAATCAACCAGTTGGCGCTGGAAGGTTTGGCATAAAACTCTACTGCTGTTCCAAAAATATCGCTGAAAGCTTCATTGAGTGCACCGGACTCGTAGGCATATACGAGGTTGGCGGTGTAGGATGTCAGGCCGTGAGAAATCTCGTGGGCTACGATATCCAGTGCCACCAGTGGCCCCATACTTCCACTCCCGTCCCCATAAGTCATCCGGTATCCATCCCAGAAGGCATTGGCATAACTGACGTCATAATGCACATAACTCCGCAGGGCAAAACCATTGTCGTCAATGCTGTTGCGGTTATGATAGTGATAGAAGTAATCATAAGTCATTTCCGCACCCCAGTGGGCATCGGTAGCAACCTGATCGAGCTGGGCGTTCACATTATTCCAGTAATTGTCGTCATCGGTAAAATCAACGGCTGAGGCATAACTGGTGCCCTGCTGCATATTGTAAGTCTCTATTCCATTGCCCCGGCCTGTTTCCCGGAGCCGATAGTTAACCCCTGTACTATCCGTTGTAATTGCCTGTGTTCCACTGTAATATGTCACCGCCGTTCCCGGCACGTCGATACCAAAGAGCATATCCAGGTTACGAAGGATTTCCCCGCTCGCGGCATCCACATACACCAGATGCCTTCCGGTGGGTAAAACAGTATAAAGATCAAACTCCCAGGCATAGCGGTGCGTTGCTTCTTCATCATTTCTGAGGGGGATCAATACCAACCGGCCTTCCGGGAAATAGCTTGCTTCAGGATTTCCGGTTTCCCACTTGAGGTGAGCTTCTTCTTCGGGAAGCTCCCATCGATATTTTTCAGCGCCTACTTCTTCGATGGCCATACTTCGCCCGTGCTCTGCGGATATAACTATCTCATTGGCAGGAACAATTCCTGAGTACAGGACTCCATTGATGGCAACAAGCCCTTCAGGCTGGAGATGGAACACCAGCATCGCATCTTCCACAATGACATTATTGTAGTAGAGATGATAGCGGCGATGCACCCTTCCGCTTTTATCCATCCCTTCTTTAAGGTATTGCAATGAATACCGCCTGTCCAGCTTCATCAACTCCTTTACGTGTCCTTCCAGCTGATCCACCGAAACATCAACAGGCCGGGCATAATGAATATAGGCTGTCGCAGGAATATGATCATACAGCGTGACCTCCTTTGCGCCAGGCACATAAGCATCCGCCTGCTTACCATAATACGCAGTAAGAGAGGACTGGGCTGACAATGAAAAAACTGCCAACAAGACTAAGCAAAAAAGAAAGAATCGATTCATTCCGGTACATTTTAAGGGGCGGAAGATACAATAAACCCGCAAATCAGATAACACGAAATGCACTATAAAGTTGACTTCAGGCAGATCATTTCGAAGTTCATACAAGGAATCAGCTGTTAATGTTCTGTTAAATACGCAAAAGACTTGAAACAGGAATCGATTTTGTGTAAATTTGACCTATTGAGCCTGATTGGTGAATCTTGCCGCAAGCACTGATTAAAACACTAATCAATTTACTGAAAACGAGTATCTGAGGTTGTTCTCTTACACTTTCTCCTTCAAGAATGAGTAGAAGCATCGGGTACACCTCTTAAGCATTCTTTCACACCTGCCTGGAACCAAAAACCTTTGCGCTATGAAGCGAGTGAATCACCTTCTGACCCTTGGATTGTGCTGGATTCTCTTATCCCCTGCGTCCCTATTTGCCTGTCTGTATACCGTTGAATTATACGACAGTTTCGGAGATGGATGGAACGGCGGACAACTGAACATTTTAGTGAACGGCACTCCCGTACTAACCAACCTGACCCTGAGCGATGGGTATGGGCCCGCTGTCTTTTCATTTAACGTTGCAAATGGTGATCAGATCAGCACGGTATACACTGCTGGAAGCTGGTCATCAGAGAACGAATACTTCATCTATAACTCTGCAGGCGCCCTTGTTTTTTCAGACGGAACACAGAATCAGGTCCCTGCAGGGGGAGTGCTTGGCCTGGCCGTGTGCCCGGATCACGATCTGAAACTGGCTGACTGGCTGCATCCTACCGTGGGTTGCGCGCTGGGAATCGATTCGGTTAAGATCCTTGTGATCAATAATGGTGTTTACGCGGAAAGCGGCTTCACGCTTTCTTACTCCATCGACAATGGCAGCACTTATCAAACGGATTCGGTACACACGCCCCTGAATCCGGGCGACACGCTGTATCATACTTTCAGCGTACCGGCCAACTTCACCGCATTAGGCCTTTACGCCTGTCTGGCCATTGTTAACTTGAATACCGATCAGTTTCCGGAAAACGATACCCTCAGCAGGGAGATATACAACAGTCCTGTCATTTCCTCTTATCCCTATTTTCAGGATTTTGAAGGTGGTGCTGCGCATTGGCACAGTGGAGGGATCAATTCTTCCTGGGCCTTAGGCAGTCCAAACGGCAATACCTTCACCTCTGCCTATTCCGGATCCAATGCCTGGACAAGCAATCTGACAGGCAGTTACAATACGATGGAAGCTTCCTGGGTGGAAAGCCCCTGCTTTGATTTCAGCGGACTGGTCAATCCCTGGGTTTCCTTCATTTTTGATTGTGATGCGGAAGGGTCGGACGATGGGGCGGCATTGCAATATACCACAGATGGCATACATTGGTACCACGTTGGCGCTGCCGGTGATCCGAATAACTGGTACAACAACTGGTGGGTGAACTCCCTCTTGTCTTTCGGGAACCAGGAAGGCTGGAGTGGCTTTTGGGGGCAGTGGAGTCAAGCCATACACTCTCTCCCATTCCTGGCGGGTGCTCCTTATGTGAAGTTCCGCCTCGTGTTCGCCTCTGACGATTATGACTCAGGAGCTGACGGATTTGTTTTTGACGACTTCTCTGTCTTTCAACCTCCTTTTATGGCATTCAGCGAAATAAGCGCTACCCAGCAAAACACCAAGGGGGTCGGACAGGGCGCTATCGCGGCTGAAATCCTGGGGATTCAGGTCACGACTACAGGCAGTACCACTCCCATCCTGGCGGGCGACTTTCACTTCAATGCAGCTGGAATGAAGGCCATCAGTGACATTGACAGTGCACGCCTCTTCTTTACCGGGACAAACCCCAACTTTGCCCCCTTCCAGCAGATTGGAAATGCTGTTGCTCCTTCCGGCCCCTTCACTCTTAGCGCTAACACATTATTGGCAGAAGGGGTCAACTATTTCTGGTTAACTTATGATGTTAAAATCACCGCACAACCCGGCAATATTCTGGATGCTATTCTTGACTCTGTAGTAGTGGACGACACCATCAGATATCCTTTAGTCGGAGATCCCACAGGGAACCGCTTAATCCTTGAAGCGATGGCAGGCAACTACATTATTGACAGTGCCGGAACCGGTGATTATGTCAGTTTTACCGAAGCTGTCGACGATTTGATCCTACGCGGGGTTAAAGACAGCGTGACTTTCCTGGTTAAACCCGGACACTATAACGAACAAGTCATTATCCCTGACATAGGAGGCGCTTCGGCCAATCATCCCATCCGCTTCACTTCCTTTACCGGAGACAGCAGCAGTGTTGTTCTGCACTATGCCATCACCAACCTGGATTCGAACTGGGTTGTCCGCTTTGATGGAGCAAGCTTTATTCAGTTTGACCGGATGACTTTGCAGGCGGACGAGATCATCATTGTGGCTAAAGCGACTGCTATGCCCGGAGGGCGAATCCTTATTCTTTACAATGGAGCCAGCCATAATACCTTCAGTCGTCTCTTATTCAACGGACTTGAACCCTTCAGTTCATCCACCAATTACGCGGTAATTTACTCCCTTGGCGCAGGCAACAGTTACAATACCTTTCAAAACAATACCATCCGCAATGGTTCAACGGGAATATATCTGAACGGTTCATATTACCAACACGACCAAAGCAATACCATTGATGGCAACCGCTTTGAGGGCTTTTATTTTTCCGGCATATATGCCTACAATCAGGGTGGAGCCATTATCAACAACAATACGCTGCTTGCACACGCGATGGCAGCCGGGATATATGGGATTATGATGAACGAGTTCAGTGGAAGCAACCAGGTGATCTCAAACGCCATCATTGGGGCGGTAACAAGTTATGCTTATGGGATTTACGCCTACTACCTCAGCAACCTGCTCAAAACCCCCAGTGTCATCGCCAACAATGCAATCAGCCTGAGCACTTCCGGCAATTCATCGGTCAGAGGCATATACTTAGTCAGCTCGAATCAGATCCACGTAGCTCACAATAGCATTAACATCCTAAGCTCAAGCACAACCTCCTACAATCTATACAGCTCAAACAACCTGAATTGTTCTATCCTGAATAATATCCTCCGGCAAGATGGAGGTGGCCGTGCCCTCTATTTCACCGGCACCAACCGGCCTGTGGTAAGTGACCATAATGTCCTGTACACCACCGGCAACTTTTTTGCCTACAACGGCCTATCATACAACGACCTGACAAGCTGGCTGGCAACGGGTTACGATTCAAACTCCGTTTCCATTGAACCCGGATTCTTCAGCGAAACAGACTTACAAACGCTCAATGCGGATATCGACGGGATGGGAACGCCTTTGGCTCAAATCCCGTTTGATATTACAGGAGCAGTGAGAGACAGCCTGCATCCTGACCCGGGTGCCTATGAATTTGACCCACCGGCACAGGAAGCCGAGCTCGTAAGTTTGCTCAGCCCCACCGACGAGTGCGGCCTGGGACTGGAAACCATCACCTTAGAGATACTAAATCGTGGCACCCAGGCTATCAATGGCGGGCTCACTGCTTATTACGCTGTCAATGGCGGCACTCCCGTCAGCGCTAATGTGCCAGGCAATTATCCCGCAGGAAGCACCTTCACTTTCAGCTTTCCTTCGCCTTTTGATTTTACATCTCCAGCGGGAGATACTGTTTTCCATTTCCATTTCTGGATTGAGCTGAGCGGCGATCCCATTCAGAGCAATGACAGCCTGGAGGCCGGGATTTATTCCCGCTTTACCCCTCCGGCCCCCACCACACAGGATGATGTGGTTTCTTTCGGACAAAGCGCCAGCCTGATCGCCCAGTCCTCCTTCCCGCTGCATTGGTTTGCTCTACCTATTGGAGAAAATGTTTTGTATAGTGGCGACACATTCGAAACCCCGGTTCTTTATGATACAAGCCTCTTTTACGTTGCGGCCAAAGCACCGGGGCCTGAAGTAAAGATTACAGAGGTGGTTTTTGCGTGGAATTTTTCCGGAGCCACCAGCCCCTACCCTTCTCACCTTCCAGGCAATGATTTTGACGGAATAGAAATCAGCAATCTGGGCAGTGCCCCGGCCTATCTGGGCGGTTATGTGATGGAAATGGTGGGTTATGTCAATCTCACCTATCAAATCCCTGCCAATGTGGTGCTCGCCCCGGGGGAAGTGCTCATTCTGATCCACTACAGCTCTGTTCCCTTCCTCGATGATCCTGTAAATAATCTGTATGTGATGTCCAATACGCATTGGATGGGTGCATACAACGCAACAGGCTATATTCTTCGCAACCCTCAGGGTGATATCGTGGATGTGCTTGCTTCTTATTCCTATGTTTTTAATGAACAACAAACGGGCGTAAGTTCCAGCGACTGGTCAGGTACGCTTTCCGGTGGCTATGCCGGATTGAGCCGCGCAACGAGCGACAACAACACTTCTGCAGACTGGTATCTTCCAATCAGTTCAAACAGGCAATCCTTTGGGCTTCTGAACCCGCAACTCTCCCTGGGAGAAGGCGAGGGTTGTTTCAGCCAAAGGTCTGTAGCCACTGCCTTTGTAATCAATATACCGCCATTGGGAGAACCCTCTCTCAGCCCGGACACCCTGTTCGCGACCATCCAAAGCTGCACAGATTCTATCACCTTGCCCCTCACGCTGGAAAACATCGGTGATTCTATCCTCGATTACAATACTGCAGCTGCCCAGCAACCCGGCTTCTCCGCTTCGAGTTGGAAAACCTGGAATACCAGTGGGGCCACCACAACACATACATTTACCGGATTACCGCTAAATGCAGACACGCTCCGGATTACCTTGCGCTTCAAAGGAGACTTCAGCAGTTCCTTTGAGTATACCAGCCTGTACATCGAAGGTCAGTTTATCGGACAGATCCAGGATGGAGACCTCCCGGACAACACCCTGATCACTGCCGACTTGGTTTTTACAGGAACAGATGTGGCCACCTGGCTTGCAGATGGTAATCTTACCGTCACTTTGCAAAACACTTCTTCTGTAGGCTGGGGCTATAGCGGAGAATTCCACCAGGTAGATGTCTTGATCAAAGGGCCGGCTACCTGGCTTGAAATAGAAGATGTCAATGCATCCCTGGGCATAGGCAGCAGCACTACCATCGATGTCACTTTCTTTGCAGATGGATTGGTGAATGGAACCTACCACACCTCATTCCCGATGCATTTTAATAATCCGGGTATGCCCAAGCTTATCACACACTGCGTTCTGACAGTCAATGGCCTACCGGAGATTGCATTCTCTGACAATTGCATCCATTATGGCGACGTAATGGCTTTAACCAGTGTCACAGATAGCATTTACCTGATCAATACAGGATGCGACACATTGCATATTGACAGCCTTGGCACGGGTATGTCTGAATACAGCGTGACTCCAAGCGGGAGTTTCGGCCTTTTCCCCGGCGACACCCTGACCCTGTATATCACCTTTTCGCCTCAAAGCAATGGCAGCTTCAATACTGATCTCACGGTCTACTCAAATATGCCCAATGCAACGGTTTGCCTCACCGGCAGTGCTTATCTGCCTCCGGAGATTTCCTTATCTCCCGACACCCTGTTTGCCGTCTTGCAGGGATGTGAAGACTCTCTGTTGACGAGCTTCACCATAGAGAACCTGGGAGATACCACCCTGGAGTACCAGGTTTTGGGAGGAGGAGGCCAGGCAATCAGCCCGCTTTGTACACCCATCACTACTCAGTATTGTTGTGGAATGGGTATTCATCAGGTCACTTTTGCCGGCATTGACCACAACACTGGGGATGGATCAGAGAGTTACCAGGACTATTCTGCCAGTCAGCGTGCTGAAGTAGAAGCCGGCGAAAGTTATCCGATTTATGTTCGCACAGGCACCAGCTACAATGAGCACGTGAGGGTATGGGTTGATTTCAACAATAACGGGGTCTTTGAAAATGATGAACTCCAAATGGCCACTGTAGGTCAGTACGTCCATCACAACGGAAACATTGCTATCCCCTACGACGCAGTGAGCAATGTACCTCTCAGGCTACGCATAATGTCAGATTATTCAGGAAGCCCGCAGCCCGAGCCTTGCAACAATCTTGTTTATGGACAGTGTGAGGACTATGCGCTGATTATTAGGAGCGGGACTGATTTTGCAGCTGATTCCGGATCCATTGCACCCGGATCATCCGTAAACATTGATGTCTGGTTCAGGGCATCAGGATTGCCCTCTGGCATCTATGAAGGCAATGTCTGGGTTGCTTCCAACGACCCAGTCAATCCCCTATTTAGTATCAGCACTCACCTGGAGTTGATTGGCGCTCCCGAAATTCAAGTATCTGCAGACAGTTTGCTTTTTGACTCCCTGATGATCGGTGCCGTGCAGGAGAAGTCCTTCCTCATCAGAAACACCGGATGCAGTACCCTGGTGGTGAGCAGCCTGAGTGCAACTTCCCAGCACTTCACAGTAATCCCCGACAGCTTGAGCCTGCTACCGGGCGATTCAGCCACGGCTGTAGTAAGCTTCGCACCGGTGAGCACCGGTGAGCTGACCGGCCTGCTGAATATTCAGAATAACGACCAGGCTGTAGCCTTGTTCATAAGGGGGGTTGGACTGCCCGCTCCGGATATTTCGGTCAGCCCCGATACCTTGTTTGTTACGATTACCAATTGCAACGACAGTGCTACTGCCAGCCTGTTAGTGAACAACAGCGGGACGGCCGATCTCTTCTTTGACATCAGCAGTTCCACAGGTACAGTGAGCCTGGATACAGTCCTCAGCCGCTTCAATACAGCGTTTACTCAAATTACCACCCTGATTCCCAACCGCTATTCATTCAGCGATGGCGTCACCGGAAATTACATTCCGGATGGAGGCCTGGATATGTATGACAATGGGAACTACATCAGTACAAACTTCCAAAGCAATATTTTCTATTCAGATAATCTGGTTGTCAATAGTGTCGCTTTTGGAAGCAATGGGCGTTATGCGACGCGCAAAGTGGACGGACTTTGGCTAATGGCCGCCGATCTGGATTCGGTCAGCTACATCGAAATAAACGGAAATCTGGGAGCCGATGGAAGTGGTAATGCCGATGGGTCCATCCTCGAAACAACAATCAACGGCATCACTTACACCATCTTTATTAAGAGGGTTTACAATGCCGGCGATCCTTCCATCAATCAGGTTTTCATCACGGAGAAAAAAACCGGTCATAGCCAGACCTTTGCCACCAACACCAATGACGGACAACACAGGGTATTTGACCTGATAGAAAACACCCGTATATACTACTTGCTGTATGCCGGCCTGAGTGGGCATTATATCAATGACTCCATCACTCTGGAAATCGCCAGGGAGTTCATCCGCGTCATCAACCCCTCTCCGGCCTGGTTGTCGCTGAGTCCGCTTGCAGGCACCCTCAGTCCATCCGGCACACAAAGCATTACGGCAAACATTTATTCAGACGGATTGTACAATGGCACCTATGTCGCCACCATTGAGTTTGCTTCCAACGATCCGGATGAACCCACCTATAAAGTACCCCTGGTGCTCACCATCGATGGCTCTGCAGCCATTGCCTATGCACCCGGCAGTCTCAGTTACGGGAATACAATGCAGGGCACTGCTGCCAGTCTGCCCTTACGGATATGGAATACCGGCTGCGGAGACCTGATTGCTGATAGCGTCTGGACTACCCTGGCAAGCGATTTCCAACCGGCGCTGGATCAGTTTGCGATTGCCCCGGGGGATAGCCTGGATCTATTTGTGGACTTCACTCCAACGCTCAATGGACCTGTGAACGCCCAGCTGAATATTCAGAGCAATCTCGGACTCTACACCATAAATCTTGATGGTGTTGGCGTGCCGGCACCCATCATCTCTACCCTTCCCATATCTCTCGCTGCTACCATACCTTCCTGCGATGACTCTGTAAACCTTCCTTTATGGATTTACAATACGGGAATGGGTGACCTGATATACGAGGTATCAGGCGGGAATACCGTGTTCTACGACGAAACGAGCCAGATCGGGTTCAATGTCAATGCAGCACTCACCCAGCACACATTCACAGGCATTCCATCCAACACCGATTCTCTGTTCATTACCGTCACCCTCAATGGCGATTTCGACCAGACATCAGAATATGCCAGCCTCTATATTGATGGTCAGAATATGGGCATTATTCCCGATGACAATCTACCCAACAATACCGACATCGTGGTGGAGTATGCCTTTGATGCCAGCACCTTTGCCGGATGGATCGGCGATGGCAACATCGTAGTGGGCATTCAAAACACCAGTTCCGTGGATCCCTTCAGTGGCCTTGGCAATTACCACAGGGTTAACGTGCGTATCCTATCTGCCCCCTGGCTCAGCCTTCAGGGAACCAACGACACCGTTGTGAGCGGGGATTCCTCCCTGGTTTTCGTCCAATTCAGCTCAAGGGGTTTGGTTTCCAAAGACTACTTCAGTCTTTTACAAATCACCTCCAATGATCCCTATACACCACTGCTTGAGGTTCCCTGCACCCTTAGCGTGGCAGGACCTGCCGCATTCGCCACTTCAGACAGCTGCCTGTACTTTAATACTGTACTCGTTGGGAATCAAAAGAATGACACACTGAGCCTCTACAATACCGGCTGCGATACGCTGCATATACTGAATTACATAATGTCGAGCAGCGATTTTACAGCCAGCGGGATCCCCTCCTTCATCTATCCCGGAGGAAGCGCAGAAGTGATCATTCAGTTCCAGCCCCTGGCTGTTGGAAACTACAGCGATAACCTGGAACTGCAGACAAACCTGGGCAACTTCCAGATTTGTCTGGATGGCACAGGAGCTGCCCCACCCGTATTGGAATACAGTCCTGTTTCTTTGACGGCCAACCTGAGCGATTGTTTTGACACCTTGTCTCTGCCGTTGTACATTTCGAACAGTGGTGTGGAAGACCTCGTCTTCAGTATCGCCGGGGATGCAACGGACAGTGTCCAGATCCTGGCTTACAACTATGCGAGCACCAACCTCACCAGCAATGTGCTTAATGCAGTCAGCCAGTACTTTACAGAATACGAAATAGAATACAGCAATACTACCTCCGCCTCTGTGCTGTCCAATCAGTTGCAGGGAAAAGATGTGCTCTTGTTTGTTCGATTCTCCTCAAATGCACAAAGTGTGTTTGCCAACTTTGCCCCTGTTCTGCAGGACTTTGTCAGTCAAGGCGGTACCGTGATCTTCACAGGTACCTACGACGGCAGTTACAGCCAGAATATGTATGCCACCGGATTATTGAGTGGAGCCTATTCAAGCTATTATACTTCCGGCAGTGTATTTCTCAATACCAACGATCCCTACACCCAGTCTTTGCCTTCACAAATCCCTATGGTGAGCTATGTTTTCCTGCATAATCTGACCAACCCTGACCTGGTCAGGCTGGGCAGTTCCGGAAACAGCGATGTCATTGCCTATCGCAACATTGGCAATGGCAGGGTTTGTTATATGGGCTATGATTTCTTCACCTACCAGCAGGATGCGGCTCTGATCCTTTCGCGTTTTGTTGAGGAAGCCACTCGCGGCGGCATCCCTTCCTGGCTGCGTATTGCTCCGATGGCAGATACAGTCAGCACAGGAGACACCTCCACTGTGATGGTCACATTTGATCCGGCCGGTCTGATCAGCGGAAACTACACTTCAAACCTGGTCATCAGGACCAATGTCCCGGGCAGTCCTGGCGATTCCGTATTGTGCACGCTGAATCTGAATGGATATGCCATTGCGATCCTACCTGATTCCTGTGTGGACATCGGGGCAGTAATGGTAGGTTCCAGCCTGAGCGGTTCCTTCGGAATACAGAATGCAGGATGTGATATACTGGAGATTACCCATATCCAGAACAGCGATCCCGCCTTCTCTTCTACCCTTTCCACCAGCACCCTGTCCCCGGGAAGTCAAGGCAGCGTTAACCTCCTCTTTCAGCCGGTAAGCACCGGACTGCATATAGATACCCTGATTCTGACCACCAATATTGGCACACTGAGTATCTGTATTATGGCTGAAGCACAAAGTGCTCCTGAATTAGGCATCAATCCTGCCTCCTTGTCTGCTTCCATCATTGGATGTAATAACTCCATCACAGAAACAGTAAGCATTACCAACAATGGCAATGCAAGCCTGAATTGGACCGTACCCTCACAGCAGTCCACCGACCACGCCTTGTTCTTCGATGGATATGATGATTACATCAACCTGGGCAGTTGGAATGCCGGCGGCATCTGGACCCTGGAGGCCTGGGTGAATCCGGCCAGCCTGATGAGCGGTCGCAGAACCATCCTCGGAGGGGTATATAATTGCGCCGACTGGGCCATCACGGTCCAGGACGGAGAATTTGCAATGATGATCAAACCCCAGAGTGCACTATGCAGCTATACCGCAAAATCCGGAGTGGTGGCTGAATCAGGCTATTGGTACCACCTCGCCCTGGTGAACAATGGCACTCAGGCCCGGCTCTACATCAACGGACAACTGGAGGCCACCCAGAATGTCAGTCCCTATTATATCGGCACAAACGGAGGCGTAAGAATCGGTGGGGAGTATTGTTGCTGGGGCAATAATTTCCACGGATATATAGACGAGGTAAGGGTATGGAATACCGCAAGAAGTGTCACGCAAATTACTTCCAAAATGTTCTCCGGACTTGCAGGGAATGAAAGCGGACTGGCCGGCTATTGGCCCCTGGATGAAGGCAGTGGAAACCTTGTTTATGATCAAAGCAGCAGCGGGTACAATGGCAATATTTACGGGCCTGCCTGGGCATTATCCGACAAACCATTCAACTGGGTTCTTGCCAGCCCTGCTTCAGGCAGTGTTCCGGCCCTGGATTCTGCTACAATTAATGTAACATTCTACTCTGCAGGACTCTCCACAGGAACACATTATAGTACGCTGCTGATTGAAACGGATGACCCCCTGAATCCGATGGTCAGCCTACCCTGCACCCTGAGCGTAACAGGTGAAGCAGAGATCGCCTTTAACGTGCAATGTCTCAACTTCCCACCCACAATGCAGTTTGCGCAAAGCACAAGCACCTTGATGATCAGCAATCCGGGCTGTGATGATTTGGTGATCACTACTGTATCAACCAGCAGTGGCAGTTTCGTTCCGCAGGCAAACAGTTTCACCATAAAACCCGGTTTCTCCTACGATCTGGATGTCGTTTTCCAACCCGCTACTACCGGCAATTACAACGAAAGCCTTTATATCACAAGTAATCTGGGCTCAGACACCCTTTGTCTGCAAGGACTGGCCACCAACCGTCCTGTAGCCATCTTCAGCGGGGACAGCCTGAGCGGTGCACCGGCTTGTACCTATACCGACACCGCCAGCATCCTGATTCAGAACCAGGGCGATGTCGCGCTAACACTCAGCTATACCCTCAGCAGCAATGTCGGCTGGGGTGGCTTTGTTCAGCAACCTTTGATCATCGGTCCGCAAAACCAGGAAGCCCTTGTTTTTTGGTTTGACAAAACAGGTATAGCCCCCGGCACTTATACCAGCCAACTCAACATCACCACCAATGACCCGCTCAATCCTTTGCATATCATCGATATTGTTATGCATATACCTAATGTCCTGGACTTTGTGGATCTGGGGCCGGATACCGGCAGTTGTATCGGACTGAGCCTGAACCTGGATGCAGGCCCGGGCTTCAACTCCTACCTCTGGAATACCGGAGCAACCACAAGGATAGTAAGCGTGAGCAATACCGGAACCTACAGCGTTACAGTGAGCGATCCCTTCGGATGCATTTCTACGGATGAGATCAATGCCAGCTTCTATGACTATCCTGTGGCTATTGCCGGTAGCGACACCAGCATTTGCGAATTCTATCCCGTTACCCTGGAAGGTACTGCCAGCGGACTCATTCCGGCTACCCCCGTGGATATTGTGGTGGGAACAGGTACACAGTCCACTGCCAGCACCCTGGCTGTGCCATTCAAGACCTATTATATGGACGGGAAAACACAGCTTATGTACACCAGGGATGAGCTCTATGCCCTGGGCTATGAGGCAGGCCCGATATACCAGATCGGATTCCAGGTTATGAGTCCGGGATCTCCTGCTATGCAAGGCTTTTCCATCCATATCGGAGAAAGCCCCGCAGGCAGCCTGAGCGGCTTCGTCTCAGGCTTGCAATCTGCCTATGACACCAACATTTATCAGCCTGTCAGCGGATGGAATATGTTCCAACTGCAACAGCCATTCTACTGGAGTGGTCAAAACAACCTGGTTGTGGAGGTGTGCTTCAATAACAACAGCTGGTCTTCCAATTCATCTATGGTGTATACCCAGGTGAGTGGATCAGTTTGGAGCAATTACTGCGACAACTGTGCCCCCGGCTGTGATCTCACAGGGGGCAGCGGCACCAGTTTCCGTGCAAACCTGCGCATCATTGGTCAATCGGACAAAACGCGTTATTCCTGGACTGGTCCGAATGCCTATCAGTCCTCCTATCCTTTTATCATCCTTCCCTCTCTGGAAAGCAGTATGGCAGGAGTGTACACCTTTACCGTTGACAATGGATGGGGTTGCACAGACAGCGACCAGCTGAATCTGGGTATCCTGCCCAGCCCCCTTGTTGACGCAGGCCTGAATGATACCATACTGAGGCTCGACACGGCCCAACTGTTTGGAAATGTGAGCGGGGGAGTAGCTCCATACACCTATTCCTGGAGCCCGGTAAACCTGGTTGAAGATCCGGATAGTCTGCAAACCGCGGCTTATCCATTGGTCAAGACCTGGTTTACGCTGGAAGCGACAGGCCAGAACGGGTGTATAGCCAGCGACCAGGTATGGATCGAAGTGATTCCTGTGCATTTACTCAGCGGACAGGTCAGGTATGTCAATGATATGCAAACAGGAGTTTCTGATGTACTTGTCACCGCCTATTCTCCTTCGCTCGGCACCACCGACAGCACCCTCTCAGGACAGGGAGGGATGTATGCGCTTCGGCTGAAGGAAGGCACCTACCAAATTCAGGCATCAACGGATGCTCCCTGGTACGGCGCCAATGCCACCGATGCACTCGTCATCGCCCGCCACGCTACTTTCTATACCAACCTGACAGGGCTCAAACTGGATGCCGCGGATGTGAACCTGAGCAGCAGCGTCAATGCCACCGATGCACTCCTGGTAATGCGCCGTTTTGTGGGCAAGGTAGACAGCTTTGCTGCCGGCGACTGGGTGGTACAGTCTTTCGTTCCGCAAACCTTCACCAATGACAGGGTGCTGAACATTGACCTGATCAATACAGGGGATGTGGATGCCTCCAATGTGCCCAACAAGGCGGCTCAGGATTATGTCCGCTTGTCCTACACCCCTGCCCCGATCATTGCAAAGGATTATGTGGCTGAAATTCCTGTATTCCTGAGAGAAGGCGGAGAACTGGGTGCCATCTCCCTGGAGCTTGTTTTACCGGCAGGCATTTCAGAGGTGAGCGGAATCAGCTCAACATTGGAGAATCTGATCTACCACAGTCACGGACAGAAGTTACGCATTGCCTGGCAGCAGCCCCTTGGCCGTTTCGTCCCTGAAACCGAGCCATTGTTTATCCTGCATTGCAAGCTGAAGTCAGATATTGGCAATTCACAATATCTAACCCTTGGAAGCGGAAGTGAATTTGCAGATCCGGACGGGATGGTGATGAAGAATGTTGAAATCTTCACTCAGGCTGTGACCACAGACGGATCGGGACCTGCCCTGGGCCGGAACTATCCGGATCCCTTCTCCGAAAGGACACATATTCCTTATTATCTGCCTGAGGAGGCGTATATACAGTTAAGCCTGCACGATGTGCTCGGTCGGCAGTTGGAGACCCTTTTCGAAGGAATGGCGGCAGCTGGAAATCATCTGTATACGCTGAACGGGAACCACCTTGCACCGGGAGTGTACTTCTATCGCCTCAGCATAGAAGGAGACGCCCCCTATTCGGCTTCCTTTAAGATGATCATTTCACGCTAATGAGGAGGGACAGAAAATGAAAACAAGAATTTCAAGCTTTTTTGATATGAAAAGGAAAGTCACTGCCCGCGTTGCCCTTTTAATCCTGGCCATCGCATTTTCAGCTGCCCATATCCAGGCGCAAAACCTGCGTTTCTCCCTGGATACGGTAGTAGCCAATCCCGGCAGCAATATAACAATGGGCGTTTATGCGCATAATCTTGATGATGTAGGCGCCATTTCCCTCTTTATCAACTTCGCTACCTCCGGACTTAGCTACCTGGGTGCTGGCAATTGGCATCCCTCCTTCGACAATGGCTATAACCTTGTCAATGCTGCAGGAGGTCTTGTTGGGATTATCTGGTTTGATACGGCCGGGATGACTTCAGGCAGTGTAAAACTGCTTGATCTGTATTTCCAGCATAAAAGTGGCAGCACCACGCTGACCTTTAATCAGTACTGCGAGACAGCCGACAGCGAGGGCATCGTGATCAGTCCGGTGGATTATGATCACGGTCTGGTGGTTCCAGCCTTGCAGGTTTCCCTGACAGATCCGGTGATGCACATCTGTACCGGCAGCACCGCCACACTGAATGCACAGGTGAGCGGCGGATTCGGAAGCCCGGTCTATGAGTGGTTCTCCAATCCTCCCGGATTTGCTGCGACTACACCCGGCGTAAGTATCAACCCGAGCGTGCCGACTACATATTTTGTAGCGGTACACGAAGGTGTACAAAGCGATACCGCTTCCATTTTTGTGGATTTCTTCACAGACCAGCCGGTGCAGTCGGTGAGCGGAATGATTCCTGCCGACAGCACCGAAGGCCTGGATCGAAACGTCAATTTCAGCTGGTTCCCGGCAGGCAATGCCAGTCTGTATGATCTGTACCTGTGGAAAGAAGGAGATCCGGTTCCTGCCAACCCGACTAAAGCAGACCTCAGCCAGATCAGTACCAGCGTAGCGAACCTTTCCTATGAGACCCGTTATTTCTGGAAAGTCAGGGCCCGAAACAATTGCTTCGACAGCACCGGACCAGTGCAAACCTTCACCGTGCTGGCACTCCCGGAGTTGCACGTAGTAAGTATGGATCATTCCTTATCGAAGAGCGGCCAGGCCATCCAGGTTACCTGGACCGTCCGGAACGATGGTAACGGGCCCACCACCACCCCTGTCTGGTATGACAGGATTTGGATCAGTCCTGATATTGATTTGCGGATCGGTGAGCCCGAAGATGTTCTTCTGGGAACCTACACCAATCCTACTGCACTGGCCCCCGGACAGAGTTATACGCAAACCAAAACCATCCCTCTTCCCAAGAACTATATCGGAACCTACTTCATCTTTGCGCTCACAGACGTAATGGATGCCATTCTCAGCTTTGATCCCAATGCCGTCTTTCCCAACCCATACAATCCTCCGCCCTACCTTACCGCATTTTCCCACTACGGGGCAGGGGTGAATCTGGTCAAAGAGCCCAATGATAATCCGCCCTGGTACGACAACTTCTTCTACAAGGAAATCACCTTCCCTGTCCCCCCCTTGCCAGATTTGCAAGTCAACAGTGTGGCGGCACCGATCAGCACCTTCTCAGGGCAAAACATTACGGTGAACTGGACGGTGGAGAACCACGGCGATGCCTCCACCGGACTGGCTACCTGGATTGATAAGGTATATCTTTCCACAGACAGTATTCTGGATCCCGCGGATGATTATCTCGGTTATCTGTCCACCACAGTGAGCAACCCGGGTGGGCTGCTTAATCCCGATAGCAGCTATAATGCAATGAAAGTTTTTGCAATACCGCATTACATCCAGGGGGACTTTTATGTAATTGTCCATACAGATGCCAACAATGCACTCTATGAACACGCCTTTGATGAAAACAATACCAATGTAAGTGCCGCAATCAATGTCATTCTCACCCCACCTCCCGATCTGGTGGTCAGCGCTGTCACCGCCCCTGATTCCGCTTCAAACCGGGAATCAGTCAACATCAAATGGAGTGTAGCCAACCTGGGGGCCACAGGCCCTGTTAAAAAAACCTGGTGGGACGCAGTATACCTTTCTCCTTCCACCTCTTTTGAAGATCCCGGTTTACTCTATCTGGGGCAGAAAAAGGTGACGGTTTCTTCATTGAATCCTGGCGCCTTCTATTCGGAACAAATGAATGTTACTATCCCAGCAGATTATAATGGTCCATATTATTTCTTCGTCCATACCAATTACAAAGGAGACGAATTCGAGTTCACTGCAGACACCAACAATTTCAGGGCGGCCCTGAATTTCACCGAAATTATTTCGCCAGACCTTCAGCCTGCATCCCTGAGTGCACCCTCAACGAACACCGATGGAGAAAAATTCATTTTGAGCTGGCAAATAGAAAACCTGGGACCCGGCGACCTGCTGGGCAGGAGTTGGTACGAAAAGGTTTACCTTTCCCCAACCCCCCTCTATCAGCCAGGCTTTTCCACCCAACTGAAAAGCAAGAAACAAACATCTGACATTCCGGCCGGTAATGCCATCGGAGCCTCAGACAGCATCAGCCTGCCCTACAATCTGGTAGAAGGGAATTTCTTTCTGCACGTGGTGAGTGATGCCTCCAACGACATCTTTGAAAATGGATTGGAAAGCAATAATGTGAGCAGCACTCCCGCAATGATTGCGGTTACACGCCCCGATCTTCAGGTAAGCGGCATCCAAAGCCCGGATACGGGCAATAGCGGACAACCCGTCAATATAAGCTGGTACGACAAGAATACAGGCAACGGGAATGTCAACGGTACCTGGAGCGACAGGGTCTACCTGAGTTCATCACCGGTTTACTCCACCACAAACCGGACCCTTCTGTCCACCTTTACATAC
Organism: uncultured Lentimicrobiaceae bacterium; assembly: GCA_964590645.1. Taxonomy (GTDB): domain Bacteria; phylum Bacteroidota; class Bacteroidia; order Bacteroidales; family JAGNHN01; genus JAGNHN01. The sequence continues at coordinate 42,188 of CAZPYJ010000010.1, forward strand.
AGCAGCCCGATTGCCGGTGGCGACTCCATCCATATCACTGAAAATGTGACCCTCCCCAACGGAATCTCGGGCAATTTCTACCTCTATATCCACACGGATTATCACAATCAGATACCGGAAGGTGGGAGAGATGGGAATAACATCACCCGAAGTCCCGATCCCATTTTCATCCAACTCAGTCCGTATGCCGATCTGGTTCCCGACTCCATTATCCTCCCGGATACCGCCTGGGCAGGGACGTTTATCGATGTCGGAATGAGGGTGCGCAATAACGGTTCAGGGGCCGCCCTGGGCAGCAGCTGGCTGGATCGCATTCTGCTTGGCACACACGCCAATCCGGGTGTGGGTAAACCCACCTCCCTCCTCACTTCGGCACGAAACACTCCCCTTCTTCCCGATTCGTCCTATCTGTGGTCCGGAGGGGCACAGCTACCCACAAACCTGTCCCCGGGCACGTATTACATCATCGGTAAGACCGATGACAATGATCAGATATACGAGTTTACGGGAGAGGCCAACAACTTTCTGGGAAAACCATTCTATGTGCAGGGCTATCCCCTGGATATGGAAGCACAGAACCTGGGCTGGGCAGGAGACAGCTTTTCCTCTTTACAGTCTGTTCATTTCCAATGGCTGGCAGCCAATGTGGGCATAGTGAAGACCGTCGCCAAAAACTGGATGGATGGGATATATCTTTCCACAGACACCCTTTTCGACCCGGCATCAGACATTCTGCTCAAGCAAGAGAATATCTCCGGACCGGTTTTGCCCGGATCCACATACAGTAAAAGCACTTCCGGGATGATCCCCTATGGAATGAGTGGAAACTACTATATTTTTATTGTCGTCGATCATACACACATAACGGCTGATTATCAACGCAACAACAATGTGCTGCTGGGAAGAGACGCCCAGGGCATACCCAGATCGATTCACATTACCGAGTTGCCCTCCCCCGACCTTGTTGTCAGTCATCTTGAGGTACCGCCTCAAATTTTCTCCGGACAGGCTTATCAGATCATCTGGACGGTAACCAACCAGGGACTGGGTGCAGCTTCTGGCCCGTGGTGGGATAAGTTCTATTTATCCACCGACTTCGAGATCAATCAGGGCGACCTGAATGTAGGCAACCGTCAACGCCTCCTGGATCTGGGTCCGGGTGATTCCTACACGGATACACTGGAGGTGTCGACCAATTTCGCACAGACGATGAACTACATTTTGATTGCCAGCACAGACCACACCCAGATGGTGCCGGAATACAATGCCGAAGACAACAATACCGACTTCGTCTTTACGGCAGCCAGCATCCCCCCCCCTTCCGATTTGATCATCACCCGGATTGAAACGCAGGATACCCTGATTACGGGAGAGTCAATGCCAATCACCTGGACATTGCAGAACATCGGCCCCAACCAGGCCAAAGGAAGCAGTACAGATGGTTTCTACATTTCTATAGATAATAACCTGGATAACCACGACCTGCTCTTTGAAAGCCAGCTTATGCCGATTCATATCCTTCCAGGTGATACGCTTGATAAGCAAATCAACAGCATTGTTCCAGCAGTGGCCGACGGAGACTATTACCTGATAGGTGTGGCAGACATCAAGAATAATATCTTCGAAACAAATGATACCAACAATCTCTTTGTTTCCGGCCCACATAGCCTGAGTCTGCCCATTCTTCCCCTCAATGTTCACGTTCAGGATACGATACAGAATCTGGAATACAAGCACTGGCGCATTGATATTCCGGATAGTCTGATCGGGGAAACCATTCTGATTGAGCTCAAAGGCGACAGCATCACCGGGAACAATGAGATGTTTTATGCCCGTGACCGGGTTCCCAGCAAAATTGACTGGGATCGCCGTCACGCCAATTTCTTCCGGGGCAACCAGGAACTGGTAATCCCGGAGGTGTTCCCCGGCAAACATTATCTTACCATTACCGGAATCAGCGGACTTGCCAATGAGCAGGAGATCGAACTGTATGCCCGCAAGCTGAATTTTGAGATCCGGCATTATGATCCGCAGCAAGGGGGAAACCTGGGCACAGTGACAATGCAGCTGGATGGATCTAAATTTACGCCTGGAATGGAGTTGAGACTGGTAGATCCAAGCGGATCCAGATTTTCCATCCCTGCCCTGGATGTTCAATATGTAGATCCTTCCAAGGCTTATGCCATTTTGGTACTGGATAAGGACGATTATGAAGGAGATTATGGGCGAACCCCTGCTGCACCGGGTATTTTCGACATCCATCTGATCAAACCGGGCATTGACACCGTCATCGTCCCTGATGGTTTTGAGATTGTGCCCGGCAGCGGTGAAAACCTGCTGATCAACATTCAGCATCCACCCAGTGTTAGGCCAAACCGCTTCCTGACAATGTCGATCCAATATGCCAATGCGGGCAATAACGACATCATTGATCCAAAAGCAGCATTAATCAGCCTGGAGGGAGCTCCTATCGGGCTGGATATGAGCGATCTTCAATACAACATCAGGGATATCCAGATAGAATTCACTGATCCGGATGGCCCCCCGGGTATCCTCAGGCCCGGTTCTTTCTGGACTGTACATATCTATACTAAATCTACCCACACACTGCATTTCAAACTAATCAGGGTTAGACAGTGAAAGAAGCCATCCAGGGTAAAATGTATAAGATAAAAAAAATGACCACTATGAAAACTCAGGATACAAACAAGGGAACAATCCCTACAAGAAAAGCAGCTGATTTCAGGCATATCACACTCTCGCTGACCCTTCTGCTGCTCCTGATTACTTTCTCCGGCTACGGCCAGCGCAACCGAAGCAATGTCGCAGAAACGGATCGAAATGGAGATGGCATTGTAATGAACCCGCAATTGCAGAACCTGATCGAGTCCGAAGGCGAGTCGGGTTACCTGTTTTACAGAAAGGATCTTAAACTGGCAGCGTCAGACCTATTCACGACCCATAAATCCGCTTTCAATCTGAGCAATGATGACCAGATGGTGGAGAAGGCCGTTGAGGTATGCGACCTGGGAATGACCCATACTACATACAATCACTATTACAAAGGGATCAAAGTCCTGAGCAGCGAATATATCACCCACGAAGAGGATGGCAGCCTGATCAAGGGAAATGGAAGGATTGCTGCCGGGCTAAAACTGCCCAGCTCTCCTTCGCTCAGTGAAGCTGCTGCCCTGCAAATTGCGCTGTCTTCTGTGGGAGCAAATAAATATACCTGGGAAGATCCTGCAGAAGAACAATGGCTGAAAAATTTCCTTGGAGACAGCAATGAAACCTTCTATCCCTCTGCCGAACTTGTCTATGTCTATCCATTCAGCACAATGGATAAATCATCCTACCGCCTGGCATTTCACTTCCACATCAACACCATTGATCCTTTCGGTGCGTGGAATGTTTACGTGGATGCCCTGAATGGTAATGTAATAAATAAAGTAAGTGCCATCAAAAACACCAATGCCGACGGGATTGCCAACACGATGTATTCCGGCCTTCGGAACATTAAAACAACGAAAACCGATGCCAGCTCTCCCCACGGTGCCAATAAGTATATCCTTCACGATCAGACCCGGGGAGATGGGGTTCGCACCTATGATGGACTATACGGAACGAGCAGGGCAAACTCGGTAGATTTTGTAGATGATGACAATGTTTGGAACGACACCACCCGCTCTGTCCGGCAGGCCTACGACGGACACTGGGCCGGGGCAATGTGTTACGATTACTTCAAAACAACTTTTGCCTGGAACAGCTTTGATGGGAATGATGGCGCAATCAATATCTATACGAAATGGGACAACCCAACCTGGAGCAACGCTTTTTATTCGCACAGTACAACAGGTGGCGGAACGAAGATTGACTTTTTTGCATACGGGATGGGTAATCCTGCCAACAACATAGACCCATATACCACTCTGGATGTTGTGGGTCACGAATTTGGTCACGGTGTAGTGCAGTATGCTGTAGCCGGAGGAACCGGAATCCCATCCTATACCAATGAACCCGGACAGATTGATGAAGCCTTCGCCGACATCTGGGGAACCCTGGTTGAGTTTTATGCAAGGCCCTTCAATGCCAATTGGCTTCACGCCGAGGATAACCATACTGCCCCTCCGGGTTATGGAAGATCTCTGGCGGCGCCTAAATCAGTCGTTCCTCCTCAACCGACTACGTATTTGCAAGACACCAATAGGCCGGCGCTGAACGCTTTAGGTAACTACAACTGGAAGTGGAATCTGGGATATTTCGATTATGTGCTCTATCCGGCCTGGAGCGGGAGTACCTGGGACCGTGGGGGAGTGCATCACAACAATACCATAGGATCACATTGGTTTTATTTACTTGTGAACGGAAAGTCAGGCACAAACGATAAAGGCAAAAAATTCAATGTTTCCGGAATTGGCCTCACCAAGGCCACGATGATCACCTACCGTGCTATGCAGTACCATCTTGGATCTGCCCCTACCTGGGCCGATATGCGAACGACCACCATTCAGGCAGCCAAGGAACTGTATGCTACAAGTAAGGCCGTTGATCCCTGCAATAATGAAGTGCAGCAGGTGATCAATGCCTGGTATGCGGTTGGTGTCGGGGATGCAGGCCTGATGTTTGAGGAAGCCAAAACGGAACCCGCCGCCTGTGCCGAACCCACCGGAAAAGCAGAGGTTAGTGTAAAAGGAGTGACAGGAACACCAGAGTACCTCTGGAGTAACGGAGACACCACAAACCAAATCGACAGCCTCGATATTGGCACCTATTCTGTTACAGTCACGGACACTTCGACCGGTTGCAGCATCGACACCACCCTTGAGGTGGAAGAGGATGTGAACTTTCTGATGTTGGCAGGGGCTATCTCACCCAGTGCCTGTGGTGAGTCCGACGGCGAAGTCTATGTTTTCCTGTCCAGAATCAATGGTACTCCCGAAATCATCTGGGACCCCACCGGGGATACAACCAATGAAGTGACAGGTCTTCCTGCGGGAGAATACACGGTTACGGTTATGGACACACATACCTTGTGTATTAAAGACACCACGGTGGAAATTGAGGAATGGGGGCCCAAAGTCGTGATCGGAGGAGGAGGCGTGCGAACCTTCTGTGAAGGAGACCCCATCCCCCCCATAACACTCTCCGCCTCTGCATCACCCTGCTTCGGATGCACCTATCGTTGGAGTACAGGAGAAACAACTCAATCCATTGAGGTGACCGCCGGAGGCAGCTATTCCGTCACAGCTACCACCAGCGGAGGATGTACTGGGGATACCAGTACTCTCCTGCAAATATTCCTGCGCGATTGCGACGACCCTGATGAACCTGAATGGGAAATTCCCATTATCCGCTCCATCGACCCCAACGACATTACCGGCCCTCTGGGTTATGGCCCCGAACATTTCATTGCCAGAGGAGATAATATGGAGTTTATGATCCGCTACGAAAACGATCCGGAGTTCGCTACCGCCGCAGCCCTGAAAGTGGTTGTCACTATGCCCTTCCACTCTAATGCCCAAATGTTCAGCTTCCGCCTGGGGGATTTCGGATTCGGAGACTTCGTTTTCGATGTGCCTGAAAACACCGCCTTCTATACCAACCGCCTGGATGTATCTGACTCTCTGGGCGTAATGGTCGACGTGACAGCCGGGATCAATGTGGCCGAACAACAGGCTTTCTGGATATTCAACTCCATCGACCCAACTACCGGACTGGAGCCCCTGGATGCCACCCTGGGTTACCTCCCTGTAAACGACAGCGTCACACGAAGAGGAGAAGGATTCGTGAACTTCACAATGAACCCCAAACCCACTACAGTCACCGGGGATACCATAGCCCAGCAGGCCATCATTGTGTTTGATATCAATGAAGAGATCCCTACCAATACCTGGGTCAATACCATTGACGCAGTAGCACCTACAAGTCGGGTGGACAGCCTGCGCTTCCATTCTGATTCCACCACCATCCGGATCAGGGTTAGTGCCTCGGATGATCCCGGTGGTTCAGGGGTAGGCAGTTTTGCGCTCTACTACTCCAAAGACAGCAGCAGCTTTGTCCACTACGGAGATTTCCCGGCGGATACAGGAATATTCTTTACCGGAGAGGCTGAGTCGGTGTATTCATTCTTTACCCTTGCCACAGATAATGTAGGCAATACGGAAGCAATGAAAACACAGGGCGAAGCCATCACAACCCTGCACGAAACACCACTTTCATTCTGGAACCTTCAAGGCCAGGTCACCTATCAGAATACTGCCGGCACACCACTCCCCAATGTCAAAATTGATGTGGTAGATACCGGGGATGTCGTGGTGCAGAGCAGCTTCACCGATGGCTCCGGGCTGTTCGCTTTCAACGAGTTGATTGAGGGAACCTATGCATTAAAAATGTATACCGATCTGCCCTGGGGCGGCGGAAATGCCGTAGATGCCCTGGCCATTGCCAAATTCTTTGCCGGTATGGGTAGCCTGGGTCTGGTGGAAGAAGGTGCTGCCGATGTGAATGCCAGCGGAGTGGTCAATGCCACCGATGCACAGCTGGTAGCCAGCCGCTTCGTGGACGCCATTGATACTTTTGCCGCCGGCGACTGGTACTTCCACGGGGTACAGCTGCTTGACCTCAGCTCAGACAGCAACCTCAGCGTTCGCAGCCTGTGCTTTGGAGATGTGAACGGATCGCATATCCCTGGCACAAAGAACCAGACACAAATCACCTACCTCAACCAAAGAGGTACGCTGCAGCTCAGGCACAAGCAGGTATTCGAACTGCCTGTCAGGGTCGAACGAAGCCTCCACCTGGGCTCGGTTTCTCTGGTCTTGGAGTATCCCGATCATATTCTCAGCCTCGAGCACATCTCTATTCCCGGAGTGCCGGATCATCAGGTCTTCTGGAGAGAATCAAGCGGAACGATCCGCCTGGCCTGGTTTAATCCGGATGGCAAGCATCTTGAAGCAGGAGAAACCCTGATCAGGCTGTATATGAAAGCACCGGATCCGGCCTCCTCTGAAGAAATCTTCTTCCACCTTGGCTATGAGACAGTCCTGAGTAATCCACAGCTAGAGGTACTGTATGGGGAAGCCCTGGTAATGCCCAGACTAACGATCGAAGCGGGCCCGGCTGAAAACGGACTAAGTGTATTCCCCAACCCGGCATCAGATAGAGCAGAAATCCGCTTCCAGCTCATAGATCAAGCCAGGGTAAGTCTGAATATATACAATATGCTTGGAGAGCAGGTTTCAAACCTGATGGACAATGATGTGGCAGCCGGGTCCCATCAAATGGGTTTCCACCTCGGTATGCTTTCTACCGGCACCTATGTATGCAAAATGGAACTAGACATCAAAGGGGAACGCAGTGTGCTGAGCACGCCCTTGATCATTCAGCGCCGGGGAAAGGAATAATCTGTTCTGCAAACTGAAGCAGATCCGGAGCCTGCTCAAACCAATGACTCGCTTCAGGAACCTGCTTCTTAAACCAGGTGGTTTGTCTTTTGGCATACCACCTGGTTTTTTTCTGGATCTCAGCGATGGCCTGATCCAAACCCCATTTCCCTTCAAGGTGAAGAAAAAGCTCTTTATACCCAAGCGTATTGAGTGCATTCAGATGACGATAGGCATAAAGTTGTCTGGCCTCATCCAACCATCCTGAGCGCATCATTTCAAGGGTACGTTCATTTATGCGGGTATACAAGTCATTCCGTTTGGGGCAAAGAACGAGGGTGGCAGTTTGAAAGGGGACTGCCGTTCTCCCTTCATTCATATAAGACGAATAGGCCTTTCCGGTATAAAGGCAAACTTCAAGGGCCCTGAGAACACGCCTGGGATTATGCTGGTCGATGCGTTTATACGTAAGGGGATCAAGCCGCTTCAACTGAGCCAGCAAAGGATTCAATCCTTCCGACAATAGTTGCTGGTCAAGTTTTTCTCTGACTTCCAATGGCACTTCCGGAATCCGGTCCAGGCCCTCTGAGAGGGCTTTCAGGTATAAACCCGACCCCCCTACTGCCACAACAATTGGGTATTTTTTGAACAGATTCTTGAGTGTATTCTGTGCATCTGCTGCGTAGTCTGCCACAGAGTAGTCCTGGTGAATGGAGAGCTGCTGAATAAAATGATGCTTTACTCCGGCCAACTCATCTTCAGAAGGCACCGCGGTACCGATCCGCATTTCCTGATAAAACTGCCGGGAGTCAAAAGAGATAACCTCGGTATGCAGCTTCCGGGCCAGGGCAACGGCAAGCTGGGTTTTTCCGGAAGCTGTAGGTCCGGCGACCGCCAGCAAGAGTGGATTGGATAAAGGATCAGGCAAACTCAGAAGAGATTATCTTCCGGTTCATCCCCACCCTGTATTTCTCCTCCAAGATCATCCAGGAGTTTATCCAGCTCCGTGATTTCAAGCTCATCAAAAAGTTCATCTTCCTGTTCCGTGGCAGCCTTTCCGATGGCTTCTCCAACACTGAAAGTACAAACAGGGTAATTTATCCCCTCAGTCGCTTTGATGGTATCCTTCAGCTCAAGGTAGAAGGTCTTGGGATTCAGGAAGTCGTATTCGTAGATCATCCTTTGGCGTGGTTCATTCATCATATCCACCAGTTTGACCTGGTCCATCACCAGACGCACGCTTTCAGAAACCTCTTCTTCCCCGTCTTCCATATCCATCAGTGTCACTTCCGTCCTCCGGTTCCATTCGCTATCACAAACAAAAAAGGAAGAAAGCTCATTTCCCTGCAAATCCACCGTTTCGTGGATAAGTGTATAGAAATCCCGGAAGCTAGCTGAAACACTGATTTCGTAGTCTCTGATAAACTCCTCATTGCTTTCGGAGAGCATTCTGAATTTGTAAATCATCATTTTGTGGTTTTCGATTCGGATTTAGGTTTTTTCATTACCGCCTGCATTCCAAGGCTTTTGGCTTTCTCAAGCATATAGTGACGGGCTGCTTCATACTCATTGGGGATTACTCCATCCAGAATGGCTTCTCGAATGGCATTCTTAATCAGGCCCACTTCCCTTGAGGGCGAAAGGCCAAAGGTCTGCATAATTTCTTCTCCGCTGATGGGGGGTTGCCAGTTTCGAATCCTGTCTTTCTCTTCGATATCGATGAGCTTCTGGCGCACGAGCTTAAAATTGCGAAGGTATTTCCGCACCTTGGCCTCATTCTTAGAAGTAATATCTGCTTCACAAAGCATCATCAGGGCATCTATGTCCTCGCCTGCATCAAAAAGCAACCTGCGAATGGCTGAATCTGTGACGTGTTCTTCACTCAGGATTATGGGTCGCAGATGCAGAGAGACCATCTTTTTCACAAAGCGCATTGGCTCACCCATCGGCAGCTTAAGCCTTCTGAAAATACCCCCCACCATACGGCTGCCTTTCACCTCGTGGCCGTGAAAAGTCCAGCCAACACCTTCCTCAAAGCGTTTGGTGGGTGGCTTTCCAATATCGTGAAGAATAGCCGCCCAACGTAACCACAGGTCGCGAGAATGCGCAGATAAGCGGTCAAGCACTTCAAGGGTGTGGTAGAAATTATCTTTATGCCCTTTACCTTCTTTGTACTCTGCCCCTTTCAGTGCAATCATTTCTGGAAAAAACGTCTCGAGGAGCCCTGTTTGCAGCAGCATCTCAAATCCCCTGGAAGGCTGATCAGAGAGGATAATCTTGTTCAACTCTTCCGAAATCCTCTCCATTGAAATGATCTCCAGGCGTGAGGCATTCCTTGTTATCGCCTTATAAACCAAAGCCTCAATGCTAAAGCCCAATTGGGAGGCAAAACGGATGGCCCGCATCATCCGCAAGGGGTCATCGGAGAAGGTCCGGTCCGGATCCAGGGGAGTCCGGATGCATTTCGCCTCCAAATCCTCCAGTCCGCCAAATGGATCCAGCAGCCTTCCGTAATCCTGTTCGTTCAGGCTGATGGCTAAGGCATTAATAGTGAAATCACGCCGCAACTGATCCTCCTCCAGGCTTGCATCTTCCACAATGGGTTTTCGGGAATCACTCCGGTACGATTCTTTCCTGGCACCCACAAATTCAAGGTTCAAATCCCCGTGCACGATGAGCGCCGTCCCGAAGTTCCGGTAGATATGTACTTCAGGACTACCCGCTAAAGCCCTGGCCACTTCCTCTGCAAGGGAAATCCCACTACCTACACACACAAAATCGATATCCTTCGACAACCGACCCATCAGCTGATCTCTGACAAAACCACCTACCACATAAACAGGAAATCCCATCTCATTTGCCTTGACAGATATAAGGCGAAAAATGGGATCCTCTATATAATCCAGTGTATGTATGACTGATTCATTCACAATGCAAAATTAACAATTACCCGGCACGGCATTCTCTTACTTATCTTTCAATTTATTATACGGGTCTGGACTAGATTTGTACTTTTGAACCTTAATCCCACAAGGAAAAAACACACATTATGGTAAAGAGGACTATCGTAGCGATGCCTGGAGACGGCATTGGAAAAACCGTTTTGGAAGAAACCATCCGCGTTTTGGATGCAGCCGGTTTTGAAGCCGACTATGTGGAGGGTGATATAGGCTGGGAGTTTTGGTGCAATGAAGGCAATCCCTTGCCAGAGCGTACCCTAAATTTATTGGAGGAGCATAAGATCGGGCTCTTTGGTGCGATCACCTCAAAACCCAAGGATGATGCAGCCGCCGAACTGGATCCCACGCTCAGGGATAAGGGATTAGTATATTCCTCCCCTATTGTGGGATTGCGTCAGCATTTCAACCTGGACATTTGCCTTCGTCCCTGCAAAACATATAAAGGCAATCCGCTGAATTTCATCCGGCGGGGCAAAGATGGCGACATTGAAGAGCCAGAGGTTGACGTGGCCATATTCCGCCAGAATACGGAAGGCCTTTACGGAGGGGTGGAATGGAGCGATCCTCCAGTCCAGGTGTATGATGCACTGTTGACCCATCCCAGGTTCAAGAAGAATTTCGGAGAGGTGCCCAAGGAAGAGCTGAGCATTTCCACCCGGATTTTTACACGCAAAGCCACAGGACGGATTCTCAGGGCAGCATTTCATCACGCGAAAAAGTACGGCTATAAATCCGTCACCGTATGTGAGAAACCCAATGTGATCAGGGAAACCAGCGGAATGATGTTCAAAATGGCCAAGGAAATCCAAAAGTCCGAATTTCCTGAAATAGAGCTTTGGAATACCAATATCGACGCCCAGATGATGTGGCTCACCAAAAATCCGGAAGATTACGGGGTTATCGTGGCCGGGAATATGTTTGGCGACATCGTGTCTGACGGCTTTGCCGGCCTTATTGGCGGCCTGGGATTTGCCTGCAGTGCCAATATGGGGGAAGAAGTAGCCGTATTTGAGCCTACCCACGGTTCTGCCCCGAAGTATGCGGATTATGATGTCCCCATCGTCAATCCCATCGCAATGATCGCCTCTGCCTGTATGATGCTCGATTTTATCAATGAGAAACCCCTGGCCGATCGGATCCGGGATGCAGTCGCTTCCGTGATTGAGGAGGGAAAGGTAAAAACCTACGATATGATGAAAATGCCGGGCCGTCCGGATGTGATCCAAAAAGGGGCTGCCAGTACACAGCAAATGGCCGACGCCATTATTGAAAAACTCTAATAAAACTTGCGATGCATATACATCCTGATGTCTATCAATTGTGGCCTGAACTGGATTGGATCCGGGACGAAGGCCTGCGGCAGAAAACCGCCCGTACCTGGGAAATGGCGCTCGAAAAGAGCGTCTTATCTCCCGAAGATCTGAGAAGCATTCCCTTCACACTCTTATGTGGCCCCGATCTAAAGGTGAGCTTTATGGACCATAAGAGGGCCGTGGTGCATATTGCACGGGATGCCGGGGAAAAGATGAATGCTTTTTTCAAAGATGAACTTCCCGTCAATATGGATATCCTCATTTCCGGTGCCATCCTGGCAGATGTGGGCAAACTCCTGGAATACGTCCTTGACGACCAAGGAAAAGCAGTGCAGGGAACCTATGGGAAGTACCTGCGCCATCCCTTCTCCGGAGTCAGCCTGGCCGAAGCCTGCGGCGTCCCCCCTGAGGTTTGTCATATCATTGCAGCCCACGCCGGGGAAGGGAATATGATCAAGCGATCCACGGAAGCCTATGTCGTCCATCACGCTGACTTTATGACTTTTTTACCATTTAAAGAAAGACTCACCATTTAAACCCGCCTTATGAATCTCATTGAAAAGATCATTGCTGCACACAGCAAACAGGAAATGGTACACCCGGGCGAGATCGTTGATGTACTGATCGACACCAGGGTGGCAAGGGATTTCGGCGGTGCGAATGTGGTGAAAAACCTGCTTGACAACGGTCTGGAACTGAACGATCCTGCCCGCACTTTCTTCACCTTCGATTGCAATCCTACCGGCTCAGACCAGAAATATGCTGCCAATCAGCATTTCTGCAGGATGTATGCCCGCGAGAAAGGCATCAGGGTCTATGATATCGATGCCGGCATCGGGACGCACCTTGCCATCGACAATGGGTTGGTATGGCCGGGGAGCACCTTCGTTTCTACCGACAGCCACGCCAATATTATGGGGGCCATCGGTGCCTTCGGTCAGGGGATGGGAGACCAGGACATTGCAGCCACCTGGGCCCGGGGTTCGGTCTGGTTTAAGGTTCCTCAATCAGTTAAACTCATTCTGGATGGTGAACGCCCAAAAGGACTGAGCGCCAAGGATATTACACTTAATCTCCTGCGTCACTTCGGGGCCAATAAGCTCTTGGGATATAGTGTGGAAATGCACGGCACTTTAGTGGACAGCTTAAGCCTTGATGAACGCATCACTATTGCTTCGATGGCTACTGAGATGGGTGCCATCATTCTTTTATTCCCTCCAAACAGGGCCATTCTTCAGGAACTGAACACGCTCACCGGAAAGCATTTTGAAATGATCCTCCCGGATGAGGATGCGAAATATGATGCGGTTTTCTCCCTGGATGCTTCTACTTTCAAGCTGATGGTAGCTATGCCGGGACATCCTCACGACGATGTGGCATTGGAAGATGTTTCAGGGAAGAAGATTGATTCGGCTTTCATCGGCAGCTGTACCAACGGCAGGCTTGAGGACCTGAGAATAGCTGCTGAAATCCTGAAGGGACGCAAAGTGGCACCTGGAGTCGTGCTGAAGATTGTACCCGCCACAGACACGATATGGCAGCAGGCATTGGATGAAGGACTGATCCGGATTTTCAAGGATGCCGGCGCCTTGGTCTCCAATGCGGGCTGCGCCGGATGTGCGGCCGGACAAGTTGGCCAGAACGGACCGGAAGAGGTCACTATCAGCACGGGCAACCGGAATTTTTCCGGAAAGCAGGGCAAAGGCTACGTCTATCTGGCCTCCCCTGCAACAACAGCAGCCAGTGCCGTAGCAGGGATGATAGTCTCTGCCGACAGTATTCCGGCGGAACCGGCAAACTTCTTTCCATTGGGAAAATACGAATCGGATAGCAAAAAACCGAAGTATGCCCGGCAAGCCCCTTTGAAAGCGGAAGGAAGGGTTTGGGTGATCCGCAAAGACGACATTGATACGGATATGATCTTCCATAATCGATATCTAACCATAACCGACATTGCAGAGATGGGCAAATACACTTTCGACAATCTCATTGGGTATGAAGATTTTGCAAGTAAAGCTAAACCCGGGGACATAGTGATTACCGGTAAGAATTTCGGAGCAGGCAGTTCCCGCCAACAGGCGGTGGACTGTTTCAAGTCTATGGGGATAAGCTGTATCCTGGCAGAATCCTTTGGTGCCATTTATGAACGAAATGCCATCAATGCTGCCTTTCCTATCCTGAGCTATGATCCGAGCCTCATTTCAGCACTTGACATTCAGGAGGGGGATGTGGTTCGGGTTGATTTTTCCTTGGGAGAAATCTCCAATACCCGCAATGGAGAAAAAGGGAAGATAGAAGCATTTAATGATGTTCAGAAGGAGATCTACCTTCGGGGTGGCTTGCTTTAAACTTTGTAGAGAAACCCATTAAGCAGGATAATTCATTCTAATAGAAAAGGGGCTGAATCCTTATGGAGTCAGCCCCTTTTGTTTGGGTTATGAATTGAGCCACTAATTCATCTTAACCAACTTTCCGCTCACGCTGGAAGCACGGCTTCCGTCATCAAAGCGGAGGGTGTAGTGATAGGTTCCGGGAACCAGCTGGCTTCCGTCCACAGTGAACTGATGTACGCCGGCTTCCTGAGTCTTCGAGGACATACGGGCTACTACGGCACCATAAACGTTGAAGACTTCCAGTACTACCTCTCCCCTTTCGGGAAGGACATACTCGATCACGCTCTCCTGTGTAAATGGATTAGGATAGGTGCTAACCTGAACATTGGCCCCTCCATTAAGCATTCGCGGCATAGCCAGGCGGGCTTCTTTGATCACATTGGCATCCGGATCGGAAACCTCCAACACATTCCCCAGATGGAAGACACTTTCCGCATTGCGGGCCGGGCTGGCCACAATTTCAAAGAGCATACTCCCGGCCTGGGCATAGGGTGCATCCAGACTGAACCAGGCGATGTTCAGCATCTTGCCTTCCTGCTTGAACACCAATTCGCCTCCCAATGCTGGATTGAGCACGACATCGTGGATTGTCCAGCCGGCAGGTACGCTTAACTGGAGCGAAGTAGCACCCAGGATGGCCGGATCTACAATGGAAACAGGAATGCGTGCTTCAGCACCGGGTGCAAACTGGATTTCACCCTCGCTTGTAAGACTACCTTGCGGGCTTACTTTCACATAGGGGATGTGGCTGCCATTGACATCACCGGAAACCAGAGCCAGGTACTGACGTGTATAAAGCACATCCGAGCTAAAGAGGATGGTATCCCGCTCCATTACCCAATCAGGGATCACAAAGGTGTTGATCAGGCCGGCGAAACGCTGTGCAATGAGGAAAGCATCCGTAGCTGTAGGACCGAATTGCGCATTGACATCACCTACAATCAGACGCAGACCCCTCAGTGTATCCAACTCAACGAAATGCCGGGTCACAGCCAGAGCGTCGGTGGCATTTACACCACCCCAGGCCCATACCTGATCAGAGTAACCTCCTACGGTATAGGTACCCGGAGCCAATCCGCTGATGCAGAACAGCCCGTTATTGGCGGTATAAATCGTATCCACCGTATTGCTGTCCAAATTTTGCAGGATGATGGCAAAATCCGGTAAGGCTGTCTTCGGATCATTGTCATACACCACCGAACCACTGAAGGAATTGCCGCTTGGCAATACATTCAGGAAGAAGGAATCGGAGTTGGAACATCCGTTTCCATCCACAACGGTGAGGGTGAACATCGTCGGCTCAATCGGAGTGGATGTCGGATTCAGGATCGTAGGATCATCGAGAGTCAAGGCCGGGGTCCAGGTGTACTGGAGGGTCGGCGGTCCACTGACCATTGCATCGAAGGTGTAGGAATTACACAGATAGATGGTGGTATCCAAACCGGCATCTACGATAGGCCCGACAGAGATCTCAAAGGTGCAGCTATTGACACAAGCGAAAGCATCGGTGTAGGTATAGGTAATCAAATGTACGCCACCCCCGGCGATAGCTGGATTGAACATCCCGTTATTCACCCCTGCTCCGGAGAAAACACCCCCGGTTGGACTGACACCGCCCAGCTGGAAGGCCGGATCATCGGCGCAAACACTGAAGTCTTGAGGACACTCTACCACAGGCAGGTCGTTGACTGTCACCGTGAAGGTGCAGCTGCTTGAACAGCCGTTGGCATCCGTATAGTTGTAAGTGATCAGATTGGAGCCAAGCTGTGCCTGGGCGGGATCAAAGACGCCTGCAGTCACGCCACTTCCTGAATAGACACCACCCATTGGCAGGCCACCTGCCAGGGTGAACGGATCGGCATCCACGCAAACGGCTGTATCCATCGGACAGGAAACCTGCGGCAAAGCAAACACTTCAATAGTGAAGGTGCAGGAATTTCCACACTGATTGTTATCCGCATAGCTGTAGGTAATGGTATGCACACCAACACCTGCATATGCCGGGTCGAAATATCCACCCTGCATAATGCCAGAACCGCTGTATGTTCCTCCGGCGGGCATAGCGCCATCGAGGAGGAAGGAAGTGGCATCGACGCATACTGCGGTATCCGCAGGACAAGTCAATACCGGCAGTGCATTGACAGTAATGTCAAAGGTGCAGCTGTTCACGCATCCAAATGCATCGGTGTAGGTGTATGTGATGGTATGTGTACCAACACCTGCTACCGCAGGATCGAAGATACCACCGCTCACTCCGGTTCCGGAATACATCCCTCCTGAAGGTGAGGCACCTGTCAGGGTCATAGGATTGGCATCCACGCACATTTCCATATCCAAGGGACATTCTACTGCAGGAAGGTCTTTCACCATAATGGTGAAGTCACAACTATTCGAACATCCGTTTTGGTCGGCATAGGTATAGGTGAGGGTATAAACACCCACTCCTACCGTAGCCGGACTGAAGCTATAGACCCCACCATTGTTTGTTACGCCTGTTCCGGCATAGGTACCGCCGGCAGGCATTCCTCCGAGAAGTTCAAAGTCAGGATCATCCACACAAACCGTATCATCGAGCTGACAAACAACCACAACAGCTGTATCCACGGTGATCTCAAAGTCACAGCTATTGCTGCAGCCATTGCCATCAGTATAGGTGTAGGTTATGGTGTGTAGTCCGATGCCTGCGCTCAGGGGGTCAAACTGACCGGCATTCACTCCGGTTCCTGAATAAACCCCTCCGGCAGGCAGGCCGCCAAGGATATCCACGGAATTTCCATCTACGCAAACCGACATATCCTGCGGACAAGTCATTACCGGAACAGTATCCACGGTAATGTCGAAGGTACAGACGCTTTCGCAATTGTCTCCATTGGTATAGGTGTAGGTAATAGTATGTACCCCCGGGCCTGCGGTGGCCGGAGAGAACATTCCTGCAGTCACTGCGGTTCCTGAGTACACTCCCCCTGATGGACTGGCTCCACTGAGGAGGAAGTCGGCATCATTGGCACAAACAGCGGTATCTACAGGGCAGATTACAGGTGTGGTATCATTCACGGTAATGGTGAATTGACAATTGTTGGAGCATCCTACTGAGTTTGTAAAGGATACCGTAATGGTATGTACGCCCAGTCCTGCAACAGCCGGATTAAACTTACCAAGAGAAACGCCTGGGCCGCTGTAGGTAGAACCTACGGGCATCGCACCTGTCAGGGTAAATACTGCATCATTAATGCAGACCTCCATATTGGGCGGGCATAGCATTTCGGGTACCGGCTTCACGGTAATATTAAAGGTGCAGGAATTGCTGCATCCGTTTCCGTCCGTGAAGGTATAGGTAATGGTGTGTGTACCTGTTCCTGCCGAATTAGGATTAAACTGGCCACCACTCACTCCAGTACCGCTGAAGGTTCCACCGGCTGGTGATGCATTCAATGCAAATGGTGCCTCATCCTTGCAAACACTGAAGTCAGCCGGGCAATCCATTACCGGAACGGTATCGACAAAAATGGTGCTGGTGCAGGTATGGGTACAGCAATAATCTTCTGTGTAGGTGTAAGTAATGATATGCGCACCTGGTCCAGCTACCGCCGGGTCGAAGATATTGTTGCTTACACCTGTACCACTGTAAGTACCACCAGCCGGGCTAGCTCCAGAAAGTGCAAAGGCGGGTTCATTAGCACAAACGTTGGTATCCGGTGGACAAGTCACCATCAGTGTATCATATACTTCCACTAGCTGGGTACAGCTATCAACATTTCCACAATCATCGGTTACATAGAATGTGCGGTTAAAGGCATAATTACCAGCGCAGGAGTAGAAGATAACATTGTCGGAATAGGTAACGCTCACTGACCCACAATTATCAGAAGCCACCGGTAATCCCAGGCTTGTGGTGGATGTATCGGCATTCACGCAGTTGATGGAGGTATCTGGGGGGCAGAAGGTGATGCTCGGGGCAGTCTGGTCGCTACCCGAATTGGAATAGGTCTGGCCAGTGAGCTCATTGC
>CAZPYJ010000010.1:60342-111261 GCA_964590645.1 uncultured Lentimicrobiaceae bacterium
CGGCATAGCAGGCGTCCGTGCCTGTGGTGCCGGCATAAGGTGTTCCCGTCAGGCTTGGGGCTTCCGTATCTCCACCCGTGTATACAACAACCGCATTGCTGGCAAAATTACTACACTCATCCTCTACTGTATAGGTATAGGTCGCTGTCCAGCTGCAGTCATCACCAGTAGTATCGCTACTGATCAATGTGGCGGTAACTGTACCGCAATTGTCGGTATACAATGCTGCGATCGATGCCTCTGAAGGAGCACTCGTGGCATTGGCATAACATACATTCCCGCTCGCACCACCTGGAAGAGAACCAACCAGAGTCGGAGCAATCGTGTCCACTACAGTTATCGTCTGATCACAGCTGTCCACATTGCCGCAGATATCTTCGGTATAGAAACGTCGTGTAATAACATAATAATCATCACAAACACCAGGCAATGTATCATCAACCCAGGTCACTGCAACAACTCCACCACAGTTGTCACTCACTACCGGAGCGCCTGTGAAGCTGGTATCGGCCAGCTGATTGCACAGTATCGTTACATCGGGCGGGCAAGTGATTGCAGGAGGTATTGTATCTACCACTGTGATCGTTTGGTCGCAGCTATCCACATTCCCACACACATCCTCAGCATAGAAGCGGCGCAGAATTGTGTAGTAATTGTCGCAAACGCCCGTTGTGGTATCATCCACCCAGCTCACGGAGATGGTAAAGCTGCAATTGTCTGAAACGACAGGCCCACCTGTAAAGCTGGTATCTGCCGTCTCATTACAAAGGATGGTCACATCACTTGGACAGGTGATGGCAGGAGCTGCAACATCCACCGTCACCGCTGCACTTCCGCTCAGGCCCGTAGAAACGCATCCGTTGGCGTCCGCTACGCTGTCGAGGGTGTAGGTGCGGCTAATGGGCGGAGTTATGTCTATGCCCGTACCACTCACATAATTATTGATGGTGGTGTCGCCCGTACCGGTGTCAATGACCACCGTATAGGGAGACAGGCCCCCGGTGATATTGACAAAGAGCTGTGCGGTTGCACCCAGACAAATACAAGTATCGCCGCTGATCACCGAGGCAGAAGGGTTCTCATTGATCACCACATCCACCGTATTGCTCATATCTGCAGTGCATCCACCAAGGATGTGGGTGGCAACGACAGAATAGGTTCCGGAATCGGTATGCAAACCAAAAGTGGTATCCCCTACCGCGGGTCCCACGATGGAATCACCCACTTTGATGGTATCATTCCGGTAGAGCTGATAATATACTAATGTGTCGGCAGCACTTAATAATATCTCCACGCCTATGCCTCCGGCGCAGTAATCTCCGCCCCCGGTGACCGCATAAGCAGTCGGGACGACACATTCCCCAACCTGATAATCACTAAAGGAAGTGAGCCCGGTGGCCTGGGTAGTCAGGGCTGTTCGCGTGCCAGTAGTAGTAGCACTCCATACAGGAGCATTGTATTTATTGATAAGGAAGGCATTTGGATCAGCACCGCCATCTATATCTCCTACCACATAACTAAAGGTCACATCATAATCGTCAAAAGTCATTCCGGCATTGGTCAGCGACCAGAAACGATTGACGCTCTTAAGAGGATTGATCCCGGATGTGCCAATGGCAGGATGATCTCCGGCAGTGGTGCTTCCGGTGAGTTCACCTGCGACTGTAATATTGCTCATATCCACATCGGCCGGAGTATAGTCATTGGTATCGCCTATGAAGAAAGTACGACTGAGGCTTGCGGAGACGGGCATCTCCCACAACAAATTCCCGTTGACATACTTGCTGGCGTCATACCCATCCGCTGCGGCATCTGTCCCCATTTTCAAGGTATTGGTCAGGGTATGAATTTTCCCATCGACAAAAACCAGGGAGTCGGCAATGAAGGCATTCGTTCTCAAATTGATCCCACTGGCATTATCGAGGGCGATCCTGTTGAAGTTGGTTTCCAGACCCATAATATCCTGGATGCTGTCGCCGTCAAAAGTGATTCGGCCGGTGCCGGCATTGAAAGTGCCTGCCTGGCGGTCAAAATTCCCGCCCAGGGTATGCAAAAACGCTCCGGCAGTAAATGCGCTGGTACCGGACATTGCAAAGTTGCCTCCGATATCCAGGCCCGTGGCTGCCGTTGCGCTGGCAGATCCACTGAGGGTAAAATCTCCATCAATGCGTGAAACGCCTGTCATTGTTTTTGCACCGCTATTGCTCAGAACAAGATTAAAATATCCCGTTCCGCCCGTTGGATTGTACACAGCCTGTGCCCCTCCACCGTAATCTACTGTAGTATTGCAAAAGGCACTATCGGAATTCACGTAGAAGCCGTGATAGACACTTCCTGTAACCGTAATGGGAGTGGCACCCTGAAAGATTAGTGTCCCGTCCTGATCTCCGTTGGTCATAAAGAACTCAGATTTGACATTCGCCCTGGTGATGTCTCCACCGGAAGCATTCAATCTGAGGGTGCCTCCGATTGTCATAACACCGGAATTCAAAAAGAAGCGAGAGGTATATTGCGCACCCAGGTTACCATAACCGAAAATGGTGACATTCCCTGTTACCACAAGGCTGTTAATGCTTGAAACAAGAGTATTAAACCAAACTGACCCGGTAACGACAGCCAGTGAGCTCCCCACTTGCATAGTGGCACATTGAAGAGCACCATCACCACTAATGGTAACCGTACGGTTAGCAGAAACATTCTGAAAGTTCACCTGGTTGGTAACCGTAAGCTGTTGTCCGGCGTTGACGACCAATTGGCCATTGTTCCCTGCAAAGGTGAGGTTAGCACAGGTAGCAGAGGCTGTCACCGTAACTGTATGGCTCCCATTGATCACAACATTATCCGTTGCGACAGGCGGAGTGCCACCTACCCAGGTTGCCCCCGCGTTCCAGTCGCCACTCCCTGCAGAGCTTATCTGGGCGGACGCTGTCGTCCAGGCGGCAAAAAGCAAGACCAGCAGAATTGAAAAAAACCTCCCTCCGGAAACACCGGACAAGAGGTTCAAATGGATTGAATTCAAAGAGGAATGGAACAAGTTTGTGCGTTCCGTTTTTTCCCGACAATCGTAATTTGTCTTCATAACAATCAGCTTTTAGCGGTATGTTTATTCTTACATAGAAAAATTTCCAAAGCATAATTGCTTCCCGACTATTCAGGAAGCATTATATACACCAAGTTTAGCTGGCTTCTGCCATCTTACTCAAGCGAATAATTTCAATTAATTCAGGCTCTGTAGTGCGTTCGAGTTGTCTGCTGCTGTTGTGATAGCACTTCGGCAGCTTTACAAGATTAGGCAATATTATAACAAAACGCAAGATAAATATGAATTTATGCGGCTTAATAACATTTCATTAACGATCTGCTCCTGTTGGCCTGCGATTCCTATTCCTTTATTGCGGTCGCTGCGCGGAGATTCCCTTACTTTTGTAGACAAAGAAAAGCGCAAGATGATAGACCTAAGATCTGACACGGTAACACGTCCAAGCGAAGAAATGCTGGCAGCTATGTTGCAGGCAAAAGTAGGAGATGATGTTTTCGGGGATGATCCCGGCGTCAAGCTACTTGAAAATAAAGCAGCTTCAATATTTGGGAAAGAAGCGGCCGTTTTTGTGCCCTCCGGAACGATGGCTAATCAAATTGCCATAAGGGTGCACACCCGGCCGGGAGATGAAATCATTTGTGACCGCAGCGCACACATTTATAATTATGAGGGTGGTGGGGCAGCAGCCAATGCCGGATGTTCCATACGCTTGATTGATGGTGACAGAGGACGTTTCACAGCAAAGCAGATCTTACAAAACATTAATCCGGACGACATCCATTTCCCTGCAACATCGCTGGTGGTCGCAGAAAACACCTCGAATGCAGGAGGAGGGAGTTGCTGGGAGTTATCTGATTTGAAAGAAATAGCAGCTATGTGTCATACACATAAGTTGAAATTTCATATTGATGGCGCACGAATTTTCAATGCCATCATTGCCAAAGGATATTCACCTGAGCAGATAGGAGAATGCAGTGACAGCATTGCGATATGTTTATCAAAAGGCCTGGGTGCACCAGTCGGATCCCTGCTGCTGGGAAATGATGAATTCATTAGGCAGGCGCGCAGGGTAAGAAAACTGATGGGAGGCGGAATGCGACAGGCAGGATACCTGGCCGCAGCCGGTACCTTCGCCCTGGAAAACAATATCAGCCGTATGCTTGAGGACCATAGCCGGGCTGAAATGTTTTCAGGGATTCTTCAGGAACAATCTTATGTGGAAAAAGTCATCCCCCCGGAAACGAATATCCTCTTTTTTCAACTTTCCAAAAAAATCCACGCTTCCGCCTTTCTTGAATTGCTGAAATCGAAAGGTATTCTTGCCACCGCATTCGGGACCGATATGATCCGTCTGGTATTCCATCTGGATATCTCCAGGGATGGTTTTGAACAAGCCTGCCAGGTGTTTCAAACCTTGAAAACATAAAACCCAGCTAAGAGCATAAGCCATACATTACACTTTTTCAGACAATTAGAGCTAAAAGGGCAATTAAGCTGCGAATTCTTATTTTTGCAAGTTCGATTAAGCGACGACTATGCAGCAGGCCTTTACTCCAACAGAATACGAATTGATGTCTCTGGCTACAGGAAAATATTTTGCCGACAGCGGCTGGCTGCTGAATGCGCCGGGGGAAGATACGCCCGCACTCATCAGGGCGATATATGCACAAAAACAAATTCGGATTCATCATCAGCAATGGGGTCTTTACCAATTCGCCGACTGGCTGCCGGTCCACCGGATGTTGGAAGGATCAGCACCTCCGATAACTTATCAAAGCCAGGGATTAGCCCGGGAGCTTGGCCTTAATAAGCTGTGGATTACTTTCAGTGGTTACTGGCCGGAGAAAGGAGCAGCAATGAAAACTGCCTCTTTCAAAGAAACGGAGGCCTATTCTGTATGCGGCAGAATGCCTTTGGATGAATCAAGGGTGTTGGTGGTTGCTTCTGCAGGAAATACGGCAAGATCCTTCGCGAAAGTTTGTTCTCAAAACAACATCCCCCTGCTCTTATGCGTGCCGGAAGACAACCTGAACGCATTATGGTTTGATGCCCCGCTGAATGAATGTGTCAAACTGATCGTCAGCCGCAAAGGCGGAGACTATTTTGATGCCATCCACCTATCCAATTTGGCCTGTCAACTCGAAGGATTTTTCCCGGAAGGCGGAGCGAAGAATATTGCACGCCGGGACGGAATGGCCACCACAGTCCTCTCTGCCGCCACCACCATCGGAATGATCCCAGACTACTATTACCAGGCCGTTGGAAGCGGTACAGGAGCCATTGCCGCCTGGGAAGCCAACCTGCGCCTCATCGAAGATGGCAGGTTTGGTTCTCATAAAATGAAACTGAAGGTGAGCCAGAACTGGCCTTTTATTCCCATTCACGATGCCTGGAAAGCCGGTTCCAGAGAGATGCTTCCCCTGGACGACGACCTGGCCCGAAAGCAGGTGGAGAAAATTAAAGCTAAGGTGCTCTCTAACCGTAAACCACCTTATTCTATTATTGGCGGACTTTTTGACGCCCTGAAAGACAGCGGAGGAGATGTGCTTTATTCCAATAACAAAGAAGCTTCTGCTGCCGCAAAGCTTTTTGAAAAGCTGGAAGGCATCGACATTCACCCTGCTGCAGCAGTGGCTACCGCAACCCTCATCGCCGATGCCAGGGAAAGCAAACTGGATCCGGAAGCCTGTATTATGCTGAACATCACAGGAGGAGGTGAAAAGCGTTTTAAGAAGGAACATACATTACACTACCTCTCCCCTTCGCTCGTCTTCGATCTGAACCCCGGTATGGAAGAAGTTAAGAAACGCCTCTCCAACCTGCGTTTCTGAGCGCCCGAGCGCATTTCATTCAATGCGATCAAAAAAAAGCACCCTCGTTTTTTCCGTTTTGGAGTGGGCAAATCGTCTATTTACCTGAACCAAAACTTCTGCAATGAAAATCACCGGTCAAAGTGAAGCCTACCTGATTACAATGATCCATCCGGAAGAAAAGATCATTTTCTGGAGGGAGGAGCAAATGAAAGAGTTTCTGATGGTGTGCAAGGATTTTATCCCCGAAGAAGCCACCAGTCTGGTTTATTGTCTCTTGCCCGATCGTTTGGAAATGATATTGTTTACAGGGAAGTCTATTTATCCTATTGACTTATGCCGGACTTTTCACAAGATCACAATGACGTATCTTGAATTATTCGGCTCCTTTACAGATTATCCGCACCTGATCGAAGAATGTGGATGGATCATTAAAGAACTGAATGAAGACAGCGACATTGAAGACAATGTAGCCCGGCTCTCCAAGCTCCCTCTTGACCTGCATTTGAGAAAAGAGGGGGAACCCTGGAGCTTTGCGTCCTTCGCAATGCCCGAATTGAGTGTTCCG
The DNA here is from genome assembly GCA_964590645.1 of uncultured Lentimicrobiaceae bacterium. Lineage (GTDB taxonomy): Bacteria > Bacteroidota > Bacteroidia > Bacteroidales > JAGNHN01 > JAGNHN01. The sequence goes on from CAZPYJ010000010.1 coordinate 66,761, forward strand.
GCACAGGACAGTTCCGAAGAAATCCTGGACTTTGTCGATAGTGTTTTGCGAGAGGCTTCCCGGAACCAGCAGGCATCCTTTTCACAGCATCCCTGGACGGGGGGCAAGTATAAACATTGAAGCGTCCCTTCGACGCTACGACGCGCGCGAGCTATTCTCCACTCTTGCTCTTGCTGTATGCTCTTGCATCAAACAAATGATCATCCTGCTGTGCGTAGCGTGGACGATTTCCTGCCGTTAGGCACGGCTACGGATAGCAAAGCACAGCAATAAAAAAACGGGAAGCCTTTTTTCAGACTTCCCGCTTCGTATTTCAACAGGATAATGATCTATCGCAGCACGACCAGCTTCTGACGGGCCGTGAGGCTTGAACCATCGCTTTCCAACGTCAGTTCTGCCACATAAGAACCGGCTGCCAGATTACTGACATCCAATGCGATGGTATGGCTGCCTGCGGCCTGTGCCGCTTCCTCTACCACCCTCACAAGCGCGCCTCGGGCATCGTAGATCTTCAGCACCACCTTCCCATCCACAGGCAAATCATAGCGTATCTGCATCGCATCCCGGGCCGGATTGGGCCAGGCCGAGAGCTGCAGATTTCCTTCCTCCACGGCAATGAGCTCAGGCATCGTGAAGACGGCATCCGCAATGATCTTGCCTGCCGCATCGCTCAGCTCCAGCTCGCTGCCCAGACGGAAACCGTCCACAGAAGCGCTTCCTGGATTCCGGGCCACAATCTGCAGTATTTCACTGCCCGGACTTAACAAACTACCACCCACATCATACCAGGCCAGGCGCAACTGGCCATCCACGACATTGTGTACCAAATACCCCCCTACCCCTTCGGCAAGCTGCACATCTTCAATTTGCAAGCCTTCGGGAATGCGCAGGGACATTGAAAGGGCACCGGCCAGCACATCCTCTTTGCAATAGAGTGGAATACGGACGGCCTCTCCCTGAGGCAATGGCATACTGCCTTCCTGAAGCAGGCTGCCATTGGGAACCAGCGTTTTGCTGAACACATTGCTGGCATTCACATCGCCCAGCACCAGGGCAAGGTATTGGCGGGTATAGAGATCTTCGTAATCCAGGAAGAAAGTATCCGCCTCCATTATCCAGTCGCCTGCGAAGTTATTTGGCAAACCGGCAAAGCGCAGCGCTACATTCAGGGCGTCAGTGGAATTCACAAAACCGCCCCCATCAATGTCCGCGGCAAGAAAGTATATCCCGATCAGGGAATCCAGCTCAACTGTGTGCAGCAGGATGTTCAGGGCATCGGTAGCATTGACACCACCCCAGCCCCAGGGCTGGTTGCTGTTCCCACCGATGGCATAGGTACCACTCGGAATATTGCTCAGGCTGAACAATCCATTGGGGCCGGTATAAACCGTGTCGGCATACTTCGCCCCCTGACTCTGGATCACCACTTCGAAGCCTTCAAGGGGCGTTTGCTGCGTATTGCCATATACCACCTGTCCGCTGATGGAATTGCCCTGGGGCTTCACCTCCAGAAGGAATTGGTCACTGCCCACACAGCCATTGCCATCGGTGACCGCCAGCACATAATAATCCGTCATAATCGGTGTGGCCTCCGGGTTCAGCAAGCTGGCATCATCCAGCGCCAGGGCCGGACTCCACAGATAGCTCAGCGGCGCCACGCCGGTAGCATTGGCGTCAAAAAGGTAGGACTGGCCGATAAAGATGCTGGTGTCCACGCCGGCATCTACGATGGGCAGATCCAGCACGGTATAGCTGTGCACCTCCGTGGCCGTGCAGCCATTGGCGCCGGTTCCTGTGAGCGTAATGCTATCGCTGTTTACAGGGCAGTAGGTGTATGGACTGCCGCTGCCCCCATCGCTCCAGCTATAGCTCTGGGCGCCGCTGGCATTTAATATGATACACTCGCCGTAACAAACCTCATCCACAGCCACAATGCTTAATTCGGGCAGGGGAAGGATGGTGACGACCACAGCATCGCTGGCTGTGCAGCCATTGGCATCGGTGCCCGTAACGGTATAGGTAGCTGTGATTTTAGGCGAAACCGCAATGCCGGCGGTATGCTCCCCTGTACTCCAGGCATAGCTGTGTGCTCCGCTGGCCAGCAGTTGCGCTCCCTCCAGCAGGCAGACAGACTGATCAGCCCCGGCATCGACCGGAGGAGCAGGATGCACCACAATGGCAATTTGTGCCACATCGCTGCAGCCATTGACATCCGTAACCGTGACGGTATAGGTGGTGCTTTGGGTGGGACAGACTTGTTGCTGGGCGGTGGCTGCAGCATTGCTCCACATATAGCTATCCCCCCCGGAAGCCGTCAGGGTGGCGCATTCTCCTTCGCATAATTCCGTGTCGCTGGCCTGGATAGCAGCCACTGGCAAAGGATGCACCGTGATGGTGAAGGTGCACGAAGCAGTACAGCCATTGGCATCGGTATAGGAATAGGTGATAATGTGGTTCCCTACCCCGGCGGTGGAAGCGTAGAATTTGCCATTGGTAACTCCTGATCCGCCATACACTCCACCCGAAGGCGATGCCCCGGAAAGGGTATAAGGTCCGGCATCGGCACAAAGGCTGAAATCTGCCGGGCATTGTACTACAGGAAGTGGATGCACGGTAATGGTGAAGGAGCAGGTACTCACACATCCATTGCTGTCGGCAAAGGTGTAGGTAATCAGGTGGTTCCCGACACTGGCCTGGGCAGCATTAAAAGCACCAGCATTTACGCCTGTGCCACTGTATGTCCCTCCTACAGGTGTCGCACCACTAAGCGCAAATGGTGGTTCATCCAGACAAACCTCCTGGTTCGCAGGACAGCTCTCCACAGGCAAAGGATGCACCGTGATGCTTTGTGCTTTCCAGTTGATACAGCCATTGCCATCCTGGTAATGGTAGGTCAGATTGTAGGTGCCCGGTCCGGCGGCAGCCACGTCAAAGGTGTCTCCCTTCATATAGGCACCGCCATAGGTTCCTCCGGCAGGACTTCCCTGGTTCAAAATGAGGTAGGCCTGGTCTTCACAAACATCCGGAATGGGACTGAAATTCACCACAGGCAGGGGCAGTACCGTCATCTGATCGGTGGCAGTGCTGATGCAATTATGTTCATCCTGATAGGTGTAGGTAATGGTATATGTCCCAGCAGGGACCAGGGCCGGGAAGAAAGCATTATTGCTTACGCCCGTGCCGCTGAAGGTACCTCCGGCAGGACTTCCGCCGGAAAGCAGCAGGCCGGTGGCGTTTTTGCATAACTGAGTTATGGGTAAACTCAGGCTTACCGATGGCTCAGCATTGATGGCCACCTTGAAGCGATAGTAGGCCATCGCATTGGGAACCAAAGTACAGCCGTTTGAATCGGCAAAATCGGTCACTACGATCTCGTAGATGCCCGCTGCCGTTTGTCCGGGATAGGGCCCTGGTGGCAGATAATCCAGCAGGTCGATCTCATCATCATACTGCACCCCTGTCAGTTGCACCGGCGCACCTCCATCCACCGTAAATTCGATCATATAGGGAGGCGTACCGATGGCCGGCTGACCCAGCTGCTCATCCACCAAAGAAAGGATGATCTCAGGCACGTCGAAGCAATAAACCAGGCTGTCGAAAGGCTGCAGGGGAGTGCCATCCACCTCAAAGAAGGCATCGGGCTGAGGATTAATGGTAATCTTGAAATTGTAATAGATGATCGCTTCAGGAACGAGTCCGCAGCCATAGGCATCGGCGAAGTCGGTCACCTGGATCTCGTAGATGCCGGCTGCCGTTTGTCCGGGATAGGGTCCTGGCGGCAGGTAATCCAGTAGATCGATCTCATCCTCATACTGCACCCCTGTCAGCTGAATCGGGGTACCATTGTCCACGGTAAATTCAATCATAAAAGGGGCTGTGCCCCGGGCGGTAGCGCCAAACTGGGTGTTTACCAGGCTAAGGAGGATGCTGTCCACATCAAAGCAATACACCAGGCTATCGTAAGGAAGCAAAGGCACAGCGTCCACTTCAAAGAAGACATCCGGGGTGGGGTGGAAAGTGATCTCCACATTGAAAGTATCGGAACAGCTTCCATTGGTATCCCTTACACTTCCAAAGAAAGCATAAGTTCCCAGGGGATAATCTCCATTGATACGCAAGGGGTTTTCACCATAGCCAAGTTCATACTGCAGGCCGTCGATCAGGTCATAATCCTGGTTATCATAGCGGATATAGAACATTGGTTCATCACCCTGGATGATATACCACATTGCCAGCTCCCATCCTCCGGCATTGTTGTTGCCATCTACCCCGCGAACGGTATCCCAATAGTCATAGAAACCGGCAGGCAGATTATTGGTATCCAGAAAGAAGGCATTCTGTTCAAAATCAGTGCTGTCCAGGCCTGCGGAAACGGTGAAGCTCTGGATATCCAGATAATAGTATGGTTGCTGCGGGTGGAGGCACAATTCGAATCCGTTGGCTAAATCACCGCCCAGGCCTTCCCAGCTGAGCAAATCGCGGGAAGAAATCAGGGAGGCATCGCTCACGATGGGCACCCCTCCGTTTTTGGTCAAAGCCTGGTCTATGTACCAGGGATCAAAATCAACACTGTCGGATACCCTGTCTCCCAATCCACAGGGATTAAGTTTGGGATGATAGGGTCCTGAGCTATGGCCCCACCAGTTAGGGGAAGCGTCGAGCATCCCTGTGCCCAGGTTCAATACGCCATAGGCAGTAATCCCGGAAAGTCCTAATAGCTCATCATTGTTATAAATCATATTCTCTTTGATCAAACCGGTAGTATCCGCTGCCATAACCACACCCTGTGCATTATCGAAGATAGCATTGGAGTCGGTTACATTGATCCCGCTGGAAGTGCCGTAAGCATAAATACCCCGGAAGTTTCTGTCAATGGTATTGCGGGTGATGCTCCAATCCGCAGAGCTCCAGATACGAATTCCGGCACAGCTTGGGTTGAAATTGCCCCCCGGGGTATGCCCGTATATATGATTGCCAGAGACAGTTACATTTTTTTCATTCCCGTTGGCACTGATTCCTCTATAAAGGTCGGAAGTTCCCCAAGGATAGTTGTCGTTGCTTCCATTCTGAACAATATCATTATTTGTGATCACAATGTTGACGTCATAGGGACCATCATCTCCCCCATTAAAGGACTCAGCGTGGTTCAGCTCAATGCCGAACAGCTCGTTCTGGGACAGCAAATTGGAATCGATCAGGATATTCAGGCTGTGCGGGAGGCCTGTGCCCCCTGTCGCCAGGTTGTCGTCGGTCATATCCTGGCTGGTATAGATCTGAATGCCTTTCCCATTCCACATAGTTGTAGTGTCCCCGTTGTATATATTTCTGGAGATATCATTGTTCCTGATGGTTGCATTGGTAGCGTGGAAGAGGAAGATGCCATAAGAATTATTGGTGATGTAGTTGTTTTTGATCACGGTATTGTCCACACTCAGGGCCCACCAGGAGCCGAAGGTGAAATCCGTCGCCCCTGCGGGCTTGGCGCCCAGGATAAAATAATCACCGCCTACGGCAATGCCGGCGTTGGTTCGTCCCATCGCACTCCCCGACACATCGTGGGCGCCCTGGATCTGGAAACCATCGATGGTTACATCGTCGGCCAATACCTGGAATACATCGCGATCGGTGCCGGTGGTGGGTGCATTGACCACGACCAGGGACTTCCGTTCCGGAATCCCCCTCAAATAAACAGATTGGGTGATCCGCACAGGGCTGATAAGATTATAAGGACCTCCCCCCACTTCGATGGTATCTCCGGGGCTGGCTGCATCAATGGCATCCTGGATGCTACAATGGCCGGTTTGCTGAGAGATATTGAACACGGGGCCCATTCCTCTTCCCGCAGGCGGGGGAGCATTCAACCAGGGGCAGAATATGACGCGTGTACTGACCGTATCTCCAGTTCCAAAGTGCGGTCCGGAAGGGCCATTGGGATTACCCCAGTAATTTAAATCTGCGTTCAACATTAAATGGTCGTCGTCCGTATAGCCAGGATTGTCTTCGAACAAGACCCCATAGGCATCGTTGCCGCTGATGATGTTGGAGTCGATGACATTGGTATCCGAAATCAGTGGAATCCACACACTGCAAACCTGAATATTGCCGCTTCTTACTTTGATCCCGGCATTTTCGCTGCCTCCCGACTGATTATTATCGAGCACACTATTGCCCACGATCTCATTGCCGGGGCTTCCCATCAGTTGTAATCCACAGTTTTCATTCAGGCTGATGGTGTTTGAACGGACGACATTCTGACCACTCTTCCATAGATAGAGCCCATTGTCACCGTTCCCGCTGATGGTATTTCCTATAAAGGTATTGCTATCGCAGCTTTCGCCCACATAGATGCCATCGACATCATTGTTAAGCACATCGTTATTTGCAAAAACATTGTGCTTAGCATTGACATCCCCGCCACAATTGTCCGGGTCGAGGTCAAGCTGGTCAATGACGATGCCATAACCCAATGCTCCATTTTTAACAGCAATATCCTTATTCGCCCTGATAATATTTCCGGTGAAGGTATTGTGGGAAGAGGCGACAATCCCCACCCCTGCGACATAATTGGTATCGATAACATTGTTCAGGACGTAATTGCTGTCTGCACCGAGCAAGGCCAGCCCTGTTGAATAATTCTTGACAATGCTGCAATTTTGAATCTTAACCCCCTTCACGCCCGCTAAGAATACGCCTGCATAGGCCGGATCCATACCAGCATTCGTGATGGTAAAGCCATCGAGTGTAACACTGTCTGCTGTGATATGCACCACGATGTCATCTCCTATTCCTTCGATGATGGGTGAGGAAGCATTGGTAAGGACCAAGCGGGGCACATCAATTTCCACATTCTCATTATAGGTTCCCGTACCTGCTTGAATTGTATCCCCCGGATTGGCCTCGTCGATGGCATCCTGTATCGTAAGGTAACTGTCATCCTGGGTGATGTTGACCACCGGGCCCTGACCCGAGCAATCGGGTTCCACCCAGAGATCACCGGATATCAAAAAGGGCAGAAAGTCAATATTATCCGAAACCAGCGTGGCAATGACAAAAGGATTATCAGAACCCCACCAATTGCAGTTGGCATCGATCAGGATATCATCGTCGTCGGCATAAGCATTTTGTTCATACCGCATTTCATATCCCCCGTTCGTGCTGATATCATTGTGATTAATCATTAAGCCTGTTGACATCAAAACGGCTGGATAAGCATATTCCACGTGCCCGCTGCGGATCAGCACCCCTGCTTTTGTGGGAACTCCTGAAGGATTATTGTTTGAAATGATGTTTCGCAGGAGCGTATCATTCTGGGAAGCGTGGAGTTGGATACCCGAGCTGTCATTGAACATCACGTAATTATCCTGTATGCGGTGGCCGTGCGACTTCCAGGCGACAATGCCGTCCCCAGCATTGCTGAATACCATATTCCCTCCCAGTTTATTGTGATTGCACTCCCAGCCGAGGTAGATGCCGGTTTTACAAGACTGGATGGTGGAAGAATCGATGACATTATGGGTGGAGAAGACATCATCAATCCCATCTGTATCTGTGTCCACCCCGTTCACCACAATGCCCCAGGCATCATCTCCGGGTTGAGGAGAAAAAACGAATGTAATGTCATTATTCTCCAGAAAGTTTCCGGAAGATCCCATCAGGGCAATGCCTGCTACAAAGTTTATTAAAAGCTCATTTTCCAACAACTGATTGCTATCGGAGAGATTGAGTACAATGCCGGGACCAGAATTAACGCCAACACTTAGATTTTTGAGCACGCAATGTTTGACCCCTTGCAATAGTACACCATACAAAGAGGAATTGCTCATCTCTATCCCATCTATGACCACACTGTCCGCCAGGATGGTGAGGGGAATTCCCTGTTCATTTCCATCAATTTCGGGTGTTCCTGAGATGGGTTCAAGCACAATACCAGGGGTTGCAATCGTGACCGCCTCGGTAAAGGTTTCATCTGCCAGCCGGATGGTATCCCCCGGACTGGCGGCATTCACCGCCGCCTGGATACTGACATAATCATAAGTTGGAGGGCCGGCAGCCCCCACGGTAAGAATGGTTGCATTGCTGATGAATGGCAATAATGCCACGCAAGCGAGGAGAAGGAAACACTTTTTCATTTGGGGTGGATTTAATTAATGATCTGTTTGGCAGATATTTATGAGTCAATTATCAAGCATCAGGAATGAAGAATTGCTGCGACAGCCCTCAAATATATATCATTTCGATTCAAAATCAAAACCTGCATACTTTATATACATTAAGGTAACCCTATTACTGTGATATTTACATATTTACATCTGTTTCGGGCATTATTATAAATAAAGAATCTTTTCATATTAGGCATTGGTGGAAAGAAAAAGAGAGGAATGAACGGGAATCACATCTGTCATCCGGCCTGGTAGGTGGAGAGAAAAAAAGTGGGTGCAGGAATGGGGAGCCAAAGGCTGATTGTACTCTCTAATTTAGATTCAAGCTGCATTGCCATACGGGCCAAAAAACCTACCTTTGCAGGGATTTTCTAAACACCCTAATAATCAATAAATTAAACAAAGGAGGATTGTATGAAAAGGAATGTGATCATCATTGGTGCGGCGGGAAGAGATTTCCACAATTTCAACACCTACTACCGCGACAATGAAAACTACAATGTGGTTGCATTTACTGCTGCACAGATTCCTGACATTGATGGCCGGAAATACCCGGCTGAACTGGCCGGTGGCCTTTACCCGGATGGGATTCCCATCTACGCTGAAGATGACTTGCCTCGCCTGATCAAGGAATTGAATGCACACGATTGTGTGTTCTCGTACAGCGATGTAACGTATCAGAAAGTGATGTCGGTCAGTGCGATCGTCAACGCCGCTGGTGCTAACTTCGTGCTGCTCGGCCCTGCCGAAACGATGGTAAAAAGCAGCAAGCCGGTCATTGCCGTTGGTGCGGTCAGGACGGGTTGTGGCAAAAGCCAGACCTCCCGCCGCGTCATTGAACTGTTGATGGAAAAAGGCCTGAAGGTAGTGGCCGTCCGTCACCCTATGCCTTATGGCGACCTGGTAGCCCAGAAAGTACAGCGTTTTGCCAAGGTGGAAGACCTGGCCAGGCACAAGTGCACGGTAGAAGAAATGGAAGAATATGAACCTCACGTGGTGCGCGGCAACGTCATTTACGCCGGAGTGGATTATGAAGCCATCCTGCGTGCTGCCGAGCAGGATCCTGATGGATGTGATGTCGTGATCTGGGATGGAGGCAACAATGATTTCCCTTTCTACAAACCAGACCTCTGCATCACCGTTGTGGATCCCCATCGCCCCGGACACGAACTCTCTTACTATCCCGGAGAAGTAACCCTGCGCATCGCCGACGTAGCTGTAATCAATAAAATGGACAGCGCCGATGCCGCCGGCATCCAAAGCGTTCGTGAGAACATCAACAAAGTGAACCCGGGCTGCATTGTGGTGGATGGTGCTTCCCCTATCAAAGTGGACAAGCCTGAATTGATCAAGGGGAAGAAGGTTTTGGTTGTGGAAGACGGCCCTACACTCACCCACGGAGAAATGAAGATCGGTGCCGGTGTGGTTGCCGCCCAGAAATTCGGTGCGGCCGAACTCGTAGATCCCAGGCCTTATACCGTTGGTAAACTCAGCGAAACTTTCGAAATCTATCCGAATATCGGCACCCTGCTGCCGGCAATGGGATATGGCGCACAGCAGCTGAAAGACCTGGAAACCACCATCAACAATACCGAATGCGATTCTGTGGTCATTGGAACCCCCATCGACCTGAACCGCATCATCAACATTAGCAAACCCAATACCCGGGTTTACTATGATCTGCAGGAGATTGGCTATCCCAACCTGGATGGCATCATCGATGATTTTGTGAAGAAACACAATCTTGCATAATTCAGAAAGCGGTCTTCAGGGCCGCTTTTTTTTTTGAACAATCTTTTAACACTAAAGCTGCGCCGCAGTACTTGTCTTTATCTTTAGCCCCGACCAAAAACCGCTTTATCCAATCCGATGAAAAACAGAAGCCTTGTATCCATTAACGACTACAGCAAGGAGGAGTACCTGAAAATACTCGACCTGGCTGAAGAATTCGAAAAGCAGCCCACACAGCGTATTCTGGAGGACTATGTGGTTGCCACCCTCTTCTTTGAGCCCTCCACCCGCACCCGATTGAGTTTTGAAAGTGCAGTTTCGCGCCTGGGCGGAAAAATCATTGGTTTTACTGATGCTACCTCTTCCAGCACCAAGAAAGGGGAAACACTAAGGGATACCATCCGTACTGTGAGCAATTACTCCGACCTGATTGTGATGCGTCATCCCGTGGAAGGCGCTGCCCGCTTTGCCAGCGAAGTGGCCGATGTGCCTGTAATCAATGCCGGGGACGGGGCCAATCAGCATCCCACCCAATGCCTGCTCGATCTCTACTCCATCCGGAAAACACAAGGCAAACTGGAGAACCTGAATATTGCTTTTGTGGGCGACCTGAAATACGGACGGACGGTGCATTCCAATGTCATTGCCCTGACCCATTTCAATTGCACCTTTCACCTGGTGTCGCCGGAGGAGTTGAAACTTCCCAGTGCTGTCAAGCGATACATTAAGGAAAACGACCTTACCTATCATCAGTACACCGACCTGAATGAAGTGATCCCCAAGGTGGATATCATCTATATGACCCGCATCCAGCGGGAGCGCTTTTCCGATCCCATCGAATATGAAAAGGTAAAGAACAGCTACATCCTGAATGCCGCGATGCTGGAAGGAGCCAAGTCCAACCTCAGGGTGCTTCACCCCCTGCCCAGGGTCAATGAGATTGATGTGGATGTAGATACCACGCCCCAGGCTTACTATTTTCAACAGGCCCTCAACGGGGTTTATGTAAGGCAGGCCCTCCTGGCGAGCATCCTTGGATTGAAATGAGTCAATTATCTGAAAAACAAGACGAAATGTCAGATCAAGCAAAGAGAAAAGAGCTAAAGGTATCGGCCATTGAGAACGGTACCGTCATCGACCATATCCCGGCCCGCAGTGTTTTCCGGGTGATCAGTATCCTTGGCCTGAACAAGATTCCCAACCAGATCCTTTTCGGTACCAACCTGGAAAGCAAGAAGTACGGAACCAAAGGTATCATTAAGGTTTCCAACATCTTTTTTGAACCGGAAGAGATCAACAAAATCGCCCTGGTGGCTCCTACTGCCACCCTCATCGTGATCCGCAATTTTGAGGTAACCGCCAAAAAGGATGTGGTGATCCCTGACAGCATCCGAAAAGTGGTTAAATGTTTTAACCCCCGCTGCATCACCAACCAGGAAGAAGTGGAAACCCGTTTCACGGTGATCGACAAGGAGGAAATGAAACTGCATTGTCACTATTGCGAAAAGATCACGGCCAGGGATAATATTACTTTCAATTAGGGTTATGGCCTCTGGTCACGACAGCATCCGCACCGAGCAACTTGGCTTCGCTTATGGAACACAGGTAGCGCTTCAGGGTATCGACCTTCGCGTTGAGGCAGGTTTATTTTACGGTCTTCTGGGGCCCAATGGCGCAGGAAAAAGCACCCTCATTCATATTCTAAGTACCTTATTGCCTCCGGCTTCCGGAAAGGTTTGGATTAAGGGCATCGCGCTATGTGAAGCTCCGGACAAGGTCAAGAAGATCCTGGGCATCGTGCCGCAGGAAATTGCCCTCTATGCCGAGCTCAGTGCCCTCGACAACCTTATCTTCTGGGGAAGGCTCTATGGATTAAGCCTTTCGGAATGCCGGAACCGAGCCACTTATCTTCTGAAAAGGGTAGGCCTGGAAACACGAATGAAGGACCAGGTGGGCCATTATTCCGGCGGAATGAAACGCCGCGTCAACCTGGCAGTAGCCCTGATGCATCAGCCTTCCATCCTGCTGATGGATGAGCCTACCGTAGGCGTGGATCCTCAAAGCCGCAACCATATCTTCGACCTTCTGCAGGAGCTGCACCAGGAAGGAATGACCATCCTCTATACCACGCATTATATGGAGGAAGTAGAGCGGCTTTGTCAGAAAGCCGCCATTATAGACCACGGCCGCATCATTGCGCAGGGAGATATGGACGAACTCAGAGAGATGAGCAAAGGCCACGCCTCTGTGGACTTGCAGGTTCAGGAGGCCGGAACAGATTTCCTGAAGCGGCTCAATGATCAATGCAAATTCCCTCTGGAAGCAAAAGACAGTTTACTGGTTTTCAAAACGCCCACCCCACAGCTCAGCCTCTCTCAAATCATTCAGGAAGTCTTGCAGGCCGGCGGGAAGATCGACAAAGTGGAAATCCGGGCCCCAAACCTGGAAAGTGTGTTTCTGGACCTTACCGGAAGACGCTTAAGGGATTAGTATTCATAAAAGACCCTCAAGGTGTTTAGCATTGCATTCAAAGATTTAAAGATTTTTATCCGCGACAGGAAAGCCCTGCTGCTCACTTTTCTGCTGCCCATTGCCCTGATCACCCTCTTCACCATTGCCTATGGTGGATTGTTCGGAAAGAGTCAGCCGCAACCTGAGTACCTGCTTATCAACGACCAGGATTCTTCTGACTTCTCTGCCAAACTGATAGGCTTGCTGGATGAAATTGATGGAATGGCATTGCAGGCAACTGATTCTGCAGCTGGTAAGGACTTGATACGAAGCGGGAAACGCCTCGCGATGCTGCATTTGGGCGATGGACTGGAACAGGCATCCGAATCCGGATCGATGCTTCCCATCACCTTGTTTTTTGATGAAGGACGCCGTATAGAAGCCGGGATGTTGCAGGAAGTATTGCTGAGCAGACTGGCACCGGTGTTGGAAGAAAAGCGCAATGCCCAGCGCATCCGCACTTTTATGATACAGCGCTATGCAATGCTGGGCCCGGATATGGTGGAAGAACTCTCAGGAGATGTGACCGAATTTATGCAGGAAGGTGAAAGTCAGGGAGCCCTGATCAGTCCTGTACCCCTGGCAGGCAGGGAAGGAATCAATTGGGGACTGATACAGGCCGTTGCCGGGGTAGCAGTAATGATGCTGCTTTTCTCCGTGGCTGCCATTGGTAGCTCTATCATTGAAGAAAAAGAAGAAGGCACCCTGAAACGATTGCAAACCAGTCCCCTGCCCTCCTGGCAAATCCTTGCAGGAAAACAAATATCCGCACTCGCTATCGCCATTGCCCAGCTTGTGATAATGTTTCTTTTCGGATGGCTGGCCTTTGGATTGGACATCTGGTTGAATCCCCTGGGACTGGGGATAAACATTTTCGCCACTGCCCTGGCCTGCAGCAGCTTTGGAATATTTCTGGCTGCCATCAGCCGAAGCCGGAAACAGGTGGAAAGCCTCAGCACCATTGTGATCCTGATAATGTCTGCCATCGGGGGAAGTATGATCCCGCTCTTCCTGATGCCGAAATTTATGCATACCCTGGCGATGTTCTCCGTCAATTACTGGTCGATAGATGCCTTCTTCGATATCCTCGCAAGGGATGCGGCCACCCTGACCATACTGTGGAAAAGCGGGGTACTGATTGGAATGTCGGCCCTTCTGATGCTGACTTCGCTGCACTTCTTCAGGAAAAGCCTGCGACAGATCAATTCCTAAGTACAGGGTGAAATGCCACGCAGGTTTTGTAGCTTTACCGATGCAGACCTAAGCCCAAAAACCCTATGAGCCATACATTCCATATCCGTGCCCTTGCGTATGATGGCGCCTCTGAGACCTTTCTTTCAGAGAGATTCAGTCGTTTCCAGGACAGCTTTCCTGGCTTTGATTTCAGGCGAGAGGAAGTGCATCCGGAAGTCCTCCTCTTTCTGAGCGGAGGTTCCGAACAAAATGCCATCCGGAATATTGATCCTTCCAACTTCTATCTACTCATCGCGCCAATGGAGAACAATGCCTTTGCCGCTGCATCCGAAACCAGCGCCTGGATGCGCAGCAGAAACATCCGGCACAGCCTTCAGGTCTGGTCGAAAGAGAACAAAAACAAAGTAGTCATTTGGCTGGAAAGCTATCAGGTTTTCAAACAAAGGCAGGGAAAACGCATTGGCATTCTGGGAAAACCATCCCCCTGGCTGGTTTCGTCCACCCCCACAGAAGATAATATCTTGAATTTCTTCCAAAGCGAAATCATACCAATTAATTGGGAAGATGAGCTGGATTGGAAAAGCCTTCTCCCTTCTGCAAGGTTTCTTGATTTCTGGAAACTCAGTGCAAAAAACCCTACCCACACTAATGCAGCACGGGTGTACCAATTGCTTGTCGATATTATTGCAGAACACAGGCTTGATGCGCTGAGCGTGGAATGTTTTCCCATCGCCCAAAATGAGCATACCACGGCCTGTCTTGCCCTTGCCCTCTTGAACCAGGACGGGTTTAGCGCTTCCTGTGAAGGGGATATGGTCAGTACTTTGGGAATGCTCCTGGGCAGAATGATTTGCGGCAAGGCTGTCTGGATGGCCAATCTGACCGGCGCAGAAGGGCACAGCCTTTTCTTCTCCCATTGCACCCTTGCCCCTGAGCTGACCACCGACTATACCCTGGACACACACTTTGAAACAGGCTGTTCCCTGGCAATAAAGGGTGAACTGCATCCAGGGCGGTATACAGCCTTCCGCCTGAACAATGAACTGGATCAGTATTTTGTACTGGAAGGAAGGCAGGCAGTGGGTGCCCCCTTCCCGAATGCCTGCCGCTCACAATGCAGGCTGGTCGCCGATGCCGGAGAAGAAGAGGTGGCAAACTATATGGAACATCCCCTAGGTAACCACCACATCCTGATGCCCGGCAGTTATGAGCAGCATCTGCGTGCCTTCTTTCAAATCGCAGGATTGAAGGCCTATCAGGTGGGTTAAACACCCTTCAGGCTTGATTGTTAGTATGCACAAACCTTACGAAAAATGATTGCCATTCTCTCCCCAGCCAAGACGATGGACTTTGAACACGAGCTCAAGTTCGAAGGCCGCAGTTCGGTCCGTTTTGAAAAGGAATCGAAACAGCTTATCCGCAAACTGCAGGAATACGATGTAAATGGACTGAAAAAACTGATGGGCATCAGCGATAAGCTGGCGCAGCTGAATATGGAACGCTTCAGCCAATGGCACTGGCCTTTTAATGAGAAGTCAACACGCCCGGCATTGTTTGCCTTCCGGGGAGAGGTTTATACCGGGCTTGATGCCGACAGTCTGGATGAAAAGGCGATCGCCTATGCCCAGAATCATATCCGCATTCTCAGCGGATTGCACGGATTGCTCAGGCCCCTCGACCACATTCTGCCTTATCGGCTTGAGATGGGAACAAAGCTCAATTTGGGGAAGGCAAAGGATCTTTACACTTTCTGGGGAGAAAAGATCAGCAAGGCCCTGAATGAAGATCTTGCCGCTCAGGGGGATGATGTGCTGGTGAACCTGGCCTCCAATGAGTACTTCCGGGCCATTCATCATAAAACCCTTAAAGCGAGAATTATCCATATCCATTTCAAAGAAAACAAAGGAGGCCAATACAAGGTGGTTACCTTCTTTGCAAAGAATGCAAGGGGCAGAATGGCCAGGTTTTTGGCAGAAGAAAGGCTACGCGATCCTGAGCATTTAAAGGGGTTTTCCGAGGATGGCTATATCTTTCATCCCGGGCTATCGAAACCCAATGAACTTACGTTTACACGCGGATAAAATAAGAAACGATGCTACAAGCTGATGCACACTACCTGCTGCAAAACCTGAACCTCGCTTATCCCCTCATAGGGGTATATGATGCCCCTGAGGATAGCTCTTTCCGGGAAGTGATCACATTGGAAGGCCCCGGAAAACAGTGTCTTTTTCGATACTTTCCCCAGTGGGTGGAGGGCAAAAACCTAAGGCTTACCCCGGACAACTATGGCTGTGGCGGATGTGGACATTGGTTTTTCGGGATCAATACCCGCAGCCGGGAACAGTACATCGAATTCCTGGGCAAAACAGAAGGGCTGAGGGCTGATGAAGTTAAGATGGGCGCCTGGTTTGATCAAAGCAAACCTTATCAGGCGACGCACAATGCCATTTTCGTAGGGCCAATGCAGCCGGAAGCATACCCTTATCTAAAAACCGTCCTCTTTTTTGCCGACCCTGATCAACTCAGCATTCTCAGTCTGGCTGCCTATTATCACACGATGCCGGAAGATCCCCCGGCGGTGATTGCGCCTTTTGGTTCCGGATGTATGCAAAGTCTGTTGTCTTTTCCCGACCTGAATATTCCGCAGGCGGCCATTGGCGCCACCGACCTGGCAATGCGGCAGTATCTTCCACCAAACATCCTGATGTTCAGTTGTACGCGCCCGATGTATGAGCGTTTGGCCAGTCTTGACGAACATAGTTTCTTAGGTAAAGCATTCCTGAAAACACTGAAAAAAGCCAGAAATGAGCAAGCGCAAGGCGGAGTTTAGTCCTGGAGCTGCCAAAGTTGCCCAATTGCTGGAAAGTCGCGTTGTCGCAGACAAAGCTCCGGCTCAGCAACGCTTCTTTAAAACCGGACCGGGAGAATATGCCGAAGGCGATATCTTTATCGGGGTATCTGTTCCCGATCAAAGAAAAATAGCAAAAGAATGCTTGCCCTTTATCAATCTGGAAGACATCCCTGCGCTGCTAAAAAGCCCTGTACACGAGCACCGGCTCACCGGGCTTTTCCTCTTGATTGGCAGATATCAGAAGGCACGCGGCAATCCTGATTTGCAGGAAGCCGTGGTGCAGATGTACCTGGATCACCTCGATTGGGTGAACAACTGGGACCTGGTGGATTCCTCAGCGCATAAAATCCTCGGTGACTGGCTCCTGGATAAAGACAGATCGCTTTTATACACCCTGGCACGAAGCGCACATCTTTGGCGCCAGCGTGTGGCCATTATTGCCACTGCTGCCTTTATTCCCAAAGAGGATTTGGAAGATACCTTTCGCTTGTCGGAAATCCTGTTGAACCATCCCCACGACCTGATACACAAAGCTGTAGGATGGATGCTGAGAGAGGCCGGCAAGGTGAATATCGATGCCGAGAAGCGTTTTCTTGCGCAGTATGCTGCCCGGATGCCGCGCACGATGTTGCGTTATGCGATTGAGCGATTCCCTGAGGCAGATCGGAAGTATTATCTGGGCAAAGGAAGGTGAGGGTGGGAATTAATAAATAAAAAATAAAAAATAATAACAGAAGCCTAAGCACTAAGGATCGTAGACTAAGGAAACTACAACGAGTGTTCGTTTGTCAGGAGAAGGAGAGGAAGAAAACGCTAAGCGCCCTTTGCGTATTCTTTGCTTCTTTGCGTTAAAATTTCGAAAAACTATTTCTGCCGGATACTTTGCTAAGGGTTTGTCCTTATTGGACACATTTACCACTTAGACACTTAGAACACTCAGAAGCACTAAGAATATCGGTACAAGCAACTTAGTGTTCCTTAGTGCCCTCAGTGACTAAGTGCTTATTCTCACCATCATACCAAAACACCAGCCACATAAAGAATTGATCCGCGAAAGAATCATCATTTACCCAAGATTTTCTGAGATAATTCTCACAGTTTTAATCTGTGTCAATCTGTGTTATCTGTGGTAAAAATGGCTGTGGTGCTCACCTGGCTTTCTATGCTGATCCGCGAGATAAGCGGAAGAAAAAATGAAGCAGGGAAACTAAAAATGGCATCGCTTATTATTTCTATGCCAGGAGTTTTCACAAATCTAATCAACTTCTATAGAATACGCTGAAAACCCTTCCATTTCCAGGCAACAGAAAACCGGGGCATCACTGTTGAGAGCTTGCAGAAATAACGTCTTGCAATTGCCTAAAAAACCCAATGAGCGATATTCTTCATTTATGCGTAGTTGTATCCAGGCGTCAACCAAAGCTCCCGTTCACCCGGCCCCCATCCACACTGATGGTTTGTCCGGTCACATAAGCTGAAAGAGGAGAAAGAAGCCATAGGGCTATGCTGGCCAATTCTTCGGCCTTTCCAAGGCGTCCGGCCGGAATACTACCGACCAGCGCATCCCTCACCTCATCCACACTTCTCCCCTGCTCTTTTGCGGCTTTTTGAAATACCCTGTCCACGGCAGGTGTGGCGTGATAGCCCGGCGCCAGTACATTCACGGTAATGCCTTGAGGCCCAACCTCCCCTGCCAGGGTTTTGGCCATCCCCACCACCGCCATCCGCAGAGAATTACTCAAAACAAGAGCGGGAACCGGCTGCTTGACCGACACACTTTCGAGCAACAAAATGCGGCCATAGCCCTGCGATTGGAATCCGGGCAGCAGTTTCTGGACCAAATCAACCTTCCAGCGCAGCAAAGAATGGTAAGCAGCATCCCAGTCGGCCATTTCTGTTTCCGTAAATTTTGCCGCCGGAGGGCCACCTGCATTGATAAAGGCGCCCTGAAGCGGGGCTTTATTGCATTCAGCCAAAACCCTTTCTCTTACCTCCGGCAAATAGACATCCCCAATGACAAGGCTGCAACGGCCAGGCCATTGCGCTTCCAGGGCTTTCAGTTCTTCTTCTCTTCTGGCATTCAGAATCACAAAGGCACCTTCGTTTAGCAGGGCCTCGGCCACTGCCCGTCCCATTCCTGAGGAAGCGCCACAAACCAGAATGCGCTGATTGCTTAGTTGCAGATCCATCTTTGAAATATTTAAGAATACATCAATTTCCTGCACTTCCCTTATCCTGAGAAGGCCCACCTTTACTTGTATCTCTCCCTGGATTGCGCCGCTTCTTTCCATACGACTTGCTACTCTTGCCTCCTTGTCTCGGCTTTCCGGTCCTCTGACCTTGCGGCTCCTTAAAGTGCCCTCCTCCGGAACTAAGATCAGGGCCTTTGCCCAGGGCCTCCGGCATTGGCATTCGCCGGATATTTTGCTCGATCAATCGTTCTATGCGCAGAAAAGCAGCTTTTTCGCGTGGACTGACAAAGGTAATCGCCAATCCTGTAGAGGCAGCCCGTGCAGTTCTTCCTACGCGGTGGACATAATCCTCGGCATCATTCGGTACATCGAAATTCAATACCAGGTCGATGCCATCCACATCAATTCCCCTTGACATCACATCGGTGGCAATGAGGATCTGCACTTTTCGGTTGCGGAAATCCAGCAAAACCTTTTCTCTTTCCGCCTGTTCCAGGTCGGAATGGATTGCTTTGACATTAAGCCCCGCTTCCGCCAGACGGGAAGCAATAAGGCGCACATTCTTTTTGGTGGAAGAAAAAACAAGCACCGAGCGCAGATCGCGGTCTTTCAGCAAATGTCGAATGAGATCGGCCTTCTGTTCCTCAAAAACGGGATAAACCACCTGCATCACGCCTTCGGCAGGTTTGGACAAAGACAGGCTTACCGTTTCCGGTTCGTGCAGGATTTTCTCTGTCAGCTTGCGGATATCTGACGGCATTGTCGCGCTGAAAAGCAGGTTTTGTCTTTGTTTTGGAAGGAAAGAGATGATGTTCATAATATCTTCCAGGAACCCCATATCGAGCATACGATCGGCTTCATCGAGGATGAGATACTTCACCCGGCTCATATCCACATAACCCAGGTTCAGGTGGCTGATCAAACGTCCGGGTGTGGCCACCAAGACATCGGTGCCACGTACAATGGCTGCCCGCTGCTGATCCCAATCGTGGGAAACGCCTCCGCCAAAGATGGCGATAGAGCTGACTCCTGCAAAATAGGCCATCCCGTTCAACTGCTGGTCGATCTGCTGCACCAATTCCCTGGTGGGAGAGATAATGAGGGCTTTGATATAAAACCCCTCCTCGGGTTCTGTAATGATGCGGTGGATCAATGGCAGCAGGAATGCCGCCGTCTTTCCGGTTCCTGTTTGTGCGGTTGCTACAAGGTCTTTGCCCTGCATTATGATCGGAATCACCGATGTCTGCACCGGTGTGGGGTCCTGAAAACCCATTGCGTCAATGCCTTCATTGACCCGTTCATCGAAATTGAAATCCTGAAAACCCACTTTGGTTTTGTATTAATTTGATAAGAATAATTACTGATCTCCACTCAGAAAGCCTTAAAGACCCGTGCCAGAGAATGTCCGGGAGCCTGCATATCCAGGTCAAGAAACCAACCGAAAGGCGTTTGCCCCACTTCATATCCTGCGGTTTCCATACGTTCCTGAAGGCTGTTGAAAAGTGCTTTTGTGAAGTCCGGTCTGGCCTTGGAATCAGAGAGATGGGCAAAGGAATGAAGCACGACTGTTTTGGTTTCATTCTTCCCTGCGGCCCATTTCAGGTTTTTCAACACCTTCTTCTCCACATTCTGCACATCCTCCTGGTCATCTTCCTCAGCGTGGATAAAAGCCACCACTGCATTTTGCCACCTTTTACTTCCGTCCACAGGATCCGCATCCTCCAGGGTTTTAATTGAAGGGATGTAGGCAAATGAACTGCAATACCATATCAGAAGCTTCATAGATGCTTATCGTGCTGAGAAATGCAAAGGTAGGGAAATAAGTATAGGAGGACAGCGAACAGCGAACCCTTCGACTACGCTCAGGGCACGCGAACAGCGAACCCTTCGACTACGCTCAGGGCACGCGAAAAGCGAACCCTTCGACTGCCTACCACACACTGACCGCTCAAATTTCTTTCTACCTATTAATCTGTGTTAATCTGCGCTATCTGTGGTGATTTTCTCCATCAAAAGGTATTTGATCTTTCACCCATTGTATGTATCGCATTTTTTTATAATCAAACCATTGCTGCCGATACTCCCCGGAATTATCTATTTCCCATTTAAAGTTCTGAAAAGGCTTGCGCCTGTTTAATGCACCAATCAATCTTTCCTGTATCCTTTTATCATCCACGCGCTCAGCAAAATCAGCCATTACCTGAAAAGAATCATAAGATTCAAATCCTTCGAACTCAAAATAATCCTCCCGTTGCGCATCAATCTCCTTAGCATCCTCCGCCCACGCTCCGTCATCGGCGTCCATCCAGGTATCAGAATTGAGTATGGTTTTTATCTCACCGGTCTTGTGGTTAAAATAGCACCGGAATCCACAATCGAGCCATTCGGCAATTTCTTCGATCTGTTTTTCGGTCAGTTGCATAGTGGCTGTTAATCTTTAACAAATTTGAATGTATTGTAGCGGCCCTGTTCTGTAAACGCCTTTAATACATATATTCCAGGTGACAACCGTGATATTGGAATCTTCAGGGAACTACATTTTGTCTCAATGTTTATCAGCTTGTTTCCCAATAAATTGAAACACAAAGATGAATGTTCTTGCGTAATTCATAAAAGTCTGTTTAATGGCCACTACGGTTCACACAAGTGACTTTCGGATAATAAATCCCTCCTGTCAGCCTCCCGACCTCTTCGGGAATATTACCCAAATCCTTGCGCCGGGTAAAGCTAAGAAAAAATGAGGCAAAGAATTACCTTTATGCACTGAAACAAGAATAATGGAGCTGCACGCGCAACATATTCCCCTTGCTGAAGTACTTCGGCCGGAAAAGCTGGAAGACTATCTAGGACAGGAACACCTTACCGCAGAGGATGCCATTTTATCCCGGGCTATCGCTGCCGGAAAGATCCCTTCGATGATTCTCTGGGGGCCGCCGGGAACCGGAAAGACCACGCTGGCAAGGATTATTGCAAAAGAAATGGGCCTGCCCTTCTTTACCCTCAGCGCCATCAGCTCCGGGGTGAAGGAAGTCAGACAGGTAATACAGGAAGCCCGGGAAGCCGGCGGAGGAACCATACTGTTTATCGATGAGATCCACCGTTTCAGCAAATCGCAGCAAGACTCACTGCTGGGTGCGGCGGAAGACGGCACTTTGACCCTCATCGGGGCCACCACAGAAAACCCCAGCTTCGAGGTGATCTCCCCTCTCCTCTCCCGCTGCCAGGTGTATATCCTGAAATCCTTACAGGAAGATGACTTGCGCTTGCTGCTGGAAAAGGGACGCAGGAAAATGGAAGCCATTACAGGCAAAACTATCAGGATCAGTGAAGAGAATGCCCTCTTGCGTATTTCCGGCGGGGATGCCCGAAAACTCTACAATGCCCTGGAACTGGTGGCTGGCACCCTGGCAGCCAAGGCAAAGGATATTATCGAAATCACTGATAAGATCACCCTGGAAATCGTGCAGCAAAATCTTGCCCTCTACGACAAAGGGGGGGAGATGCACTACGATGTGATCAGCGCCTTCATTAAATGCATACGTGGCAGTGATCCGGATGCGGCGGTTTACTGGCTGGCTCGGATGGTGGAAGGCGGAGAGGATGTGCGTTTCATTGCCCGCCGTATGCTCATCCTTGCCGCCGAAGATATTGGACTGGCTAATCCCAATGCCCTGCTGCTGGCCCAGGCCTGCTTCGATGCCGTGAATGTGATCGGATGGCCGGAAAGCCGGATCATTCTCTCCGAAACGGTAATCTATCTGGCGACTTCACCAAAGAGCAATTCTGCCTATATGGCCATCAAAAGTGCCCAATCCGAGGTTCGGAAAAGCGGCGACCTGCCGGTTCCGCTGCATCTCAGAAATGCCCCTACAAAATTGATGGAAGAGACCGGATATGGAAAAGGCTATAAGTATGCCCACGATTTCCAGGGCAATTTCACCCGACAAGACTATCTGCCGCAGAGCATAAGGCAAAGAAAATTCTATGAACCGGGAGATAATCCCCGTGAAGAGGAGATTAAAAAACACCTGCACCGACTTTGGGATTCCGGCAAGAAAAAACAGTAAACCCGGTTCCGCTCTCCTTCTCCTGTCCCTGTCCCTGTCACTGTCCCTGTCCTTATCCCTATCCCTCTGATCACAAAACTTCCTTCTCATCCAGCAAATGCCTATATATATTGTATGTACAGGCAAATCTCATTTCTTGCAAAGCCAGACAATCTCTTTTCCAGGCAAAACACTGGCATCCAACGAATAAGCGGAAAAGCGTCCTAACATATCTGGCTTAAAATACGCCCTGTATATGCTATGTATATATTGCGTTTGATATAAAGCCATTTATATTAGTCCTGTTTTTCAAGCCCTTGGAGTTCCATTAACACATAATACAGATGATGAGAATATGTACACTTTTGATCGTGGCGATCAGCTTTTCGGCATCGGTGTTTGCACAGGCTGATAAGGTCGAGCTAAGCAAAAAAGCCGATGGCTGGAGACTCCTGGTCAACCAACAGGCCTTGATGGTCAACGGTATGAACTGGGACTATTTCCCCATCGGAACAAATTATGCCTATAGCCTTTGGAATGAGTCGGATGCATTCATCAAACAAGCCCTCGACAATGAGATGAGCCTGCTGAAGAATATGGGTGTCAACACCATTCGGGTATATACCGGCATACAGCCAAAGTGGATACAATATATATACGAAACCTACGGCATCTATACTATGCTGAACCATTCTTTTGGCAGGTATGGAGTTACCGTGGATGGGACCAGCATCGCCCATACAGAGTATGATGATCCCAGGATACAGAAATTTCTTTTGGAAGAAGTACGCAAACTGGCCGCAGAGTATAAGAACACCCCGGGTCTGCTCCTCTATCTGTTGGGCAATGAAAACAACTACGGATTATTCTGGGAAGGCGCTGAAACAGAAAATATTCCGATGGAAGACAGAAAATCTACCCAGCGTGCCATTCATCTGTACAAGCTCTTTAATGAAGCAGCCGTGGTAATGAAATCCATCGACCCGGGCCATCCGGTTTCTATCTGCAACGGGGACTTGCTGTTTATGGACATTATCAAGGAGGAATGCAAGGATGTGGACATCCTGGGGATTAATGTGTACCGTGGCATCTCCTTTACCGATCTCTACGAACGGGCAGCCAGAGAATATGACAAACCCGTTTTGCTTACCGAGTTCGGATCGGATGCATACAATGCCGCCACCAATGAGGAGGATCAGAAATCGCAGGCTATCTACAACCTGGCAAACTGGATGGAGATTTACGAGAACGCTGCCGGTTTGGGGAAATGGGGCAATTCCATTGGGGGCTTCACCTTCCAGTTCAGTGATGGCTGGTGGAAGTACGACCAGGCAAGGAACCTGGATGTCCACGACAACCACGCATCCTGGGCCAATGGAGGTTACCTCTTTGATTATGAAGAGGGCCAAAACAATATGAATGAAGAATGGTTCGGGGTGTGCGCCAAAGGGCCCACTAATGCCACGGGCTTCTATCCGCTTTACCCGAGGGCAGCTTACTACGCACTTAAAGAAGCACATAAGCTTAATCCATATGCCCCCGGAACGAGCCTCTCTTCCATACAGCAGCACTTTGCCGGCATACAGGTGGTGGAAGCTTTCCTGCAGGCAAGGGGTGACAAGGCCGCCCTGGAAGGCGAAAGACTTAAAAAAGTAAGTCTGAGTCGCTTGAGTGCGCAGTTCACAACATTCAATACGGGAGGCAGCCTGATCAGTACCCCTGACGACCCGGTGGACGGGAGCAATACCTACCCTGATCAGCTGGGCTTCGATCATATGCAGTCCTTCTTTATCGGTGTGGCAGCCAATCCCTCCCCTGAGTTCAGGGCCAATGTGGAAATAAATGTCCTGGGCAATGTGGCCAAAAATCCCATTGATGAGATTTTCTATGAGAACAGGGGCCGAAGTGTGCAGTTGAGCAGCGATCAGGGCGCCATCGGCATTGAATCCCTGAACCGGGTTCAGGTTTACAAAGCCAGTTACGAATGGAACCATAAATGGTTCGATATGAAGGGATTTTACCGCACGGGGCACTATCATTGGGGCTATGAAGGAGATTTCTTCGGATTATACCCCGAGGCAAACTACGGTCCCCAGATTGATCTCTACAACGGGATCGCTCCTTTTGGATTCGAGCTTGAAGGCGCCCGTCAGTTTAAAGATATCAAAATTGCTTTCGGCCCGCAGCTATGGTGGGGTGCCAACCCGGCAGTGTTGCTGAAGTACAGCAGGGAGATCGCGAAGATCGGCTTCACCGCCGTCCTCCACGAAGACCTGGATCAGTTGGGCAATACGGAAAGTTCCTTTGCCATTCCACAGCCCAAAACCCGACGTTTCTCCCTGCATTTGCAGCGGGAGTTCGGAAAGATGGGGATAGAGCTGGGTGGCCTGTGGGCCGGAGCCCCTTTGAAAGACAGGGAGTTCCAGCTGGTGCGGGGCGAAGAAGGAAATTATGAAGTATTTAAAGATGTGATCCGATCGGAAGACAATTTCGGTGGAAAGATCAAGCTGACCTACACAGGTGGACGCTTCAACTGGTACGCCCAGTCTTCTGCTCAGGGCCTGGTGGCCC
This sequence comes from uncultured Lentimicrobiaceae bacterium, assembly GCA_964590645.1. GTDB lineage: Bacteria > Bacteroidota > Bacteroidia > Bacteroidales > JAGNHN01 > JAGNHN01. Next base: position 92,016 of record CAZPYJ010000010.1, read on the forward strand.
AGGGAGGTGCAGACCAGACAAAGACCTTTACAGGATGGAGACTCAAAGATAGCGGAAGTGGAAACCAATACAACTTCCTTTCAGGATTCACCTATCTTGTCGGTAAGCTACAGGTCGCCCCCAATTTCCTCTGGCAGCAACCCATCGAAGGCCCTATCCCCTCCGATGTACCTGCGCCCGGCAGACCGCGGAATATTCTGGAGGATCCCTTTGTTGTCAGGGCCAACCGCGAGCAGCTTGCCGGGGAAATCCTCTTCACCTATGACCCCACTCCCGGTACCTGGATGTACGATTGGGACAATGACCGCTCAGAGGATGCGCATTTTGCAGTCAGTGCCGGTTTTGTTTTCCGCCATATGCCTACCACGCAGGATGCCGCAATTGGAATCCTGCCAGATGGAAGAACTACTTTCGCTTTTCCCGGAGCTCCTCCGGCAGCCGACCTGTGGGAAATCAACACCCGCATCGTTTCAAAGCTGAATAAGGACTTCGGTTTCATCGCCAACCTTTATGCCGGGGATGCCCAGGCCAATGGCAGCGACGATCGGACCATCCAACGCATTGGGGCGGATTTCCGCTTGATATACAGAACACTGAAGGTGATGTCCTTTGTCAGGTTCAATGATTGGGGACCTTATGATTTTCACCGGGATTACAATCTGACCTACCCTTTGCAGCTGATGGCTGACATTTCGACTTCCTTTATGCGCCCCGACTGGATTGAGCTGCCGGCGACCAGCATTGGGATCCGGGCCAATTACCGTACCCTCGACAAATTCTCCCCACGATATGCCCCTACCTATGTACCCGATGCATCGGGTACCCTGGTGCCCGATCCCGATGCCATTGGATTTGACAATGGCAATGAGTGGGAAATCAGAACATACGTCATCATTAACATTGGTAAATAAAACCTCTCAACGATGAATAAGCAGCATATACCCTTTGCCTCCGCTCTCTTCCTTGCCTTGGTTGTCATCCTTTTTCCGGCTTGCGAGCGTGACCTGGAAGACCTCGAACCTGTTAGCTATCCTGCAAATCCATACGTGTTTATCGACGGATTCAGTGCCGGATTGAACTATGCCGCCTTCGGGGGTTCCGTGCCAACCGCTTTCGATGTGGATAATAATGAAACCTATAATAATTCCGCTGCATCGATGCGATTTGATGTCCCCGATGCAGGAGACCCGAGAGGCGCTTACGCCGGTGGAGTATTTTTTACGGAAGGTGCCCGGGACTTATCCTCCTACAATGCCATCACTTTCTGGGCTAAAGCCAGCCGCTCAGCCCAAATAGACCTGGTTGGATTTGGCAATGACCTGGGGGCCAATAAATACCAGGCCTCCATTTCGAATCTGGGCGTCAATACCGCCTGGAAAAAATATATTATCCCCATCCCTGATCCATCCAGGCTTTCCGCAGAACGTGGGATGTTTTTCTATTCAGAAGGACCCGATGAAAACGGAGGCTATACATTCTGGATTGATGAAGTGCAGTTTGAAAACTTGGGCACCATCGCCCATCCTCAATTCGCCATTTTGAGCGGAGAAGACCAGGAGGAGATATCCTTTATCGGTGTCAACAAAAACATTGGGGGGCTCACCGCCATTTTCAACCTTCCCTCAGGCATTGATCAGGAGGTTAATACTGCGGCAGCTTATTTTTCCTTCCAGACTTCCAATCCGGGCATTGCGACGGTGGATGAATTCGGGAAGGTAAGCGTGGTAGGCGGGCCCGGCGAGGCGGTCATCACAGCCGCTATGGGAGAGCTGCCGGCAGAAGGCTCTCTGACCATCCAGTCGGCAGGCATCTTTGAACCTGCACCCCTGCCGGCACAGGATCCCGCCAATGTTATTTCCCTCTTCAGCGATGCCTACCCTAATGTTCCTGTGGATTATTACAATGGGTATTGGGCACCCTATCAGACCACCTTATCCGCAGATTTTGAAGTGAATGGAGATCACATCCTGCATTATACCAATTTCAATTTTGTGGGTATTGAGTTCAGCTCTCCCACCATCGATGCCAGTTCGATGACACATTTGCACCTTGATATATTCCTGCCGAATGCCCTGTCAGGAGATGCCCAGTTCAAGATTGAAGTGCTCGATCAGGCTTCGGGGACTACCGGTGCACATACCATCGGGATTCCGGTCAGCCAGTCGAATCAATGGATCAGCTTCGATATTCCTTTTGCCAGTTTCGCCGGACTTACAGGAAGAACAAGCCTTTTTCAGATCATCTTTTCAGATGTTCTGGGAAACATTTCAAGCTTTTATGCCGACAACCTCTTCTTCTATAATGATGGGGCTTCTCCGGCTCAGCCCACCAGCCCGGCACCTGTTCCCGGACATAGTGCGGCCAATGTTGTGGCGGTGTACAGCGACGCCTATTCTGTCATCCCCGGCACAGATCTGAACCCAAACTGGGGACAGGCCACGGCCTATTCTCAGATTCAGATTCAGGGTAACAATACCATTAAATACGCCAACCTTAATTACCAGGGCATCCAACTTGGCAGCAGCCAGGATGTTTCTGCGATGGAATATCTGCACCTGGACTTCTGGTCTTCCAATTCCACGATGCTCAAGGTATTCCTGATCAGTACCGGTCCGGTGGAGCAGCAGTTTACCCTGAATGTCCCGACAACAGGCTGGACCAGTCTCGACATTCCCCTCTCGTCTTTTGCCCCGGTTGACCTCACAGATGTCATTCAACTGAAATTTGAAGGCAATGGGGATATTTTCCTGGACAATCTCTATTTCCGTAAGAACTAATTCCACAACGCATAAATATTCAAGCAAATGGCAGCAATAAGCATCAAACATCGCAGCATCCTCCTCATCCTTCTTTTGCTTTTGATCATCCCCTTTTCCGGGTGCGAGCGGGATGATTTTCAGAAATTGGATGAGCGTAACTGGACCCTGGTATGGAGTGACGAATTTACCGGTCCGGCCGGTACTTTGCCTGACACCGCCAAGTGGATGATGGAACTCGGGAATGGACAAGATGGTTGGGGGAACCAGGAACTCCAATATTACACCAACAAAGCAGAAAATGTATCCCTGGATGGGGATGGAAACCTGGTCATCACTGCCATACGCAGCGGGAACAGCTATACCTCGGCCCGACTGAGCACACAAAATCTGTTTTCTCAGAAATACGGCAAGTTTGAAGCCCGCCTGATCACCCCTTACGGCCCGGGATTATGGCCGGCTTTCTGGATGCTGGGCTCCAATATCGAATCCACACCCTGGCCTCAATGCGGGGAAATTGATATTATGGAACTCAGAGGGCAGGAACCCCATATCATTCACGGATCACTGCACGGCCCTGGATACTCCGGAGGCAATCCTGTTTCTAAAAGTTATGCGCTGAACAATGATCGTTTCGATGCCGATTACCACACCTATGCGGTGGAATGGGACGACAGTCGCATCGATTTCTTCGTGGATGGCTACCTGTACCAGCGCGTGGAACGCAGTGAACTACCGGGAGAGTGGGTGTACGACCAGCCCTTCTTCCTATTGCTCAATGTAGCGGTTGGAGGGAATTATGTCGGATTCCCTACCACCCAAACCCCCTTCCCTCAAAAAATGATCGTGGATTATGTAAGGGTCTATCAGGAAGCGAATTAAACAACATACTACACAATGAGCGACATCTACCTTGGCGGTAATCAGGTCTTGCGAAAACAAGCTGAGATCAGCGGGCAGTTTGTGGAGATAGAAGGGGAAAAGTTTTATCAGATCAGGAATTACCATCTGATGCCCGACTTTCTCATCATCCTTGTCAGCGATTCCGACCATTGGATGTACCTCTCCAGTACAGGATCCCTGGCAGCAGGACGAAAAAACCGTGACAATGCGCTCTTTCCATATTATACCGACGACAAGATCCACGATTATGAAGGAAAGACCGGCAGCAAAACCTATTTCCTGGTAAATAAAGAAGATAAGCGAAACCTTTGGGAACCCTTCAGCCCTGATGCGCTCCGGTTCTATGATGTGGAACGAAACATCTACAAAAGCATTTACGGGAACAAGGTCATCTTTGAAGAGAAAAACCTGAGTCTGGGACTTTCCTTTCGCTATGGGTGGTACAATAGTGAAGCTTTTGGCTTTGTCAAAAGATCGAGCCTGGAGAATCTTTCCGACAGTCCTGTCAGCATACGCATCCTTGACGGGCTGAAGAACATCCTTCCCTACGGCCTGGGTTATGCTTTTCAAAATGAGTACAGCAATCTGGCCCGCGCCTACAAAATCAGCGAAAAAGCACCCGATACCACCCTGGGGCTCTTTATGCTGAGCGCCATTCCTGTGGATCGGGCAGAACCCAGCGAGGCACTGTGTACCACCACGGTGTGGTCCTCAGGTTTCCGGGAGGATACCCGCATCCTGATTTCCGAAAAACAAGTGGGATGCTTTCTCCAGGGAAAAGTGCTTACATCAGAGCACAGCATCCGGGCCCATCGGGGGGCGTACTTCATTCAGGCCGACATTGAACTGCAACGGATTGAAAAACGCCAGTGGCTCACCATCGCCGAGATCAATCAAAGCCACGCAAAGGTCATTAATCTGAACACCTTCATCCGCAACAACCCACAAGCTGAAAGTATCATTTTAACGGATATACAGTCCGGGACAAGCAAGTTGAAAAGAATGGTGGCCCTGTCCGACGGCTTCCAGATCAGCAATACAGAGATGTGTTCCGCACGCCATTATACGAACACCCTGTTCAACATAATGCGTGGAGGACTCTTTGTGCATCATTACCGCATCGACAGGGAGGATTTTTCAAGATATACCGCACAAATCAACCGCCTTTTGAGCAAGCAGTACGCGCAATGGCTTGCACAGCTGCCTTCTGTCATCGATTATGAACAATTACTTCAGCGTGCGGCGGAGACCAAAGACGCCGACCTCATCCGCATAGCCAGTGAATACCTTCCCCTCAGCTTCAGTCGCCGGCACGGAGACCCCAGCCGGCCCTGGAATCAGTTTTCCATCGAAACAAAAAACGAGGATGGGAGCATCAAATACAGCTTCCAGGGGAACTGGCGCGACATCTTTCAGAATTGGGAAGCCTTATGTTATGCTTTCCCCTCCTACATCGAAGGCATCATTGCCAAATTCGTGAACGCTTCCACCATTGATGGGTACAATCCATACCGCATCCGGCGCGAAGGCATAGACTGGGAAGTCCCTGATCCCAACGATCCCTGGGCCTACATTGGCTACTGGGGGGATCACCAGATCATCTACCTGCTCAGGTTTTTGGAACTCTCGAGCCGCTTTCATCCCGGGAAACTGGAAAAAATGCTGATAAGCCCGGTTTTTACTTACGCCAATGTGCCTTATCGCATCAAACCCTATGAGGAAATCCTGCGTAACCCAAAAGACACCGTTGCTTTTGACTTCGATCTTGACCGGCGCATCAGGACGGAAATGGCCTATCTGGGTGCAGACGCCTGTCTGTTGAAAGACAGCCGCAACACTGAGATTCTGAAAGTCAATCTGACAGAAAAATTGCTGGTTTCCCTCTTATCCAAGCTTTGCAACTTCATCCCCGAGGCTGGCATCTGGCTGAATACCCAAAGGCCTGAGTGGAACGATGCCAATAATGCCCTGGTAGGAAATGGTGCCTCTATGGTAACCCTCTATTACCTGAGGCGCTTTGTTAAGTTCTGGCAGTCGGAGCTGAGCAGGCACACCTTGAGCAATTTGGTTATCTCTGAAGAACTGGCCGCACTATTCGATGTCGTGCACCAATTCCTGAGCGACAATGTGGCAATGCTTTCCCATCGATTTTCAGATGCCGACCGGCTTCGCTTTGCAAACTTCCTGGGAAAAGCGCACGCGAAATACAGAAATGAGGTGTATCAGTATTCTTTCTCGGGAGAGAAAAGAATGCTTCAGCCAAAGGACCTGGAAGCCTTCCTTGGACTATGCCTTCAATACTTTGACCATTCCATCCGTGCCAACCGGCGTGAGGATGCCCTTTTCCACACCTATAACCTGATTTCCATAAAGCCGGATGGTATCTCCATTCGCCATTTATATGAGATGCTGGAAGGCCAGGTTGCCATTTTGAGTGCAGAATTCCTTTCCGGAGAAGAGAGCCTTGCACTGCTGAACGCCCTCAAAAAAAGCAGGATGTTCCGGGAAGACCAGTATAGTTATATGCTTTACCCCGACAGGGTACTTCCGGGATTTATGGAGAAGAATAAGATTCCGCCACACCTGGTGGAATCCTCAGCCCTTTTAAGGAAGCTCCTGGCTGATAAAAACCAGAGCATCATTGAGGAAGATATCCTTGGGCAATACCATTTCAATGCACATTTCAGGAATGCCGAATTGCTGGATGCAGCGCTGGCAGAGCTGAGGGTTGGGACATACAGCCATTTGGTAGAATCAGAGAAGGATAAGATCCTGGCCATTTATGAGGAGGTGTTTGACCACAAATCTTTCACAGGCCGATCCGGTACTTTTTTCGGCTACGAAGGATTGGGGTCCATTTACTGGCATATGGTCTCCAAATTAATGCTGGCTGCGCAGGAGTGTTTTTTCTCTGCCCTGGATGCAGGAGCCGGTGCAGAAATATCAGGGGAACTGAAGGCGCATTATTATGAAATGAAGGCAGGGATAGGACTCTATAAAAACCCCGGCTTATACGGTGCCTTTCCAATGGATGCCCATTCGCATACCCCGGCAGGGGCAGGCGCCAAACAACCCGGACTCACCGGGCAGGTGAAAGAAGACATCATTTCACGCCTGGGCGAGTTGGCACTGACGATAGAGGATGGGGTCATCAGATTCAGGCCGGAACTGTTCAATGAAGAAGAATTCCTTACCCACCAAAGCCAGTTCAAATACCTCTCAATCAATGGAGAAACACAAACAATCTTATTGTCGGAAGGACAGATTGCCTTCACCTTTTGCCAGGTTCCTGTCATCCTGACAAAGGCAGAAAAGAATGAGATCAGCATCTTTTATCCGGATGGCACAGAAGAAATAATAAGCGGACTCACCCTTAGCAGGCCCCTGAGCACGTCCGTTTTCCGGCGAAAAGGAGAAATCGACCGGATAGAAGTTTCCATAAGGATGAAACACGATCAGAAACAGCATACCTGAAGATCATTGCAGGACAAGGCAAAAAGAGTAAAGAAATGACATCAAATCCATTGCATACTGAAAAGCACCTTCTTACAAACGCCCTCATAAGATGGCCTTTCGTCACCTGTCTTCTCATCCTGTTCCTTCTTTCAGGCTGTTCTTCCGCCCCGCAACCCACGGGCAAAACCGCAGCAGAGATTCTGGGGGATCCTGTTTATCAGGCCATTTCTTTTGGAGGATATCGAGAAATTACCAGGGATATCCAGCCCGATATTGAGGATTTGAAAGAGGACCTCCGTATTCTTTCTGCAATGGATATTAAGCTGCTGCGCACCTATAATGTCTATCTCGATGAAGCGGCCAATCTCCTGGAAGCCATCCGTCAATTGAAAGCAGAAGATGCTGATTTTGAAATGTATGTAATGCTGGGTGCCTGGATAGAATGCCTGAATGCCTTTTCTGACCTGCCTCCGGATCACAGCCGGGAAAGCCCTGAAAATGAAGGCGAGATTGCGCGAGCCGTAGCACTGGCAAAGAAATACCCTGAAAGCGTGAAAATCATTGCGGTTGGCAATGAAGCGATGGTGCACTGGGCAGCATCCTATTATGTGCAAGCCGAAGTTATCCTGAAATGGGTAAAATACCTGCAGGACTTGAAGAAAGAAGGTGAACTGCCGGAAAGCCTATGGATTACGAGCTCAGACAATTTCGCATCCTGGGGAGGTGGAGATACCAGTTATCACGGGCCCGCTCTGAATGAATTGATTCAGCGTGTGGATTTCATCTCAATGCACACTTATCCGATGCACGACACCCATTACAATCCGGAATTCTGGGGCGTAAGAGAGGATGAAACGGCCCTGCCGGAAATGGAAAAAATTGAACGCGCAATGCAGCGGGCAAGAGACTATGCCATCGCACAGTATGCAAGCGTAGTGAACTATATGCACAGCCTGGGCATCGACAAACCTGTCCATATCGGCGAAACCGGTTGGGCATCCATTTCTGATGGCTTCTATGGAGATACGGGGTCACGGGCGGTGGATGAGTATAAGGCAGCGCTATACTATTGGAAAACACGTGCTTGGACTTCAGAGGCGGGAATTAGCTGCTTCTATTTTGAAGCCTTTGACGAACAATGGAAGGACAGCGCCAATCCTATGGGATCAGAAAATCACTTCGGGCTCATCAACCTTCAGTCCGAAGCAAAGTATGTCCTCTGGGATCTGGTAGATGCCGGCATTTTTGAAGGCCTGACACGAGACGGACTTCCCATTACCAAAACCTTTGAGGGCAACAAGGAAGCCCTGATGAAGACGGTGATGCCCCCTCCGGCCATTTATGAAATCAATTTGGAAGATTAAATGAAAAAGGTGATGAAAAAACCACAACGAATTCTGATCCTTCTGGGCATTATCGCAGCAATGCTGCAAAGTTGCATCAACCCGGCGCAAAAAGAAATGGAAGTATATGAAACCTCAGAAAATGGCCATAAACTGAGCAAAATCAGTGCTTTTCCAAAGGAGGAAAGCCACATTGAGATACGCTTGCACCCGGAGGAACGCTTCCAGCGCATTACCGGCATAGGGGGTTCATTTACAGAAGCATCCGCCCATATTTTGAATCAACTCAGCAGGGAAAACAGGATGAAGATACTGGAGGCCTATTTCGGGGAAGACGGAGCCAGATACTCCCTTACACGTACCCATATCAACTCCTGCGATTTCTCCCTCGGCAACTACTCCTTTGCCCCCGTGGCAGGGGACACCTTGCTGGAACATTTCTCCATTGAAGAAGACAAGGGCGATATCATTCCTATGATCAAAGATGCCCTGGCGCTCTCCAAAGACGGGTTCAGACTGATTGCCTCACCCTGGACAGCTCCCCCCTGGATGAAGGACAATAATGACTGGCGCGGAGGAAAACTGCTTCCCTCCCATTATGAAACCTGGGCCTTGTTCTTCTCAAAATACCTTACAGCCTATGCTTCGGAAGGAATTGATATTTGGGGGATTACGGTAGAAAATGAACCCCTCGGGAATGACAGCAACTGGGAGAGTATGCACTTTAGGCCGGAAGAAATGAATGACTTCGTAAAGCATCATCTTGGACCGAGATTGCGCGAAGATGGGCACGAAGTGCAGATTTTGGGGTTTGACCAGAACCGGGACGAACAACTCAGGATATGGGTGGATGCAATGTTTGATGATACGCTGGCGGCAGGCTTTTATGGGGGCACAGCCATCCACTGGTATGCAAGTACTTACGACCACTTTCCTGAAGCATTGCAATATGCCCATTCCAAGGCCCCCGGCAAGCATCTGATCCAAACGGAAGCTTGTATTGATGCCGAAAAGCCCAGGTGGAAAGATGATGCCTGGTATTGGGCAAAGGAGGCCAAAGACTGGGGATACACCTGGGCACCGGAAGATCAGAAATACCTCCATCCCAAGTACGTCCCGGTATTCCGCTACGCCAGGGATATTATTGGATGCCTGAACAATGGGGTGGATGGCTGGATTGACTGGAATATGGTCCTCGACCGCGAAGGTGGCCCGAACTGGGCAGAGAATTGGTGCGTGGCTCCTGTGATAGCAGATCCTGATAATGATGAGGTGTATTTCACACCCTTGTACTATACCCTGGCCCATTTCAGCAGGTTTATCCGCCCGGGCTCCACGCGCATCGGTCTTTCCTTCTCCGACCCTGATGTATTGGCCACTGCAGTGGAAAATCCCGATGGGACCTATGCTGTGGTGCTCTTCAATCCCTCCACCCAAGCGAAAGGAATCCGTTTGACAAGCGGGGAAAAGAGTGTGGAGCTTACCCTCAGTGCTAAGGCAATTCAAACGGTGGTTCTTCCTTCTGACATTGTTTGCAATAATGATAACTAATTCAATTATAAGCTGATGCATTCATTCAAAACCAAGCCCAAAGACAGGGTCCCTTTCGGACAAAAGGCCGCCTTCGGAGCAGGCCATCTTGTGAATAATCTGCTGCCGGGATCCTTGGGTGTTTTTGCCTTCTTTCTGCTGACCGCTTTCGGGATGGATCCCTTTCTCGCCGGTTTGCTTGGTGGGCTGCCACGTTTTTTTGATGCCATCACTGATCCCATAATGGGTTACATTTCAGACAATACAAAATCACGCTTCGGCAGAAGAAAGCCCTATATCTTTTTTGGGGCGATATTGAGTGGGGTTCTTTTCGCCGTCTTGTGGCAACTCCATCCCGAAAACTCCCAGATGTATAATTTCTGGTACTTCCTGATTTTTTCGATGATATACCTGATTGGGAACACAATGTTTTCCACCCCCTTGATCGGGCTGGGCTACGAAATGACTTCCGACTACAACGAGCGCACCCGTTTGATGGGCTTTTCCCAAACCATCGGGCAAATCGCCTGGATGATCGTTCCCTGGTTCTGGGTGATCATAGCGAACCCGGATCTTTTCGAATCACAAGCGATCGGTGTTCGTCAACTATCCATCATCGTTGGGGTGGCCTGTATGATACTGGGGATGATGCCTGCCCTCTTCTGTAAAGAAATCGACCAGGCAAACCTGACCAACCGCGATGAACTCACATTTAAGAACATCGCCAAAAACCTGAAGAGCCTGATCAAGAATATGGCTCTGATCTTTAAGAACATCGCCTTTGTGAGGCTTTGTGGCGCCACCTTCCTTGTGTTTAATGGTTTTCAGATGGTCGCTTCATTCAGCTACTTCATTATTGTATTCTACTTATTTAAAGGCAATTACGCAGATGCAGCCACCTGGCCTGCCTGGTTCTCTACGGTAAGCGCCATTGCCACCGCCTTCCTGATCATTCCCCTCATCACCTGGATGGCCAATAAATGGGGCAAGAGGAAGGCATTCATCATTTCCACTGCCATTTCGATGGTGGGTTATGCGCTCAAATGGTGGGGCTTCAATCCGGATAATCCCTGGTTGATGTTTATGCCAATTCCGCTGATGGTATTCGGGATAGGGGGACTGTTTACCCTGATGATGAGTATGACCGCCGATGTTTGCGACCTGGATGAGCTCAACAATGGGATGCCCCGCAAGGAAGGAACCTTTGGAGCCATTTACTGGTGGATGGTAAAACTTGGTCAGGGACTGGCTTTGGTGCTGGGGGGATTGGTATTGAAACTGGTAGGCTTTGACCAGAATGCTACAATACAGACTGCAGAGACCCTCACCAACCTGAGGCTGGCCGACATCCTGGTACCTGCTGCCACCGCCGGACTGGCCATCTGGGTGATGTGGAAGTACGACCTCACCGAAGCAAGGGCCAGGGAAATAAAAGATGAGTTGGTTAAAAGACGCGGAGAGCTATAGCTATTCCAGTAAAATCAGAAACATACACCCCACAAGAAAAAACATATGTCATTCAGGCCCAATAAATTCCTCAGCTTCCGGGAATCAGTTACCCGAAACAATGAGCAGTTCCTGGAAGGGAAGTCAGAAGAAGAACTGAAAAATCTGTTTCTCGAGGTATTGTACGATGGGGTCCACGGCTTTTGCTTCAGCTTGTATGAAGAAGGGCAGCAGCCGGGGGATCAGGTTTCAGAAGCACAGATCCGCAAAAGGATGGAAATCCTGAAGCCTCATTCCTCCTGGGTACGCTCCTTCTCCTGCATCGATGGCAATGAGCATATCCCGAAAATAGCCCGCGAAATGGGTTTAAAAACCCTCGTAGGTGCCTGGATGGGAAGTGATGAGCAGAAGAACCGGGAGGAAATCGAAGGGCTGGCCCGCCTTGCCGAAGAGGGGCAGGTAGATATCGCTGCCGTGGGGAATGAGGTGCTTTATCGTAAAGATCTCAGCCTGCACGAATTACTGAATTACATCCAAGAAGTAAGGGAACGTATTCCCGGGATACCTGTAGCCTACGTGGATGCCTATTACGAGTTTGCCCAAAGGCCCGAATTGGTTGATGCCTGCGACCTCATCCTCTGCAACTGCTACCCTTACTGGGAAGGAACGGAATACAGGTACGCCTTGCAGCATATGCAGCAAATGTACCAGCAGGCCCTTCTGGCTGGAAAAGGAAAAAGAGTCATTATCACAGAAACAGGTTGGCCAAGTGCAGGCGAAAAACTGGGTAACAGCATCCCTTCCAGCCTCAATGCAATGAAGTATTTCATCAACACACAGTTATGGTCTAAGGATGAAAACATTGAGATCTTCTACTTCTCTTCATTTGATGAAGCCTGGAAAGTAGATACAGAAGGGGATGTAGGCGCATATTGGGGTATTTGGGATAAAGATCGAAAATTAAAATTCGTCAATGAACACCTTTCATAAACTCAACATTGCTCCGGGAAGAGCCATCTGCTATTCCGGCTTTCGGGAGGGACAATCCCCGGGAGCGGTCTATCCAACCTATGCACAAATCAGGGAGGACCTGCTTCTGCTTCACCCCCATTGGAAGTATTTGCGATTATTCGATTGTGATGCCCACGCAGAAACAGTATTGGAGGTAATACAGAAAGAGAAGCTGGATTTCAGGATTATGCTGGGAGCTTACATCGGGGCTGAGATGAACAACTTCAATTGTCCCTGGGACGGAGGGGTTTATTCCGAAGCCGACCTGGAATCCAATCGTCAGCTCAACCAAATAAAAATCAAGCGATTGATAGAGATGGCTAATCAGCAACCGGAGATAATTTTCAGCGTATCCGTGGGCAATGAAGCCTGTGTGGAGTGGACAGATCATTATGTACCCGAACGCAAAGTGATGCAGTACGCTCAACAAGTAAAAAAGGCTATCAAACAAGGCGTTACATTCTGCGAAAATTATGTTCCCTGGTTGGTGAAGCTCGAAGGCCTTGCCGAAACACTCGACTTCATTTCCATTCACACCTACCCTGTCTGGGAATACAAGCAGATTGAGGAGGCCCTGGACTATACAAAACAGAATTATGCCGCGGTGGCAAAAAAGCACCCCCACAAAGCGGTCATCATCACAGAAGCCGGCTGGGCAACGCAGTCTAATGGACGAGGGATTCATCCGGAGAATGTGAATGAAGATTTTCAAAAAATATATTTTGAAAGATTGATGGAATGGACGGATAGAGAAGGGATTATGGCCTTTTTCTTCGAAGCCTTTGACGAATCGTGGAAAGGATCGCCCGAACCCTTTGAACCTGAAAAGCACTGGGGCTTATTCCATCTCGATAGAACCCCCAAACTGGCAATTCAACACCTGATATGAACCTGAACAGGCCTGCAGTAAGGAGCGGGCCCACACAAAATGAATCACTAACACTTAAAATCAAATCATTATGAAGAAGTACTACTTTGTTGCTATGATGCTGATGGCATCGGTAAGTTTTGCGCAGAATGCGCCAATCGACTTTGAGTCGGGGGGCTACGGAGCCCTGTGGACCTGGGCCGTTTTTGAAAACAGCACCAACCCGCCCCTGGAAATTGTGTCGAATCCTGCACCGGCCGGTGTCAATACCAGCGCGACCGTTGCCAAATTTACCGCCCTTCAGGCAGGGCAACCCTGGGCAGGGTGCGAGTCGGCCCACGACAGCACAAACCTGGGCAGTTTCGTGCTCGATTCCACCAATTCGCTGATTAAGATTATGGTGTGGAAAACTGTGATCAGCGATGTGGGGATCAAGCTCGTGGCTCCCACCGGATGGGCACTCCCTGAAATAAAAGTGCCCAACACCCTGATCAACCAATGGGAAGAAATCACCTTTGATTTTTCAGGACACACCAACCCTCCCCCTACGGAAGGTGCTTATGATCAAATTGTTGTTTTCCCAGACTTTAACCTGGCCGGCAGGACCCAGGACAATATTGTCTATTTCGACAATATTACCTTCAACGCTCAGGTTGCATCTCCCAACCAACCCGCGGTGGCTGCACCCCTGCCCCCCTTCCGCTATTCCCACGAAGTTGTTTCCGTTTTCAGCGGCGCATACACCAATGTGGCGAACACTGATTTTACTCCGAATTGGGGCCAATCTACTGTCGTTACCTTTCCTCAGATCCAGGGTGATTCAGTGATACGCTTCGGGAATTTCAACTATCAGGGAAACCAGTTTGCCACTCCACTTAACTTGAGTGCAATGGACACCCTGCACCTGGATATGTGGACCGCCAATGCTACCACTGTCAACATCTATCTCATCAGCACAGGACCGGTAGAGACGCCCTACTCTCTTCCCATCACCCCCGGTCAATGGGTGAGTCACGACATCCCGCTGAGCACCTTCAGCGCAGTGAACCTGGCAGATGTCATCCAACTGAAATATGATGGTGGCACAGGAAGCCAGACCTTTTTCCTGGACAATATCTACTTCTACCGCCAAAGTGTAGTCGGTCGCAATGATGTGTCTGGCAGCGATATGGCCGTCAGGGTATATCCCAATCCCGCTAGCAGCGGAGAAGCGATTCATCTCGAAGGCGATGTGGCAGCGTATGAAGTTCTTGACCTAAGTGGAAAGTTGACCTTGACAGGTCGTGGTGATGTTATTCCTTCTACCTCGCTAAAACCAGGGATCTATATCCTGCGTTTGACGACAGCCGACAAGAAGGTCGTGGCACAAAAGCTTGTAGTGACGAAATAAAAGTATCCAAAAAGAGCCGTCTCCAAAAAGGGCGGCTCTTTTTTATTATATTCAGGCTCAAATTCAAGGAATTTGAAAGCAAGGATACAGCTTATTTTCTCTATATGGATTATGTCCATCCTCGCTGCTGCACAGGCAGTTCCGGAGAAAGGAATGCCCCCATTGCAAAATTTTTCACCCCAGGATTACCAGAATAAGGGGAAGGTGTGGGATATCAGCACAGCACCCAATGGGATAGTATATTATGCTGCCGATCGCGGCTTGCTCGAATTTGACGGTAAGACCTGGAATTGTTTTCAGGGAAGCGATGGATTTACCCGCTCCCTGCTCATCCTGAATGATTCTGTTATTTATACCGGCTCGGACCAGGATTTTGGGATCTGGAAGAGAAAAGCGGATCTCAGTTTTGAGTACACCTCTCTTTACCCTTTCCGTGAAGAACCACACGACATTATTGAGGAGTTCTGGGATCTGCAACTCTTCCGGGATGATATCTTATTTATCTCTTCCCAAAATATTTATATCTATAAAAACGAACAATTCGTGATGGTTGCCGCGCCCAATGCATTCAGCGGCAGCTATCTCTTGCAAGACACACTATATTTAGCCGATGACTCCGATGGACTCTATGTTCTGGATGATTTCTCCCTTCAGAAAGTGTTTAATTATCCTGATCAGAACACACTGCATATTACAGGGCTCTACAAATCCGGGAATGCCTTGATGGTTGTTACGCGGGATGCAGGCCTGCTGCGCTTCGCACAAGGAAGGTTGACGGCATTGGATATCGCCCTGTCGGACAAACTCAAAGAAGCCAAAGTATTTAGTTTTGAAAAGATTGACTCGAAGAAAGTAGCCTATGGGACTGTATTGAAAGGACTCCTTATTGCGGATAAGGATGGGAACCTACTGCACAGCATCAACCGACACAAAGGTTTGCCCAGCAACACCATACTATCTCTTCACGCCCTCCCCAACGGAAAGTTATGGCTGGGAATGGATTATGGCCTGACGGTCCTGGATATGCACAGTCATTTCACCTACTTCCTCGACTATCGTGGAGATTTCGGTACCGGCTATACCGCAGGCCTGAAGGAGGATGCATTCTTCCTGGGAACAAACCAGGGCCTGTATCGCACCAATTGGGCGGCGCTTGATAATAAAGTAGAGTTCTTTCAATTCCAACTGATTCCCGGGACTGAAGGACAGGTTTGGACGCTCACCAGTATTGGCGACCTTCTGTTTATGGGGCACGACAAAGGTCTCTTCATTGTAGATTTGAATGGGGTGCAGAAAGTAGGAGACCAATCAGGGGTATGGACCATCATTCCTTATCAGGAAAAACTGCTGGCGGGATATTACAATGGAATTTCCATTTTTGAAAGGAAAGACGGGGTATGGACTTTTCAAAAGAAAATGGAGCACATTTACGGCTCGTGTAATCAACTTGTGCTTGAAGGGGATAATACGCTCTGGATCAATATCCCGAATTACGGCATAATCCGAACCCTCCTGAGCGACAGCCTTGAGCCGCAAGACAGAATGCTTTTCCCATCCAATGATTTCCCTGGGAACGACCCTTTCATCCACCAGCAAGGAGATGCAATTTTGGTAAAGACCGACCGGCATCACTTTACATATTTCGCGGAAACAAAGAATTTTGAGATATCAGAACAAAGCATCCTTCCTCCGGAAAATGCAGGCATATTATACAGGCATAGGCAAGCCCTGCTCATCCATCCCGATTATGCCTTTTACCCCGCCTATAATGGGTTTGCCTTACGCCACCTGCGCCACAGGAAGAGCAAGGACAGTTTTCCTTACTCCCTGGTGCTGCGAAAACTGGAAGCCTATAATAACCAGGAAAGAATATTGGTACCTATTGGTAGTGAAGTGAAATACCGCTTGCATAATCTCAGGATTGAATATATCGTACCGAATCAGGAGGTGATGGAGTATCAATATAAACTCAATGATGCCGAAGAATGGATATCTAATGGAAAAAACACAAGCCTCGACTTGCTTGGTCTGGATCACGGAGAATACACCATTACCTTAAGAGCACAGCTTGCGGATGAAGCCGTTGAGCGCAGGATTGCCAGTTTCCGCATCGCCCCACCCTTTCACCGCTCCTGGTATGCGCTCGCCTTATATCTCTTCCTGTTGTTTGCGGCGGTGTTGTTGATTCGATACCGGGTGATTATTTCTCTCAAAAAGCAAAAGAAAAAAATGCTGCTGAAGGAACAAAAGTCCCTGCGTATTCAGGCCGAGAAACACAAGCAGGAGCTTATGGTGATTGAGCAGGAACGCCTGAAAGATGAATATGAACAACTGAAGTTGCAGCTAAAAAACAAAACCATTGAACTCGCCAGCAAAGCCAGGGATAATGAAGAAAAGAACCGTCTCCTGCTCACCATCAAGGATAGTTTTGAGAAGGCGCGAAAAAGCCCTTTCTCCTCCTCAATGAAGTGGAATGAGATCCAGAGAATGCTTGATGCCTACATCAATATTGAGGACAAGACATTTGAGATCCAGATGGATGAATTGCACCAGGACTTTTTCAAAAAGCTGAAAGAAAGGTTTCCCGGCTTATCAAACAATGACCTCAGGTTGTGCGCCTATCTCAAAATCGGGCTCAACTCGAAGGAAATTGCAGATATCCTGAACATACAGCCCTCCAGTTCCTATATAAGCAGGTCGAGGCTCAGGAAAAAGCTCGATCTGAAGCCGGATGAAAATCTGTACGATTTCCTGAATAACATTTAATACCGGAACCAGCTTCACCGGCACATCTCTGCAGGATTGCAAGGAATTAAGTAGCTTTGACTTCACGTTTCAAAGCCAGCGATCAATAGGATGCTGACTTTCTAAGGAACTGAATAAATGAACCGTATGAATACACTGAGCGAATATACCCACAGCCCTGAGGCTAACTTTTTTCTGATTGCCGGACCTTGCGTTATCGAGGATGAGGATATGGCATTCCCCATTGCGGAAGCCCTGGTAAAGATGTGCGACAGACTTGGCATCCCCCTGATATTCAAAGCCTCTTACCGCAAGGCCAATCGTTCCAGAATGGATTCCTTCACGGGAATCGGAGATGAAAAAGCCCTGAAGATAATGCAAGCCGTGGGAGAAACTTTTCAGGTTCCGCTCATCACCGATATACACACGGAGGCAGAGGCCGCAATGGCTGCGGAATTTGTGGATATGCTGCAAATCCCGGCTTTTTTGTGTCGGCAAACAGCGCTCCTGGTGGCGGCAGGAAATACGGGCAAGCCGGTGAACATCAAAAAGGGACAGTTTCTGTCACCTGAAGCAATGCGGTTTGCTGCAGAGAAGGTAAAGCATACCGGCAATAGTGACATTTTGCTCACCGAGCGCGGGACGATGTTCGGGTATGGGGATATGGTGGTGGATATGCGGGCTATTCCGCGGATGCAGGCCCTGGGTTATCCGGTGGTGCTCGACATCACCCATTCGCTTCAGCAACCCAACCAGGCTGGTGGGGTAAGCGGTGGGCTGCCTGATTTGATCGATACCCTTGCCAGGGCAGGTGTTGCGGCCGGCGTTGATGGAATTTTCCTGGAGACCCATCCGGAGCCACGCCAGGCTAAATCTGATGGCAGCAATATGCTGCCCTTATGCGACGTGGAAGAGTTGCTGCAGGTTTTGGTAAGACTTAGGCAGGCCCTGATCCAGGCATAATCAAGAGGAAGTGCCTCCCCCCTTCGCGCACTTTGCGTGATCCTTGCGTTCTCTGCGGTTTATTTTTAATCCACTGACAGCCCTGCACTCAAAGACTTTTTTACCGCAATGGTCGCAAAGAATGCGCCAAGGACGCAAAGAAGCCAGCCTTGAGCTATGCGCTATTTCCCAAATCCTTTCTTGCTTTTCAAATTCTTTAGAAAGTGGCGGTGATAGGAGTTACCCCTTCGCGCACTTTGCGTGATCCTTGCGCTCTCTGCGGTTAAAATTTTTACTTACTGACAGCCCAGCACTCGAAGGTTTTTTTACCGCAATGGACGCAAAGAATGCGCCAAGGGCGCTAAGAAACCAGCCTTGAGCTATGCTCTCATTTTTAAATCCTTCAGAAAGAGGCGGTGATAAGAGATACCCCCCTTCGCGCACTTTGCGTGATCCTTGCGTTCTCTGCGGTTTATTTTTAATCCACTGACAGCCCGGCACTCGAAGGTTTTTTTACCGCGATGGACGCAAAGAATGCGCTGAGGATGCTAAGAAGCCAGTCCTCTCAATTTTAAATCCTTTCTTGCTTTTCAAATCCTTCAGATGGTGGCGGTGATAAGAGCTACCCCTTCGCGCACTTTGCGTGAACTTTGCGCACCCTGCGGTTTACTTTTAATCCACTGACAGCCCGGCACTCAAAGGTTTTTTTACCGCAATGGACGCAAAGAATGCGCTGAGGACGCTAAGAAGCCAGTCCTCTCAATTTTAAATCCTTTCTTGCTTTTCAAATCCTTCAGATGGTGGCGGTGATAAGAGCTACCCCTTCGCGCACTTTGCGTGATCCTTGCGTTCTCTG
>CAZPYJ010000010.1:111361-116328 GCA_964590645.1 uncultured Lentimicrobiaceae bacterium
AAATCCTTCAGATGGTGGCGGTGATAAGAGCTACCCCTTCGCGCACTTTGCGTGAACTTTGCGAACCCTGCGGTTTAATTTTAATCTACTGACAGCCCTGCACTCAAAGGTTTTTTTACCGCAATGGACGCAAAGAATGCGCCGAGGGCGCTAAGAATTCAATTATTTCGCTACCTTTCCACTTCCAAGAATTGACTTTTGTGCTTAAAAAGAAGAACTCACCTATCCGTTTCAATTATGCACGAAAATGAAATCTCAAGAATTATTGTTGAAAGTGCTTTGAAGGTTCATAGAAATCTTGGACCTGGTTTATTGGAGAGCGCCTATGAAGAGTGCCTGTATTATGAGTTATCGAAGACCGGCTTAAACATAACAAAGCAAAAAGCCCTACCCTTAGTTTACGAGGATGTTAGACTAGACATTGGATACAGAGTCGATTTGCTTCTGGAAAACAAAGTGATTATTGAGGTGAAAGCTGTCGAAGGAATCTCGGACGTTCACATTGCTCAGCTTCTTACGTACCTCAAATTAAGCAAGTGTAAACTTGGACTGCTGATCAACTTCAATGTTGTTTTGATCAAGGACGGAATCAAGAGACTTGTTAATGGATTATGATAAGTCGCTTAATTTCTTTAGAATATTCTCCCGTGTTGGCGGTGATAAGAGCTACCCCTTCGCGCACTTTGCGTGATCCTTGCGTTCTCTGCGGTTTAATTTCAATCCACTGACAGCCCGGCTCTCAAAGGTTTTTTTACCGCAATGGACGCAAAGAATGCGCTGAGGACGCTAAGAAGCCAGTCCTCTCAATTTTAAATCCTTTCTTGCTTTTCAAATCCTTCAGAAAGTGGCGGTGATAGGAGTTACCCCTTCGCGCACTTTGCGTGAACCTTGCGCTCTCTGCGGTTAAAATTTTTACTTACTGACAGCCCTGCACTCGAAGGTTTTTTTATCGCACAAAAAAAACGCCCGAAGGCGTTTTCTTTTTATCAGGAACGGATAGGGTTTGTTTACTTCACTGCATCCACAATCGCCTTGAAGGCTTCGGGATGGTTCATAGCGAGATCGGCAAGGACCTTGCGGTTCAGCTGAATATCCTTCTCGTGGAGTTTCCCCATAAATACCGAGTAGGACATCCCATATTGCCGTACACCGGCATTGATCCTGGCGATCCATAATCCGCGGAAAGTCCGCTTTTTGTTCCGTCTGTCGCGGTATGCATATTGTTGCCCTTTTTCATAGGCGTTTTTTGCAACCGTCCAGACATTCTTGCGCCGTCCGAACTGGCCTTTCACCAGTTTCAGAATTTTCTTTCGGCGTGCCCTTGAAGCAACATTATTGACTGATCTTGGCATCTTTCTGTAGTTTTTGACCGGGCGCCTGCAGGCAGGACTTTGCAAGCCCGGGACAAGTTAAACAATGGACTATTTTGCAAGCATCGCTTTGACATTATTCAAATCGGCCTTATCCACGATGGCATCGTAACCGAGGTTACGTTTGCGTTTGGTGGACTTCTTGGTCAGAATATGACTCTTGTAAGCGTGCTTCCGCTTGATTTTGCCGGTACCGGTAAACGCAAAACGTTTCTTGGCACCCGACTTGGTTTTCATTTTAGGCATTGCTGCTTTTTTTAACTGATTCAACACTTCCGTTCCTGACGGACGATCTTTATTTCTTGGGGGCCAGGATCATAATCATCCTTTTCCCTTCAAGTTTAGGCAATTGTTCAACCTTAGCGTATTCTTCCAATTCCTGGGCAAACTTCAACAATACAATTTCCCCTTTCTCTTTGTAGATGATGGAGCGTCCTTTAAAAAAGACATCCACCTTCACCTTGGCGCCATCCTCCAGAAACTTGATGGCGTGTTTGAGCTTAAAGTTAAAATCGTGGTCATCGGTATTCGGCCCCAGCCGGATTTCCTTCACCACAATTTTGGCAGATTTGGCTTTAATCTCTTTCTGTTTCTTTTTCAATTCGTACAGGAACTTCCTGTAGTCGATGATTTTGCAGACAGGTGGGTTGGCGGTTGGTGAAATCTCTACCAGATCCAGTCCACGGTCTTCTGCCATTTGCAAGGCCTCCCTGATGGGATAGATGCCTTGTTCGAGATCCTGACCCACCACGCGAACCATCGGGGCGCGGATATGTTCATTGATCTTATGCGGATCTTCTTTCTTCCGGATAGGGCCTCTGCTTCTGCCCCGGGAATTTGGAAAACGTGCTATGGTACTCCTCCTTTCTTATTGTTTATACTTGTGATCCCGGCTCACGCTTCGAGCAGGATCCTGATTTCTTCTTCAATGCGTTGAATGAAGGCTTCCACGCTTTCCGTTCCAAGATCGCCTTCACCTTGCCTTCTGACCGACACACAGCCTTCCGCTTCTTCCTTCTCCCCGACAATCAACATATACGGAATGCGCTTCAATTCTGCATCCCGTATTTTCTTACCGGTCTTCTCACTGCGCCGGTCAATGGAGGCGCGAATATCCGAAATATCCAGCAAATGTAAAACTTTTTCAGCGTATGCATTGTATTTCTCACTGATTGGCAATATAATAGCCTGCTCCGGAGTGAGCCAAAGCGGGAATTTTCCGGCACAATGTTCAATCAAAACGGCCACAAAACGCTCCATTGAACCAAAGGGCGCACGGTGGATCATTACCGGACGATGTTTCTCATTATCTGCGCCAACATACTCCAGTTCAAATCTTTCCGGCAGATTATAATCTACCTGGATGGTCCCCAGCTGCCATTTCCGGCCAATCGCATCGCGCACCATAAAATCCATTTTGGGACCATAGAATGCCGCCTCACCGGGCACTACCTGTGCCTGGAGTCCTCTTTCTTCTGCCACTTCCATAATGGCCTGCTCGGCACGCTCCCAATTCTCGTCGGAACCGATGTATTTCTCCTTATCGTTTTTATCCCGTGTGGAGATCTGCACATTAAAATCTTTGAAGTCCAGGGCTTTGAAAATCTGCATCACGATATCCATCACTGCCTTGAATTCGTCTTTCACCTGCTCGGGGGTGCAGAAAATATGGGCGTCATCCTGGGTAAAACCTCTTACACGGGTGAGGCCGTGCAGCTCTCCACTTTGCTCATAGCGATATACGGTGCCAAATTCGGCATAGCGGACAGGAAGGTCGCGGTAGGAATGCGGCCTGGCTTTATAAATTTCGCAATGATGCGGACAATTCATTGGTTTCAGAAAAAACTGCTCTCCTTCCTGGGGTGTGGTGATGGGACGGAAAGAATCTTCTCCGTATTTCTCATAATGTCCGGAAGTCTTGTAGAGATTTACATTTCCGATGTGGGGAGTGATTACGGGATGATAACCCGCTTTGCGCTGCACCTTTTTAAGGTAGTTTTCCAGTCTCTCCCGCAATTCTGCGCCTTTGGGCATCCAAAGGGGAAGGCCGCTGCCTACTTTTTGGGAAAAAGTAAAAAGATCGAGTTCCCTGCCTAATTTGCGGTGATCCCGCTTTTTGGCTTCTTCCAGGCGTTCGAGGAATTCTGTCAGTTCTTTCTGCTTTGGAAAAGTGATACCATACAAGCGGGTCAGCTGTTTGCGCTTCTCATCCCCTCTCCAGTATGCTCCGGCCACACTCAATATCTTAACGGCCTTGATGGCTCCGGTGTCCGGAAGATGGGGCCCGCGACAGAGATCCACAAAATCACCGGATTCGTATAAAGTGATCTCCCCCTCATTCAACTCATCTATAAGCTCGAGTTTGTATTCATCCCCCTTCTCTCCATAATAATTCAGGGCTTCCTTTTTGCTTACCTCCCTGCGCCGGAAAGCCTGCTTTTGTGCCGCAAGCTCCTTCATTTTCTTTTCTATTTCCGGAAAATCCTGCTCAGAAATGACGCGATCGCCCAGGTCGATATCGTAGTAGAAACCATTTTCAATATCCGGACCTATCCCGAATTTTGCACCTGGGTAGAGTTTCTCCACCGCCTCGGCCATCAGGTGGGCAGAGGAGTGCCACATTGTGGCTTTGCCTTCTTCATCATTCCAGGTAAGCAATTGAATATCAGCATCCCTTTGGATAGGCCGGGTAGCATCCCACACCTCTCCGTTCACTTTGGCTGACAAAACGTTCCTTGCCAAACCTTCGCTGATGCTCAGGGCGATGTCCATTCCTGTTACTCCGGGTTCGTATTGTCTGACGCTGCCGTCAGGAAGGGTAATATTAATCATCATATACGGATTGATCCAAAATTGGGTGCAAAGGTAGCCAATTATAAGTACTTAGAGTACTTAGAGTACTTAGAGTACTTAGAGTACTTAGAGTACTTGGAGTACTTAGAGTACTTGGAGTACTTGGAGTACTTGGAGTACTGAACTTCTGGTTTTCGGGGAAGCTAACAAAGCCAAGAGGCTCCTGGCCGGATAGGACAATGAGTAGCTATTAAGTGTACTGGGATTTTTATGCATCGATGCTGCGTTCCCCAATGCTGAATATATAATCCCTGGTAAGGTGCTTATCCGTTTCAAAAACCTCGATCAACAAGTCATAACTTGCCTTAAACACCGGTAGCTGTTCATATATCGCCATCTCAAAAAAATTCGACCCGCCTCCCCCTTCGACTGCGCTTAGGGAGCGGCGGATTATCAAATAGTCAAAATGTCAAATAGTCAATTACTCCTTAGGCAACGAACCGAAAAACCGTAGGTCTTGTAGGTGTCGTACCGGCGTACATTGGCGTCGTACCAAGTCAGGTACCGGTAGAGCCCGCGTGTTGAGGAATACTCGGAGGACGACCAAAAGTAGGCGTAGCGCCTGAGACTGCCGAAATCGCCATCGTAGTGGCGGTAGCCGGCACCGAGCGCCGTGAAGCCGCTGCTGTTGGTGGCACCGGTATTGGGTGAATCCCAATGTGTAGTGCCCGTTTCCTTCATCTTTCCTGCGGCATCGGTGCCGCTATATCCCCAGGTATTGCAGTTCACCGTGGGGTCAAGGAA
>CAZPYJ010000011.1:0-78667 GCA_964590645.1 uncultured Lentimicrobiaceae bacterium
CCCAACTATCTCCAGGCTATCCGGCCCGGCATTGGCCTGGTCGGGCTGGGGGGTGAAGAGCATTGTTACCGCATCCGTAGCCGAACACCCATTTCCATCGGTCCCGGTGACGCTGTATGTGGTGGTGGAAGAAGGAGACACCGTATGCCCCGATCCCGGGCCCAAAGCCTGATCCCACACATAAGTACTTGCGCCCGTGGCCGAAATGTCGCTGCTCTCGCCTTCACAAATATCTGTATATGTAGCTGTGGCTGAAACTATAGGATTATTGTAAACCGTGACACGGGAACTATCGGAAGACACACAGCCGTATTGATTATTGCCATAAACCGTATACGTTGTTGTAACGAGCGGCTGTACACTGCGCTGTACCCCCACATAAGGCCGGTTGCCATTGCCAATACCCGGATACCACCAATATGACAAGGCACCTTGTGCGTTGATCAGCAACGAATCTCCTGCACATATACTGGTATCTGCCGGGGTCAAATGAATCTCTGGAACAGGATAAACGCCAATCTGGATGGAGGCTGTTGCACTGCAGGAAGCAGAAGAGGTTCCTGTCACTGAATAGCTTGTTGCTGAAGACGGAGATACTGTCAAAATGGAATCTGTGCCAAGTCCATTGTTCCATTGATAGGCGCTTGCCCCACTGACATTGATGATGGTGTTATGACCCGGACAAACCTGGGAATTTTGTGCCGTGACTTGCAATGCCGGCAAGGGATTAACCTTCACCAGCACGCTGGCCACAGAAGAACAACCTTCTGCATTGGTTCCGCTTACCTGATAATAGCTGTCTGTCGAAGGTGTGTCTGTTTTTACAGACCCATTTCCAAAGCCATTGTCCCACTGATAGAAAAGGGCTCCTGATGCGGTTAAAACGGTGGAATCTCCCTGACAAATAACCGCCGGGGTGGCGGTCAATTGGCAAACAGGGGAGCTTTTAACGTGAATCGTTTTTGAGCGGGAGATACTGCATCCGTTGCTATCGGTGCCAATGACAGTATAGGTAGTGCTTGAATCAGGCATCAGCCATTTGCTGTTCCCTCCACCCAGGTTATGATCCCATTGATAACTGCTTAGGTTTCCTGTCAGAAAAGCCTGAATTGAATCACCCTGGCAAATGCTGTCTTTCAGTGTGGTGATAGAAAATGCGGGTAAAGGAGAAACTACGATGCTTATTGAATCCACAGCGCTACATCCGATTTGATCTGTCGCGCTTACATAATATGTGGTCGTGCTTTGAGGATGAACAGTCAGGGCAGATGTATCCGTTACGGTATGGGCCCATTGGTAGGAAAGGCCACTGCTGACCGAAAGATGTGCTGATTCTCCTGCACAAAGGCTGTCCTTGTCTGCCAATAGATTTAAACTTAAATGAGAGGCAAGACTAAGCACACAGCTGTCCTGGATGGTGCAACTACCCTTCCTGATCTCAACAATGTATACACCAGGAGCATTGACCAAAATGGTTTCGGTGGTATCCCCGGTATTCCATAAATACGAATCACCGTCGCTGCCAGCATCCAACAAAATACTGGAACCCTGGCACAAGACTTCCACGGAGGGAAGCGTAGAGACGGGCATAAGGGTATCGACAAGAATTTCCAGACTGTCTCTGCACGATAATAGGCCGTCATCGATAAGTAAAACAATATGGCCTGAGGAAAGCGGTGTGATCCAGACAGAATCCCCAATTTGCCCGGAGGACCAGAGGTAGTTGAGGCCGCCCTTTGCACGGAGCAGCAGGCTTGTGCCTTTGCATACGCTGGTATCTGCGTTAATGATCCCGCGCAAACTATCACATTGTGGAATATGGAAAGGCTTCTCCAGCCAACTGTGATTAACATCCCCCATTGCCAGAAAAGGAATGAGCACCTGCACCTGCTCATTCGCTCCCACGACGATGGTATCAGGCAGATGCACCCAATCTGCAAAAAAACTATGACCGGGCAAATCTGCAAAGCGAAGCGCGATAGCATAGGCATCTGTAGCATTGGTGTAGGTATCAAAATTTACATCTGCAGCATCAAGCGCGATACCGCGCAAGGTATCCAGTTCTACAAAATGGCGCATCACAATGAGGGCATCCAATGCATTGACGGCGCCCCAGGGCCATTGATGTGTATTCCTGGCGCTCAAAAAATACATTCCTGGAATGACAGAAAAAGAAAACAGCCCCAAACTGTCTGAAATAGTTGAATCTACAATATTACCACTACCATTATGCAGAAAAACAGTGATGCTGTCCAAGGGAGTCTTTGCGCTATTTGCATATACCACTTCACCACTAATTGTAGTACTGTTGGTCTGGGCATACAACAATCCCACTCCGCCTTTGCCTATGATAATCAGCAGTAAGGCGATACAGATAAATCGTGCCATAATGTAAAAGATAAATAGAAGAATAGCGCTAAGCGCTGCCTGATTTTCTAAATTTCAAAAATATAGTCTCTTCTATTAAGAATAAGTATAAATTACATATTACAAACAACAACATAACAAAAACCCTCAACTCCAATAGGAATGAGGGCATTAACCCTTCCGAAAGCAGAAAACAAGCTTCCGTATTAATTGAGAGGATGATATTTAGACCAATCCGGCGAAGCCCATAAAGGCCAGGGCCAGGATACCGGCGGCAACGAGGGCTGCGGGGATGCCACGCATTCCTTTGGGAAGATCCATCATATCCAGATGCTCACGGATCCCTGCAAACAGCAGCAGGGCCAGGGCGAAGCCAATGGCATTGGCAATAGCGAAGACTACGCCTTCAATCAGGCTGAAATCCTTTTGGATAGTCAGAATGGCTACCCCCAAAACCGCGCAATTGGTGGTGATCAAGGGAAGAAAAATGCCCAGGGCCTGATATAAGGGGGGGCTCACTTTCTTCAGGATAATCTCCACCATCTGCACCAGGGAAGCGATGACCAGGATAAAGCTGATGGTTTGCAGGAAATCCAGTCCGAACGGATTCAGAATATAATGTTTGATCAACCAGGTGACGATGGTGGCCAGGGTCATTACAAACATCACGGCCATACTCATCCCTGTGGCGGTACTCACTTTTCCTGACACGCCAAGAAAAGGGCAAATCCCCAGGAACTGCGCCAGCACGATATTATTAACAAATATCGCTGCAATGATAATGATCAGATATTGTTCCATTTCTTCAGAGCTAAAACGTGAATAATCAAGCTTTACGCAACATTGCGATGAGGTATCCCAATCCGATAAATGCACCCGGAGCTAATACAAACACCAGCATCCCGTCTCCCGGCAAAAGCTTTATCCCGAAGAGGGCATTGCTCCCCAATACCTCCCTTACTGCTCCCAGCAAAGTGAGTGCAAAGGAAAAACCAAGCCCCATTCCTAAACCGTCGATCACGGCAGAGACAAAGGACTGGCGGGAAGCAAAAGCTTCGGCACGGCCAAGCACCAGACAGTTTACTACGATAAGCGGAATAAAGAGGCCTAGCTGCTCAAAAAGTGCAGGCATAAAGCCTTGCATCAGCAGCTCGACGATAGTTACAAAAGAAGCAATGATCACGATAAAGGAAGGAATCCTTACTTTATTGGGAATAAAGCTCTTAATCAGGGAGACGACGATATTGGACATCACCAGTACGAAGGTGGTGGCAAGCCCCATTCCCAGTCCGTTGATCGCAGAAGTAGTCACTCCCAGTGCGGGACAGAGCCCGAGCAAGAGCACAAAAACCGGATTTTCTCGAATAAAACCCTTGGTAAAGTTGCTTATCTGATTCATTTCTCCTGTCCTCCTTCCTTTTGATATGCATTCCAGGCCCGGTCAACGGCATCGCAGAAAGCACGTGAAGTGATGGTTGCTGCTGTGATGGCATCCACATCACCCCCGTCCTTGGTCACCATCAGCTTGAATTCCTCGGGCTTTTTATCCCTGAACTGGGCGCTCCAGGGAGATTTGCTGATGTCCATCTTATCTCCCAGACCCGGAGTTTCTTTGTGCTCCAGCACAGCTGTATTATGAATACTGCCCTCGGGCAGGAACCCTACCATAATCCATATTCTTTGTGTAAAACTCAGGTCGGAGTAAGTCCGGATCGCGGTACCGACTATTTCTTCCCCGGATTTTGCCACATAGAAGGTGACCGGATCCTTGCTTCCTTCCGGCAGCACTTCTTTTTCTTCAATGCTCGTGAACTCTGGCACTACAATTCCGATAGCCTGCTCGAGCCTGGCTTTTTTGGCCGCAGCAATAGGCTCTTTCGTCAGATTATACACTCCTCCCAGGGCCAGGGCTGCCACGCCTGTCACCATCATCAGGGTGAGTACCATATTTTTAAAATTCGATTCCCTTGTTGCCATTGTCAGATAGATTTAAGCTTTCACCACTTCTCCGAAACGCTTGGGCTTCAAGGCTCCGTCAAGCAGTGGCACAAAGGCGTTCATAATCAGGATTGCAAAAGAAACCCCTTCCGGGTAGGCTCCCCAAAGGCGGATCACCATCGTCAGCACCCCGGCCCCCACCCCGTATACAATCTGTGCCCGGCCAGACATAGGTGAGGAGGAATAATCCGTAGCCATATAAAAAATGCCCAACATCATCCCGCCGGTGAGCAAATGAAAGAAAGGATCGGCGTACATTGTGGGGTCGATCAGCCAGAATATGCCGGAGAAGACCACAACAGAACCCAGATAAGCTGTAGGTATCTGCCAGGTAATAATTCTTCGTGCAAGCATATATATCGCGCCTAAGATCAGGGCCAATGCACTTACTTCACCGATGCAGCCGCCCTGGTTTCCCAGCAGGGCCGTCACATAATCCGGTAGTTCCGGGGCCAGCTCCTGTATGCTCTTTCCGGCTCGCACACCCTCTTTAAGGATACCCAAAGGCGTAGGGCCGGTAATCGCATCCGTCAGCCCGGGGGCAAAAAGCGGCTTGGGTACCGGCCAACTGGTCATTTGTACAGGGAAAGAAATCAGGAGAAACACACGTCCTACCAGGGCGGGGTTAAAAATGTTTTTACCCAGCCCGCCAAACGACATTTTTCCCATCCCGATGGCTACCAGGGCTCCGATCACCAATATCCACCAGGGAAGGTTGCTGGGCACATTGAAGGCAAGCAGAACCCCCGTGATGATGGCCGAACCATCGTTGATGGTAGTGGGCCCTTTGATGAGATATTTTTGAATGATGTATTCAAAGAAAAGGCAGGCCATCACAGAAATGAGCAGGACACGGAAGGCCCCCCATCCAAAGAAATACACTGATACCAGCATTGCCGGGATCATTGCATATACCACTCCGTACATCAGCTTGCTGACAGACTCCTGCCCGTGTACGTGTGGGGATCCGGAAACGGTAAACATATTCATATTTTCCTAATTTCTACGGTTACGGATAATTTGGCCCACTCTGATTTTGCCCACCCTGAGATAATCCAGGAGAGGCAGTGAGGAGGGACAGGTATACTGGCAGGAGCCACATTCGATGCAATCCATAATCCTGGCCTGCTCTGTTTTTTCCCAAAGCATCTGCTTAGCGGTATTGGCGAGTAAGTAGGGTTCGAGGCCCATCGGACAGGCTGAAATACATTTGCTGCAGCGGATACAATGATTGGAACGAAGGCGTCTGGATTCTTCCTTGCTCAAAATCAGGATTCCGGATGTTCCCTTCACAACAGGAACATCCAGCGATGTCAGTGCTTTACCCATCATCGGGCCGCCATTGATAATCTTTCCGGCGCTTTCAGGAAGTCCACCGGCCTGCTCTACAAGAAGACTCACCGGTGTTCCGATGCGCACCAAAAAATTGCCTGGATTCTTCAAACCGCTACCCGTCAGGGTTACCACCCTTTCTATTAAGGGCTTATTCTTCTGGATGGCCTCGTATACCGCGAATGCGGTTCCGACATTATTGACTACACATCCTACATCCAGGGGTAATTTGCCGGAAGGCACCTCCCGGCCTGTGAGGGCTTTGATTAATTGTTTCTCCCCGCCCTGGGGATACTTGACTTTCAAAGCGTGTACCTCTATTCCGGGGTAGTTTACGGCTGCTTCCCTCATCGAGGCAAGGGCTTCCGGCTTATTGGCTTCGATTCCGATAAGGGCGCGCTTCACATCCAGTCCCTTCATCAGAATCAGGGTTCCGGTCAGTACCTCCTCGGTCCGCTCAATCATCAGGCGGTCGTCAGCAGTGAGGTAAGGCTCACATTCCACTCCGTTGATAATTAAGGTTTCTATACGCTTGCCATCCGGAACCATCAGCTTGACGTGGGAAGGAAAAGTGGCGCCACCCAGGCCCACAATGCCCAGGTCCTTGATCTTGCTCACGATCTCATCTTTTGTGAGGCTGATCTCGCGCAAGAGGGTCTCTGAGCGATCGATGTGCTCTTCCCATTCATCCCCTTCCACTTTGATCGTAATGGCAGCCTGCTTGTATCCGCTGCTGTTGATCACATCATCCAGTTTTAGCACCGTACCTGAAACAGGCGAGTGGATGTTGGCGGAAATGAAGGCTTCGCCTTTGGCAATCAGCTGCCCGGTTTTAACAGCATCCCCTTTCTTGACCAGGGCTTTGGAGGGTGCTCCTAAATTCTGGGCCAGGGGAACACTGATCTGCGTGGGCAAGGGCAGCGGCACTATGGCTGCAGCTGCGGTAATCTTATTTTCCGGTGGGTGAACACCACCCATACTAAATGTTTTCAAGGCTTTACCCTCCTTTACTTTATTCGGTTTCTTCAGGATTCGCTCACAGGCGTTTTCTCCTCCGGTCCGGCCGGAACCTTCTCAGGGGCAGTCTCCGGCTCAGGCTTGGGTTTGCGGGGAGGGAAGTTCAACTCGTGAATGGCATTGGTTGGACATTCCGGGACGCACTTCCTGCATAATTTGCATTTGACCGGATCAATATAAGCGAGGTTGTTTTCTAAGCTAATGGCTTCAAAAGGACAAATCTTGACACACTTCCCGCAGCCTATGCAGGCTACACTGCAATTCTTTTTGGCCGGACCGCCCCTTTCTTCATTGATACAGGAAACAAATATCCGACGGTCTTTTTTTCCTCTCGGTCGCAGTTCAATGATTCTGCGAGGGCAGGCCTTCACGCAGGCACCGCAGGCCACACACTTATCGTTGACTACAGGCAGACCGGTTTCCTGGTCCATATCAATCGCATCGAAGTCGCAGGAAACCACACAATCGCCCAGACCCAGGCAGCCGAATGGGCATCCGCTTTCTCCGGCATATAAGTTATGTGCAAAGAAACAAGTAGCCGGACCGTCGTAAGCCACCTTTTGCGGGGCATTTACCCGGCTTCCTGAACACCTGACCACGGCAATCTCCGGATCCACTTCGGCAGCTTCAAGCCCCATAGCCTTGGCAATGGCCTGCAATGTATCATTTCCTCCCGGAGGACAATTCATCCCTTCCAGGCTCTCATTTCTGACTACGGTCTCGGCGAAGGCCCTGCATCCTGCATAACCACAACCACCGCAGTTTGCAGCCGGCAATAAGGCTTCTACCACATCAATGCGTGGATCTTCAATCACTTTGAAGCGCTGGGCAACAAAAAACAGAATGATGGCAGCCAGAGTCCCCAATGAGGCGAGCGAGACTACAGCATATACAATAATACTGTCCACGTTTTTCCTTTTTTAGAGGTTTACAGATCGCACTGAGGGAGCTTTACAATTCAGCGCCCGACAAATTTATAAACAAAAGTCTGCCCGCTTGCTTCTGAAAAACCGTTCTAAATAAGAACAAAAACCTGACTATCAATCACATAAAAAGGAAGCCCCCAAAAGAACACGCCTACATCTGCTCGCAAAAACCTGAATACCAGTTTTTTGGATTTTTTGTTTAGATCGGCTATAAATTAGCTTTATTCACAATCAAGAAGAAGGGAGAAAGGAGCTCAAGGGCGCAAAAAGAACTGGGTGCGCTTGCGGATATGGTCTCTTCTGAGCCACAATATTGCATAGTAGGGTATGAGGGAAACCAGACCCAACAAGCCTGACAAGGCCTCATCCCCGGTCAGGATAAGGGCAGTAATCAGGACAAAAAGCAAAACCAGGAGGGGGATAGCATAGCCAAGGATTACCGCACGTGTACCGGTGCTCAGGTTCATCATCACCTCCACCGTCTGTCCTACCTGATAATCGCCCGGCTTTTCCTGCGGGATATCGATCAGTTTCTCTTCCATCTCAGCCATATTGCAGGCTGATTTTGCGTGGCAGGAAGAACAGGCAGAAGCACTGAGAATGCGGACGCGTAAGCCATCGGGGGTCACTTCATCGACGATGCCCGGGTGGGAAACCTGCTTATTTGAGGAATACGTCATAGTGTTATTGCTTTAAGGCTCAGGGCGTTTTCAGTGATACGGGTATGATCTTTCCGTTTATGAAGCGCTGCGCCTTTTCGGCAAAAGTACAAATGAATTGCCCCATACTCTCTGCATCCATTTCTGCTTTCATCCCGGGGAAAGCTTCCTGCATCATCTCCGTCTGGACTGCACCCAGCGCCAGGCAATTCACTCTGATGCCACGTTCGCGCAGTTCTTCCGCCATTGATTCTGTCAGCACACATAAGGCCGCCTTCGTGGCCGAGTATATTGAAAGGCCGGGAAACTTAACGCTCCCCTGAAAGCCGGCCATACTGCTGATGTTCACAATGTGGGACCCCTCCACCATTGAGGGAAGAACCATCTGGCTCAGAAAGAAGGCACTCCGGAGATTCACCCCGACCAGTCGTTCAAAATCTTCTTCATCCAGATCCTCCAGGCTTTTATTGATCAGCAGGCCGGCATTATTGATCAAGACATCAACCCTGTTAAAATAGGCCCGCAATAAAGGAAACAGTTTGCCTTGCATATCCGGTCGTCCCAAATCAAAAGCAAGCGGATAAATCCTGCCCGGAAGACCATCTGCCTTGGCCTTGCGCTTAATATCGATCAGCACATCCTTATTCCTGGATAAGGCCAGAATATTATTATCCTTGTCTTTGGCAAATGCCCTGACTACCTGATGTCCTATGCCCCGGCTGGCACCTGTTATAATGATATTCATCGGCTGAATTTTGGATCAATCAGTCAAAGATAGAGATTTGATAGATAAATACCACATAAGAATATGGCAGGGATTTTTGCTCCTCCTCTCACCCCCGGATTAGGCAGAACCCGGCAGAATAATTAATTTCGTCTGCCCTAAATTATGGAAGAATGGAATTCATTATCCGAAATATTCGTGAACTCATAATGAGCCTGCCTCAGGATGCACACATCCCGCGCCTGTGCGGCAAAGAGATGGCCTCCATCCAGCGCATTCCCAACGCCTGGATACACATTCAGGGTGACCGCATTGCCGGCCTTGGAACAATGGATCATTTCCCTGCTGCCCAGGCCAGGGCAATGATGATCATAGATGGAAGTGAGCGCCTGGTGCTTCCCGCCTGGTGCGATTCCCACACTCACCTGGTTTATCCGGCCAGCCGTGAAATGGAGTATGTGGACAAGATCAGGGGGCTGAGTTACGAAGAGATTGCCCGCCGGGGTGGCGGCATCCTGAATACTGCCGGACTGATGAAAGACATCAGCGAAGAACTGCTTACGGAAAAGGCACTGCAACGACTGGATGAAATTGTCGCTTACGGGACAGGTGCTGTGGAAATCAAAAGTGGTTATGGACTGACTACTGAGACGGAATTAAAAATGCTCCGGGTCATCAAAAAACTGAAAACGGTGAGTCCGCTAACCATTCGTGCCACTTTTCTGGGTGCGCATAGCATTCCGATGGAGTTTCGCAGTAATCCGGATAAGTATGTGGACATTGTCGTGGAAGAAATGCTTCCTATGGTGGCAGAGGAAAAGCTGGCCGATTTTGTGGATGTATTCTGCGATGAAGGCTTCTTTACTGTTGCCCAGACCGAACGCATCCTGGAAGCGGCTGCAGCATACCACCTGTTGCCGAAGATTCACGCCAATGAACTGGCTTATAGCGGTGGCATCCAGGCGGGGGTTAAATATGGTGCCCGCTCTGTGGATCATCTGGAATATACAGGGGACAAGGAAATCGCTGCGCTGAAGAACTCATCCACAATGGCGACCATACTCCCGGGAGCCGCTTTCTTTTTGAATATGCCCCTGGCTCCGGCAAGAAAAATGATCGATGAAGGCCTTTCGGTAGCCCTGGCCAGCGATTTTAATCCCGGCTCCTCTCCTACGGGCAATATGCAACTGATGATCTCAATGGGATGCATCTCTTACCGGATGCTCCCGGAGGAAGCCATTGCGGCAGCCACGCTCAATGGAGCCTATGCTATGGGGCTCGAGAATGAGCTCGGCACCCTGCAGGTTGGCAAAAAAGCCAATCTCATCCTCACAAAGAAAATCCCCAATCTCGAGTATTTGCCCTATGCTTATGGATCAAACAAGGTAGCCACGATGATCCTGAACGGAGAAATCGTACATCAGAACAAAAGAGTGTTATAAAATTTCAACCCATTATTTCTATGAAAAAGATTATTGAATGTGTACCCAATTTCAGCGAAGGCCGGGATATGCATATCATCAAAGCCATCACCGACCAGATTGAATCGGTGGAAGGGGTCAAACTCCTGGATGTGGATCCGGGAGCTGCCACCAACCGCACTGTTGTTACCCTGGTGGGAGAACCTGAGCCGGTTATGGAAGCTGCATTTCTGGCTGTCAAAAAGGCGTCCGAACTCATCGATATGCGCAAACACAAAGGTGAGCATCCGCGCTTCGGTGCTACCGATGTTTGTCCGCTCATTCCGGTGGCCAATGTCACGATGGAAGAAACAGTGGATTATGCACGACAGTTAGGAAAAAGAATTGGCGAAGAACTTGGCATCGGGATATACTGCTACGAAAATGCCGCCTTCCAGCCCGAAAGGCGCAACCTGGCCAATTGTCGTGCCGGCGAATACGAAGGTCTTCCTGAAAAATTAAAGAAACCTGAGTGGGCTCCTGATTTCGGCCCGGCCGCATTCAATGCCAAAGTCGGCGTCACCGCGGTAGGCGCCCGCGATTTCCTGGTGGCATTCAATATCAACCTGAATACAAGCAGCACCCGACGGGCCAATGCCATCGCATTTGATGTCAGGGAAAGAGGGCGGCCGAAAAGGGAAGGCGACAAACTGACCGGCAAAATAATAAAGGATGACAAGGGGAAACCAGTGATGATCCCAGGCAGTTTGAAAGAAGTCAAAGCCATTGGATGGTTCATTGAAGAATATGGCGTAGCACAGATTTCGATGAACCTGACCAATATCAGCGTAACGCCTGTGCATATCGCTTTTGACGAAGTTTGCAAGAAAGCGGATGCCCGCGGGATCCGGGTGACCGGCTCTGAACTGGTGGGAGTTATTCCCTTGAAAGCAATGCTGGATGCAGGCAAATACTTCCTTACCAAACAAGAGCGATCATTGGGGGTTTCGGATGAAGAGCTGATCAGGATTGCGGTTCGTTCAATGGGACTGGACGAGCTCAAGCCCTTCAATCCGCAGGAAAAGATTATTGAATATATGCTGGAAGCGGAGCAATCCCGTCCTCTGGTTAAAATGGACCTGCGTGCTTTTGCCAATGAGACTGCCTCCGAATCACCCGCCCCGGGCGGGGGGTCCATTTCGGCCTATGTAGGAGCGCTGGGTGTTTCCCTGGGTACAATGGTGGCCAATCTTTCTTCTCACAAACGCGGCTGGGATGAACGCTGGGAATCCTTCTCAAAATGGGCGGAAAAGGGCCAGGCTTTGAAGGATCGTCTGCTGTATCTGGTAGATGAAGACACCTTCGCCTTTAACCGCATTATGGATGCTTTCGGGATGCCCAAAGGGAGTGAGGAAGAAAAAGCCGCCCGCAGTCAGGCCATTGAAAATGCCTCAAAGTCTGCGATGGAGATCCCCGCCCTGGTAATGGAGGTTTGCCTGGCATCAATGGAAGTGATGAAGGCAATGGCCATTGAGGGCAACCCCAACTCCGTTTCCGATGCCGGTGTAGGGGCATTGTGTGCCCGTACTGCCGTGCTGGGAGCCTGGCTTAATGTGAAGATCAATGCTTCGGGAGTGGAAGACAAAAGTTTTGTGAATGCACTGCTGGAAAAAGCCGAAGCGATAGCAGGCAAAGCCATTGCACAGGAAAAAGAGATACTGGAGATCGTAGATCAAAAGATAGCATCAATGTAATTAAGCAATGATGGACCAGCTCTTGACTGCCTTCGTCCTGTATTTCACATCCTTCTTTACCATCATCAATCCCATCGGGAGTATGCCTGTCTTTCTGACAATGACAGGCTCCCTCGATCAGAAAGCCCGCAACCGCACTGCCCTGAAGGCCGTCTTGACGGCATTCATCACCCTGATGATCTTCGCCTTTGGCGGACAATTGCTGTTCGGCTTCTTTGGAATCTCGGTTCACGGATTCCGCATCGTCGGGGGTATTATCTTTTTTATGATGGGATACGAGATGCTCCAGGCCCGTCTGAGCCGAATTAAAATCGCTTCGGAAGACGTCAGGGAATATGTGGATGACATATCGGTCACACCCCTGGGTATCCCGATGATCGCCGGACCGGGAGCCATCACCAATGCCATTGTGCTGATGGAAGATGCGGCCAGCCTTGCCCTTCAGGGGATACTGCTGCTCTCTGTAGTCTCCACCCTCCTCCTGACCTACATTTTCTTTATGAGCGGTTCGAAGATCACCCGTTTTCTCGGGCAAACCGGGAATAAGATCCTTTTGAAGCTGATGGGACTGATCGTGATGGTCATCGCCGTGGAATTTTTTATCGCCGGCCTCACACCTGTGGTCCGGACAATTCTGCAAATCCAATAAATGGGAAGTATGATCAAGCATATTGTGATGATGAAGCTGAAAGCATCTGAAGATGTGGAAATGCGAAAAGAAAAGCTGGCCTCGATGCTGGAAGGGCTGAAGGGAAAGATTCTGCAGATCAGAGAATGGGAAGTGGGACGCAATTTCAGCGACAAAGAGGCGGCCTTCGATATCGTCCTGCTATCCGGCTTTGATTCGATAGAGGATCTGGACATTTACCGGGTTCATCCTGATCACGTGAATGTCCTGGGATTTATCCGGGAAGTGGTGGAGAAGATCCACGTGGTGGATTACGTGATCAGTGGTCAGTGATCAGTGGTCAGTGATCAGTGGTCAGTGATCAGTGGTCAGTGGTCAGTGATCAGTGGTCAGTGAATGAATAGATTAGCACGCTCTCCGTCGCATTGGTAGCGTCGTCATTCCGCTTCCATCTCCTTATGCCTTATGCCTTATGACTTATGACTTATGCCTTATGACTTATGCCTTATGACTTATGCCTTATGCCTTATGACTTAAAACGGCCTTCCCCTTTGCAGGCTCTGCGGAAAAGAAATTGTGTCCTATCTATTATCTTTTCCCGTTTTTTCCTGAGAACTCAGCTCAACGCACAACAGTACCCTTGATGCGAAGGGCGTGCATTCCTTCCTGAGTATTGGCCAAAACGGTCAGCTTTTTATTGAAAACGCCCTCTTCACTGGCATCATACTCAGCCTTGATCACGCCGGTTTTGTTCGGCATAATCGGCTCACGGGGAAAGCTGACAGAAGTACAGTTACAGTTTCTCCTTACATCTTTGATCACCAGGGGCTGCTTTCCGATGTTCCTGAATTCGAACTCGGTAGTTACCGGCGCACCATAAGGGATATTGCCAAAATTCACCTCCTCTTTTTCAAACTTGAAAACCGGTGCCGGCGGTTCCGGAGCCTCGTTCTGGTTTTGAGCATACAAACTGAGAAACACCAATACACAAGACAGGACTAAAAGACTTACCCTTTTCATACTTCTGCTTTTCAAAATCCGACCAAAAATAAGCCTAAGCCTCTTCTTTCCCCTACATCAATCTGAAAAAAAATGTTAATGCTTGTTAACAGAAGTATGAGAAGATGTCTTCCCCGTTAAGATTCCTATCTTTACTTTTGAGCGAGGAAATCCCGACTATGAAATCTAAACACATCCGGTGGATCAGCATCCTGGGTATGGCTACCATCATCGCCATCGTATTCTTTCAGGTGATCTGGCTGAGCCGCACCTACCGGACCCAGCAGCAGGAAAACACCCAGGCGATCAGCCTGGCGCTGTTCGCCGTTGCCAGGCAAATGGCTGAATTCAACCAGACGACCTTTCCGAATGAAAATCCTGTTGTGCATCTTTCTCCCACTTATTACGTGGTCAATATAAATGATATCATTGATCCCGGGGTACTGGATCATTATCTCTACACCGAATTCTCACACAGGGGGCTGGATTTCAGATACGAGTATGCCATTTACGATTGTGCCACCGATAAAATGGTGTACGCAGGTACAAGTGAGGACGATCATTTTCAGAAAGAAAGCAGTGCTGCACAAGAATTCCCCCAGCTTCCCGAATTCACCTATTATTTTGGCATTCATTTTCCCGACCTCCCGAAAGAAACGGCCCGCGATATGGCTTTCTGGATCTTTTCTTCCTTTATCCTTTTCCTTGCACTGGCCTTTTTTGCTTACGCCATCTTTGTCATTTTCAAGCAAAAACGCCTGTCTGAAATTCAGCGTGATTTCGTCAACACAATGACCCACGAATTCAAGACTCCCATTGCCACGCTGAAGATCGCTGCAGACGTGCTCAGGCGGGAAGATCTATTGTCGGACCAGGCACGCCTGGATCAATATGGAAGCATTATTCTTGAACAAACCACTATACTGCAGACCCACGTTGAGACGGTACTGGAAGCGGCCAGTATGGAAGGCTCCCGCCTGAAACTCCATCCTGAGCCCTGCGATCCGGACCTGATTCTCGAATCCCAAATCATTCCATCCTACGAGGCACAAATAAAGGCAAGAAAAGGCAGCATCCAAAAAAAGCTGGCCTCGGAGCCCCGCCACCGGGTTCTTGCTGACCAAAAACACTTAAAGGGGCTGCTCCATAATATACTGGACAATGCCTGCAAATTTGCAGGTGAGCCCCCGCTCATACACATCGAAAGCCTGTGGAAAAACGGTCATTACCTGCTGCGTATCCGGGATAATGGACCAGGTATTCCCAGTGGACAAAAAAGGCGCATTTTTAAGAAATACTACAGGATCACAGGCAGAGAGGTGGCCCCCTACCGGGGCTTTGGACTGGGATTGTTTTACGTCAAGAAAGTAGCCAGGGCCCACCATTGGAAAATCTCCGCCGGAAACCATCCGCAAGGAGGTGCCCTTTTTAGCCTGCAAATACCAAAAAACAAAAGCTGATGGGCAAAGCACGGGTGTTTTATGTTGAAGATGATGCAGCACTGGCATTTGTCACCCGGGACAATCTTGGGAAGAGGGGTTTTGAAGTGTTTCATTTTTCCCGTGGCCAAACAGCCCTGCAGGGATTTGATTTACAGGATTATGACTTATGCATACTGGATATAATGCTCCCGGATATGGATGGTTTTGCCCTTGCCCGGGAAATCCGGAAAAAGAATCAGGATATTCCCATTCTTTTCCTCACTGCCAGAACGATGCAGGAAGACAAAATGAAGGGCTTCCTTGAGGGAGGAGATGATTATATTACCAAACCTTTCAGCGTCGATGAATTGGTGATGAGGATGGAAGTTTTTCTGAGAAGAAAACAGATTCAACGTATCGCTGCCGAAAATGGGGAGAGAAAGATCGGGAAATTCCGGCTTGATCCGGGCAGCCGGATACTGCAAAGCAAGCATTCTCATATTAAGCTGACACACCGGGAGTCCGATCTGCTGTGCTATCTGCAGGAACACGCAAACCATCGATTAAAAAGGGAAAGCATACTTCAGGCTGTCTGGGGTCAGGATGATTACTTCAGCGGCAGAAGCCTGGATGTTTTCATCTCACGGCTGCGGAAATACCTCCAGGATGATCCGCAGGTCATCCTGGAAACGATTCACGGGTTTGGTTTTTGCCTTCACACGCCTGCCCACCCGAAAAACCTTGATTAGTGCTTAAGCTATCGACAAAGGAATAAGCCCTATCTTTGCTTTGCAATCTGTATCAAAACTGCAATACCATTATGTTTTACAATCACTTAGCCTTTTTCAAACCAAAGGCCCTGCTGTTCATACTGGGTGCAGGGCTGTTGTTTTTAAATTGTCAACCCCGGGAAAAAGAACAAAAAAGAGGTACGGAAAAGGAAGGCATCACCTCCAAATCTCTTCTCAATCCTGAACAATTGCAACAATATATTCCTGCCCCCCTGGAAGGCTTCCAGCTCGCAGATCATCGCCGAAACATTGATACCAGTACAGGGGTTGAAATCAGCAACCTCAGCCTGGTGTTCCGGAATGAAGCAGAAGAAACCATCATCCTGAGCATTCAGGATTACCTCAATCATCCGGAATTCTACTCGATTGCAAACAGCTTATGGAATGATGAGATGGCCTTCGAGCGCGAAGGCAGCTATGCCAGAACAATGGAGCTACCGGATGGCCAGCAGGGATGGATATCTTTTGATGCTGATGCACGCCAGGGCACGATGATGATAGGAGTACATCAACGCTTCCTGGCTTCTGTGCGTGCGGAGCAGCTCTCGGATATGACTGCCCTGACTGAATGGATGCAATCC
Source organism: uncultured Lentimicrobiaceae bacterium (assembly GCA_964590645.1). Classification (GTDB taxonomy): domain Bacteria; phylum Bacteroidota; class Bacteroidia; order Bacteroidales; family JAGNHN01; genus JAGNHN01. The sequence continues at coordinate 16,598 of CAZPYJ010000011.1, forward strand.
GGATGGCTCTCAACACTTCCCTGAAATGGATTGGATACTGATATTGCTGGGTGTTCTGGCATTGCTTACCGGCATTGCCGGATGCATCCTGCCTATACTGCCCGGCCCCCCCCTGGCTTATCTTGCCCTCATTTTACTTCAATTCACCAGCCGGAGTCCATTCACCGAACAACAGCTGGTCTGGTGGGGCTTGTTGGCGGCATTGGTCACGGCCCTGGACTATGTGGTGCCGGTTTGGGGTACACGGAAGTTCGGAGGAAGCAAAAAAGGAGTCTGGGGCAGCATCATCGGGTTGATCCTGGGATTCAGCTTCCCGCCCTTTGGACTGATTATTGGCCCTTTCATCGGAGCGGTGGTGGGAGAAATGATGGATGGAAAAGACTTTAATCCGGCCCTGCGTGCCGGATTTGGATCCTTCATCGGTTTTCTGGCTGGTACGATGATGAAGTTTGCTGTCGCCCTTTTCTTCACCTACCATTTCATCCGTGTTCTTATCTAAAAAAAAGAAGAAATAATGCCCAGGCTTAGCATCGTCATTTGCGTGTATAACGAAGAAGAGAACATCCGACCTCTGATGGATCAGATCAGCAAAGAAATGCAGGGGATGGATTATGAGGTCATTTTTGTGGATGATGGCTCCACGGATCAGACACTGCACGAAATCACAGCGATTTCATCCAGCCGGGTAAAGCTGGTGCAACTGGCTACCAATTACGGACAAAGCGCCGCCCTGGCAGCCGGGATTGATGAAGCCGAAGGGGAATATCTGGTAACGATGGATGGCGACCTGCAAAATGATCCGGCCGATATACCACGAATGCTCGAAATGGCAAAAGAAGGCGATTGGGACATTGTGGCCGGGATACGTGCCAATCGTAAGGATGGTATGTTTCTCAGAAAAATACCCAGCAAAATTGCCAATGCCATCATCCGGAAATCCACCGGGGTCAGGATAAAAGATTACGGTTGCACCCTGAAAGTCTTCAAAAGCCATATCGCTAAAGGTTTGGGATTGTATGGCGAATTGCACCGCTTCATCCCCGTATTGGCCAGTTTTGACGGGGCAACGATTACGCAGACTGAAGTCAGGCACCATCCGCGGGTGCACGGGAAATCCAAATACGGCATTAACAGAACGCTGAAAGTGATTAGTGACCTGATGCTAATGCTCTTTTTTAAAAAGTATCTTCACAAGCCGATGCACCTCTTTGGCAACCTGGGGATGATCCTGTTCGGGGCCGGAATGCTCATTGAATTCTATATGCTTTTTCTTAAAATACTGGGGAATGATATTTGGGGAAAACCATTGCTTCTATTGGGAATCCTCCTGATTCTGGTAGGATTACAAGTAATCACAGTGGGCATTATCCTTGAGGTGCTGACTCGCACATACTACGAATCCCAGGCAAAGAAACCCTATCGTATCAAGCGAATACAGATTGGCAAAGATTAATTGGAAATCCCGCTTCAAGGCAATGCTCAAGATCAGCATTGCCCTCGCAGCCCTTTGGTTCGTCTTCTCCCGTATCCCCTTTTCCGAAGTGATGGGATACCTGAGTCGGCTGCACCTGCTTCCAGCTGGGCTGGCATTGCTGCTCTTTCTGGCTTCTAAAACCCTTTCGGCAATGCGGCTCAACCTGCTGTTCAGGCACACTGAAATCCATATTACATCCCGGTTCAACCTCAAGCTTTATCTGCTTGGGATGTTTTACAATCTTTTTCTTCCCGGAGGTATAGGGGGTGATGGGTATAAAATATATCTGCTCCAGAAAAAGAGTGGTGTAAAAACAAAGTGGGTATTCTGGGCTGTGCTGACAGACAGACTGATGGGGGTAATGGCCTTATGTCTTTTGGCCGTAATATTATATTATTTCACCTCCCTGAATGCCGGCTTATGGCAAAAATGGATATGGCTGCTCATTCCCCTGGGCCTTGGTCTTTCAGCCCTCTCTCTCAGGCATTTTATCCCCCGGCTCTATCCTGCTTTCCTGAAGGCCACCGGATTATCCATACTGGTTCAGCTTGCACAAGTTGTCTGCGCCTATGCTTTGCTCACTGCACTGGGACAAAGCAGCGGGATTGCCCCCTATCTCTTCCTGTTTCTTCTGTCTTCCCTTGTAGCAATGCTGCCCCTGACCATCGGAGGCATAGGATCAAGGGAAGTTACCTTTTTACTGGGTGCTGAAATCCTGAAACTGGATACTGGTATTTCTGTGACCCTGAGCCTGCTTTTCTATTTGATCACCTTACTTGTATCCCTTTTCGGACTCCTCTTTGTGCTGAAGCCGGGAGAATTGGATATAAAGACAGAAACCGTCTCCACCCCGCTTAATCTGCAATAAAAATATCCGGAGGATAAGCAATATCCCAAAGGAAAAGGCCCCTTGCCTGGGCTGAAACGCCGGCAGCACTCCGGTTTCGTCCTGCAATAATCTCATCAAATTCAGGAAGGCTCATTTTTTTCCGGCCGATATCAATCATCGTTCCCACTATTGCTCTTACCATATTCCGGAGGAAACGGTTGGCTCTAATCTCAAAAACCAAAACATCCTGTTGTTGCACCCAGCCAGCGTAAAGTACATCACACTCAAAATGGATGTTGTCGGATCCGCTACGGGCAAAGGCGCTGAAATCCTTCTTTCCAATTAATGATTGGCAGGCAAGTTGCATTGCATTAATATCCAGGGGCTTATAAAAGGGGTAGGCATAGTATCGACGAAAAGGGCTGTTGGAAACATCAATATAATAGCGATAAGTCCGGCTCAGGGCACTGAAGCGTGCGTGTGCCTGGGGCGAAACCCTGATCAAACTGCGCAGACGAATACTGGCCGGCAAATGTTTGCCAAAAAGGGAAAACGGCATCTCTTCATTCAGTTTACCCGCCCGGCTGTCAAAATGTGCAAACATCCGGTAGGCGTGTACACCGGCATCGGTTCGTCCGGCCCCGGTAAGGGCAATGTCCTCCTTCAGAACCACACCCAGAGCATCCTCCACCGCTGCCTGCACTGAGGCAGCATTGGGCTGTTTCTGCCAACCGGCAAAGCCATCGCCCCTGAAAGCCATCTCAAGAAAATAACGCATTCCGCAAAATTGGCAATAATTTCCTTTGACTTAGTCTAAATAACAATTTGATGATACATAGACTAAGGCAGCAATATTGTTATCCCAGTAACAGATACTTGGTTACTTTTGCCGTGGTTCTACTGTTAATTGATTAACAATAGAGAAAATTAAATTCATTGATATAACTGTATACCAACCTATTAAGATTATGTCGAACACAGAAACCTTAGTTAAGCAGCTGGTTGAGCAGCACGGCAAAACCAGGAACTCCCTGATGCCGGTACTCCAGGGGATTGTTCAGCAGGAGAAATACCTGTCTGAGGAAGCGATGCTTGAAGTAGCGCAAGAGCTGGACATTTCAGCAGCCGATGTTTTCGGGACAGCCTCGTTTTACACTTTTCTGGACACGGTTCCGAGAGGAAAATTCGTAATCCGGGTTTGTAAGACCATCGCCTGCCATATGGCTGGAAAAGATGACATTATTCACTCCCTGGAAGAGACCCTAAAAGTAAAGCTGGGCCAGACCACGGTGGATAACAAGTTCACACTGCTTTCAGCCAACTGTCTGGGATGGTGCCATAAGGGCCCGGTTATGCTGGTCAATGACGATGTTTATCCGGACCTGACGCCGCAGAAGGCTATTGAAATCATTGAAGAATACGCAAGAAAGTAACCCTCCTTAACACAGCGCAACAATGGAACAGAAGACATATAAAAAAGTCGATCTCATTTTCACAATGGATTCGATCGATCCCTGGGTTTTGCTTGAAAAAGTCCTGCAACGCCATCCGGACGATGTCATCCTGGATATCATCGATTCTGGCCTGAAAGGTCGGGGAGGTGCAGGGTTTCCCACCGGCTTGAAATGGAAATTCACCCGGAATGAAGAAGGAGACACCAAGTACGTAATATGCAATGCAGATGAAGGAGAGCCGGGTACTTTCAAAGACAGAGAGATTCTGGACCGCGTACCTGATAAGGTTTTGGTTGGAATGGCGATCTGCGGTTATGTAGTGGGTGCGAAAGAGGGGTTTATCTACCTGCGTGGAGAGTATAATTTCCTGCTTAATAAACTCAATGATCGTATAAACACATTTAACAATGTAGCTAAAGATCTGGGGCTCGACTTTACGATCAAGATCTGCAGCGGATCCGGAGCCTACATCTGTGGAGAAGAAAGCGCCCTCTTTGAATCTATGGAAGGCAAACGCGGAGAGCCCAGAAACAAACCCCCGTATCCCACCAAGTCGGGATACAACTACAAGCCCACCGTGATCAATAATGTTGAGACCCTGGTGTACACCTTTATGATCGCCAGGCTCGGACCAGAGCAGTTCAAAGCGATGGGTACCACTGACTCCAGAGGATCAAAGGTATTTAGTGTCAGCGGTGACACCCCGATCCCGGGCATCTTTGAGCTGGAGCTGGGAATGCCCCTCTCTGATTTTGTTGATCAGTTCGGAGATGGAGATGCCAAAGCCATTCAGGTGGGAGGAGCTTCCGGACATTGTGTCCCACGCAAGATGTTCAACGATACCATTATCGGTTTTGAAGGCATTCCCACCGGCGGATCAATGATGATATTCAACAGCACACGCTCGATGTATAACGTCCTTCACGACTATCTCGAATTCTTTACCGAGGAAAGCTGCGGACAATGCAGTCCCTGCCGGATAGGCTGTCAGCAATTGCTCAAAGGCATCGAAGCCGTTAAGCGTGGCGAACGCAAGCCGGATTACCTGGATGAACTTAAAAAACTGGCTGAAACTATGAAAATGGCATCCAAATGTGGTTTGGGTCAGTCCGTTGCCAATCCATTCACTTCTATCGTGAATAACTTCCGGGAAGAGATCATCTACTAATGCCTGATTTAAAAACAGAAAAAAGTACAACGATGAGTAAATATATGGTTAACCTGAAGATCAATAACATTCCGGTATCGGTACCGGAGGGCACAACCATTGTTCAGGCAGCGAACAAGTTGAATTTCCGAATCCCCACCCTTTGTTTTCATCCTGACCTGACCGTAGCCGGAAACTGCCGTGTATGCGTGGTTGAAATCACCGGTGCAAAAGCCCTGGCCGCAGCCTGTGCAATGCCTGTAGCTGAAGGGATGGAAGTATTCACCAATAGTGCAAAAGTGAGGACATCCCGCAAGCACGTCATTGAACTCCTTCTTTCCGAGCACAATGCAGATTGCACCAAGTGCTTTAAGAATGGACATTGTGAGCTGCAGGATCTCGCCGCCGAATACCGCGTGGGTGATCACGTCTTTCTGGATTTGGTAAAAGAAGCCGACAAAGTGATGGATATCTCCTCTCCTTCTATCGCCAAAGACAACAGCAAATGCATCCGTTGCCAGCGCTGTGTGCGCACCTGCGATGAACTCCAGGCTGTCGGCGCCCTGACCGTAGCCTCCAAGGGAGACCACCAGCGCATCACCACTTTTATGGATAAACCTTTGCACAGTGTGGTCTGCACTAACTGCGGACAGTGCATCAATCGTTGTCCGACCGGAGCCCTCGTAGAGCGCAATTATATGGACGAAGTCTGGGATATGATCAACGACCCGCTCAAGCACGTGGTGGTTCAAACTGCCCCTGCAGTACGCATAGGGCTGGGTGAAGACCTCGGCCTTGAACCCGGACAACGCGTGACCGGAAAAATGGTTTCCGCCCTGAAACACGTTGGCTTTGATTCAGTTTTGGATACCGATTTTACTGCTGACCTTACCATTATGGAAGAAGGCACTGAGCTATTGGTGCGTCTCAAGCAGGCCCTGGTTGACAAGGATGAGAATGTCGCCCTGCCAATGACCACCTCCTGCTCACCAGGATGGATCAAGTTTATTGAACACACTTTCCCGGAATTGCTGCCCAATGTGTCTACCTGTAAGTCCCCGCAACAAATGTTTGGCGCCCTGGCTAAAACCTATTATGCACAGAAGAAAGGCCTGGATCCCAAGAACATTGTTTCGGTATCGGTAATGCCTTGCACAGCTAAGAAATTTGAAGCCAACAGACCCGAAATGCGGGCCAGCGGCTATCAGGATGTAGATTACGTACTGACTACCCGCGAACTGGCAATGATGATAAAACAGGCGGGCATTGAGTTTGCCAAAATCGAAGACCGCCCTTATGACAGCATTATGGGTGAATCCACCGGTGCTGCAGTGATCTTCGGGGCTACCGGAGGAGTGATGGAAGCCGCCTTACGCACCGCCTATGAGATTGTAACAGGACGTGAAGTGCCCTTCGAAAACCTGAATATTCTTCCGGTTCGCGGAATGGAGGGAGTGCGTGAAGCACGCATTATGATCAACGGGGTAAAACCCGAATGGAGCTTCCTGGAAGGAGTGGAATTAAGCATCGCCATAGCACACGGACTGACCAATGCCAAGAAATTGATGGAAGCGGTGAAAGAGGGCAAAGCAAGCTATCACTTTATAGAGATAATGGCCTGCCCCGGTGGCTGCCTTGGCGGTGGCGGCCAACCCATTCCTACCTCATCCGAAATCAGAGAAAAAAGAGCAGAGGCCATCTATGCAGAAGATGAAGGACTCGCTCTGCGCAAATCACACGAGAACCCGGAAGTGGTGGAAATATATAAAGAGTTTCTGGGCGAGCCATTGGGACACAAATCCCACGCATTGCTCCACACTCACTACAAACCGAGGAAACGCCACTAATCGTCTGATCCTGGAAAATGTATATCAACGAAAGCCTCCCGCTCCGGGGAGGCTTTTCTCGTTGCAGATTCGCCGCATTCCTTTAGAATAAACAAAACAAAGCTGAAAGGAATCACCATAATAAAAGGCCTATGTTATTTTATTAACATTGTTATTTTTTTAACACTTTTTCTTTGAGGACACAAAAAAGGGCTATATTTTTGCAAAGATTTTGAAAGCTTTACAAGAATGCATCAGGAATCAGTAAATAAGCAACACAGCATAAACAAGGGGATCAACATCCGGGAAATTTCGGCAATACTGAACGCAACAATGCCTTGCGGGAATCAGCATCTGGATCACGAAACTGCGTATGCATTCGCCTCAGACTTGATGAGTGATGTGCTGACCTTAACCACCGACTCCGTGCTGTTGATCACCGGATTGGCCAACGTACAGAGTATTCGCACGGCTGAGATGTCTGACATCAAATGCATCATCTATGCGAGAGGAAAAAAGGCAAGCCCGGAGATGATCGAACTGGCAGAGGAGAACGATATGGTCTTGATGGAATGTCGCTATTCAATGTTCAAGATCAGTGGCTTGCTGTATCGGGCAGGGGTACAACCGGTATACTGATATCCTGAAAAAGGGTGTACAATGGAAGAAATCCAGCTGCAATACCAGATTGAAGGAGGCAACTTCGCCAAAGCGGGCTACGCATCCAGCGAGATCAAAAAGGTCTTGAAGCAACTCAATGTCGATGCTTCAACCATTAAACGCATTGTGGTTTCTTCCTACGAAGCAGAAGTGAATATTGTTGCTCACGCATATAGCGGAACGCTCACTGCCAGCATAGATAATGAAAAGATTATTCTGCAATACGAAGACAAAGGCCCGGGAATACCGGATATTGCCAAAGCTATGGTGGCAGGATACTCCACAGCCTCCCCGGAAGTCAGGGAAATGGGGTTCGGTGCAGGGATGGGTTTACCTAATATAGATCAGAATGCAGACGGCCTGAAAATCACAAGCGAGCCAGGCATAGGGACTACAGTGTGCATCCTGGTGTACCTGGTCACAGAAAAAGAATAATTCAATGGATAAGCAGGCATTTCATCACGCTTTGAACTTCGACCGCCAGACCTGTGTCGGCTGTTCCCATTGTATGCGGGTGTGTCCAACCCACGCCATTCGGGTCAGAGAGGGCAAAGCGATCCTCCTGCCCAACCGTTGTGTGGATTGCGGTGAATGCTATCGGGTATGCCCGGTAGAGGCTATTAAGGTAGAGCAGGATGATTTCGAACTGATTTATAATTACCCTTATCGTGTAGCAATGATACCCGGTGTATTACTGGGGCAACTGAATGAAGAGATCAATCCCCGTCAGGTATACAGTATTCTGCTCGAGATGGGGTTCACCCACGTTTGCGAAGCAGAAGCCGGAGCAGAAATCCTGCGTGAAGCGATGTCAGATTATATCCGCCGGCATCAGGAAAACCGACCACTGATCTCCGCATTCTGCCCTGCCATTGTACGCCTGATCCAGGTTAAATTTCCTTCCCTGGTGAACCATATCATCCCAATGAAACCACCCCTGGATGTGGCCGGCCTTTATTACCGCCATCTGCTGCATCAGGAAGGTGCCAGGGATGAAGAGATCGGCCTGTTCTACATCACTCCCTGTGCCGCAAAAATCGCCGCCATCAAAAGCCCGGTTGGAGAAAGCAAATCAGTGATTGACGGGGTGATCAATATGGACTTCATCTACAACAGGGCGCTGATTACACAGAAACAAAGCCAGGCATCATCCTGCCCTTTACAAAACGAAGCCATCCTGAGCCCCGAGTCCATACTGTGGAGCCTGACTACCGGCGAATCAGAAAATATGCCCGGACGAAGCCTGGCCATTGATGGAATCAATAATGTTATTGAATTCCTGGAGGAGCTTGAAAGCGAGGAGGTCAGCAATATTGACTTTCTCGAACTCAGGGCTTGCGATGAAAGCTGCGCCGGAGGAATCCTCACGAACACCAATCGGTTTTTTACCTCGGAAAGACTCAGAAAACGCGCAGCTGCGAATCTCTCAATCCTCCCTGAACACGCAAATCAATCATTAACCGGAATTCAAGCCTATTCGGCTTACCTCTCGGATAATCTGAAAATTGATAAAGTAGTCCCGCGTTCAATGCTGAAACTTGATGATCACATCGGCGGCGCATTGGAGAAAATGAAAAAGGTGAATGAACTGATGGAAATCCTGCCCTATGTAGACTGTGGCATTTGTGGATCCCCAAGCTGTCAGTCGCTGGCTGAAGACATTGTACGCGGTGAGGCCGACATCAGCCACTGCGTTTTCATTCAGCGCATCCTGGAACAAAAAGGAACCTTTCACCCGGAAGAGTCAACCAGGCTGATGAAAGAAATATGGGGAGAAGACAAGTTGGATAAAAACCTGAAATAAGCCTCAATAAAAGATATGAAGACATATACGGTAAAGGAAATTACAGCGCTGCTCGACTGGAAGGTGATAGGCGGAAATCAGGGACTGGGTAAAGAAGTGAGCGGAGCCTATGTGGCCGACCTGCTCAGCGATGTAATGGGACACGCTCAAGAAGGTCAGATATGGATCACGATGCAGGCCCACAAGAATGTGATGGCCATTGCCTCCCTGCGTGATCTGGCTGCCATCGTTTTGGTCAATGGCAATCAACCTGACCAGGATATGCTGGCTCAGGCCAATGAAGAAGGAATCCCGGTACTGAGTACAAACCTGGGCACGTTTGACACTGCCGGCCAGCTCTATCAAATCATTATTGCAAAATGAGATTCTTTCGGGCTGACATACACATTCATACCTTACTCTCACCCTGCGGAAGCCTGGAGATGAGCCCATTGCGTATTGTCGCTGAAGCCCGGGAGAAAAAGATCGACATCATTGGCATTACGGACCACAACTCCACCCTTCATTGCAAGCTCATCCGAAAACTGGCAGCGCAAGCAGGGATCAGCGTACTGAGCGGAGCGGAGGTGGGCACACGCGAAGAAGTCCATTGTCTGGCCTTTTTTGAGGAGGATGAGACCCTTGATGCCTTCCAGGCATTCCTGGATAAGCATATACCCCGCGTACCGAATGATGTACATCGCTTTGGAGACCAGGTTGTGTTGGACGAGAATGAAAACATCATCGCAGAGGAACCCTGGCTGCTCCTCAATGGCTTGAGCGCTGGCATCAAGCAGATAGAAGAAAAGGTACACGACCTGAATGGGATTTTTATTCCGGCTCACATCGACCGTCCATATTACAGCCTGTTCAGCCAGCTGGGATTCTTCCCCGATAATCTGAAAGTGGAAGCCCTTGAAATTTCCAGAAAAACGGATCCATCGGATTTCTTAAAAAGAAATAATATGCCGGAAGGCATCAGTCTGTTGAAAAACTCAGATGCCCATTACCCGGGAGACATTGGCAGAGCATATAATCTAATGTGGCTGGAAAGCCCTACCTTTAATGAAGTTAAACTGGCCCTGGCAGGAGAGCAGGGCCGATACGTCCGGATCCAATGAAAGACCTGGCATTACATATCCTTGACATCAGTCAGAATGCCCTTGCTGCGGGCGCATCGCTGGTTGAGATCAGCCTGGAAAATTCCAGCTCCCCGGACACCTTGCTCTTGCGCATCACTGACAATGGCAGGGGAATACCACAGGCGATGCTTGCGAGTGTGACAGACCCTTACACTACTTCCAGAACTACACGGAAGGTTGGAATGGGTCTTCCCCTGCTCCGCCAGAATGCAGAACAGTGTGGAGGAGCAGTCAGGGTGGAATCCACTGAAGGAAAAGGGACTACCGTCACAGCCACATTTCAGGCCAGCCATATCGATCTGCCGCCCCCGGGCGATTTGCCAGGGGTGATCTATTTGCTGATGGTGGCCAACCCCCAAATCGATTTCAGATACCAGAGAATCATAAATCAAAACACCATTGTATTCGACACAAGGGAAATCAGAGAGGCTTTGGAAGACCTGCCACTGGACCATCCCGAAATCAGAAAGCATTTAAAATCGCTCCTGGAAGCACAACACGATGAAGCGAAAGCACTAACTTTTGACGAGAAGATATGAGCAAAATCAAGAACCTGGCCGACCTGCAGAAAATGCGGGATGAAGTTCGGTCGAAGATCAAGCTGAGAGAAAAAGGAGAGAATCCTGAAGAAAGAGTACAGATTAAGGTCGCTATGGCCACCTGCGGCATCGCCTCAGGCGCCAAGGAGGTAATGGATTTCTTCCTGGATGCCTTTGAAAAGCGTAACATCGATGCCGTGGTCACACAAACCGGTTGTATGGGCTACTGTTACGCCGAGCCCACCATCGAGGTGAAGGTTCCGGGCAAAGAACCCCTTGTTTTTGGCTATGTGGATGTTAAGAAAGCCGATGAGATCATCGAAAAATACATCCGGAAAGGGGAATTGCTCGAAGGCATCATTCCGATGAATTACCAAACCATTGATGAATAAGAAGGAGAGAAAAAGCAATGGCAAAGTACAAAATGCATATCCTGGTATGCGCGGGCACCGGCTGCCACGCTTCGGCCAGCGACCTGTTGCTGCATAAGCTTCAGGAAGAGATAGATCAATCCCTACTCACCGGAGAGGTGCAGGTGATCGGGACAGGCTGTTTCGGTTTTTGCGAAAAAGGACCCATTGTCAAGATCATCCCCGACAACACTTTTTATACCGAGGTGAGTCCGGAGGATGCCGCCGAGATCGTGGCAGAGCATATTATCAAAGGCAGGAAAGTCGAACGCCTTCTTTATGAAGACCCCGTCACTAAAGCCCATATCAGTGATTCAAAGCATATGGGGTTCTACCAGAAGCAATTGCGCATCGCTTTGCGTAACTGCGGGGTGATCAACCCGGAGAGCATCGACGAGTACATCGCCCGCGATGGTTATGCCGCCCTGGGAAAAGTATTGTCAGAAATGCGTCCGGAGGAAGCCATCAAGGACATCAAAGATTCAGGGCTCCGCGGGCGGGGAGGCGGGGGATTCCCTACCGGGCTGAAATGGGAAATCACCAGCAAGGTGGATGCGGACCAGAAATATGTGGTATGCAATGCCGATGAGGGAGATCCGGGAGCCTTTATGGATCGCTCAATCCTGGAAGGCGATCCGCACAGCGTCCTTGAAGCAATGGCTATCTGCGGTTATTGCATCGGGGGCACCAAGGGATTGATATATATCCGCGCTGAGTATCCACTCGCCATCGAGCGTCTGAAAATAGCCATCGAACAGGCAAGAGAGTATGGTTTGCTGGGAAGTGACCTGCTGGGAAGTGGCTTTGATTTTGACGTGGAACTGCGCTATGGCGCCGGTGCCTTTGTATGCGGTGAAGAAACCGCCCTGATCCATTCAATGGAAGGCAGCCGCGGCGAACCCACCCTGAAACCTCCCTTCCCGAGTGTTTCCGGTTATCTGGGCAAGCCTACCAATGTCAACAACGTGGAAACCTTCGCCAATATCCCGGCTATCATCAACAAAGGGGCAGCTTGGTATGCCTCCATCGGTACAGAAAAATCCAAAGGAACCAAGGTGTTTGCCCTGGCGGGAAAGATCAACAATGTCGGTCTCATCGAAGTGCCAATGGGAACGACCCTGCGCGAAGTAATCTTTGAGATCGGAGGCGGCATAAAAAACGGCAAGAAATTCAAAGCGGTGCAAACCGGTGGGCCTTCCGGAGGATGCCTCACAGAAAAACACCTGGATACACCCATCGATTTTGACAACCTGGTAGCCAGTGGCTCAATGATGGGATCCGGGGGGATGATCGTGATGGATGAGGATGATTGTATGGTGGCCGTATCCAAGTTTTACCTTGAGTTTACCGTAGAAGAAAGCTGTGGAAAGTGTTCCCCCTGCCGCATTGGCAATAAGCGCTTGTATGAGATGCTGGACAAGATCACTCAGGGGAAAGGAACACAGGAAGACCTGGATCTTCTGCGGAATCTCTGCAGTGTGATCAAAGACACCTCCCTCTGCGGGCTGGGCCAGAGTTCACCCAACCCTGTCCTCTCCACCCTCGATAACTTTATGGAAGAGTACCTGGAGCACGTGAATGAGCACAAGTGCAGGTCAGGCGTATGCAAAGCCCTGATGCGCTACTATATCATCCCTGAAAACTGTGTAGGATGTACTGCCTGTGCCCGGGCCTGCCCGGTCAATGCCATTACAGGAGAACGCAAACAGATCCACGATATCAATCAGGATATCTGCATCAAGTGTGGTGCCTGTATGGAGAAATGCAAATTCGACGCGGTCATTATAAACTAAGAATGTGGACGAGCTATGAAGACAATTCATCTGACAATAGACAATAAAAAGGTAGAAGTGGCTCCGGGCACCACCATCCTTCAGGCGGCAAAAAAAGTGGGCATTAAAATTCCCACTCTCTGTTATCTGGGCCTGGACGATATGCATATTGAAAACAAACCGGCAGGCTGCAGGATATGTGTAGCGGAGGTGGAAGGAAAACATAACCTGGCGCCTACCTGTGCAACTGAATGCACTGAAGGAATGGTGGTAAAAACAAACAGCATCCGGGTATTGAATGCCCGGAAAACGGTGTTGGAGCTCATCCTTTCCGATCATCCCTTCGAATGCCTGACCTGCGCAAAAAACGGAACCTGCGATTTGCAGGCAATGGCCCAGGACTTTGGCATCAGGGAAATCCATTATCAGGGAGAGAAATCGGTATACCGCAAAGACACTTCCCCTTCCATCATCCGCGATATGGACAAGTGCATTATGTGCCGTCGGTGCGAGATGATGTGCAATGAGGTGCAGACGGTGGGAGCCCTCTCGGGCATCAACAGGGGTTTTGAATCGGTGGTATCCCCGGCCTTTGAAATGAACCTGGAGTACAGTACCTGCACCTATTGCGGGCAATGTGTGGCCGTATGCCCCACTGCGGCCCTGACCGAGGTTGACCATACCAATAAGGTATTGCGTGCCCTGGCCGATCCCCGCAAGACGGTTATTGTTCAAACCGCCCCGGCCGTCAGGGCTGCATTGGGAGAAGAATTCGGAATGCCGGCCGGCACCCTGGTGACGGGGAAAATGGTGGCCGCATTGCGGAACCTGGGTTTTGATTTTGTTTTTGATACCGATTTCGCAGCCGACCTGACTATTATGGAAGAGGGTGCCGAACTGCTCGATCGCCTCAACCGCCACCTGTCGGGCGATGAAACTGTAAAACTTCCCATCCTCACCTCCTGCTGCCCTGCCTGGGTGAATTTCTTTGAGTCCTATTTCCCGGATATGAAGGAAATCCCCTCCACGGCGCGCTCACCCCAACAGATGTTCGGCTCTATCGCCAAAACGTATTTCGCCGATAAGATACAGGTAAAAAGAGAAGACCTGGTGGTGGTCAGCATAATGCCCTGCCTGGCGAAGAAGTATGAGTGCCAGCGGGATGAGTTCAGCGTAGATGGCAATCCGGATGTGGATTATGCCCTCACCACACGCGAGCTTTCGCACCTGATCAAACAAGCCAACATCCAATTCCACCAACTGGAAGACGAGGACTTCGATCAGCCCCTGGGTGAATCCAGTGGAGCTGCAGTTATTTTCGGAACCACTGGCGGTGTCATTGAAGCTGCTACCCGAACCGCTTACGAATTGCATACAGGCAAGCCCCTGCCAAAAATCACTTTTGAAGAACTCAGGGGAATGGAAAACCTGCGCAGCGCCACCGTGGATTTTGACGGTCTGCCGCTGAACATTGGTATTGCACACGGCTTGGGGAATGCCCGTAAGTTACTGGAAGAGATCAGGGAGGGCAAATCCCATTATCACGCCATCGAGATAATGGCCTGTCCGGGCGGGTGCATTGGAGGCGGCGGGCAACCCCTGCACCACGGAGATTCTTCCATCCTGAAGGCCAGACAAAAAGCCATCTATAAAGAAGATGAGGGCAAGACCTTACGCAAATCACACGAGAACAAATACATACAGCAACTCTACGAAGAATTCCTGGAAAAACCGATGAGCGATAAAGCTCATCAGTTGCTGCATACGCATTATTTCGAAAAAAAACAGAAGATAACCATAGGCTAGCCTCATATTAGCTTACAAACGCCAGACTATGACAAGCATCAGGTTAGAGCTGAAAGAAGCTCAGATAGAAAAACTGAAAGAGATCTGCCGGGATTTTGATAATCAGCCGGGCGAACTGATCAATGTGTTACACAAAGCCCAAAGCACCTTCGGTTACCTTCCGGCTGAAGTTCAGGAAGTGATCGGTCAGGAATTGAAGGTACCCCTGGCAAAGGTCTATGGAGTGGTGACCTTCTACTCCTTCTTCTCAATGATTCCCAAAGGACGGTATCCCATTTCCATCTGCACGGGCACAGCCTGCTATGTGCGCGGGGCGGAAAAAGTGCTGGATGAGTTCAAAAAAGTCTTGGAAATCAAAGTGGGTGAGACTTCGGGCGATGGCAAGTTCTCACTCAATTGCCTCCGCTGTGTGGGAGCCTGCGGCCTGGCTCCGGTCGTTTTGATCGGAGAAAAAACTTATGGCCGCGTGGCCCCGGAAGAAGTGAAAGCCATCATCAAAGAATACGAAGATCTGGAGTGAGGAGTCCAGAATGAGGCTTCCGGCTTTTAGGGTTGGTTAGGTTAAATGGAAGCCCATTACCAATGGGGGCTGTCTCGTATTTGGGACAGCCCCTTCATTTTAATGGTACCTGAAGCCCTGTCAGAGCAGGCATCATCATTCCTTTTCCTGTCCCCTTCAGACCGGCCAGAAAAGCACACCGGAGTGGCTGCTTCCTCCATTGTATTGCCGCGAAGAAAAACAATCCGGCCCAAAGCGGGATTTTGTAAATTGCCCCCTTTTAAAACAATGCAACGCATTTCCGCTACACATCTGCTGCTGGCTTTCATCCTCCTGCTTCTCTTCGGATGGCTTGGCATCCAGCCCCTCTCCCTGGAGGAGCCCCGGAGGGCTGTGGTGGCTATGGAAATGCTTTTTTCGGGCGATTATATCGCTCCCAGCATCTTTGGTGAAGCCTATTATAAGAAACCACCCGTTTGGAACTGGATACTTGTGGCAGCCTTTTCCCTGTTTGGCGATGACTCTGAATTTGCCCTTCGTTTCTTTTCAGTAATCTCTTTCCTGGCTACGGGCTTCCTCCTGTTCTGGTTTACCCGAAAACATTACAACAAAGAAGTTGCCCTTACTTCCACCCTCCTATACCTGGTTAGTGCCGACATCTTTCTCTATTTCTCCCTTACTGCAGAGATAGACCTCTTTTACAGCCTGTTGATCCTGGGTATCTTTCTTTTTTCCTATCACTTCTACGATAAGCACAAACCCTGGGCGCTCTTTCTCAGTGTATACTGCATCGGTGCCGTGGCATTTCTTACTAAAGGAATGCCTACTCTGGTCTTTATTCCTCTTACTTTACTCTGCCTCTTTATCCTGAAGAAGAACGTCAGGGGCTTGTTTTCCCTTCCGCATTATACCGGCATTCTGCTTTTCTTTTTACTTATCGGCACTTACTTGTGGATATTCAGCCGTCAGGGAGACATCCGGACTTTGTTGGAAATCCTTTGGGATGAATCCAGCCAGCGCACGGCAGGCAACTCGCCCTGGTACTCCTTTTTCACTCATCTGCTTGTTTTCCCCCTTGAACTCCTGAAAAACCTATTCCCGGCCAGCTTGCTGCTCCTTTTTCTTTACCGCTTTCGAACGTCAATCCGATATAGTGAAACCGACAGGATCATTTTCTGGATTATTGCCGTCAATATCCTGGTGTATTGGTTGTCTCCCGGAACACGCCAACGATATGTATATATGCTCTACCCCCTGATGATCCTGCTGTTATCCAGCCAATATCATCAGGTACTTCTGCAAACACAAAAGCAGTTTTTTCGCCTGAACCTGGTGCTCGCCGTCCTCCTGATCCTGGCATACAGTCTCTTTCCCTTCCTTCCCTCTCTGGCCTTCCTTCCCAACCGGATGTGGGCCTCGGCACTGGGAATCCTTCTTTTGGCCGCAGCTGCCTGCTTATTCCTGTTCAGATACAATTCGCCCATACTGTTTCTGGCTGTGATGATGATAGCCCTGCGTCTGACCGGAAACCTTTGCCTGGTCACCTATCGGGGCACTACGGCCTATCCCGACAAAGCAGAAGCAGAGACGGGAAGGATGATCGGGGCGCTTACGCAGGGGCAGAAGCTCTTTGTGCTGGGGCAGTCTGAAATCCCTTTAAGAATTGCTTACTATGCCTACAGAGAGCGTGAAGCACCATTCGCAATGGACCGCCGCCTGCTGCCTGAGCGTTTATACCTCAGCGACGAGCTTCAGCTTTCCCGTCAGGAACAGATTGAGATAGTGGATACTTTCATCCTGGCAGATCAATCCAGGCTCTATCTGGTTTACCATCCTGCTCCATAAAGCTCACTCGGCCAGAAAAATAGGTGCTTCAGGACCAATGGGCACACCCAGGCTGATCCAGGCGATCAGCATTATGGACCATAAGACAAAGAATACGACAGAATAAGGCAACATCACTGCTACCACAGTCCCCAAACCCGCCTTCTTGTCGTATTTCTGTACAAAGGCAACAATGAGGGCAAAATAGGACATCATCGGAGAGATGATATTGGTCACACTGTCGCCAATGCGGTACACTACCTGGGTGAACTCGGGACTGTATCCAATCAACATAAACATTGGAATAAAGACGGGCGCCATCACTGTCCATTTGGCAGACGCGCTGCCCATCACCAGATTGATCACGGCTGTGATCAGGATGAAGCCCAGAATCAGGGCTGTGCTGCCCAGCCCGGCAGACTCCAGAAAATTGGCCCCTTCGATGGCAAAGATCAGGCCCAGGTTGGTCCATTTGAAATAGGCAACAAATTGTGCGGCAAAGAAGACCAGGACGATATAGGAACCCAAAGTTTCCATTGATTTTCCCATCCCTTTCATCACATCGCTGTCGTTGCGGATCGTTTTGGCTCCAATTCCATAGGCAATGCCGGAAATACCAGCCCCCAGGAAAATGATACTCACGATGCCGTCCATCAGGGGGGAATGCAGGAGGCTGCCATCTTCCGGATCGCGCAGAAAACCATCTGCAGGGATGGTACCCAGCAGCAGGATGGCCGTCATTGCGATGGCAGAATAGAGGGCAAAGCGCAAGCCTCGTTTCTCTGCCTTCGATAGCGGATTGAACCCCTCGGCAGCTTCCTCCCCTTTGTAGGTACCCAATCTCGGTGCTACAATCCTTTCTGTTACCCAGGTGCCTGCCAGGGCTATGACGGGTGTGGAGGCGGCCATAAAATAATAATTGCAGGCAGGATTGACCAGATAGGCGGGATCAATGATCTGCGCTGCCTCTTGCGAAAGTCCTGCCAGCAAGGGGTCGATGGTACCCAATAAAAGGTTGGCGCTGTATCCTCCTGAAACACCGGCAAAGGCGGCAGCCATCCCCGCAATAGGATGGCGACCGGCTGCCTGAAAAATAATGGCAGCCAGCGGGATCAGCAGCACATATCCTACCTCACTGGCAGTATTGGAAAGGATGCCGGAGAGCACAATGACAAAAGTAAGGATGCGCCGGGGGGAGGACAAAACCAACAGCCTGAGCGCCGCTCCGATAAAACCGCTTCCTTCGGCAATCCCTATCCCCAGCATAGCCACCAGTACTACTCCCAGGGGGGCAAATCCGGTAAAATTCACCACCATCTCGCGCAAAATGCGATGAAAACCCTCCACCGACATCAGGTTCACCGGGTGGATCATTTCTCCGGTTCCAGGATGTTCAACGGCAAGGTCAAAAAGGCTGGTTAACCAGGAGATGACAATAATAGCCAGGGCAAACAAGGCAAAAAGGGTAGCGGGATGAGGGAGGGCATTTCCGATACGCTCTACAGAGGAGAGAAATCGGTCCGTGATTCGGGCTCCCAGGCTTCCTGAGGATTTCCTGCGGGTCATAGACGGGCTGATTTATTAATACAAACCATTCTAAACATCAGGGGCAGGGATATTGTTTAAGGCGTAATATTTGTTAAGAGCGGTATATGCAAACAAACAGGGAAATCAAACAAATACATACGCTGCATCAGGACATTTTGTCAAGCATCTATCGCCAGGACATCTCCAGGGCCGTGGAATTGATCCGGGGATGGCTTGATCAGCTCGACAACGACAACCTGCAAATGCAGTTCAATGGCATACTTTCCAATTATCATCTCGTGCTGGATCATCTTGCCCGGGGCACAAAGGATGAGGCCAGGAGTAAGCTCTACCTTCGAACCTGCCGCCAGTTCCTCGACCTGGTTGACCGGATGCGCATCCAGGCCGAAGAGCTCACCGGGCAGCATCCGCTCAAAAGTCGGCTGCCGGAATGGCAGCAAATGCAGGAAAAGGGCAATCCCTTTTTCCTTGAGGGTATGCGGAACCTGATGGCAGACCATCAACTGAATGAATCCCTCGGTGCAGAGGGTTTTGCAAATCAGATATCTGGAAAGATCCATAGGGATCAGCTGAACGAAGCCCTTTTCTTTTATGCCTGGCTCAGTCCTGCATTGGAAGAGGATGAGAACCTGGAAGCGCTGCAGGTCTTGCTCAAGCCCGGAAGTATCCCGGCCAATGAACAGGCTGTGATCGTAAGTGGCCTCAACCTGGGCAGCCTGAGCCGATTCAGCCTGAGTAGAATTAAATTGCAGATTGATCTTGTCCGGCACCCCAACGCCATCATCCGGGTACGGGCCATTACAGGAATCATTCAATCTATCCACCAATACAGCCAGCGCTTTCCCTTCTACCCTGAATTGTCGGCAGCCCTGGAAACAATGCTGGCTGATTTTATGCACAAAGAAGAGTTGGAAATCATCCTGATGCAGGTCATCCGCTCCCAGGATACAGAAGCCATCACAAAGAAACTGCAGGACGAAATCATCCCGGAGATGGTCAAAATGACGCCCCGCATTACCGAGCGCTTTGAGAAAGGAAGCCTTTCCCTGGAAGATTTCGATGCAGAGGAAAATCCTGACTGGGAACAGTTCCTGGAAGAACAGCCGGAACTGATGAACAAACTCCAGGAGTTTCAGGAGATGCAAATGGAAGGGGCAGATGTCTTTATGAGCGCTTTTGCAAACCTCAAGCATTTTCCTTTTTTCAATCAGGTTCACCATTGGTTCACCCCCTTTTATCAAGAAAACAGGCTGGTTATCGACGAGATGCACAGGCTGAAAGGCAGGATGGACATAGTCCGCTTTCTTGACGGACTGACAGCCACCCGCTTCTTATGCAACTCAGACAAGTACTCTTTTCTTTTTAATATTCATTTGCTTTCCGACCAGCAATTGAAGATGCTCGACCAGCATTTCAGTGCGGAAATGAAGATGATGAATGAAATGCAACAGGAAGATACCTTGCTGGATGCACACGCCGCATTCAGGTCGGAAAGCAGAATGTATATACAAGACCTCTATCGCTTTCATAAATTGCACCCTCTGGGCAGAAACATCCCTGATTTTTTCCAAAACCCGCTCTATTTCAGGGATAAGGATTTATTCGGAAAGTATCTGGAAGAGCAAGGACTGCTCAGGAAGATGGCTGAATTTCATTTCACCCGCAAACACTATCCCCAGGCTGCCAAACTCTTCACCTATCTTGCCGAATCTGAGATTCCGTCTTATGAAGTTTTTGAAAAAGCCGGATTTGCATTTCAGAAACTGGAACAGTTCGATAAAGCCATTGCCTATTACAGGAAGGCGGAGTTGTTTGACACCAACCAGGCCTGGCTGATGAAAAAGCTTGCATATTGCTATCGCCAGACGGGGAGGCCAATGGAAGCCATTCCCTTTATGAAACAGGCCATCAAGCTGGATCCGGAGAATATACGTCTGAAGATACAGCTGGCCAACACCTTCCTGGAAGCGGAGAAATACAAAGATGCCCTGAACCACTATTACGAAGTGGAACTCTCTCATCCGGAGGATGAGGGTTTGCTCAGGCCGCTGGCCTGGTGCCTGATGCAAACCGGGAAAGCCGCCAAGGCTGTAGACTGCATCAATCGCATCCCCGGGGAGAGCAAGTTGTGGAATGATTACCTCAATCTGGGCCACGCACTCTGGGTGGATGGCCAGCAGGCAGAAGCCTTCAAGGCCTATCGTATCGCCCATCAAAAATCCGCTAATCCCATCCGATTTCATCAGGCGCTGCAACAGGATGAACGCCTGCTGCAGCGACAGGGAATATCCACAGAAGCCTGCGCGATGCTGAAAGATGTGGCCCGCCTGTTATGGCAATGAGCTTATTTGTACTTTTGAGGTGTGAAGCATTTGAAGTATATCCTTGCCTTAAGCTTGCTGTCCCTCCTTGCCTCTGCTTGTCAAAAGCAGGAAACCGGAGCCTGTGACTGTGAAGGCCAGCCTTCAGGAAAAAAATGCAAGGAGATTCATTATCAAGGGGATGTATATATCGGTTATATCGAATTCCTCTATAATGAAGACGGAAGCCTTCAGCAAAAAGCCTTGTTCTCAGATCAATCAGTGAATAAGAAATCGCAGTATTCCTACGATGCACAAGGCAGGTTGATTAAAGAAGAAATCCGTTTCGGCTCAGGAGGTGTGGACCAATACTGGGAATACATTTACAATGAAATGGACAGCCTGGGGCGTATGGCATTCTTTGAGAACGGAAGAATGATCTCACAAACTTTTTACTCCTACAATAACCAGGGCAGACTGAGCCTGAAGGAGGAATACAGAGACAGCGTGCCTTTTGGTTCCGAAACCTTTTCCTACGACCAAACCGGAAAACTCTGGCGATTCGAACGATTTGATGGGGCGGGAGAGTTGCGCGAACAACGCTTCTTCGAGTATTTCAGCAACGGCACGGAAAGGATCAGCCTGTATGATCAAAACCGGGAATACACAGGATACATTTTCATTCATCGCAACGAGGAAAACCTGATCAGGGAAAGGAAGCAATATGACAGCAAGGAGCTATTGACAGGATATTTGCTCAATGTCATCAGTGGCAGGCGCATCAGTCGCAGCACCTGGTATAATGCCGCCGGCCATCCAGAGAACAGGACCCTTTATCTTTATTATTAGGCTTTTTGCGTTTTCCCCGACAATGCTTCAGGGCCTCTCTTCCTTCCTCAGGCTGCGCCATCCTAACAGCAGGAGCAGGGTAAAGAAAATTCCCAACACCAATCCATAGGGTTTTGCAGGTTCGTCCGGGGTACGCTGAAGAATATCCCTAATCCCGAGAATAATCCCAAGTACACCCAGGATGAGCAAGCTACCGAAGAGTGTTTTGTCGAGAAAGGGAAAGCGTGTGGGGCCTGCCTCAGGGGGAGAAGAACCGGAACCTTTCTCCCTGCCGTCGCGGGTACTGGTACCATAGCGATAATAATCCTTTCGCACATTCCGAACCCAGGGGTCACTGAGACGCTGATCGTATGCCCTGCGGGAGAGCGGATTGGACAGGATGCGATAGGCTTTGCTGATCATCTGAAACCGGCTTTTGGCGTTGCCGGCATTGCTCACATCCGGATGCCATAATTTGGCCTGCCTGTAATAGGCTCTCTTTATCTCGGATGCAGAAGCAGCGCGTTTAACACCCAGCAGGCTATAATAATCAGTATCCATTGACGGCAAAGATAGGCATTGCTCTTGCCTGAAGGGTTTAGGGGCAGCGATCATTTTTTACATTTGCCCGAAAAAAGGAGGCAATGCAACAGTGCTTGAAAATGCTTGGGCCGGGGCTGACTATGGATTCACCGTCTTTCATATCTTGCAGCCTCTTTTGCATTGATATCCTTATCCATTATGAGAATCGACATCATCACCCTCTTTCCCGAAATGTTTACAGGCCCCTTTTCTGAAAGCATTCTGCAAAGGGCGCAAAACAAAGAGCTCGTGGAGATACACCTGCATCAGCTTCGGGATTACACAACGGATAAGCACCGCAAAGTGGACGATTATCCTTTCGGGGGTGGAGCGGGGATGGTGATGATGCCGGAGCCCATTGCCCGCTGCATCGATCAGCTTAAGTTGGAGAGATCCTACGATGAAGTGATCTATCTGGCGCCGGATGGAACACTGTTGGATCAGCCTGTAGCCAATTACTATTCAATGAAAGAAAACCTCCTTCTTTTGTGCGGACATTACAAAGGCATAGATGAAAGGATCAGAGAGCACTACATCACCAAAGAGATTTCCATCGGGGATTACGTACTATCCGGGGGTGAACTGGCTGCAGCCGTATTTACAGATGCGGTAGTCAGACTGTTGCCGGGTGTGCTGGGCGATGAAACATCCGCCCTTTCCGACTCTTTCCAGGATCAGCTCGTTTCCCCTCCGGTTTACACACGCCCTTATGATTTCAGGGGATGGAAAGTTCCGGATGTCCTGCGCTCAGGAAATGATAAGGAAATTGCCTTATGGAGGCACCAGGCCTCCCTGCGGCGCACCCGGGAACGCAGGCCGGAAATGTTTGAGAG
Organism: uncultured Lentimicrobiaceae bacterium; assembly: GCA_964590645.1. Classification (GTDB taxonomy): domain Bacteria; phylum Bacteroidota; class Bacteroidia; order Bacteroidales; family JAGNHN01; genus JAGNHN01. Next base: position 39,854 of record CAZPYJ010000011.1, read on the forward strand.
GGGTGAAAAAACGGATGAATAATGCCCGGGAAATCCTGCGTCTTCACCATAAAAACGAAGTGTTTTTTTTCATTTGATTCCCGGAATTAAAATTAATTTCTATATTTGCACCCCGTTTCCGATAAGTATGGAAACTAAAAAGGCAGCACAATGAACACTACAGAGATTCTGAATTTCATCGATAAACAGACCGAGCGGAAAGAGTTTCCCGCTTTTGGTGCCGGGGATACCATTACCGTACAGTATAAGATCAAAGAAGGCGACAAAGAGCGGCTTCAGAGTTTTACGGGTGTGGTTTTGCAGCGTCGTGGCAATGGAGCTACGGAAACTTTCACTATCCGGAAGGTTTCTTCCAATATCGGAGTGGAAAGGATTTTCCCTCTCAGCTCCCCCTTCCTGGAAAGCATTGCCGTGAACAAAAGAGGTGCCGTGCGCCGCGCAAGGATTTTCTACTTCCGTGACCTTCGCGGTAAGAAGGCCAAGATCAAGGAAAAGAGATATACTCCCAAAAAAGCCTAAGCTTTTTCACATCACACATATCAATGCCGGAGAGAGGATTTTCTCCGGCATTGTTTATTTCCCCAGTGGCCGTGACAGGCTGTTTAGCTGAGTATTTGTATCTTAGTGCATTCAAATAAGCTGATCCTTACACTTAATGGTTGAGTTCCCTCTGCTAAAAGACATATTGGTCATATTCGGCCTGGCCATTGTTGTGCTGCTGATCTTCCACAGGTTACGGCTGCCTGCGGTAGTGGGATTCCTGATTACCGGAGCCCTGGCAGGGCCCCACGGCTTTCAGCTCGTCAGTGGGGTACACGAAGTGGAAATAATGGCCGAGATCGGCGTAATCCTGCTCCTTTTCGCCATTGGAATTGAGTTCTCCCTCAGCAATCTGCTGCGGATCAGCAAAACAGTCTTCGCCGGAGGAGGCATTTATGTGGGGCTGGCTATCCTATTTATTTCCCTGATCGCTTTTGCCCGCTCACCCCATTATTCAGAGTCGGTCTTCATCGGATTTCTCATTGCGTTATCCAGCACAGCCATTGTGCTGAAGATTATGCAGGAGCAGAACCTGATGGAAAGTCCGCACGGTCAAAACTCACTGGCTATCCTCATCTTTCAGGACCTGATCATCGTTCCGATGATCCTGGTGACGCCTATTCTGGCTGGCCAGGCAGAGAATGTTGGCTATGAACTACTGATCACCCTGGGAAAGGCTACCGCCTTGGTCGTCGTCCTCATCCTGGCTGCACGTTTCCTGATGCCGGCCTTCATATACCGGGTTGCCAGAACCCAAAGCCGCGAACTCTTCCTGCTTACCATCATTATGGTCGCACTCTCTGTAGCCTGGCTTACATACAGCATCGGACTATCGCTGGCGCTGGGTGCTTTCCTGGCGGGGCTGATCATTTCAGAATCAGACTACAGTGAGCACGCCCTGGGAAATATTATGCCCTTCCTCGACATCTTTACGAGTTTCTTTTTTGTATCCATCGGGATGCTTCTCGACTTCAGGGTGATCATCGAACAACCGGAAGTCATCCTGTTCTTCGCCATCATCGTATTGATTCTTAAAACCCTGATCGGAACCTTCGCCATTTATATCCTGGGTTATCCCCTGCGGACGGCCCTGATGGCAGGACTGGCCCTGAGTCAGGTGGGGGAGTTCAGCTTCATTCTTTCCAAGTCGGGCATCGAAGCCGGTATTCTGTCGGCAGAGAATTACCAGCTCTTCATTGCCGTATCCGTTTTGACAATGGCCGCTACCCCCTTCATCATCAAATACTCACCCGGTATCTCTAATGCCATAATGCGCCTTCCGCTTCCTGAAAAGATGAAGAACGGGCTGAAGCCCGTGCCGGATGAGGATAAACACGATCGCAAAGACCATACTGTCATTATCGGTTTTGGCATCAATGGCAAGAATGTAGCCAGTGCCGTAAGCAATATGGGAATCCCGTTTGAAGTCATTGAGATGAACCCCAAGACCGTTCGTCAGGGTCAGAAGAACGGCATTCCGATCTTCTATGGCGATGCTGCCCAAAAGCCGGTGCTGGAGCACGCCAATCTGAAGGAAGCACTGGTGCTGGTTATTACCATCCCCGATTCAATTGCCGTTCGTAAAATCCTGCGAATGGCCCAGGAAATCAATCCCCATCTGCATACCATAGTAAGGGCGCGCTTCATCAGAGATGTGGCCACATTTATTGAGTTAGGTGCAGATGAAGTCATTCCGGAAGAATTTGAAACCTCGGTGGAAATCTTCACCCGTGTATTAAATACTTACCTCATCCCGCACAAGGAAATCGAACGACAGGTTCAGAAAATCAGGAAAGATGCTTATGCAATGTTCCGTAGTCTGAGCCTGAATCAGAAAGAAGCGGCGGGATTGCGGGTGGCAGCCCCTTCCATCAACATCCATTCAATCCGGGTGCGCAAGGAATCGGATGCGAACGGGAAAAGCCTGTCGGAACTTGGATTACACAAATCCGGAGAAACTAAACTACTGGCGATCAGCCGCTCGAATCACGTTTATCAAAGCTTTGATTCTGGCTTCAGATTGCGCGAAAACGATTTGCTCTTCTTCCTCGGGGGGCCGAATGTGCTTGAGAAGCTCGACAACATTTTTAAGATATATGACACAGAAAACTAAAATGGAAACCAAATCTCTCCGATCACAAAATTCTTTTATTTTCTCGCTGATTGCTGCGGTTTTATTGATCATCCTTGCCTTGCAGAATTCAGGCAATATCGAAATGCGCTTTTATCTTTGGAAGGTGGAAGCCCCCTTGATGCTCAGCCTCTTTCTGGCCGCCCTGCTGGGAGCTCTCATCACCTGGCTGCTTTCCTTTTCCGGCCACCGACAGATTAAGAAGGAATTGAAAGAAAGCCGCAAAAAGCTGGAAAGCCAGTCGCAAGCCCTGCAGGAATTGAAGCAGGAATTGAAAAGAATGCGCGACAGCCAGCCCAACCAGCCCTCTTCCGCTGCCCAGGGAAAGGCTTAAAGGGAATAAAAAAAGCCGGAAGGGGTCTCTTCCGGCCTGTATTACAATGGTAAATGATCTTCCGACTTAGCTACCCAGGGTAGCTACCATTACCGCTTTGATGGTATGGAGGCGGTTTTCTGCTTCGTCAAAAACCAGGGAAGCCTCGCTTTCAAAAACCTCTTCACTCACCTCCATTGCTTCGATGCCAAACTTCTGGTAGATCTCCTCTCCCACTTTGGTATCCCGGTTATGGAATGCCGGCAGGCAATGCAGGAACTTCACACGGGGGTTGCCGCTTTTTTCCATCAGGGTTTTATTCACCTGATAAGGCAACATTTTCTGGATTCTCTTTTCCCAAACATCATCTGCTTCTCCCATTGAGACCCACACATCGGTATAGATAAAATCGACGCCTTTCACGGCTTCGGCGGGATCTTCCGTAATGGTGATCTTCGCCCCTGTTTCCGCAGCGATTTCCCGGCACTGTTTTACAAGTTCCGGATCAGGATGCTCGCTGGCAGGACCTGCCGCACGGAAGTCCATCCCCATTTTGGCGGCGCCCACCATCAGGCTGTTCCCCATATTGTTCCGGGCATCTCCCATATAGGCGAATGAAACCTGATGCAGAGGCTTGTCGCTGTGCTCCATCATTGTCAGGAAATCAGCCAGAATCTGGGTGGGATGGAACTCATTGGTCAAGCCATTCCACACAGGAACCCCGGCATATTTGGCCAGCTCCTCCACGATTTCCTGACCGTAGCCGCGGTACTCAATCCCATCATACATACGGCCCAAAACCCTTGCCGTATCTTTCATTGTTTCTTTCTGTCCCATTTGCGATCCGCTGGGACCCAGATAAGTTACGTGTGCGCCCTGGTCGAAGGCAGCCACCTCAAATGCACAACGGGTGCGGGTAGAAGCTTTCTCGAAGATCAGGGCAATGTTTTTCCCTTTCAGCCTTTGCTGCTCTGTTCCGGCATACTTGGCTTTTTTCAGGTCTGCCGAAAGATCGAGCAGAAAACGGATTTCCTGGGGCGTAAAATCCAGGAGTTTCAAAAAGTGACGGTTTCTTAAATTAAATGCCATTGTTGTAAGATTATAAGGTTAGACCAATACGATTCTTGTTCCGCCATCATCGATCCCCAGGCGATCGGCGCTGGTGATAATGGTATCATTCCCGGTTCTTTCCACAAATTGGATGGCCGCCCGAATCTTGGGTGCCATACTGCCTTCGGCAAAATGCCCTTCCTCCAGGTATTGCTTAGCTTCGCGGATGGTAATCCGGTCCAGGGCTTTCTCCTGAGGCGTATGAAAATGCAGATATACTTTGGGTACATCTGTGAGAATAAAGAGCTTATCCGCACGGATCTGGGATGCCAGCAATGAACTGGCCAAATCCTTATCGATGACCGCATCAATGCCCTGCAGCTTATCCGGCTTGATATAGAAAGCAGGGATACCTCCACCTCCCACTGCGATGACGATCTGGCCTTCGCGGGCCAGTTTTTCGATGGATTTAATATTGCTGATGACCATTGGCGTGGGGGAAGCCACGACTTTTCGCCAGCCTCTGCCCCGGGGGTCTTCGGCAAAGACAGACTCACTTTCCTCCATCATCTTATCTGCATCTTCCTTGCTGTAATAGGGACCTATGGGTTTGGTGGGGTTCTGAAAGGCAGGATCATCCTTATCAACCAGTACCTGGGTGATGATGCTGATGATATCCCTGTCCATATCATTGGCTCTCAGCACATTTCTAAGCTGTTGTTCGATCACATAGCCAATAAAGCCCTGGGAATAGGCCACGCAGATATCCAGGGGCATTTCAGGAAGTCCGTGCACCTGCTTCCCGGCCTGATTCGCCAGCAGAATATTTCCAACCTGGGGACCATTTCCGTGGGTTATGACCAGGTTGTACTTTCGCTTGAGCAATTCCAACACCCGCTCTGCCGTCTCATAAGCATTCGCCTCCTGATCATCAATGGTTCCCTTTTGCCCACTCTTCAACAGGGCATTCCCTCCAAAGGCAATTACTCCTAACTTCTTCATATCATTGTGGTTTTTACCGGGCAAAGGTAGTGCTATGCCGCAATTTGCCCAAATCAGCCGGAAGTCCTTCCAGGGCAGTCTGGCTTTCAGAAATTTGTAAGGATTTTATTCTTTGACAGACTACTTTTGTCCATAAAGCTTCAAAAAATGCAAGCATCAAAACTTAAAATCCTAATTATCACCTATTTAATTCTTTTGACTGGTAGCACTCTGGTTCACGGACAGGCCTGTTCCGATGCAGGCCTCTGCACAGTGAGTGCGCCATCAGATACCTTAGCGGAACAGATTGAAATACGTTTGCTGCTAAGTACGCCGGCAGGACTGGGAGAGCAATTTGTGCGCATTCTGAATCCCGCTGCAGAAGTCGAAATGCGTTTGCGTAACTGGTTGGTATCGGTAAAGATGCCCTGGCAGCATACTTCGCTTTCCGGCTTGAGTGCCAGTGGCTGGGGGGATTTCAGTATGCGGCTGGTGCGGAGTATAGATTGGAAGGAACATAGGATGCAGGCCAGTCTCGGATTGAAACTTCCCACCGGGAAAACAAACATTCAATCAGAGGGTATCAAGCTTCCTATGGCCTTTCAAAGCGGACTGGGAAGTACGGACCTTATTGCTGGTTTGAGTATGCACCTTGAATCAGGCTGGGATCTGGCCACAGCAGTGCAGCTACCCGTGAAGCAGGATAATCGGAATGCATATCTGGGCGAAAGAATTGCATCAAATGGAGAAGACTATCAGTTTTTCATCAGCCGCCGGCTGCAGCGGGCAGCAGATGTTATGCTGAGGGTAGAACACCGCTTTTCAGGAAAGAAGGTATCATACCGTGCCGGCCTGATTACACTCTATCACCTGGGCAATGACACGTATCTCGATACAGATGGCAACAGGAAGCAGCTCAAGGGATCGGAAGGATTGACCCTCAACCTGAGTGGGGCCTTGCATTTACCCTTGTCAAATGGTATCGCGCTTGATCTGGCAATGGGGTTTCCGGTATTGGCCAGAGCGGAGCGACCAGAAGGCTTAACCCGAAACGGGATGATCGTTCCGACCCTCTATATTCCTTTGTGAGCGCCCGGCAATTGTGTAAATTGCCCGGATGAAAACCAAGGGACCATCCACACCCTTCTTTATCATTGTGCTGATAATAATTATCCCATTTATTATCAGTCGCTTGTACTTCTATCTGTTATTTCCCCAGCCTGGCATTATAAGCGATACGACCGGCTATTACGCCCCGGTCTGGCAAGCGCTGCACGGGATTTCCCCTTCCTTCGATTTCCGTAATCCGGGTTATCCAATGCTGATGCTGGGGGCAATGCTTCTTTCGGGAAAACTGCTACATATTGTCTATTTACAAAGCCTGCTTAGCCTGGCTTCTTCCTTGTTCTTTCTGAAAGAATGGCAGCACTTCTTTCCACGCAAAACCTGGATATTTGCTGTGGGCATCTCTCTATTCCTAATCTCAGATGAATACATCCTCCTGGAAAGCAGTTTGCAAAGTGAGATCGCTTTCACTTCCTTTATCTGGATCAGTCTGGCTTTGATGCTCCGCTATTTTCGGAAAGAATCCGATTATGCGGGCCTTCTTCCGGGGCTGGCCCTTGCTTTTACTATTCTTATCCGGCCGGCCGGCATCTTTCTTCTTCCGCTGTGGTTGAGCCTGCTTTGGTGGAAGCAAAGGCAAAACAAAGGTATGCGCAGCGTGATCTTAGGCGTTTTGTCTCTTCTTTTCCCTTTGTTGTTCACAATGACTTATAATCAGCTGGAGCACGGACGCTTTTCCCTCGCGCAAACAGCGGCGGTAAATCAATTTGGGGCCGTAATGCCCTATATTCAAACCTCCCCCGATTTTCATCCCAGGATGAATGCAGCGATCAATCATTATCTGAAAAGGATTAATCAAGCAGAAAGGCAAAGCATTCTGCGATCCGGTGACAGAAAGGAAATCATTGCCGTTTATACCCAGACTTATGAGGAAATGTGGGGCATTTACCAGCATATCCGGAATGACAGCACACCTCCTGTGCTCTGTTACCAGGCTCCCCTGTCTTGCCTTTTCCCGGAAATTCGCAAGGTGGCGCATCACTCGATACGGGAAAATCCGGGATTCTTCTTAAAAATGAGTGGTGTCAGTCTGGCGCATTCCCTAATTCGCCACAGGGTGCAATGGACAGGAAATTACGTTGATGTCATTTCCCAAAGATGTACAGGACTTCATCCGGACAATGTGAAATACATCCTGGATCCCTCCAAGGCAGAGAATCAGGATTTGCTGCAAGGCCTTCAGAGAGCAGGAAGCCCTTGTCAATACGATGGAGGAGCGACCATCTTGGATACTGAGAAGCCAAAGCGGGGAACAAAGGCCTGGTGGGCAGGCTACACTTCTTTCATTGGGTGGCTGTTGTTCTTCAACCGGGGATACATCTGGACCTTGTTGATCACAGTGGCGTTCTTCGTCTCACTGAAAGGGCTGCGTAAAACAAGCAAACCCAAGCTAATGATGACAGGCCTCCTTGCATCCTGGGCCATTTATATGGGGATGACCCACCTCTTTGTCTATCCTCTCCAGCGCATCACTTTTCCTCTGGAATGGATTAGTCTGTTTGCGCTGGCATTTCTGCTGATGAAGTTAATGGATAAAATTTTCAGTCATCGGGGGTTGCTGACCGTAGCCATACCTGTCGGTAGGAAATCGTCCACGCTACGGTCCTGATAAATCACAGGCTCCAGCCACGAAAGCGTCTTAAAACTTCTCGACTTTCGCCTGCTTCCCCTCCTCATCATATTCTACCTTTGCTGTCCGTAGCCATACCTGTCGGTAGGAAATCGTCCACGCTACGGATCTGACAAATCACAGTCTCCAGCCACGAAAACTCATCCAAGCTTCAATACGTCCTAAGTCGTGGTGATAATTTTATAACTTCCAATTCTCCTTCCATATCTGCATAATTCAAGGCGCTCGAGTAACGATACTCCCATATATTTTTTACTATTCCATTTCGAACAGGATTATTATGCAGATACTCAAGTTTCTCCCAAACAAATACATTGCTCACAAGTTCAACTGCGTGATTTTCGTGCGTCCATACCTGATACAGTGTATTTCGCTGATGCTTCTCCGCTGCACATTTGAATAGATTCAACATCCAGCCGCTCCGACTTTCCGGTCCCTCTGTGATTCGTTGGATTATCCTTTTACTCGTATAGGATTTAAAGTCTCGAATAGTTCCGCTTAGTTCTCCTTTCTCACTTCTGGCAATAAGATGAATGTGATTGGACATCAACACCCAGGCAAATAGCTCCAAACCTTTATTCTCCTGACAATATCGCAGACTCTCTACCACGATCTGTCTGTAGTCGTCTCTAGTAAATAGGTCTATCCAGTTTACAACTTGCAAGGTCAGATAGTAGGCTGCCTTCTGATCTCTGATTTGATATCCGCCCATAGCATTAATGTAAGGAATAACTCACCTTGCTTGTATACTATTCCGTTAGCAGGAGGCTACGATTTCTTTTGTGCGTAGCGTGGACGCTACGCACAGCGAAAGACGCGCGCCAACGGGCTCCAGCCTGCGAAAACAGATTAGAACTTCTCGACTTTGGCCTGGTTTCCTTCTTCATCATAATCTACCCATTTGCCTTGCTGTCCGTAGCCATACCTGTCGGTAGGAAATCGTCCACGCTACGGACTTGACAAATCACAGGCTCCAGCCACGAAAGCGTCTTAAAACTTCTCGACTTTCGCCTGATTTCCTTCTTCATCATCATCGACCTTGCTGTCCGTAGCCATACCTGTCGGTAGGAAATCGTCCACGCTACGGACCTGATAAATCACAGGCTCCAGCCACGAAAGCGTCTTAAAACTTCTCGACTTTCGCCTGCTTCCCCTCCTCATCATATTCTACCCATTTGCCCTTTTTCTCTCCTTTATGATATTGACCGGTCGTTTTGATTTTTCCGTTTTCAAAATATTCCTCAAACACACCGTGGGCCAGGTTGTCTTCGTATTCCTCCAGCGTCTTTAGCTGGCCGTTCGGATAGAAAGTTTTCTGCGGCCCTTCCATTTTGCCCATCCCATACTGATACTCCGCAATCAGTTTTTCATCCGGATTATACCAGCGGCTTAGCCCGTCCTTCAAGTCATTGTTGTAAAAAGATTCTTCCTGGATTCTGGCATTATGCTCGTAGTACTTGGCATATCTGCCTTGCAACTTTCCTTCCATATAAAACATCTCACTCAGCAGACGTCCTCCGAAATTATAGGTCTGATAACGTCCGTGCAAAAGATCATTCTGATAATAGGCTTCTTTAGCGATGTAGCCCCTTCTATCTACCTCAAGATGAATGCCTTCCCGTTTACCATTTCTGTAGGTTCTCAATTCCTGAAGAAGGCCCTGCGGATTGTAGGCCACCCAGTTTCCTTCCTTCTGTCCATCCTGGTACATTCCGCGCTCCACGGTCTTTCCATCCCCTTCTTCCCATAAGCCCTGCTTACGGCCCTGTTCGTCGGTCACATTCATTGGTGGCTCACCGGCGGGTTGAAGTACCTGGGCATTGGATATGCAGGAGAGAAATAGAAAGAGGATCAGAAGTGGTACAGCTTTCATCATAATATTGATTTTTTGGTATATCCTGGCGGATAAAGCTACAAACATATCGTGAAACCGCAAATTTGTCTATTCCGCTAAGGGTTGACAGAAAGCGCAAAAAGCAGGAAGGTGGATGTGGAGAAGGCTTAATTGATGCGGGCAAAAAGTTCGTGTTCGCTTGCCTCGAGGGGAATCGCATTGCAAAAAACGCCTGGAGACAGCGAGACTGCTTCGGAAGCCGGAATCAGCACCTCATTGTCCACCTCCGGAGAGTCGTATTCAGTTCTGCCGATCCAGAAATCGCCTTCTTTCCTGTCGATGAGGATGCGCAGGCTTTGTCCGATCAGATTTTGATTATGTACAAGGCTGATCTCTGCCTGTATTTCCATCAGGGCAGCAAGCCTGGCTTCTTTTTCTTCGGCAGGTATATTGTCTTCGAGTTCAAAAGCAGGGGTATCCTCTTCGTGGGAATAGACGAAGGCACCCAGTCGTTCGAAGCGGGTTTCCTTCACAAAATCAAGCAAGGCATTAAACTCCTGTTCCGTTTCTCCGGGATAACCCACAATCATAGTGGTACGCATCGCGATTTCCGGATACATAGTTCTTACCTTTTCAGCCAGATCGAGGGCTTGACCTGCACCACCCCTGCGCATACTTTTCAGTATCCTGTCGCTGATATGCTGAAGGGGGAGATCGAGATAATTACAAATCGCAGGATGATCGCGCATTATATCCAACACTTCCATCGGGAATGCCGTGGGGAAGGTATAATGCAGGCGGATCCAGTCGGCAGCTTCGGCCTCGGTGAGTGCACGGAGGAGATCAGGCAGCATTCGCCGCTCATAAATATCCATCCCGTACCAGGTGAGATCCTGGGCAATCAGCAACAATTCTTTTACACCTCCGGCTTTCAGGTGCAGTGCTTCGGCAACAATTTCTTCTAAGGGTCGCGAGTGGTGTGGCCCACGAATAAGTGGAATGGCACAGAAAGAACACTGATGGTCACAGCCTTCCGATACTTTCATATAAGCGTAGTGCGAAGGCGTGGAGACTATCCTGTCGTGCCAGGAAGGAGCTGCAGCGGAAGATAGGAATTGAGCGACCACCTTGGCCGGCTCGTTCACTCCCAAGAAGGCGTCCACTTCCGGGATTTCCGCTTGAAGGTCTTTGCGATATCTCTGAGAGAGGCAGCCCATCACCACCAGTTTGCCGATGCGGCCTTCTTTGCGGGCCCGGGCATAATCAAGGATCGTATCGATGGATTCCTGTTTGGCATCCAGGATAAAACCGCAGGTATTGATAATCACCCCGGCAAATCCCTCGCCAGGCGCATCGTGTACAACACGGAAGCCCCCCCTGCGCAGGGCACCCATCAGGTTTTCCGAGTCCACCGTATTCTTGGAGCAGCCCAGGGTGATCACATTGATGGGGGCATCCTGGGGGAAGGATTTTCGATTTCCCATCATTGGAACAGGGAATCAACAAAGAGATCCCGGTCAAAGATCTGAAGATCCTCCATCTTCTCTCCCACCCCGATATATTTGACCGGCACTTTGAATTCGTCGGAGATGCCGAGCACCACACCGCCTTTGGCAGTGCCATCCAGTTTGGTCAGGGCAAGGGCATTGACTTCGGTGGCGGCGGTGAACTGGCGCGCTTGTTCCACGGCATTCTGGCCGGTGGAGGCATCCAGCACCAACAATACTTCGTGGGGAGCATTGGGAATGACTTTCTGCATCACGCGCCGTATCTTGGAAAGTTCATTCATCAGGTATTGTTTGTTGTGCAGGCGCCCGGCAGTATCGATAATCACCACATCCACTTCTCGGGAGACAGCGGCCTGCAGGGCATCGAAAGCCACAGAGGCAGGATCGGCGCCCATACCCTGGCTGATGAAAGGCACATCGGCACGCTCCGACCAGATCCTGAGCTGATCGACAGCGGCAGCACGGAAAGTATCTGCTGCACCCAGCAATACGGATTTCCCTGCGGTTTTGAACTTGTAGGCAAGCTTTCCTATGGTGGTGGTTTTGCCTACCCCGTTCACTCCGACCACCATAATGACATAGGGCTCTCCATTGTCGGGAAGATCGAAGTCGCGCACATCCTCCGCATTGCTTTCGCGCAGCAGGGCGGTCACTTCCTCTTTGAGGAGGCGGTTAAGCTCCCCTGACCCAAGATATTTATCCTGCTTCACCCTTTCCTGGAGTCGTTCGATGATTTTCAGGGTAGTATTGACGCCCACATCCGAGGAGACAAGAATCTCTTCCAGCTGATCCAGGAAATCATCATCGATGGAGGTTTTCCCGATCAGGGCGCGGGAGATACGGGAAAACATATTCTCGCGGGTACGGTTGAGACCTTTGTCCAGGTTCTCTTTGCGATCCTTGCTGAAGATGGAAAAAATGCCCATAGGAGGAATCTATGTGTGATGATAAAAAAAAGAGCCTTTTCTCGTGAAAGAAAAAGCTCCTTCGTTGGCCTGAAGGGCCGGGATTATTTCTTCACAAATTCTTTCACCTGATCATTGGGGATAATGGTTTCCTTGAAGGAATAGGCCCCGGTTTTCGGTGACTTTACCATCTTGATCACCTTGGCATATTCCTTGCCGGTGGTGGTTTTCAGGGTAGCAACTACTTTCTTGGCCATATCACAACTTATTTAATCTCCCGATGAACGGTAACTTTCTTCAGGATAGGGTTAAACTTCTTCAATTCAAGACGATCGGGGGTATTCTTCTTGTTCTTGGTGCTAATATAGCGCGAGGTTCCGGGGAGCCCGCTATTCTTGTGCTCGGTACATTCCAGGATAACCTGGACCCTTGCGTCTTTGGTTTTCTTTGCCATTGCTATCGACTTTTTGGGTGTGCAAAAATAGACACAAATTTATGAATTACCAAACCCATTCCTCTTACCTTCGCAAATATGGCTGACTGGGATTCATTAAGCAAGGGATATATGGCTTTTCTTCGTTTGGAGAAAGGTCTTTCCAAGCATAGTATCAGTGCCTATATGCACGATCTGGCATTGTTGAGAGCATTCGTGGAAAAGGAGAACCTGGGATTGAATCCCCTTCAACTGGAGGTATCTCATTTGGGCGCATTCTTCCGGCATATTCATCAAAAGAAGGCCGAGGCAAGCACCCAGGCCCGAATTCTGGCCGGGATTCGTTCGTTTTTTCGATACCTGATTATTGAAGAGCTAAAGGAAGAGAATCCTGCTGATCTGTTGGATGCACCTCGTTTGGGAAGAAAACTACCCTCCTACCTGAGTACCGGAGAAGTGGAATTGCTGCTGCAGGTTTTCGACCTTAGCCGTCCGGAAGGACAGAGAAACCGGGCGATGGTGGAGATGCTCTATGGGTGTGGACTGCGTGTGAGCGAGTTGACCACACTTCGGCTTTCCGATCTTTTTTTCCGGGAAGGCTTCATCAGGGTGAAAGGGAAGGGCGAAAAGGAAAGGCTGGTTCCGGTGGGTCATACTGCCATCAGGCAGGTCAGTATATACCTTGAACAGATCAGGGCTTCAGTGAAAGTGGATCAGAAAAGTCAGGATATTCTTTTTCTGAACCGTTTTGGCAGGCAGCTTTCCAGGGTAATGATTTTTGAGATCCTGAAAAAGGCAGCTACAGAAGCAGGGATCAGGAAGAAAGTGAGTCCGCACACCCTTCGTCACTCCTTTGCCACCCATTTGGTAGAAGGCGGGGCAGACCTGCGGGCCGTGCAGGAAATGTTGGGCCACGCTTCTATCACTACCACAGAAATATACACCCATCTTGACAGGACTTATCTACGCGATGAAATCCTGAGCCATCATCCCCTGGAAAAGAAGGGGGGATCAATCCTCCGGAATGATTCCCCAATCGATGGTGGATAACTGGTCTTCCACAAAATAGAAATCGATGAGGGCATCGTGGTACGACAAGCGGTCTTCTCCCCAGGGCTCTGCTTCGGATTCTTGATCTTCAAATCCATTAAGCTGCATTAATTCTTCTATTTGCTTGGATTTCAGAGCAAAAATCTTTTGTCCAAACAAAGTGGTTTCGCGGTTATCAGACTCAATGCTGCTGAGCAAATGCTCATCGCCTTCGAAGAAAAAACTCAGGCCGGACTCTGGAAAATGCCAGATGAGGGTGGGGGTAAAAAACTCATCATCTTCTTCCAACAGCTCCGTTTCGGGAGGCTCGCCTATGTAGCGCATTACCTCATCCGTGCTCATTCCGAAGCGGATGGGTGGCATACCCTGGTGGGGTACAATGGTGATTTCGGATTGCATCATTACATTTATTTAAAGGGTGAACCTGGCTCTTTGGCCATATGATTATATACCATTTTATCTGTCAGTGCAGGGAAGAGTTTATTCAGCAGGACCGTCAGTTTTCCCTGGGTGGTGAGGATGAGCGTACGTTTACGCTGGCGTATTCCCTTCTCGATGAATCGTGCCACCTCCTCTGCGGACATCATTTTTGATTCTTCCCTGGGCGACTCGCCCTGCATAGATCCATCGGAAGCCAGGGCCGTATTTCGGATATTGGAGGCCGTGAATCCCGGGCAGGCGATCATTACGTGCAAACCTTTCTTCAGGTTTTCGATGCGCAATACTTCCAGGAAGCCCTGCATTGCAAACTTTGAAGCGGAGTAGCCCGTCCGTCCGGGCAGGCCTTTATAACCGGCAATGCTGCTGACCCCTACCAAAGATCCCCGGCGCTTAATCAGGTGCGGAAGGGCGTAGTAAGTGCAATATACCGTCCCCCAGAAATTCACATTCATCAGGCGGTGCAGGACATCCAGCTGCACCCCTTCGAAGAGGGCACGCATACTGATGCCGGCATTGTTGATCAGGATATCGATTCCGTCAAAATGCGCCAGGGCTTCGTCCACGATCCGTTTGCAATCTGCTTCTACAGAAACATCTGCTTCTACCGCGACCGCCTGAATGCCTGCGGCTGCATAGCGCGCCACCATTTCCCGGAGGCGCTCAGCATTCCGGGCTGCCAGCACCAGTTGTGCCCCGGATGCCGCAAAGCGGTCAGCCAGGGCAGCACCAATACCTGAAGATGCCCCGGTGATGATGACGGTCTTATTCTTCATCTCGGATATTCAATTTGGGAAAGTAGGAAAATCCCTTTAGTCCGCACTGTTTTTTTTCAAAGAAATTACTTTTCCCTGCCCTGGGCATAATTTTCCTTCTCCATCCTCTCCGGGTTCAGGCATTGCCAGAGTTCGACCGTTTTAATCTGTGGCAATTTTCAGCCCAAGTGTTTGGCAAAAAAAATATTTAGCCTTACTTTTGCAGCCCCTTTACGGGAAGATTCTGTAGCTCAGCTGGTAGAGCAATTGCCTTTTAAGCAATGGGTCCCGGGTTCGAGTCCCGGCAGGATCACGAAAGGAAAGGCTGTCCAAATGGACAGTCTTTTTTTTATCCCCCTAACTGCTCAGCGGGTAGAGCATCCCGACTTTAGTCGGGAGGGTCCCGGGTTCGAGTCCCGGCAGGATCACGGACTGATCAAATCCCGGCAACGAAGTTGCTGGGATTTTTTGTTTGCAGGCGTCACGAATTCATTCGTGAAAGCCTGTGAACAAAAAATCCCAGGGACGAGCGAAGCGAGTACCAAGGATTTGATTCCCTGCTCGGAGACAAGGGGTCAATGAGCGAAGCGAATAATCCCGGCAGGTTTCTGACACTGGCTTTTTGCGAGCCAAAGTCGCAGCGACTATTGAATGCACTATACTGACTCTTAATATTTCGCCCTCAGGCCGGGCAGGCCCTACTTTTTTCTTGATAAAAAAGTAGCAAAAAATCAAGGCTGCATTGCCTTTCCTTGAAAACTACGGCTTCGGATGGGAGTCGCGATCCGAGCCGCTTTTTCAGTGAACTTGATTGGCCTGTCCTAAACCTATGCTCGCGGATCGCTCCCTTTGGAAGACCGCAGTCATTTGCCTAAGTCATCCTCAGCCTTGTTTTCTTACGGAAATGCAATGAGGCCGAAAAACAGTTTGAGTTTGACCCCGTTGGGGCTGTCTAATTAGCAGCCCCCCTTTGTTTCCGGCTGTTGCAAGCTTGCTTACATAAGGGCGGAAACAAAAAATCACAGCCACGAACGCAGTGAGTGGCAGGGATTTGATTCCCTGCTCGGAGACAAGGGGACAATGAGCGAAGCGAATAATCCCACAGAATCAAGGTCCAATTTCCAATGCTCAACATCCAATGTCAAGGACTAATTACAATGTCAATATCAATGAGCAATATCTCTCTGGACAATTATTGACCTACTGGTCTTCTGTCCTGCTGTTCTTCTGGCCTTACTGGTCTCCTGTCCTTCTGACCTAATGATCTACTGATCTAATGACCTAATGATCTAATGACCTAATGATCTACTGACCTAATGGCCTTCTGATCCAGCTGGCCCACACTACGGACTTGCAAATCCCTGGCTTTAAGCACCAAAACGCATCCCTTCATCCAAGGCTTGAGCTTACGCTTTTTATCGTGCGTAGCGAGGACGCTACGCACAGCGGGGAGATTTCTCGTCCCGCTCGTGCGGGACTCGAAATGACCAGTGGTGTTACTATACCTTTAATATGTAATCTTATATGTCCCAACCCGCGTTGATCAATCCTTCAATATAATAGAGTGGCAGAAAAACTAGCTTTTGATTAGTGATAGAACCATAAGGTGCAGTGCTAAGCACGAAACCTTTTTCAATGTGGGGATAATGGGAAATAAGAAGATGCAGGCTCTTTAATTTGCCTGACTTACCCGACTTAACCTCTATTGGGCATATCTCCCCTCCTCTCTCAATCAGGTAATCAACTTCAGCTGAACTTCCCCTTGCTTCACGTGAATAGTATGTCAGGTTTTCTGACAAAAGCATATTAAGCTCTTGTCCTATAAATTGTTCAACCAACCTCCCCTGATAGGCTCGCATAAGTCCATTACGCAAACTTGCCAGGTCTTCCCTGAACCCATTAACAGCATTCATAAACCCAATATCCAACATAATTGCTTTTAAGCGTGTCGATGATGCTGACATTAAGGGCAGGGAAGCCGGAGAAGCTGCTCTGACAAGGGAGATCAGTCTGGCAAGCTGCAATAGTTCCAAAGCCTTCTTATTGGTTGGACCCGTTGCAAGTTCCGACAGTTTTACATATTTGATCTGTTTCCCGATATTCTTGCCCAGGTAATTCAACACTGATAACAATACATTGCGGTCGACAGAAGGTTTGTACTTCGAGAAATCCTGACGGAAGGTATCAACAAGGTCCGATTGAACCTGAATTGCCTGTTGATAGCTAAGCGATTTTAACCAAACTGCTATGGATTCCGGCATCCCGCCAAGGATGAAATATTCCGCAAGATGATCAAGGAGCTGCTTATGAATAACATCCGGGAGCACACGTGGGGTATCCCGAATAAGGTCGACTAACTTACTTTTGTTACAAGCCATCAAGTATTCCCTGAAATTCATAGGATACATCTCAATTAGCTGCACCCTACCTACCGGAAAATTAATACTCGTCAGGGCAAATTCAAGTAATGAGCCGGCTGCGATGATATGAATATCCTTCAACTCCTCATAGAAATATCTCAGTGCCATTATAGCTCGTGGAGCTGACTGTATTTCATCCAGGAATAATAGTTCATTTGAAAGGTCAATACTTGTATTCAGTAAAAATTCAAACTCTGCAAGTATCCTTTTAGGATTCAGGTCTTGTTCAAATACTTTTACGAATGAAGGGTCTCTTTCAAAATCAACAATGTGTATTCTTCCTTTGAAATACTTCTCGCCGAACGATCTAACGATATAAGACTTCCCGACCTGTCTGGCACCACGTATGATCAAGGGTTTTCTGTTTGGCTTTGCCTTCCATTCAACCAACTCTTTTATTATCAGTCTTTCCACAACCCTAATTTTAGATAGTCAAGGCTAATTTAAGGTATCCATTTAAGATAATCAAGGTTGTTTGCACAATTCTATTTAAAATATTCAGGGTAAGCCTCTTTTAGATCATGTCTCCGGACAAATACAAAAGCCAACGAATATCGGAAAAGAGAAGGAAGAAGCATCGAGATAGGAGGATCAAAATCTGCGTTAATCTGTGTTATCTGTGGTGAATAATCCGGCAGGATAGCGATTATAATGCGAAGTCATCTCAATTCTTTTAACCACGGATTAATGCATCAATGCTATTTTAGTTTTGCATTGATTACTACCAGAATCCAGGTGGAGGATTTGTTGTCAGCGTAGCTGCAGAAATCCATAAAAAATTAATATTTCATTACACTCACTGACCGTATTTTAAAGAATTTGTTCAGGCTGATGGTGAGTATTTTCACTGCGATGCATTGGACACCGGTAGCTGGTCATATATCGCCATTTCAAAAAAATTCGATCCGCCTCCCCCTTCGACTGCGCTCAGGGAGCGGCGGATTATCAAATAGTCAAACCTTGTCCGCCTACCGGCGGAATGTCAAATAATCAATTATTCCTTAGGCAACGAACCGAGAAACCGCGTGCCTTGTAGGCGTAGTACCGGCCTACACTGGCGAGGTCATAGTTCAGGCCCCGGAGGATCCCGTGCGTAGAGGAATACTCGGAGGACGACCAGAAGGAGGCGTAGTACCTGAGACCGTTGAAATTGCCATTGGCGTCGCGGTAGCCGGCACCGAGCGCCGTGAAGCCGCTGCTGTTGGTGGCCCCGGTATTGGGTGAATACCAGTGATCAAACCCCGTCGCCTTCATCTTGCCGCCAGCATTTGTTCCGCTCCATCCCCAGGCATTGCAATTCACCGTGGGGTCAAGGAAAGTCGTTAGCGTACACCATTCCGCATCCGTGGGCAGGTGCCAGCCCGTAGGGCAAATACCCTGGGTGCCTGCTGTGGTGGTATAACCCATTGCTTCATCCCATTGGTAAAGCCCACCGTATGTATTGCAGTTGTTTACATCATTGTTGTAACAGTATTTTTCTATCGTGGAATTATTCGTTTGGTTAGAACTGCCATTCACCATTGTGCCCACATTCAGGTTCTTCGCCATCCAGCATTGGGTGCCTATTTGCACGGTGGGGTATTGCTGGCCGTCGCGGGGGTCGGTGAGGATGCCACCGCAAGTGAGGGCACTCGTGTCAGCAAAGCTGATGTTCACGGTATCACGTGTGCTGCCGCACTGGTTAGTGATGGTCCAAACCAAAGTATAGTTAGCACTAGATACTCCATAAAACCACGTGTCCGCAATTGTTGAATCACTGAACATTGCCCCACTGCCACTGACCACTGACCACTGACCACTGCCCACTGAAGGCGCATTCGCATAAAGCTGCACACTATCCCCAACTATCTCCAGGCTATCCGGCCCGGCATTGGCCTGGTCGGGCTGGGGGGTGCAGGGAGGGACACTGTCCCTCAGGCAACGAACCGAAAAACCGTATGACTTGTAGGAGTAGCTCCGGAGTACACTGGCGAGGCCATAGCCCAGGGTCCGGTAGATCCCGTTTGAAGAGGAAAACTCGGAGGACGACCAGAAGTAGGCGTAGTACCTGAGACCGTTGAAATTGCCATTGCCGTTGCGGTAGCCGGCACCGAGCGCCGTGAAGCCACTGCTGTTGGTGGCCCCGGTATTGGGTGAATCCCAATGTGTAGTGCCCGTTTCCTTCATCTTTCCTCCGGCATCGGTGCCGCTATATCCCCAGGTATTGCAGTTCACCGTGGGGTCAAGGAAAGTCGTTAGCGTACACCATTCCGCATCCGTGGGCAGGTGCCAGCCCGTAGGGCAAATACCCTGGGTGCCTGCTGTGGTGGTATAACCCATTGCTTCATCCCATTGGTAAAGCCCACCGTATGTATTGCAGTTGTTTACATCATTGTTGTAACAGTATTTTTCTATCGTGGAATTATTCGTTTGGTTAGAACTGCCATTCACCATTGTGCCCACATTCAGGTTCTTCGCCATCCAGCATTGGGTGCCTATTTGCACGGTGGGGTATTGCTGGCCGTCGCGGGGGTCGGTGAGGATGCCACCGCAAGTGAGGGCACTCGTGTCAGCAAAGCTGATGTTCACGGTATCACGTGTGCTGCCGCACTGGTTAGTGATGGTCCAAACCAAAGTATAGTTAGCACTAGATACTCCATAAAACCACGTGTCCGCAATTGTTGAATCACTGAACATTGCCCCACTGCCACTGACCACTGACCACTGACCACTGCCCACTGAAGGCGCATTCGCATAAAGCTGCACACTATCCCCAACTATCTCCAGGCTATCCGGCCCGGCATTGGCCTGATCGGGTTGGGGAAAGCAGAGAAAGGTAATATTCACTGTATCGCTGCTGCTACCGCAAATGGTGGAAATCGTCCAGACTAGCGTATAAACCTCAGCTGACTGTCCATAGAATATACTCGTTGCACTCGTGGAATCTGAGAAGCTACCTCCTGTTCCAGCTATTATGCTCCAGCTTCCCTGCCCGGTCACCGGGATGTTGCCCTCGAGTTGGATGCTATCACCAGTAACATCCGGGTAGAAGGCTCCGGGACATGTTGCCGCTGCTACCTGGCCGCTCTGGGGCACCGCACCACTCAAACCGGAAGAAAAAACAATCACGCCTGCCGCGTTTTTCACGTGGTAATAATTCTCATACGACCAGGAACCCGGAGAATACGTGGTAGTAATCACATCTCCTGTATTCACGGTGAAGCTATAGCTTGCCGGTCCATAACCGCTATTCAGCGTGATATTCTGTAGGACTGTCACCCCGTTTACCATAACCGACAATAACCCTCCATTCCATCCATCCCCGTAATCATCCAATAATTCAACCGTATATTGGCATGGCGTGGAATATGGGCCTGCATGGGCCTGGTCGGGCTGAAGGAAGCAGGAAAAGCCAATACTTACCGTATCACTGCTGCTACCGCAAAGGGTGGAAATCGTCCATACCAAAGCATAAAGCTCGTCTGGAAGTCCTGTAAAGTTGGTGGCAGGATTGGTGCTATCCGCGAAGCTTCCTCCCTGCCCACTGATCACCGTCCACAACCCACTGCCGTTCACCGGCTGGTTGGCCTGTAACTGAACAATGCTATCCGCGATATTCAGTACATCCGGGCCGGCATTGGCCTGGTCGGGCAGCGGTAAACAAATAAATGAAATATTCACGGTATCACTGTTACTGCCACATAGGTTGCTTACGGTCCAGACCAGAGTATAAAGGGTGCCGTACTGACCCGTGAACAGGGTATTATGAACCGAGGAATCAGCGAAGCTACCACCAATCCCAGAAAAAACAGACCAGGTACCTGTTCCGTTCACAGGCTGTTTGGCCTTCAGGCTTATGCTGGTGTCTGGAATATTCAGGCTGTCCGGCCCGGCAAAGGCGGGATCGGGAGGAGGAAAGCAGGAATAAGGCGCATACACAGCGTGCGGCACAGGGCCCGAAAAAACAGCATTGATCGCAGTGGTAGCCGTTAAGGCAATGATATTCTGAATGATCAGGGATGGGTCATTTTGAGCACCGGTATATTTAACCACGCCGTCCATCCGAAGGTCTTCCACAAAATATCCCGTTGCAGTAGCATTGATGGCGGTGCCTCCTACCTCTGAAAGGATGCGCTGAAGAATGATGCTTCGGTCGTTGCCTGCCCCACTGTACTTCAAAACCCTGTCCTGGTTTATATCGCCACCGATCAATCCCATCACATCACCCGCCAGCCGGATCTGACAATGCCCATACCCGGCAAAACTGGTGTCTGTAAAATCAACAGGACCGGATGCAGGGAGGCTGAGTTGTTGTGCGCTCATCGCAGTGAGATGGTTGCGATGAAGTACTGCGACATAATAATTGCCGGCTGGCACAGCGAATGTCATAAGGCTGTTGCCATTCACATCTTTTACTGTGCCATCAGAATACAAGACCGCAGCTTTTCGGGCAATGGCCGTATCGGGGGTGCTGCGCAATTCCAACAGCACCCAATCCACCATACCAGTGGGGATAGCAACTAAGGACTCGGTGCCGTTGTATTGCCAGATTCCCGAAATGAAGGGTTGAAGAAGGGGAAGGTGCTGGTTGGTGTTCAAGGCAGTGCCCATCTGGGCATTGCCGGCATAGGCGCCTTGCAACAATACTTTACAACTTAATGCAGTACTCTGGGCTTGAATGGAAAAACCAATACAGGCAGAAAGGAGAAACAGGAAAATCCGACGCATAGAAGTGGTGGTTGGTTAGCAGAGGCGGAAAATTACAAAAAAAACAAATATAGCCAACGCAAATGAAAGCTCTAATTTGCAATCTCTTGTATATGAAGCGCGGTAATGTTCAATTTTCAACATCCAATGTGTCAGAGACCGTGGACCAACGATCAATGATCATTGACCGAATAGATTAGCACGTTTCGCTTCCCATAGGTAAAGTCGTCATTCCTTCTCCTTCTTCCCGATTTCGCTCCCGCTCATCGGGATTGTTCGACTTAGCGCATCCGGATCGCCCGCTGGGCTCCCAGATGCGCAGTCTCACGAACCTTCTCCTTCTCCCCTCGCTGTGCGTAGCTGCCAAAATACCATTCTGCAAGTCTTCTGACCTAATGACCTACTGATCTACTGATCTACTGATCTACTGACCTAATGATCTACTGACCTAATGATCTACTGACCTAATGACCTAATGGCCTTCTGATCTTGCTGGTTCTCGCTACGGACCTGAATATCCCTGGCTTTAAGCACCAAAACACATCCCTTCATCCTAGGCTGGAGCCTACGCTTTGTATCGTGCGTAGCGAGGACGCTACGCACAGCGGGGCTGCAAAATACCAATCTGCAAGTCTTCTGACCTAATGACCTACGACCTAATGACCTAATGACCTACTGATCTACTGACCTAATGATCTACTGACCTAATGATCTAATGATCTACTGATCTACTGATCTACTGACCTATTGATCTACTGACCTTCTGATCTACTGGCCTTCTGATCCTGCTGGCCCACACTACGGACTTGCAAATCCCTGGCTTTAAGCACCAAAACACATCCTCGCTGTCCGTAGCGTCCACGCTACGGACTTTTACATCCCTGGCTTTAAGCACCAAAACACATCCCTTCATCCTGGGCTGGAGCCTAGGCTTTGTATCGTGCGTAGCGAGGATGATTTCCTGCCGACAGGTATGGCTACGCACAGCGGGGGACTTGCTCTCCTTCTCCTCTCCCTATCACTTCCACTGAACACTGAACACTGAACACTGAACACTGATCACTGATCACTGATCACTGATCACCGATCACTGATCACTGAAATTAAATCCTACTTAATATATCAAACTAAATTTAAATTTGCAGCGATGAACCGAATGGGAGAAAGAATCAGAAAACGCAGGGAAAGCCTGAACATTCCGATGAATGATCTGGCAAAAGCCGTGGGCGTGACCGCCAGCCTGATCTCACAGATCGAGCGGGCGAAAGCCTTCCCCTCCATCCTGACCCTGAAAAAAATCGCCGAAGCACTGGATACTTCGGTCGGACTGCTCATCGGAGAGCAAGCGACGTTTATGGAAACGCCCGTCCTCGCAATGGGAGAAAGAAGGTTCGCCAAGAAGAATAACTCAGGGACATCGCTCTACATCCTTTCTCACCACGATCCGCAAAAAATGATGGATCCCTTTCTCCTGGAGTTTAAAGCAAAAGGAAACTCCAAAGGAATAATGACGCCCAAAAACCCCAATCAGGAGTTCTGCTTCGTCCTGAAAGGCAGTTTCAAGGTTCAACTGGGAATAAGCAGCTTCTTCCTGAACCAGGGCGACAGCTTCTATTTTATCTCAAATCAGGAGCATCTGTTTGAAAATACCAGCAATGATAATGCACAGCTGCTTTGGGTGGTAAATTTCTCAAGCCTTTGATCTCCGTTAAAATCATCAAACACATAAACCACTTTTATGAACACGCTTATTGGAAAAATTTTTGAAGAAAACACCTACGCCCCGGAAACACAGGAAATCATCCTCACTGAAAACCTCCTTCCGGCAGGATTGATCCATCGACTGCACGCAGCTTACCCGGCAACTTCCGGATTGTTGGACACATCCAGGAATATGTTTACCGACAAAGCCAAATACAAAGGCATTGAAGGGCTGAGAGAAATCAACCAGATCCTGAAAAGCCACGGCATTGAGATCGGGAATATGGAGGAGCGCGAGCTCTTTATCCGGATATACCGCTTTATGGCTACCCGGCACGTACTGAATGCCATCAATTGGAATGCGTTTGAAAAGGATTCTCTCTTCCAGTTGGTGTTCCCCCAGCCGGGAATGATCCTGCCTGACACTGTGAATGATTATCTGAATGCAGGCTCGGAAGAAGAGAAGGAAGGCATTATCAATGCTTATATTAAACGGTTCACCAACCCCCACGATGGCAAACAGCTGCTCAATAAACCCTGGTATGTGAATGAGGAAGGCAGTATGGACTTCCTGGAAGGATCACAACACAAATATCCGCCCTGCCAGCTCATCTTCGACAAATCCACCCAGGATTGCTTTGCATTCTGCACCTATTGCTTCCGGCACGCGCAAGTCAGAGGGGATGAAGATATGTTCGTCCAGCAGGAGATTGAACCCATTCACGATTATCTGCGCCAGCATAAAGAAGTAACTGATATGCTGATCACGGGAGGCGATGCCGGTTATATCACCTATGAAAGGATGGAAAAATATGCCCTGCCTGTCCTCGAAGATCCGGCCCTGATGCACATCAAGACCATCCGCCTGGGCACCCGCGTACTGACTTTCCATCCTGAAATGATCCTGACCCGGAAATACGAAAAAATGCTCCAGCTCTTTCAGAAACTGGTGGATCACGGTGTGCAGCTCATCCTTATGTCGCATTTCTCCACCCCCCGTGAATTACTCAACCCAGCCACCATTGCCGCGGTGAAACGCCTGAAAGCTTATGGCGTCACCCTGAAAAGCCAGAGCCCGATTATGCGCCATATCAGCTTGTTCAATAAGGAGGATGGCAGCATAGACGTGGAGCGTTCGGCCCAAAACTGGATCGATCTCGGCAATATCCTGGCAATGCTGGGGATTGGTTTCCATTCAATGTATTGCGCAAGGCCCACCGGAGAACACCACTATTTCACCGCTCCACTCGCCGACATCAACCAGGTGTTTAATAAGGTGTACCGCACGCTGGCATCGGTTAACAGGCCTTCCCGCTACATCACGATGACCTCCTCTGCAGGGAAAGTCTCGCTGATGGGAACCACCGTCATTAATGGCGAGAAGGTCTTTGTCCTCAAATTCAACGAAGGCAGGAATATGGAATGGCTGGACCAGGTTTATCTGGCGAAGTTCGATGCGCAGGAAAATACCATTGAAAAGCTGCTTCCTTACGAAGGGGACAAGCATTTTTATGAGGACGAACTGAAGACCATTGAAGAGAACCTTGAAAAGGCTTTGGAAGCGAGGTTGATGCAAAGTGAATCCTATTAATCCTTTTTTGAGATGATCCAGAAAATAAAGGCATCGGCGGCGGAAGCGGTGGCGGATATTTTTGATGGCGCGACGATAATGATCAGCGGCTTCGGGGAAGCCGGGAGCCCCATTGAACTTATCCACGCCCTGATCGACCAGGGAGCCGGCAACCTGACCATCGTCAGCAACAATACCGGCAGCGGAAATGTGGGCCTGGCGGCCCTGATCGAACATAAACGGGTACGGAAAATGATCTGCTCCTTTCCCCGTACAGCCAACTCCACGGTTTTCCCCGAACTTTATAACAAAGGGGAAATTGAACTGGAGCTGGTACCGCAGGGTACGCTTGCAGAACGGATACGGGCTGCAGGGTCGGGGATTCCGGCTTTCTACACCCGCTCCTCGGTAGGTACTCCGCTGGCAGAAGGCAAAGAGCTGAAGGAATTTGATGGAAAGACCTATGTGATGGAAAAGGCCATTCGGGCAGATTTCGCTCTGGTGAAGGCTTACCAGGCCGACCGCTATGGCAATCTCATTTACAATAAAACCGCCCGCAACTTCGGCCCCATTATGTGTATGGGGGCCAAAACAAGCATAGTGCAGGTTCAGAAGATCGTTGCGCTGGGTGGCATTGATCCGGAACAGGTAGTGACCCCCGGTGTCTTTGTGCAAAGGGTGGTAGCGGTAAGTAATCCCGCACACGAATCAACACTGGTAGCAGAAGGAAGGAGGTACCCGTGGTAACAAAAGAAAAAACGGGCTGGAGCCGTGAAGAAATGGCGATGAAGGTAGCGCAGGATATCCCCGACGGGGCCTATGTGAACCTGGGCATCGGGATTCCGGAAATGGTCGCCGGCTTTGTCCCGGAAGGCCGGGAAGTGATCTACCATACCGAAAACGGCTTATTGGGGATGGGGCCGGCCCCGGAGGCGGGACAGGAAGACCCGGAGCTGATCAATGCCGGAAAAAAACAAGTTACGGCCATTCCCGGAGCCTGCTACTTCCATCACGCAGATAGCTTTGCAATGATCCGGGGCGGACACATCGACATTTCCGTGCTGGGCGCCCTGCAGATCAGCAAAAAAGGAGATCTGGCCAACTGGTCCACCGGAAAACCCGGCGCCATCCCGGCCGTAGGCGGTGCGATGGACCTGGTGGCCGGCGTCAAAAACGTGTGGGTCATCACCGAGCATAATACCAAGGACGATCAATTCAAGATTGTGAATGAATGCAGTTTTCCCCTTACCGGCAAGGAAGTGGTGAACCGCATTTACACCAATCTTGCCATTATTGATATCACAGAAAGAGGACTGGAAGTGAGGGAACTCGCTCCCGGGATTACTATGGACTACCTGCAGGAAAAAACAGAAGCACCGATCATACAAACAAAGTAACACACTGCATAAGCAAGCGCATTTATGTCAACGCAATCAAGCCAGGACCTTTACCGCAAAGCGGTGAAAGTCATCCCGGGAGGGGTCAGCCGGAACACCGTTTTTCGCAGGCCCTACCCGCATTATGTAAAACAGGCAAAGGCTTGTTATGTGCAGGATATCGATGGAAAGGAGTACATCGATTTCGCCAACAATATGGCAGCCCTGATCCACGGACACGCCTACGAACCCATCCTTGAAGCGGTGGTGGAACAACTCAGGAAAGGAACGGCTTTCACCCTGGCCACAGAGGTGGAGGTACGTTTTGCCGAACACCTGATCAGCCGGGCGGAAGGATTTGAGATGATCCGCTTTGTGAACAGCGGTACTGAAGCCGTTATGGCAATGATCAAAGCTTCCAGGGCATTTACCGGCCGCCCCAAAATTGCCAAAGCAGAGGGCGCCTATCACGGAACCTACGATTTTGCAGAAGTCAGCCAGGTAGCCAATCCCACAAACTGGGGAGACCTGGACAAGCCCAACAGCGTGCCCCTGGCCCACGGTACCCCTAAAGGGGTTCTGGAGGATGTGATCATTTTTCCCTACAATGACATAGAGCGCACCCTTGCCATTCTGGATGCTCAGGCCTCCGAAATCGCTGCGGTGCTTATCGATCCGGTACCCCACCGTGTGGGCCTGGTTCCCGGTTCAAAGGAATTTGTGGAAGCGCTCTACCAATGGACGAGAAGAAACGGAGCCCTGCTTATTTTCGATGAGGTGGTCACCTTCCGCATCGAATACGGGGGGGCACAGCAGGATTACTCCATTAAACCGGATTTGACCGCCCTGGGCAAAATCATAGGCGGGGGCTTCCCCGTAGGAGCCGTCACAGGGAGGGCCGATGTGATGCGGGTATTGGATCCTTCGGCCAACAAGATACTGTTCCCGCACTCCGGCACATTCTCAGCCAACCCAATCACACTGACAGCCGGTTTAGTAGCAATGCAGCAATTCGACCAGGATGCGGTCAGCCGGTTAAACCGGTTGACCCATAAGGCCATCCTCCAGATTGAGGAGGCCATCAAACTGGCCGACCTGCCTGTCTCCCTGACGGGAGCCGGATCAATGTTCCGTATCCACCTGAGGGAGGAAGCGCCCAGGACATACCGGGAAGCCTACCGGTCGAAAGAAAGACTGGCCGTGATCCAGGAATTGCTCGATTATCTCTTCCTGGAGGAACAGTTGATATTGATCAACACCTGCGCCTGTATGTTCTCTACCCCTATGACTCAAAAGGAAGTGGACCGCCTGTCGCAGGGCCTGTACAACGGATTTTTGCGGATCAAACCGAAAATCCTGGCACTGAATGAGGATGAATAAAAAGCGAGAAAATGCAAGAAGTATTTATTTGTGATGCCATACGCACGCCGGTGGGCAAGTACGCCGGCTCCTTGTCTTCGATCAGAACAGACGACCTGGCGGCCATCCCGCTCAGGGAATTGCTGAATCGTAATCCGGAAATACCGGCTGAAGAAATAGATGACGTGATCCTGGGATGTGCCAACCAGGCGGGGGAAGACAACCGCAATATTGGCAGGATGAGCCTGCTGCTGGCGGCTTATCCTGCCACGGTGCCGGGGGTAACTGTGAACAGGCTATGCGGTTCAGGGATGGAAGCGATAGGATCGGCTTTCAGAGCCATCCGCGCCGGAGAAGGGGAGCTGATTATCGCCGGAGGGGTGGAAAGTATGTCGAGGGCTCCCTTTGTGATGGGGAAATCCACCACAGCATTCGGCCGGGCACCGGAATTGTTCGACACAACGATAGGATGGCGCTTTGTAAACAAGTTAATGGATCAGCTTTACGGCACAGAATCGATGATCCAGACGGCGGAAAACATTGCAAAGGAATATGGCATCTCACGCGAAGATCAGGATGCATTCGCATTATGGAGCCAGCTGAAAGCAGACCAGGCACAGAAAGAAGGATGGCTGGCGCAGGAGATCGTTCCTGTTTCCATTCCGCAGCGCAAGGCGGATCCTCTTGTTGTTTCAAGCGATGAGCATCCCAGATTAACCAGTCTGGAGAAACTGTCAGGCCTGAAAGCAGTGGTAGGTCCGGAGGGCAGTGTCACAGCCGGCAATGCGTCCGGTATTAATGACGGTGCAGCCGCTTTGATCATTGCTTCGGAGAAGGCTGTCAGGGAATACGGATTGAAACCTCTTGCCAGGATATTGGGGATGCAGGCGACCGGAGTCCCTCCACGGATTATGGGAATGGGTCCTGTTCCTGCTACGCAAAAGCTCCTGGCACGCCTTGGATTGACGTTGGCCGATATGGATATCATTGAGCTGAACGAAGCCTTCGCTGCCCAGGCATTGGGCTGCACCCGGGCACTGGGTCTGGCGGATGACGATCCCCGCATCAACCCCTGGGGAGGCGCCATTGCCCTGGGCCATCCGCTGGGAATGAGCGGCGCCCGCCTGCTGACCACCGCTACCCACCAATTGCAGCAAAGCCAGTCAGGCAAGGCGCTGTGCACGATGTGCATCGGCGTGGGACAGGGCATCGCGATGGTAATCGAAAAAGTCTAAGCTAAGCCGAGTATATCACCATTCCTTCGGAATAAAAAAAAAGCCACCCCGCAAGGTGGCTTTAAAATTTCTGAGGAGCTCTTTGATCTTAGTTGTAGGCAACAACCACATCGAAGGTACCGCTGTAGAGGCCGGGAGCCTGGTTGGCTTCCACGTTCAGGGTGGCACCTACCACCAGGGTAGCAGTTCCCTGGTTGCTCAGGCTGTTGGTAGCGCCCAGGCTGCTGACGAAGTTATCCACTTCCATTTCATCGTTGCCAGACTCAATGTCGATGGAGCTCGGCAGATCGATGGTGAAAGAAGCACCGGGATAACCCTGGATGTCGAAGCTGGCGGCACTGTTTACATTGCCGGCAGCGATCAGGGTAACGCCACCCATACCGGAACGGCTTCCGTCGAGGGCGATGCTTACACTTCCGTCGGCGATGCCGGCAGCAATGTTCCCGAAGGCCAGGTCAGCCTGTTTTACGATTTCCAGGGGCTGCACGATCCGGGCGGTAGCGGTGGCGGTTCCGGTAGCGGAAGCGGTGACAACCACAGTGGCCATTACATTGTTTCCGAGGAAGAAAGCAGCGAGGAGGCTGGCAAAAACGATCAGATTCTTTTTCATTGTTTTGTGTTTTTTAGGGTTAGTGTTTGTGTTGATGCCAAACCTTTGTCAATGCCTGTGCCAGACTTTGGCACAGACATCCAAAACGCTGATAATCTGATTAGTATAAATTTTTGCCAATAATTGCAAAGCTGTATTTTGTCCCGGGTGCGGACAATCTAAGCTTGTACGGGACATTTCCGTCTGTCAATGCCTATAAAAGGATGCTAAGCAAAGGTGACCCCACGGGGTTTTTGAGATTTGAACTCACGCCCATCATTCCCTCAACCATAATCATTCCTCCTTCCCCTATCCCTATCCCTATCCCTCGCTGTCCGTAGCCATACCTGTCGGCAGGAAATCGTCCACGCTACGGACTTTTACATCCCTGGCTTTAAGTGCCAAAACGCATCCCTTCATCGCAGGCTGCATCCTGTGCTCTGTATCGTGCGTAGCGATGACGCTAAGCACAGCGGAGTCTTCTGACCTACTGACCTTCTGACCTTCTGACCTTCTGACCTTCTGACCTTCTGACCTACTGACCTTCTGACCTTCTGACCTACTGACCTACTGATCTACTGACCTACTGATCTACTGATCTATTGATCTACTGACCTAATGATCTAATGACCTTCTGACCTTCTGACCTACTGACCTACTGATCTTCTGAATCCGCTGACCTTCTGGTCTTCTCCTTCTTCACCTTCTCTTCCTTTGGCGCCTTAGGGGCTTTTTCACGCTTAACCCCATATTCCCCGAAGCGGAAATTAATACCAGTCTGCAGGTTCAGGAAGCGCAGCTTGTCGGGCATAAAAAGGACAGGAAGGTTGTCGTTGAGCAGGTAAAACTGAAAAGGTCCGGCCTTGACGCTCATTCCCACCCCCAGGTTGTTGAAGGAATAGTTGCGGTAGGTATAATTGGCAGACAAGCTCAGCACCTTGCCGAAACGGTGGTGATAGGAAAGGCTGGCACTGGGATACCAGCGCTCGTTGAAGCGGTCGGCACGCATCAGCAAACCCAATTTGTGACGCTCACTCAATGCATATTCCCCGCTTAGATACAGTCGCGAGCTAAGATTGCGGCGGTACTCCTTGTCTTCATCCTGAATATCGAAGATAGATTCAAGGGTATCCACCAGTTCATCCAGCTGATCCTCAAAAGCGGCATCGTTATCGCCAAAAAGATCATCCAGCTCCAGGCCACTGAAAGTATAGTTGCCGTCTTCGATATGGTGGCGGCGGGCATTGGTCTTCCAATCGATGAAACCCAGGTCCAGGATTCCTGCGGAGAAACGGAAGGAACTATCCAGCTGATAGGTAGCGCCCAGGTCGATGGCAAAGCCCTGATTATCCTTGCCGAATATCTCAAAATCATAATCCACATCGAAAGGATCGCGTATTTGCACATCGGCTCCAGCCGTAAGGATTTCCAGTTCGCTCTCCAGTTGGATATCGTAGGTATTCGGATCGGTGAATATCTCAAAGCGGGTAGCCAGGGCGGAAGCGTGCCCGCGGCCCAGCAGATACTTCAGGTTGATTCCCGCCACAATCTTGTCATTGATGGGATAACTTGCACCTGCCGAGAAAGCGCTGTACGACATCAGCTCCACGCCAAGGGCACTCATATCTACCGTCTCGCCCAGAAAGGCCCCATTCCCTTGCCATAAAAAGGAGATCATTTCCTTTGGATAGGCAAAGCGGGTTCTGACCTTCTCGGTCAGCGAAAAGCGCAGAAACAGATCCTTTCTCACAGAAAATCCCAGGTCAAAAATGACTTCGTCCACCCCAAGCTCCAGGAAATTGTGCTTCTGCATATTGCCAATCATATAGCCCACATCCAGCAGCAGGCTGTCGCCATCCACCCTTTGGAAAACATCTTCAAAAGCAAGGTTGTGGCTGTATTCTGTGTAGAAAGAAGAGAATGCGGGAAAGCCGAAATAGCCCTTAAACTCGGGTCGGAGGGCGGGATTCTGGTTCAAAGACTGGGGGAGCCAGTCCATATGATGAGAAAGGTAAGTACCCTGAGAGAAGGCGGACACGGAAATAAAGAGAAAGATAAAAATGCTATATATCAGTCGTTTCATCGCAGTTCTCCTTTAGTTAAGGGACACATTGAGTTTGGCATTGGCCCCGATTTGGACCTGCAGGGCGGCATCTCCGTAAATACGGACCCTTTCGCCATTGGCCGTGCGCATTCTCCCTTTCAGAATCAGCTTTTCTGTGCGGAGAAGATGATCCATCCGGTTTCCGCTGAATTGAATATCGGTAGTTTGTCTGCCCGGTGCAAGCACCCTGAGATCGGGGGCAGGCCCGACACTGCCCGAGGCAATGATCAGGTCATAACCATTGAAGAGGGAATCCAGCAGGATTCCGTTTGTATCCAGGAGATATGCCTGGAAAGCGACTTCGAAGGGGAAGGTGTTCTCGATATGGACCCGGAAGCCGGCCGCCTCCAGCTCTTCGATGCTGCTCAGGTCGAAATCCACGGTATCCTGCAGAATGAGTTCGGAGATGGCTCCGGAAAGTGGCACCTCGATTTGCACATCCACATCAATACGACTGGTATCAAGCAGGAAATTGGAACCCGTGGAACCATCCGGGTTCAGGGCTCCTGAGAAATCATAGTAGAATTTATTGGGGGCATTATTGATGGCGGTGGCAATGTCTCCGCTTCGTATCGTAATATGGGAGATGGCAGCTTCGCCTACCTGCGATATCGAAGGGGACTGGATCTCGAAGAAATCGGGGAGATCGGCAATATTGAATTTATAAGGGAAATTGATGGCAGAATAGGCCCATAAATTATTGGGAATAAGGCGAACTGGCAATCCGAAGGAGTTCCTGACTTCAAGCTTCAGAATGACAGAGTCGATGGCGATGCCGCCAAAAGTAGTACCATTAAAGGCATCAATCATCAGGGTATCGCTGAGCGACTCCTGACGGGAGTTGAGATAACCGAATGCCCTCACAAACTCAACATCCCTCAGGCTTTCATTCATCGAAATGGTATAAGGGTTGGCCATTGCATTGCTATCACCGTAGAGGATGAGCCGGTACTCCGGATTCAGCACATTGCTCAGGGTGTCGATGGTTTGAGGAATAAGCACACAGCCATTCAAATCGATGGAGTGGTCGATGATGACTGGCAAAGTACCGGTATAATTATGATCCAGGATGATTTCCAGGCTGCTCCCATCGCAGCGGAAGAAAGGAAGTTTCACTTCAATGATCCCGCTATGGTTGATATTGGAGGTAATGTGCAAATCAAAATGCCCCCGCATTTCGAGGCTATCCAGGCGCTCTCCCCCGGGCAGGTTCATCGGATAATTCTGACTATATGCCAGGATAAAAGTATCTCCGGGAAGGAAGGGCGGCATTGAAAAATTCTCTTCTGTATTGAGAAATTGATCCGGGATGACCAGATAGTCTTCCAATACCCCTGTGGTAGCCTGGCTCTCGTAAACCAAATATATCTGCCCACTCTGGGGATCTTCCAGCAGATAGCCTTCAGAGTTTTCCAACACATCCGCCATTGTCAGCTTACTGGAAACCAGGGGGGCTGCAATCTCAGGATTCCAGTCGGCAAACTTCACTTTATCAAAATCATAATCTTTGAGACAGGAAGCCAGGGCAAACAACAGCCCCACTCCTGAGAGAGAAAGGAGTATCTTCTTCATTTTCAAAATGACTTAAGATGAAAAGCCCTGCGGCGGCCAAGATGCCTCGCAGATTAGTTCATATAATAAGGGATGCTTGAGCCATCAAATAGGAAGGTCACTTTATCGTCGCAAGCCCCGTTCCCGAAGTCAATTTCACCATTTTCCACCACGGCACCCGGGAGGCTGATGTCCAGCAAGCCTTCGCCGATCCATTTGCAGCTGCGGTCGAAAATCAGGTCACTGGTTACGGAAACATCGAACGACTGGCCATTGTATGCGGTTCCGTCCACACTTCCTCCTGCAAGAATGGCATAAATGTCATCGCCCACCTCATTAAAAGTAGTGTCGCCTGCCAGCCAGCGCAGGGTGTAATCACAGGCCCACTGGGTGGTATCGCTGCCCTCGGAAAGCTGCCCACCGATCACCTGGAGCATCAGGTCTTTGTTGGCTGTGGAAAAGTCTTTCTCCAGGTTCATTAAGCCGGAAATACCTTTGGCACCGACGGTATATGAGGAAAACTGGACTGCAGCGGATACTGTATCCTGGGAGTAATCCCCTCCAATAAATGCCGAAATCGAACCCGACCTTGTTTTTCCGTCGGGGCACTGCACGCCGTTGCCAAAATCAAGGGTCAGGGTGCCGGCACTGTAGGTTGCCTGGGCAGCATCAATGACCGATGATCCGTTTGCCATCAGGACAGAATCGCGCAGGGCTTTGTCCACATAATTAAAGACATCAAAGAACACTTCCTGGCCGAGTACGTACTCAGAAGCTGTTTCAATGTTGGCTTGCAGGTCAAGGGATTCTTCATCACAAGACACAAAGAGGATCACGGGGATCAGGAAAATCAGAGAAATTTTACGCATAACTGACAGAGTTGTATGATGCAAATATAAGCCTATATTGACAAAATCTCAATATGTCGTTTTAAGAATTCTCTAAATAACAAATATTTAACAAAATTTCCGCAGAAAGATCAATCCAGGAAAAAGGGGATTTCGTTTCCATTGAACCAGAGTAAAATCCGCTCATCGCATTCTCCATCGCCAAATACGATCGTTCCTTCTTCAAATTCAAGTGCCGGAACAGACAGAAAAATCCTTCCGGCAACAAAATAAGGGCAGCTGCGTCGCCAATGCATATCTTCTTCTACCCGGGCTGTAAAGCCAATCAGATTGGTAGCCGTTCCGGAAAACACAGAGCCGCTGAGAAGGAGGCACTCGTCATCCCGGATATCGAAAGGGGTTTGCATTCCGGCCATCCAACGAAGGCTGCTTGATTCATTCCAGATGATCTTATCCTTTCCGACGAAGACACTGCCATCCTTCACATCCATATTCACCCGTTTTAATCCGCTGCTGTCTTCCAGATAACCTGTAAGCCTGATCACCCCATCCAGGCGGTGGCCATTGATATGATAGGCATCAAAGCGGAGGAGGGCTTCCAGGGTATCACCGAGGTAGGGGGTGTATAATTCAGCGATAATCAGGCCACGGCGGAGATTTCCATCCGGGCAGAGCACATCTGTTTCACCATAATCAATGCTAAATCCGCCATCATTCGGGAACTGAATACAAAAGGCGGAATCGATGAGGGCCTGACCTTGAAATTGCAGGCTGCTGTCCCTGGCAGCCTTGTCCACCTGCATCAAGACATCCCAGAAGTACTGCTGTGCCCTCAGCATATCCCCACTCACCCTCAGGTTATTCTGATAGCTTTGTGTAGGTGGATCCTCACAAGACCAGAGCGCAAGACTCAAAATCAGAAGGGATAACAATCTGGATATGCCTGGCTTCATCGGGGAAGTTTGAACAAATATACAAACATCTGTCATTGGCCTGACCGCAGGAGCGTTTGGAGCAAGTCGTAAAAAATTCCTAATTTATCGCGTGAGGCAAAAAAAGCTGTTATGCATTACATCGACATCATTGTACTGAGTCTGTATTTTCTCATTATTCTATGGATCGGATTTTTTTATTTCAGGAAGAATAAAGATACCGAAGCTTATTATGTGGGTGACCGAAAAATGGGCAGCCTTCACATTGGCTTATCTGTGGTGGCTACCGATGTGGGGGGTGGTTTTTCGATCGGTCTGGGCGGTTTGGGTTTTATGATGGGCTTATCCGGATCCTGGATGCTTTTTACCGGGCTGATGGGAGCCTGGCTGAGCGCCACCTTGCTTATTCCCAAAATCTTTGACAAATCCCGGCTCGCAAAAATGCTCACCTTTCCCCAGTTGTTGGGGAGTTTCTACGACAAGCGCGTGGCCTTGCTGGCAGGCCTGATCTCCGGGATAGGCTACCTGGGCTTTACCAGCAGCCAGTTGTTGGCGGGCGCCAAGCTTGCCACGGCTACATTCCCGGTACTCAGTATAAGCGAAGGCTTGCTGATTATGGGGGTTATCGCGGTGGTTTACACAACTTTCGGTGGCCTGAAAGCAGTCATCTATACCGACACCTTTCAATGGGCGATTCTTATCCTTGGGTTGAGTCTGGTGGGCATTCCGGCGGGATACCTGGCCATAGGGGGGTGGGATGCAATGAGCACAATGCTGCCTGAACGCTTTCTCTCCTTAGGAAATATCAGCGCAGTGCAGGCCATCAACTGGGTGATCACGATTGTGCCCATCTGGTTTATCGGGATGACCTTGTATCAAAGGATTTATGCGTGCCGCGACCTGAAAACGGCCAAACGGGCCTGGTATCTTGCCGGCCTTTTTGAATATCCGGTAATGGCCTTTATGGGGGTCTTGCTGGGATTGTTTGCCCGGGTTGGGGCCGAACAGGGTTTGTTTGAAGCTGTTGGCTACAGCAGCGCCGCAGGGATGGATCCGGAGCTGGGCCTGCCCCTGTTGCTGCGGAACGTACTTCCTATCGGAGTAATGGGATTGCTGCTGGCAGCCTATTTCTCGGCCATAATGTCCACCGCCGATTCCTGCCTTATGGCTGCCTCCGGAAATGTTATTACGGATATTTTCGGCCTGACAGAAGGTCGTAAAGTGAGTCAAAAATCGCAGATGCGGGTTTCCCAGATCGTCACCCTTTTGCTGGGCAGTGCAGCCATCCTGCTGGCTTCCCAAATGCAGAATGTGCTGGAGCTGATGTTATACTCTTATGCTTTTATGGTTTCCGGACTTTTCATCCCGGTACTTGGATTTCTGTTCTACCGCACTCCGCCCAGAACCGCTGCATTCTGGTCGATGCTGCTGGGAGGGACGACGACACTTTCCCTCACAGCACTGCCCCAGGCTCTGCCCTGGGGACTGGATCCGATTTTCTTCGGCATTGTAATTGGCGGACTGACTTTCCTGCTGATCCGCACCTTTAAAAAAGGATGATGGGAATGGCACAAAGCTTCCAGGTCCGGCGGAACGGAAGCTAAAGATCCAGTTTAAGCAAGCGGGATTTGATATCCCCCACCTCTTTTTGTAAGGCCTGTACACTGGCGCTCAGCATTTCATTCTTTTGCCTGGGCTCGGGCATCTCATTGCTGATATAATGCACAAACTGCCATACCTCCCGGATGTCCTTCACAGGAAGCTGAAAGGGTTCATAGACAGGGTTCAGGGAGTGCATCACCAGGCAGCCATCCGTATCAATACGGTTTTCCGCTACTTTGAAGAGGATGCCATCATCCAGGGTGAGCACGATGTAGGGGTGCCTGTCGCGGATCGTCCGCCAGTCTTCCAGGTATGCACCCGTCACCCAGGCGCCATCAGGCACCGGCAGCATAGAATCACCGCGGATCTGGAAAGTGCGGTATTTTTTATTTCTGGAAAGAAATGGCAGATGAAAGGTAGGCAGCACCCGGATGAATTCCGGATCGGCGAAGCCCTGGCGGTAACCAGCCTGGGCCTTTTCCGGAACCAGCTCAATATTATCCTCATTCTCAGGTGATACAGTGGTGGCCAGCACCCGCAGGTGGGCACCGCTGATGTGCACATCGTATCCCCGCTCCAGCTGTTCCAGTTCGCGGATGCCCAGCAGGGTAAGATCCACCTTTATTAATGTATCAATGGCGACACCGAAAAAGGAAGAGAAGGCTACCAGGGCTTCCATTCCGGGCTGTGCCACCCCATTCTCATAACCACTCAGGGTGGAACGCTTCATATCCAGCCGGCGGGCCACATCATCCTGTGTGAGCCGGCGACGCTTGCGCAACAAACGAATGTTGGAAGAAAAAAAATGAGAGACTTGTGCTGTCATTCCGAATTATGATTATATTATCGTCACAAAAATGATTAATTTTTAATCAAAAAACAAATTTATCTTACAAATGGAGCAGCGACAAATTGTACATCTGGATATGGACACCTTTTTTGTTTCGGTGGAAAGGCTGAGGGATTCGCGCCTGAAAGGACGTCCGGTGATCATCGGGGGCTTGTCGGATCGAGGTGTCGTTGCCAGTTGCAGTTATGAAGCCCGTATGTATGGGGTTCGTTCTGCGATGCCGGCAAAAATGGCCCGCTATCTCTGTCCTGATGCCATTTTTCTGCGGGGAGATATGGAGTTGTATTCCCGGCAATCGGATTTGGTGACCGCCATTATTGCGGAGAAAGCTCCGGTATATGAGAAGGCCTCTATTGACGAGCACTACCTGGATATCAGCGGGATGGATCGTTTTCACGGTTGTCTGAAGTGGACCCGGGAGTTGCGGCAGGAGATTATGCATCAGAGCGGCCTTCCCATTTCCTTCGGCTTGTCGGTGAACAAAACCGTAGCCAAGATCGCCACGGGGGAAGCCAAGCCCAATGGGGAGCTGGAGGTCGTTCCACACTACGTCCCCGGTTTTCTCTCCCCGCTGTCCATCCGGAAAATCCCGATGGTTGGCGAAAAAACTTTCCACCGCCTGCGGATGATGGGCATCGCCACCATAGGGAACCTTCAGGGCATCCCCCCTGAGATGATGGAACGGGTGCTGGGTATGAACGGCCTGATTATATGGAAGAAAGCACAAGGCATAGACCCCAGCCCGGTCATTGCCTACAGCAGCCGCAAGTCGATCAGCAAGGAAAACACTTTCTCAGAAGATATCAGCGATATGGAAGTACTGCGGGCTGTGCTGAGCAGGATGACGGAAAAACTCGCCTTCCAACTCCGCAATGAAGAAAAACTGACCGCCTGCGTGAGCGTCAAGATTCGTTATGCGAATTTCGACACGCACAGCCGCCAGCAACGCATTCCCTATACCGCCTTCGACCACGTCCTCAAACCCATCGCCCACCACCTCTTCGAACAACTCTATCAGCGAAGGATGCGCCTGCGCCTGATCGGCCTGCGATTCAGCCACCTGGTAAACGGCCTGCAACAGATCCGGATGTTTGAAGACACCCCTGAGCAGATCAGGCTGTACCAGGCGATGGATCACCTCAGGCGGAGGTTTGGAAAAGACGCGGTGCAGACAGCGGTGGCGGTGGCGGTGGGCAGTGAACAGTGATCAGTGATCAGTGATCAGTGATCACTGAACAGTGGGCAGTGGGCAGTGGGCAGTGGGCAGTGGGCAGTGGGCAGTGGGCAGTGGGCAGTGG
>CAZPYJ010000011.1:78767-109198 GCA_964590645.1 uncultured Lentimicrobiaceae bacterium
GCAGTGAACAGTGGGCAGTGGGCAGTGGGCAGTGGGCAGTGAACAGTGGGCAGTGGGCAGTGATCAATGAACAGTGAACAGTGAACAGTGATCAGTGATCAGTGAACACAAACACTAAACACTAAACACTAACCACTGAACACTAACCACTGTTCACTAACCACTGAACACTAACCACTGAACACTAACCACTTAACACTGAACACTGAACACTAACCACTGAACACTGACAACTGAACACTGAACACTGACAACTGAACACTGAACACTAACCACTGAACACTGACAACTGAACACTAACCACTGAACACTGACAACTGAACACTGAACACTGACAACTGAACACTGAACACTAACCACTGAACACTGACAACTGAACACCTGCCTATCGGCAGGCAAGCTGAACACTGACAACTGAACACTGAACACTGACCACTGAACACTGACCACTGAAAATGTTTTACTACGCAAAATCATATTACAGCCTGCGGTATGGGACGCTATCGCCGGAGCAGCTGGCCGCAGCGGCGGCAGATCGTGGAATCCGCAAACTGGCGCTGACGGACATCAATAATACCAGCGGTTTCTTCGACTTCTACCGTGCCTGCCAGAAGGAAGGGATTGAAGCTATTCCAGGCATCGCTTTCCACAGCGGGGCGTGCCACCTCTTCACCGGCATCGCCCGCAATCCGGAGGGCCTGAAGCAATTGCACATCCTTCTCAGCCGCCACAATATTGAGAGGTCGGCCCTGCAAGCCAACCCGGAGATGCTCCCCGACTGCTTACTGCTCTACCCTCCCGAACGGGTTCCGGATCGGAACCTGGCCGCCAACGAATTTATGGCGGTCCCGCCTTCCTGGAGCCACCGCCTGCTGACGCACCCGGCACGAGAGAAAATAAAACATTCAGTGGTGTACCAGGGCTTCAGCTTTGCCGGGCGCAGCGACCTGGAGTTACATCGCCACCTGCGGGCCATCGGAACCAACAAACTGCTCAGTCAATTACCCCCTGAAGAAGTAGCCGGAGAAGATGAATACCTCCTGCCGGAGCAGGAAATCATCTCACGTTTCCGAAGCTTTCCCGACATACTGAAGAACAGCGCATTCCTGTCGCAGGAATGCCATTACCACTTTGATTTCGAAAAGATAAAGAACAAGGAAAGCTATACCGGCAGCCGCTACGACGACCGGCTGCTGCTGGAGAAGCTGGTGTCGGACGGACTAAGTTATCGCTATGGAAGTCAAAACAAGGAGGCCGCCGATCGCATAAAAAACGAGCTGCATATCATCGATAAAATGGGTTTCTCCGCTTACTTCCTGATTACCTGGGACATCATCCGCTATTCAATGTCGCGGGGCTTCTACCACGTCGGCAGGGGAAGCGGTGCCAACAGCCTGGTGGCTTATTGCCTCAAGATCACCGATGTGGATCCTATTGAGCTTAACCTTTACTTCGAACGCTTCATTAATCCCAAGAGATCCAGCCCCCCGGATTTTGACATTGATTATTCCTGGAAAGACCGCGATGAGGTACATCAGTATATTTTCCGACGCTACGGACGGGAACATACTGCTTTGCTGGGTGCAATGTCCACCTTTAAAGGAAAATCCATCCTCCGGGAGCTGGGCAAAGTGTATGGCCTGCCCAAAAACGAGATCGACCGCCTGGTGGAGGATCCTTTGAATCCTCGTTACCAGGATGCGATCACCCGCGAAATGCTGCGCATCGGGAAGAAGATGGCCAACTTCCCCAATATCCGCAGCATCCACGCCGGAGGAGTCCTTATCTCAGAAGAACCTATTTATGCCTATAGCGCCCTCGACCTTCCTCCCAAAGGCTTTCCCACCACCCAATGGGATATGTATGTGGCAGAAGACATTGGTTTTGAAAAACTCGACATTCTGAGCCAGCGGGGAATCGGCCATATCCGCGAAGCAGCAGACATCATCCTTGAAAACCGGGGAATCAATGTAGATGTGCACCAGGTGAACCTCTTTAAGAAAGACCCGAAAACCCTGCAACAACTCCGCACAGGCGAAACCAACGGATGCTTTTATATTGAAAGTCCGGCGATGCGCGGACTGCTCAAAAAGCTCGAATGCAGCGACTACATCACCCTGGTGGCGGCCAGCTCCATTATACGGCCCGGGGTGGCCCGCTCAGGAATGATGAAAGAATATATCCGGCGCTTTCATCATCCAAACGACTTCCAATACATCCATCCGGTGATGGAGGCACAGCTCAAAGAAACCTACGGGGTGATGGTCTATCAGGAAGATGTACTGAAGGTATGCCATCACTTTGCCGGCCTCGACCTGGCCGATGCCGATGTGCTGCGCCGGGCGATGAGTGGGAAATACCGCTCACGGACAGAATTTCAGCGCATTGTGGACAAGTTTTTTCAGAATTGTCGCCAGGCAGGCTATCCGGAAGAAATCACCAAAGAAGTATGGCGACAGATCGAATCCTTCGCCGGATACTCCTTTTCAAAGGCCCACTCGGCTTCCTATGCCGTGGAGAGTTTTCAAAGCCTCTACCTGAAGGCTCATTACCCCCTGGAGTTTATGGTGGCGGTGATCAACAACTTCGGGGGCTTTTTCCCGGTATGGGTCTATCTGAATGAAGCCCGCCGCAACGGAGCCATCATCGAACTGCCTTCTGTCAACCACAGCCGTTACACCAGCCGTATCTCCGGAAAAGTAATATGGATGGGCTTTGTCCATATCAAAGGACTGGAGTCCGGGCTGGCAAAGCGTATAGTGACGGAAAAAGATGCCCACGGCGACTACCAGAGCCTGGAGGATTTCATCCATCGCCTCCAGCCGGGAGCTGAACAGCTGATGTTGCTGATCCGTGCCAATGCATTCCGGTTTACCGGTGAATCGCGGCAGGCACTGATGTGGAAATCCTGTATGCTGGTCAATCCCGAAAAAAAACCGTCCACCCCTCCTCCCCTCTTTCACCCTCCCTTCCGCCAGTTCAAACTGCCCGAGCTGGAATACAGCCCCATCGAAGCTGCCTACGATGAGATCGCACTGTTTGGGTTCGCCGTCAGCATCCCGGCTTTCGAAATGCTGAAAATCCGCTGGAGAGGCGACATCACCGCCCGGCAGATGAAGGATTACGTGGGAAGAGAAGTCAGAATGCTCGGCCACCTGGTGACCATCAAATATGTGCGTACTGTCAACAATGAGATAATGAACTTTGCAGCCTTCCTGGATGCGGAAGGAAATTTCTTCGACAGTGTTCATTTCCCTCCCAGCCTCCGGAAAAATCCTTTTCGCGGACAAGGCATTTATGCCCTGAAAGGAAAAGTGTTTGAGGAGTTTGGATTCCCGGGGCTGGAGGTTAGCAGGATGGAGAAAATGCCTATGCATCCTGATCCCCGCTATGAAGAAAACGTCCGGCCGGCAAACCTGCCAGCTCCGACAAGCTAAAACGCTACCTTTGCCGCAAAGCAAGCGCTTATGGTAACCCGGATGCTTTTTTTGCTGTTCCTGATGCTTCTCCAGTCTCTGGCAGCGCAGACCATCCTGGTCACCGATGCGGAGAATGGGGCCCCTGTCGAACGCGTACTCATCTATGACCCAATGCGGCAAGCCTCCATCCTGACCAATGAAAAGGGCAAAGCAAAGCTGGATGGTTTCCCACCGGGATCACTACTGCATTTTCAGCACCCCAGCTACGTGAGCATTCACATACTTCGGGAAGCACTCCCCGAAAATGGCTTGATCGTATTGCAAAGACGGACGATACAGCTCAGTGAATTTGTTGTATCGGCTAATAAATGGGAACAAAACAGAGATGAAATACCCGGCAGGATAAGCAGCCTGGGACCGGTGGAAATACGCTTACAAAACCCTTCCACGATGGCGGATGCGCTTGAAAGCAGCGGAGACATCTTCGTGCAGCGAAGCCAGTTGGGCGGTGGCAGTCCAATGATCCGAGGCTTCTCTGCCAATGCGGTTCTGATTGTGGTGGATGGGGTGAGGATGAACAATGCCATCTTCCGAAGCGGAAACCTGCAAAATGTGATCCTGATCGATCCGTATTCCATTGACAATACCGAGGTGATTTTCGGTCCGGGTAGCGTGATATACGGCAGCGATGCCCTGGGTGGAGTAATGGACTTCCATACTCGCAATCCTGTCTTCGCTTATGATGAGAAAGCCCTGCTGAAAATGGAAGCGCACACCCGCTATGCTTCCGCTGATCAGAGTCAAAGTCATCATCTTCATTTCAACCTGGGGTGGAAGAAGGTAGCCTCTCTGACAAGCCTGACCTATCTCAGGAGCGGCGACCTCAAGGCAGGCCGCCACTACCCTTCAGATTATCCGGATTTTGGAAAGCGCCCTTTCTTTGTACAAAGAATAGAAGGGAGGGACAGCATCGTCCTGAATGAAGCACCTGAAAAACAAATCTCCAGCGGCTACCACCAATGGAACCTGCAGCAAAAACTCCGTTTTCGCCTTTCCAATACCTGGGAACTCCAGTATGCCCTTACCGCCTCTGGCAGCAGCGATATCCCCCGCTACGACAGGCTCACGGAGGTTCGCGACAGCCTGCCGGTGAATGCTGAATGGTTTTATGGACCCCAACTGTGGACAATGCAGCAGATCACATTGAATCATAAAGCAGCCACTTCTTTCTATGATGAATCAAAAATCATCGTGGCAATGCAGAAGATGGAAGAGAGCCGGAATGACAGGAAGTTTCGGAATGACTGGCTGCGCACCCAAACTGAAAGCCTCCACACTTATCATTTTCTATGGGATGCACACAAAAAGTGGTCAGAATCTGTCACGCTTTTCTATGGGATGGAATACGATCACAACGATGTTTCTTCCAAAGCAAGCCGAAGAAATCTGGTCAGCAGAAAAGCAGCGCCAACGGCCAGCCGTTATCCGGATGGAGAGAACAAATACAACACATACGCGCTCTATGCGCAAGGCAAATTCAGGCTCCCCTCTCTGCCGGCATTCTTCCACGCGGGTTTGCGCTATTCCGTTGTCAGCCTTGCCTCTACCCTGAGCGATGATCGCTTCTACCCCTTTCCCTTTGATGAAATACTCTTCACCCATTCCGCCCTGAATGGAAGCCTGGGCTTTGTGTATCCCTTTCTGTCCCGATGGCGCTGGCGGGTGAATCTGAGCAGCGGATTCCGGGCCCCCAACCTGGACGATGTGGGAAAGATCTTCGACTCAGAACCAGGGAATGTCATCGTTCCCAACCCCGATTTGAAGCCGGAATATGCCTACAACCTCGAAACGGGCATACATTTCCAGCAAGGGGGCTTGCAGGTGGAAGCGGAAGTGTTTTACACCTTTGTGGAAGATGTGATGGTGAGAAGGGATTTTCAGTTCAACGGGATGGACTCCCTGGAATATGACGGTGTGATGAGCAAAGTACAGGCATTGGTGAATGGCGACAGGGCAAG
The DNA here is from genome assembly GCA_964590645.1 of uncultured Lentimicrobiaceae bacterium. GTDB lineage: Bacteria > Bacteroidota > Bacteroidia > Bacteroidales > JAGNHN01 > JAGNHN01. The sequence goes on from CAZPYJ010000011.1 coordinate 84,205, forward strand.
AATCTGGGGGGGCAGTTTAAGTACCTACTATAATATCAATCCACAATGGTTCATCAGCCAGTCGGTGACCTACATAGACGGATATGAATTGGAAGGGCGCACCCCATTGCGGCATACGCCGCCGGTTTACGGAAAGCTTGGGTTTGGATGGTCTGGTGCGCAGGGAAAAGCAGAATGCTACACAGTCTTTAACGGATGGAAAAGATGGGAGGATCTGGCGCCTTCAGAACAGAGCAAATCACACCTGTACACCCCCGACGGCAGTCCTTCGTGGTTCACCCTGAACATCAAAACCCAATGGAAACTGGCCGAAGGACTTGAAGCCTCTTTCGGCATCGAAAACATTTTTGACCGACATTACCGGCCCTACAGCTCCGGCATCTCCGCCCCGGGCAGAAACTTCCTCCTGGGCCTGAGGCTAAAACCCTGACTACAACTATTTCCCCCCACGGAAATGATGCTCCTTCTCCGCAAAAAGAATATTGAAGGAGGTCAGTGAGCCATAAATACGGGAAATGTATTGTTGCAAATTGACCTTATCCTCATCGCTGAGTTCACTGGCATTGATCTTCTGCTCCATTACACGGACACGATCCCGGATCATCACAATCTTATGAAAGAACACATCGATGGGCATCTCCTTGCTTTGCAACTCTCTTCTTCCGGGTTCCAGGATAAGCTTACCATTGATCCATTTGTCTCCCAGGGGAACCACCTCAGTGATGTCGGTGTATTCAGTCATTACCTTCCGAAACATTCTTTCCACTTGTGCATAGGAGATGATATCCGTATCCGGTTCTTCCAGATCCAATACTTCAAGACCCTCAAAACTGCGCAGGATACGGCGAGTGCCGTGTTCCATAAAAGTAATCTCCCAGGCATTTGCATAGACCTGAATCACCACCCCGTCGCCATACTCAGGATGACGCACCCTTGATCCAATCCCAATATCCATTTTTTCCATCGTCTGAAAATTTAGCGGATCAAAAATAGAAAAAAGCCAAATACGACTTTTTTGTACCTTCACCAGCTGCAAATTTATGCTATGGCCCGTACCGTACCTGGATATTATTTCTTCAGGATATATCTCTTTGTCTTTACATTATACTTTATGCTGGTCTTGCCGGTAGGAAGTATTTTGTCCCTCAAACACGGGCCGGAATGGATGCGCAGCGAAGGCCTTGTTTTTGACCAGGACAGTCTATTGCATAAAGACACTACCTACCAGATGGGAATGCTGCATTTGCAGACGGGTCAGGACGGCGAATCTGGTTCCGGAATGCGTGCCACCCGCACAAATGATTCGGAAGGACTGTTCAGTACAGGAATGAAGAATATCCGCAGATTGTTGGGGCTGGCTTTCCTGGCAGGACTGCTGTATAACCTGCCATTCAAAATATTCTTTCGCAGAAAACGAAAAGGCAAACGCATTTCGCCCCGGCTGCGCAGCTACTGCCGCCGGGAGCTGCTCCGCAGTCCCCGCATCAATACCCTTATCCTGATGCTGGCCTATGGGATCATCCACGCCCTAATGCTTTTCGTCTTTCTGAATGTCAAACCGGAAGACAACAGCCTGGAAAGAAAGCTCTTCGAGCAATTCTTCTACATTTCCCTGGTTGCCTCCCTGCTGGTTATTCTTTTTCTTTTCTTCTGGCTCAAGCACAGGGTACACCTTCGCTACATTGAACACTTATTCAGTCCGGAAGAATTGCGCAGCACCATAGGCAGGAAGCAGTTTTTCCGCATCCGAAACAGGATGGTCATCAGCTCTGCAATGACCACCCTCCTCCCCCTGGGCATCGTTATTTTTTATCTCTTCCTCAGCCTTACTACCTTCAATGAATTACAAATCAAAGAGTTCAATGAATATGAGGCCCGTATACTCTTCGGGAAATATCTGACCCTTTTCTCTGAGCTCCCTAAAGCGGAGCTCAGGGCTAACTTCTTCTATGTAAATGCCATCGACAGCATATTGATGTTCATCGGCATTTTTACCGGCATTCTCATCTCGTTTATATACATCATCTTTTTCGTGCGGTGGAATACGGAAGATATAGTCAATCCGGTGAGACAACTGCTGCAAAGTATGGAAAGGACGGGGGAAGGAGAATTGGAACAATACAGCCTGGTCAGGACCAACGATGAAGTAGGTCAGTTGACCGAAGGGTACAATAGGATGAGCCGCAGGATCAAGGATTACTTCGACAACATCAGCAGTTTAACGGAAACATACTCTCGCTTTGTTCCGAGGCAGTTTCTCGATATCCTGGGCAAAGAAAACTATACGGATATACGTCTGGGCGACCAGATAGAGAAGGAAATGACCATTCTGTTCAGTGACATAAGGTCCTTTACCAGCCTCAGCGAGCAGATGAGTCCCAAGCAAAACTTTGACTTTATCAATGCTTACCTGGGAGCGATGGAGCCGGTGATCAGGAAGCACAATGGCTTCATCGACAAATACATAGGTGATGCCATTATGGCGCTTTTCCCTACCAGTCCTGAGGATGCGGTAAAAGCAGCCATTGAGATGCAGCCGGCGCTGGAGAAGCTAAACCTCCGGCACAAACAAAGCAGTCTTCCTGAAATCACCATAGGCATCGGGATACATACCGGCCGGCTGATGCTGGGCATCGTGGGAACAGAAGGAAGAATGGAAAGTACGGTCATCAGCGATGCCGTGAACCTGGCTGCCCGCCTGGAGGGCCTCACCAAAGAATACGGAACCAATGCGCTGATCAGTGAGGACAGCATTAAAAAGATGACCTATCCGGGACAGTTTCAATTCCGCTTCCTTGACCGCAGGCGGGTCAAAGGAAAACTGGAGGATATCACGATTTACGAGATTATCGACACAGACCGGTAATCCTTCATCAAGAAATTTTCAGAGTAGAGCTTAGTATGATAAGGGAAGCCGTTGCTTTACCCGGTATCTCTGCATACCTGTACCTTAGCTCAGGAGAACGCACACAATTGACGATGAATCTCCAGCACCTGAGGAACCAATGCCTGTTCTCCGCTGTTGTCGATGATAAAATCGCTGCGACTGATCAATTCCAACTCATTCCATTGCCGGGAAGCACGGAGGTCGAAATGCGCTTCACTAACGCCATCGCGTTCCATCACCCTGGTCAAACGCGTTGCTCTGGGAGCAGATACCACAATGCATTTATCCATATAGCGAAAGAAACCGCTCTCAAAGAGGATGGCGGCTTCGTGGAGCACATAGGGAACACCCTGCTGTTGTCCTAACCAGTTTTCCCAGGCTTCCATTACACGGGGATGAATCAGGCCGTTCAGAAAATTCAGGGCTGATTTATCTGCAAAGACGATCTCTCCCAGGCTTTTACGGTCTGGATTGCCACTTTCCGAAAGGATGCCCTTTCCAAAAAACCGGACGAGTTTATCAACGATATCGGCGTCATCCAGCACAGCGCGCCCGGCTGCATCCGCCTCGAATACCGGAATGCCCAGGGTTCGAAACAGCTGTGCAGCCAAAGTTTTTCCGGAACCGATGTTGCCGGTAAGCCCGATTTTTTTCATTAGGGGGTAGTCAGACCCTTGCCGGTCGAAATAGCCTATTTATGTTGTTCCAATTGTCCGCTGGAAGCGGCCTCCATTGCCACGGAAGACTTCTCAATTTTGAGTTTGTTCTGACCTTCAACCTCGATAATGAGGGTGGTGTCGGCCACCTCCAGGATTTTTCCGTGTATCCCTCCTAAGGTTACGATCTTGTCCCCTTTCTTCAGTCCCTCACGGAACCTGCGCTGATCTTTGCTCTTTTTCATCTGGGGACGGATAAAAAAGAAGTAAAACACCACGATAACCAGCAACAGGGGCAGAAAGGATCCAAATCCACCCTGGCCACCTTCCTGGGGCATCATCAATAACATCATTGGGTTCATCATATTCATTTTTAGAGATTATTCTTCCGGACGGATAATATCTGCCGTCACCTTCAGGGTATGCATATTGGGGACTGTGTTGGCCACCACGGTCACCTGTTTGCTCTGGAAGCCACGACGGCCTTTCGAATCAAATGTGACGGTAACATAGGCTTTTTCTCCGGGGGGCACCGCCTCTCCGGGAAAGTCAGCAATGGTACACCCACAGCTGGCCTTCACATCTGCGATAACCAGGGGGGACTTTCCCTCATTGGTAAAATGAAACGAATAGGAGATCATCTCACCCTGGATGAGCCGTCCAAAATCGTGCACATCCTTTTCGAAAACCATCCTGGGCAACACTTCTGTTTCCTTACCCGATTCAGCAGAAACCGGATTGGTCACCACATCCGCCGGGATCCTGTCCTTCTGCCCCTGATTGCAGGCGACTGAGAGCGCAAGAAAACTTATAATGGCAATGAGGAAAAAGGGTTTATGCGTTAAAAACTTCATTATTGAGATCATTGTTTTTTCAGGTGGCTAAGATACACAATCGGGCTTTCTGATAATATACACCTAACAATCCCCCGGATATGCAAAATCGTGTTAATTCTCAAGCAGGCCCCGTCCTGATTTGGCAATCAACTTTTGTACCTTCAGGGTCTCCACCAGTTTATCCAGCATTCCGTTTATGAAGACCCTGCTTTTGGGTGTACTGTATTGCTTGGAAATCTCAATATACTCATTGATCGTCACCTTAATCGGAACGGAAGGAAAATGGATCAGCTCGCAGATAGCCATTTTCATCAGGATAACATCCATTACGGCAATACGGTCGAACTCCCAGTTTTTAGCCTGGGCGGCGATCATCTTTCCGTAATCCTCACTTTTTGCGATGGTTTTCCTGAAAAGGGGCTGGACAAATTCTTTGATATCATCCTCCACATTACCCGTGCGGATGAGCTCCGGAGGAAAAGCGTCTGAGCCAGGCTTGAATTCTTTAAGCGTTTTGAGTACCAGGGATAGCATCGTCTCAAAATCGTCGGCCCAATGAATATTTTTCTCTTCGAAGAAAAAGCGCAGCATCTCCGAGGGGGCCATAAAATCGCGGATGAGCACTTTGAGTATCTCACGGTCGGCTTTAAGTCCGCTTTCTTCCTGTGCGAGATATTGCTTCATCGCCTCGCTTTCACGGAAATCCATCCATATCCTGCGGATCATTTCCGTTTCTTCCGACCAGTTGATCTTATAATTTTCCACCAGGCGTTGAAAACGGGCATTGTCAGCAATGGCAGCCACCACAACATTGTCTACGAAACGGGTATTGGGATTCAGGTCATCCTCGGTGGGGAAAAACTTTTTCCTGGCCTCCTCCATTCGGTAGCGGGCAAAGACAAGCATTTCCACAATAAAGGAGACTTGATAGATGTAGAGTTCATACATCTTATCGAAACTCTTTTTCAGCTGTCTTTCAGCCACATCCAGACGGGTATCCCCTCCTTGAAAGAAGGCGTACAGCGCCTGCATTATTTTTATTCTGAAGTGTCTGCGGCTCAACATAAACTCAAAATGTCAATTCAAAATGCCGATGGATCGGCAAAAGTAGCCCTTTTTTCCATTCCACAGCTCCACACCAATGCTTCTTTGCCATCAAGGCTTCCCGTAAACCCCTGAAAGTGCACAATACCGCAGCCTTAAGGCTCAAGGATAAAAAAAGTGGCGGCAAAACATATTTTTTTACTTTTGTGTATCATCTAATCTCATCGCAATACGTGTGAAATGGACGAAATGGACAACAAAGACAGCAGGGAAGAGGTATATTCCAAATCCATCCGGGCAGGAAAGAGAACGTATTTTTTCGATGTAAAAGCAACGAAATCAAACGAGTACTATCTTACCATCACGGAAAGCAAACGAAAGTTCAGCAATGAGCAGGGAAAGTTTTTCTACGAGAAGCACAAGCTGTTCCTTTACCGGGAGGATTTTGATAAGTTCAGAGAAGGGCTTGCCGAGGTGATGGAGTACGTGGAGCAAAATCAGGAGCCTTTCAATTCCCGTCCTCAGGATGATCCGCACACGGATATCCGGTTTGAAGACCTGGGCGACGATCCGGAGAAGGAAGCCTGATCGTTTTTACGCTGGCCGGCTGACTCTCCATAGCGTGAAAGACTTGCTACTGATTCGGCTGCAAATGTGCAGAAATAAGAATTATTCATATTGATCATCGCCATTACCGATGGGTAAAGTAATCACAATAGCCAATCAAAAAGGAGGTGTTGGAAAAACCACCACTGCCATTAACCTGGGAGCAGCCCTGGCCGTGCTGGAATTCAAGACACTGCTGATCGATGCAGACCCTCAGGCCAATGCCACCTCCGGTGTGGGCATCGATCCGCGCAATGTCAAGACCAGCATCTATGAATGCATCATTGAGGAAGTGGAAGCCGAGCATATATTGCTGAATACATCCACTCCCAACCTGGACCTGCTTCCGGCTCACATTGACCTGGTTGGGGCGGAGATTGAGATGATCAGTATGCCGAACAGGGAGATGATGATGAAGAAGGTGGTGAACCGCCTCCGTCCTCATTATGACTTTATCCTCATTGATTGTTCGCCCTCCCTCGGACTGATTACGGTCAATGCGCTTACTGCAGCTGATTCCGTGATCGTTCCGGTTCAGTGTGAGTACTTTGCCCTGGAGGGACTGGGCAAGCTTTTGAATACGATCAAGATTGTCCAGTCGCGTTTGAATCCTTCCCTGAGTATAGAAGGCATTTTACTGACGATGTTCGACCAGCGTTTGCGCCTTGGCAAGCAGGTGATCGATGAGGTAAAAACCCATTTCCAGCAAATGGTCTTCGATACCGTCATCCACCGAAACACCAAACTGGGTGAAGCTCCCAGCTTCGGAGAGACCATCATTATGCACGATGCGGAAAGCAAAGGAGCCACCAATTACCTTAACCTGGCCAGGGAGATTCTTCAAAAAAACAATCTCACCAACCTGGATCAATCAGAAAAAAACATAGAGATCAGCGATGAACGCTAAGAAAAGAGCTTTGGGTAAGGGATTGAGTGCACTGTTGCAGGACTCCGGCAATGAAGCCCTTGCACAGGGGTCTGGTCAGTTTTCAATTGGAAATATTGCTGAGATCCACCTTGACCAGATTGAAGCAAACCCTTTTCAGCCCCGCGACCATTTCGAAGAAGCCTCGCTGGAGGAACTGGCCGCTTCCATTCGTCAGCAGGGAATCATACAACCGGTCACCGTCAGGAAGACTGAAAAAGACACTTACCAGCTCATTTCCGGTGAACGCAGGCTGAAGGCTGCCCGGATGGCCGGGCTGGAAAGCATCCCCGCCTTTATCCGTACCGCTGATGACAGCCAAATGCTGGAACTGGCTCTGGTGGAAAATATTCAAAGGGAAAACCTCAATGCCATTGAAATCGGGATAAGTTATCAAAGACTGCTTGAAGAGTGCCAGCTTACCCAGGTTGAACTCAGCCAGCGCATCGGGAAAAGCCGGGCAACCGTGGCCAATTACATCCGACTGCTGAAACTCCCCCCCGAACTCCAGATCGCTATCCGCGACAACAGGATCACAATGGGCCACGCCCGTGCGTTGATCAATATCGAAGACCAGGAAACACAGCTCACCATCCTTAAAAACATCCTTCTTAAAGACCTTAGCGTCAGAGAAGTAGAAGCCATCGCAAGGAACCTGAACAAAGCGAAAAATGACCAGCCCGCTCCGCTTCAGGCCATCCCTGCCGGCTATAAAAAAGCCGTCAAAGAATTGAGTAAAAACCTGGGTATGAGTGTACAAATCCGTAGAACCGCAGATGGCAAAGGCAGTCTGAGTATTCGATTCAATTCTGACAAAGAATTCGAGCGCCTGAATAAAATCCTCAACGCATAGCCTGTCCTGCAATGCTGTCTTTCCGCATCATTCTCCCATTCATTCTCTTCCTGCTTTACCTTTCATCACCCCAACTGAATGGCCAAACCCAGGATACCTTAGCCGGGGATGAACCAGAAATCACCCTCCGCGCCCATTCTGCGCACCGGGCCAGTGTCTATTCTGCCCTGCTACCAGGTCTGGGGCAGATCTATAACAAAAAATACTGGAAACTCCCGGTGATCTATGGCGGTTTTGGAACCCTGGCGTATTTCGGTGTGATGAATACAAGAGAATACCGCAAATTCAGAGAAGCCTACAACTATGTGAACAGCGGCGATACCAGCTTTACCGACAATGATTACGCCATAAAATACGGATTGAACAGCTTAAGGCAGGGAAGAGATTATTATCGTCGAAATGTGGAGTTGACCTATATCCTGGGGGTGGCCCTGTATATTTTAAATATTGTTGATGCAGCTGTGGACGCACACCTGATGGATTTCGATGTAAGCGATGATTTGTCTATGCAGTTGCAGCCGATGCTCTTGCCACCCGGTCCTGGAGCACCGGTCAACGGAGCAATCAGCCTGACCCTTAGATTCAAATAAGCCCCAAATGAAAATTTTGTTGATCGGCTACGGCCGAATGGGAAAAGAGATCGAAAAAGCAGCCCGGGGCAAGGCCTGGGAGATTGTACATATTATTGATAAAGCCGCCGACTGGGAGCAGGATGAGGAATGGAAAGCTGCCGATGTCGCCATTGATTTCAGTATTCCTGAGGCAGCGGCAGGCAATATCCTTCGTTGTTTTGATGCCTCCATACCCATTGTCTGTGGTACAACAGGATGGCTGGATCAGCTCGATATAATCAGGGAAGCCTGTCACCGGCATTCCGCTGCCCTGGTTTATGCTCCCAATTTCAGCAAAGGGGTGAATCTGTTTTTTCGATTAAACCAGGTTTTGGCTACCTGGATGGAAGCACAGGCAGAATATGATGTTAAACTCAAAGAATTCCATCACGTTCACAAGTTGGATGCACCCAGTGGAACCGCCCTGAAGTTGGGGCAGGATATCATTGAAGTTCTCGCCCGTAAATCGGACTGGAAATCCGGGCCGGATGTTTCGCCGGATCAGCTGGAGATCAGATCCGTGCGCAACAGTGAGATTCCAGGCACCCATAAAATTGACTGGGTGAGTGAAGCAGATGAGATCAGCCTGATCCACAGGGCCAAAAGCCGAACGATCTTCGTCAGCGGTGCCCTGGAGGCCGCAGAATGGATTATCGGCAGGAAGGGAGTATTCACTTATCAGGAAGTGCTTTTCGGAGCAGGGAAAAAGCAGTGAGTTTCCTGTTTAGTACAACGCTCCCTGTGCTTAGGACAATTCCGGGATATAGAGCGGACCATCCGGTCCCAGGGGCAATCCGAAGAGCATCCATATCACCAGCAGGGCCACCCATCCCAGGGTAAGCAGCACACTATAAGGGATCATCGTTGAAATGATGGTACCGATCCCATTCTTTTCATCATACTTCTGGGCAAAGGTCACAATCAGGGCAAAATAGCTCATCATAGGCGTGATCAGGTTGGTCACCGAATCCCCGATCCGGAATGCAGCCTGGGTGAGGCCAGGGTGATAGGGCGGATCGATGAGCATCAGCATTGGGATAAACACGGGAGCCATAATGGCCCACTTGGCCGAAGCACTGCCCATAAACATATTGATGAATGCGGAAAGGAGAACAAAGGCGACGATCAGCGTGATTCCAGTTAGTCCGATAGACTGCAGGGTATGGGCTCCGTGGATGGCAAAAATAATTCCGAGATTGCTGTAATTGAAGAAGTACACAAACTGGGCCGCAAAGAATACCAGCACGATATATCCGCCCATTGTACTCATCGACTGGCCAAGATAGCGTGCCACATCCTTATCGCTGCGGATGGTGCCAACCACAATACCGTAAGTAAGTCCGGGGATAAAAAACATCAGCAGGATGGCAATGATGATTCCAGTAAAGAATGGAGAATGCAGGACAGATCCTGTATCCGGATCCCTGAAAAGTCCATTCTCAGGAATGATAGTCAAGGCAAGCAGAGCCAGGGTGATCAGCAGGACAATCCCGGCCCACCGCAATCCTTTTTTTTCCTTTGCTTCCAGTTGAACCACCGGCAGTTTTTCAGCCGGACCGGTATACGTTCCCAACCGGGGTTCTACAATCCTTTCGGTGACCCAGGTACCGATGAGCACCACCACAAAGCTGGAGACGAACATAAAATAGTAGTTCACGGCCGGGTTTACCACCATATCAGGAATGATCATCTGGGCAGCCGATTCGGATATTCCTGCCAGAACAGGATCAATAGAGCCGATGAAGAAATTGGCGCCAAAGCCCCCGCTAACGCCACAGAATGCGGCAGCCAGTCCGGCCATAGGATGGCGCCCCAGGGCGTGAAAGATCATTGCTCCGAGGGGAATCAGGATCACGTAGCCGGCCTCAGAAGCCAGGTGGGAGATGATGCCGGCCAGCACGATGGCGCCGGTAACCAATTTGGGAGGTGCACTCAGCACCAATGAACGTATCAGGGCGGTGAACAAGCCCGAACCTTCGGCCACCCCGATGCCGATCATCACGACAAGGACGTAGCCCAGCGGGGGGAATCGAAGGAAATTATGCAAGAGGTTGGTGTACATCCACCGTATGCCATCCCCACTTACCAGGTTCTTTGCCTCAATCATACTGCCGTCAACCGGATGCTGGGCCTGGGCACCCATTGCGTGGCCAAGCCAGGAAAAGAAAACCACCAACAGGGCCAGCAAGGCAAAGAGGGTGGCAGGGTGTGGCAATTTATTGCCAATGATTTCAACGTAGTCCAGGGATTTGGCAAAAATGCGGGAGGATACCTGTCGTATCCGCGACAGCATAGGTTTTGGCATTTATTGAGATTTTAAATGGTGAATAAGTTACTGGCCTGGAATCAGGAATTGATCGCCGCTTTGTTCAATCAACATCTCTTTCCATTTGTCAGGATGGTCGGGATGGCTTGGAGACAGGGGGAATCCCCAGGGATTGCGTAGGAAGACCCCATCTTTTTCCTGCTTGATGTTCCCGTCCAGATACTTCACAAGCAGGAATTCCCCCAATGCTTTCCACTCATCCAGCAGGCTGTTTGCCGTATTGTGGGAGAAATCGGTGAGAAAGCCGGCAGCCAGGGCGGGGTCTGAGTGGTAGAGCGCAAGTGCCGCCTGATCAATGGCGGGAATAAATGCCTCGTATTTGTCCAGCAATGTATGCTGCTTTTCCCGGATATCTGTAATGGCCCGCTGATAAAAAAGGTATGAGATATGGCTGACCCTGTTAAAGATCCAGAAAGCGGATGCATCTGAATACGTAAGGATATCTCCGCTTTGTTCTGAATAGGAGAAAGGTGGATGGGTGATTCCACAATAGAAGGGGGCGTGCACGGAGTGATTGGCATCATCGAGTCCATACCAGAAAATCCCACCTATCGGATCCGGAAGCCAGGAGCGCATCTGGGCGATCCAGGAGAAAGCGGTTTGCTGGGTTGCGGTAGTCCGCTCATTGAAATACTTCTTCCCTCCGTACTCCCAGGTCATAGGGCGCCAGCGGTAGGGCACTTTCTGAATACCTGCGCCGGCATCCAGGGTCATATCCAGGGGAGTGCCTTCCAGATGGTTTCTTTTGAAGTGCATCAGATCACGCGGACTGAGTTTACGGTCGGGCTTAATATAGAGAGGCATACGGGGGCCATCGGCCATCCCGGTGGCATAATCCCAGTACTGATTCATTCCTGCTGCAGCCTGGTCAAACATTGCCCAAACCCTGAGTTCACAGAAACGGGCTGCGCCAAAATCGAGGGGAGCGTAGGCATCGGCAAAACTGAAACCGGCATCCTCTCCCTCATAATAGCCTTTTCGGCGAGCGAAATCAATAACATCAGCAGCGTAAACTACTTCCACCTCCGGATCAAAAATCCTATCCAGGTCATCCGAGGTAATGGACTTGCGACCGTCTGCCAGGGGGAACTGAGTGATGCGGGCGTGATTGGCGTGCGCACTGATGTATCCATCCGGAATGCGCCGGGCTACCCATACCACTCCCTTATCGGCATTATACTTTTTCCCATTCTGGTCTTCTCTGATGTCCATCCCCTTGGGCATAATCTCCAGCATCCATACTTCATTGGGATCACCGATAGAATAGGACTGGCCCGAACTGTAGTAACCGTATTTGCTGAGAAGCTCCACCATTACCTTTACGGCTTCCCTGGCTGTTTTGGCTCTTTGCAGGCCCAAAAACATTATGCTGCCCCAGTCGATCATTCCGGCAGTATCGTTCAACTCACTGCGTCCACCAAAGGTACTCTCTCCGATAGCGAGTTGAAATTCATTCATAAACCCGATCACCTGGTAGGTTTCTTCGGGATAGGGTATTTGCCCCAAAGGCTTGTTGCTGCTACGGTCATAAATGGTTTGCATACTTCCGGCGGGCCATTGAGACCGCGGACGGAAGTACAGCTGACCGTAACGGATGTGAGAATCTCCGGCATAGCTCACCATTGACGAACCATCTGAAGAAGCGCCTTTCGTGACCATATAGCTGGTACATCCCAAAGCGGAGTGGACGCCTATCCACAAGAAAACCATAATCCAGAAAAAGAATCCTTTCATCATTATCCACGAGTATTATGTGACACTCCTTTGATGGCCACAAAACTATATAAAACTGCGAATATGTAAAGAAATGCCACCGACAGCAGCAGATCGACAGGAAAAGGCGCAAAAAAAAACGGGAGCGAAATGCTCCCGTTTTCTTATAGGCAATGTTAAACTATTTCTTGTCCTTGTCTTTGCTGTCATCGTTAAACTCCTCTCCTGCGGCGGGTGGCACATCAGCGATAGACTCTCTCATCTTGGTATCGGCCTGAATATTCTGGAAGCGGTAATAGTCCATAATACCTAAGGCTCCGGTTCGGAATGCTTCGGCAATGGCTCTGGGGATTTCCGCTTCGGCTTCGATCACTTTAGCGCGGGCTTCCTGTGCTTTGGCCTTCATCTCCTGTTCGTTAGCCACAGCCATAGCGCGGCGTTCTTCGGCCTTGGCCTGGGCAATATTCTTATCTGCATTCGCCTGATCCATTTGAAGTACAGCTCCGATATTCTTTCCTACATCAATATCGGCGATATCGATGGAGAGGATTTCAAAAGCGGTTCCGGAGTCCAGTCCTTTGGATAGTACCGTTTTTGAGATTGAATCGGGATTTTCAAGCACGGATTTATGGCTATCGGCGGATCCGATTGAGGAAACGACGCCTTCACCAACCCTGGCCAGCACGGTTTCTTCCCCTGCGCCCCCCACCAGTTGCTGGAGGTTGGCACGAACAGTCACACGGGCTTTAGCCACCAGCTGTATCCCATCCTTGGCCACGGCGGCTACTGGCGGTGTATTAATCACCTTTGGATTCACGGACATTTGAACGGCTTCAAAGACTTCACGTCCGGCAAGGTCAATGGCTGTAGCCATCTTAAAATCCAGCGACAGATTAGCCTTGTCGGCAGAAATGAGCGCGTTGACCACCGCTTTCACCCGGCCCCCGGCCAGGTAATGCGCTTCCAGTTCATCGCGGGTCAGGGAAAGACCTGCTTTGGTGGCATTGATCATTGCGGTGACAATGACACTGGGTGGTACTTTTCTCCAGCGCATAAAGATCAGCTGTACCAGGGATATGCGCACACCACTAAGCAGGGCGGTAAACCACAGTCCTACCGGGATGAAGTAAAAAATGATCCATAAGCCAAAAAGGGAAGCAATCCCTATGGCGATAATGACAAATAGTTGATTTTCCATAATGATTTATACTTTTGGTTTTACCCAGATTTTGTTTGCATTGATTTTCACTACCACAATCTCTGTGTCCTGATCCACAAAGCCACTCATACTTTGCACTTCCACCAGCTTATCTCCGATGAAGGCTTTTCCGATGGGTGCCAGGCGGGAACTGGACCGGCCGGTATCTCCGATATGGATGGTCTCTACATCTACCTGATTTACCCTTCCGTCGACGTTCTTACTGAGCATCATTCGTTTCCAGGTTCTGGACTTGAGTGAAAAGTACAGGAGAAGGATTGTAAGGACGATGGTAGCGGCCAGGGTGTAGTGCCCAGCGGTAGTACCGTAGATATGGTATGTCTCAACAATCCCAAATACGATCATTACAAATCCGCCCAGCCCTATGATGGCGGTGCCCGGGATTACCAGTATCTCAAGCACCAGAAACAGAAGGCCCACCACAATCAGGGCGACGATCACTGTCCAGCTCATCCTCTCTTGGGTTTATAGTGTTTTTTTGCTTCAGGCATTAGTTTCCTCAGCTGTTCAATCCGGTTGCTCCCGTGCGGGTGAGTAGAGAGAAACTCGGGAGGGGCTGGCCCGGAGGCTTTTTCCATCCTTTCCCAGAAGGCTATGGCCTGTTCCGGATCGTATCCGGCCAGAGCCATAAAAATCAGGCCCATTTTATCGGCTTCATATTCGTGCTGCCTCGAATAAGCCAGGGTGCCCAGGGTACCCCCCACCCCATAGAGGGAAAGAAATATATCCCTGGTTTCCTGGGGTTTTTCTTTGAGCAGTACATCCAGTGAGACTGCTCCGAAGGTCAGGAGGAGTTGCTGACTCAACCTTTCATTTCCGTGGCGTGCAATAGCGTGGGCAATCTCGTGTCCCATCACCACAGCCAGGCCACTTTCATCCTGGGTCAGAGGCAGGATGCCTGAATAAAACACAATCTTACCTCCGGGCATACACCAGGCATTCACCTGGGGATTTTCTACCAGGTTGTACTCCCAGGCATAGTCTTTGATTTGCTTGGAAAGCCCTTGTTTCTGCATATACTCCACCACAGCCAGCCGGATATTGCTGCCCACACGTTTCACTTCCTGTGCCCTTGGATCGGATGCTGCCACAGGCGGATTCTCCTTCAGAAACTCCTGATATGAGCTGAAGCTCAATGGCAGCATCATATTGTCGGGAACAGCATTGAACTGCTTCCTTCCGGTCATAGGAACCCGGCTACAGGCAAGCATAAGCAGGATCAGCAGGCTGCCCGTCAGTATCAAAGCATTTTTTTTCATCGCATTCAGTGTAATTCAACGCTGAGGCCCCGATGCTGCAGGGCGATCATTTCCGGACTCAATTCTTCTGCTGAGCCCGTCTTAAGCCCGCACTTACCCTTGTAGTGCGCGATGAGCGCACATTGTTCGGCCTGTGGGGGCTCGTGCTGACAAACCTCAATCAGCGCATTGATCACAAAATCAAAAGTATTGTGATCGTCATTGAACAGAATCAGTTCCCGGCTTGTACTGGCAGAAGGCACTGAAAGCGGGATGGTTTTATCTTTTTCCCTTAGCATACTCCCTGTTTTTTGACCCTCACAAATGTAATGAAAACACCGGACTAATATGCATAATAATATGTTGGATATCCAGCCTGCATCTCAACCCGCTGTCATTCTGCCCGGACAAGGCATAATCCTTACTTTTGCTTTTTCTTTGCTATGCATTTCAGTGTTTTTCAGAAATTGATCAGAGACTACCCCGTAGAATGCCTGCCTGGGGAAGGGGCTCATCTACCAATGACCCCGGCCATCAGGGCATCGGAAATGCAGCTGGCAAATCCAGGGTCGGCCGTTCCAGCTGCAGTTCTGCTTTTGTTCCATCCGGGCAAGCAGAACGAAACCCGCCTGGTGGTGATTCGGCGTGCAAACTATGAGGGGGTGCACAGCGGACAGATATCCTTTCCCGGAGGAAAGAGAGAGCCGGAGGATCAAAATCTGGAACAAACGGCCCTGCGGGAGACAATGGAAGAAATCGGCACGGATCAGCGGCTCATCCGATTGGAAGGCAAGTTGAGTGAACTCTATATACCCCCAAGCCATTTTTTGGTTAGCCCTTTCCTTGCCACTTTCCCACATCATCCCGATTTTAAACCCGAGCCTTCAGAAGTAGCGGAAGTACTGAGTCTAGATCTGAATGATCTCAGGAAAAAGGATAGCCTCAGGATGATGGAAGTCGGAAGTGCACGATACGGAAGATTGCAGGTTCCGTGTTACCAGAGTGCAGAATGTCAGATCTGGGGCGCCACTGCAATGATCCTGAGCGAAGCGCTGGAGCTGATCAATATGCTTGAAAGGGATATTAAATAAGCCGGATCTCGTGGCTGAGCTCGGATGATTTATCCAGCATCGCAGATACGCCGCAATAACGCTCCTGAGAAAGACTCACTGCTTTCTCCAGCTTTTCCATCGGCAAATCTTTTCCTTTGAATTCGTAGATAATACGGATTTTATCATAATACTTCGGATGCTCCTCCGTCATATCTGCCTCAACCTTTACATTGAAATCCTCCGGAGTTACCCGCATCTTACCAAGAATACTGATTACATCCATTCCGGTACATCCAGCCAGGGCCACCAGCAGCAGGGGTTTAGGACGGGGTCCGAGGTCGCGCCCGCCAACCGAAGCATCGGCATCAATGGTCAGGGTATGGCCGTTTACCTCTGCCTCGAAGGTCATTTGCTCTTTCCAGTTCAGTGAAATCTGTGTGCTCATCGATTCGCATTTTATGGTACAAAGGTAGGAAACAAGATCACAGCCTTCTTGTTCAGCCAGGGAGGCAAGCCTTGAGCAGAAAGTGAATTATCTTTGCGCCAGGAGATTCGACAATGAGGACAGAAAAAGACATCATCGGCAGCCGCGAAATACCGGCGGATGCCTTATACGGCATTCACGCCTTGCGCGCCAGTGAGCATTTTCCGGGGATGCATCCCTTTCCTTTGGAATGGTACAAAGCCCTGGGAATGGTCAAGTGCGCTTATTACCGGGCAGCCGGAAGATTTTCAGAAGAATTGAAGAAGGAGGGCCTGCAACACAAATTCCGGGACACCCTCCTTCCGGAAGAAACTGCTTCCCTGCTGGAAGCTGCGGCGACAGAAGTCAGTCAGGGGCTGCATTATGCGCATTTCATTGTTCCCGGGCTGAATGGGGGCGCCGGCACCAGCATCAATATGAATATCAACGAGATCATTGCCAACCTCGCGCTCCTGAAAGCAGGCGATGCCCCGGGGGATTATTCCCACATTGACCCCATCCACCACGCCAATATTTATCAAAGCACCAATGATGTCGTCCCTTCCGCCCTCCGCCTGGCGGTAATGCTGGCCCTGCCTGAGCTGGAGGAAGCGATCAACCTTCTCCGCAAGGCCCTGGAAGAAAAAGAAAACCTTTACCGCAACGATCTCCGCCTGGGATACACCCAGATGCAGGCCGCTGTGCCCACTTCCTGGGGGCGGCTGTTCAGCTCCTATAGCGAAGCACTCTCCCGCGACTGGTGGCGCATCTCCCGATGTCAGGAAAGAATAAAAGTCCTTAACCTGGGCGCTGGCGCCTCCGGTACCGGACTGAGTATCCCGCGCTTTGTCATTGTGGACGTCATAAAACAATTGCAGCAATTGACCGGCCTCCCACTAAGTCGCAGTGAAAACCTGGCCGATGCCACCGCCAACCACGACAGCCTGGTGGAAGTGCACGGAATGTTGAAGGCCCTGGCAGTGAACCTGGAAAAGATGGCCGCAGATCTGCGGATGCTTGCTGCCGGAACCGGGCATCAGGAAATCAGCTTACCCGCCCTCCAGGCCGGAAGCTCGATTATGCCCGGAAAGGTGAACCCCGTCATCCCGGAATATGTGATCAGCATCGCGCATCAGGTGTATGCCAACGACCAGCTCATCACCAGCCTCAGCGCACAGGGCACCCTTGAACTGAATGCCTATATCCCACTGATCGGGAAAAGCCTGCTGGAAAGTCTCCGCTACCTCATCCACGCCTGCCGCACGATGGAGGAGAAAATGATACAGGGACTTGTGGTGGACACAGAAAAAGCCGAACGCAGGGTATGGCACAGCCCTTCCATCACCACCGCCTTTATCCCCTACATCGGTTATCATCAGGCGGGGGAGATTGCGGCACTGATGAAAGAAAGAAACCTGGATGTTTTTGAGGCTGCGCAACAAAGCGAATTGGTATCTGAAGAAGTGATCAGGAAAGCCCTGCGTAAGGAAAGCCTGCTAAAGCTGGGTTACAGCGTGAAAGACCTTTGAGGAATGAGCAAAACCAGGGAGAATAAACCACACATTGGCATCTTCGGTTTGCGTAACCGAGGCAAGAGTTCGCTGATCAATATGCTCGGCGGACAAGATATCGCGATCGTATCGGATGTGGCCGGAACGACCACAGACCCGGTGAAGAAGTCGATGGAGATTTCCGGCATCGGGCCGGTAGTGCTGGTGGATACTGCCGGGCTGGACGATGTCGGGGACTTGGGAAAGAAAAGAACCGACCGCAGCCTGCGAATGCTTGATAGTATTGACCTGGCTTTGCTGGTGGTGGCAGAAAACATCCTGACACAGGAAGATGAAGCGGTGATATCCCTCCTGCAGCAAAGAGCGATTCCTTCTATCCTGATCCACAACAAAGCCGACCTCCTGCCTGCGGCTTCGGCTTCCCTGGAGGAATGGACCACTGCCACCGGCTTCCCTGCGCTCAACGTCAGTGCGCTTGAAAACACAGGCAGGGAGGAACTCATACAGTTGATCCGGGAAACCCTCCCCCCCACAGCCTGGCAGAAAGCTTCTCTTCTGGGTGACCTGCTGTCTTATGGCGACCTGGTCCTTCTCATCACCCCCATCGATATTGAAGCGCCCGAAGGACGGATGATCCTGCCCCAGGTCCAGGCTATTCGTGATATTCTGGACAATGATGCGATAGCCATTGTCGTAAAAGAAAGAGAGTTGGACGAACTGCTCAAAAAACTGCAACCCCGTCCTGCCCTGGCCGTTACCGACAGCCAGATATTTTTGAAGGCCGATGCTTCCATCCCGCACGACATTCCCCTGACGAGTTTCAGCATAATGCTGGCCCGCTTCAAGGGAGATTTTGAACAATACCTGAAAGGAACCCCGGCCATCGATCAATTGAAAGACGGGGATAAGGTGCTCATCCTGGAATCCTGCACCCACCACGTTTCCTGCGATGACATCGGCAGAACCAAGATTCCGAGATGGATGACCAATTATACCGGGAAGCAGCTCGATTTTGAAGTGGTGGCAGGAATGGGAAAACCACGGGAAGACATCAGGGAATACGCCCTGGTGGTGCAATGCGGAGGATGTGTTATTACCCGCCGACAGGTAATCAACCGCGTCAGGGAAGCCGTGGAAGCCGGGATCCCGGTAACCAACTACGGGATGGCCATCGCCTGGATGCACGGGATGTATGAAAGGGCCGTCGCGCCTTTTACCCGCATCGAAAAGGATAGCGTGAGCTATCTTTAAAGTGGAAGCTGCGACAGACCGCAGCAATTCCGAGTAATCGAAAAACGAGAAGAATGCAGGAAGCAAAGAAAAAGGTAGCCTTTCGAACCCTGGGCTGCCGCCTCAACCAATATGAAACCGATGCCCTGGCTTCCGCTTTTGACAAAGCCGGGTACGCCATTGTGGAGATGGAAGAACAAGCGGACGTAACCATCATCAACACCTGCACAGTCACCAATCAGAGTGATCGCAAATCAAGGCAGGCAATGAATCAGGCATTGCGGGTAAACCAGGAAGGACAAGGCCTGGTGATAATGACAGGATGCTCTGTAAACAACCATAAAGAAGCCCTCTCGATGACCAGCGGGGTGCAGTATTTTGTGGAGAATGAACAGAAAAGCCATATCCTTTCCATTGTGGATGCCCACTTCAGGGGCGAGATACTGGATCCCTCCACCCTGCCGGAGGACCTCTTCGGTTACGCCCCGGCACAACGGACTTTTCACACCCGCAGCATCATCAAGATACAGGATGGCTGTGATAACTTCTGCACCTTCTGCATCATCCCTATGGTAAGGGGCAGGGCTGCCAGTCGCCCTGTGAAAGAAATTCTGGAGAATATCAGGCAAGTGGTGGAATTCGGGTACAAGGAAGTTGTGCTCACCGGCGTGAACATCGGTCGCTATGATTTTGAAGGAAAGAATTTTGATGATTTAATAGAGCAAATCCTGGCCCTTCCCGGCGATTTCAGGGTAAGGATATCCTCCATCGAGCCCGATGGCTTTGGCGACAAGCTCTTCCATTTGTTTGAGCATCCCAAACTCTGTACGCATATGCATCTTTGTTTGCAGAGCGGATCGGAGCGCATATTGCTGGCAATGCGGAGGATGTACACAGCCCGGCGTTTCAGGGAGATCGCAGAAAAGATCCGAAAAATCACGCCCGACTTCAATTTTACCACGGATATTATTGTGGGCTTCCCCGGAGAAACAGAAGCGGACTTCAGGGAAACCCTTGAGCTGTCCAGGGAAATGCAATTCAGCCATATCCACACCTTCAAATACTCCCGCCGCAAGGGCACCCGTGCCGACAGGCTGGGTGAGCAGGTTCCGGAAGCAGTAAAAAACGAGCGCAGCGAGCGCATCCGGCTTCTTTCGGAAGAAAACAAGCGGGCGTATCGCAGCGCAATGATAGGCAAGGAGCAACGGGTGATCATTGAGAAAGTCGAGCAGGGAATGGCTTCGGGTTATGGCGAGCATTACATCCCTATTCTTTTTCCCGCCGGTGCTTTACAGTGGAACGACTGGGCACGGGTGAAGCTGAATAGCCTGCAGGAAGGGGAAGATTTGATGTTAGAAGGAGCACGGGTTTAGCAGCAAGAGCATAGAGCAAGAGCATACAGGATTTAACAGCAAGAGCATAGAGCAAGAGCATACAGAATTTTCAGCAAGAGCATAGAGCAAGAGCATACAGTTTCCACACTCTTGCTGTATGCTGTTGCCTGCTCGCCGGCAGGCGGGCTCTTGCATTAAACACATAAGCCTGAGGCCAACAGGAAAACCCCTCCACACTACTCCTCAAACTTCAAACTCACTGCTGCCCTGTCTTAGCAAGTCTGTATCGTGGACGATTTCCTGCCGACAGGTATGGCTACGGACAGTGGGGGACACGCGCGACCAGGAAAGCAAATTAAACCTTGACAATCAATATATTAATTCATATATTGAGGCAGATTATATTTGACCAGCATTTCGCCGCTGATGCCTCCTCACCAAAACCGCCATAAGATGAAAAAACCTATCCTTTATGCCGCAATGGCCTTGCTGATCCCAGCCATAATGGCGCACGGACAAATTCACAAACTGGACACCTTTATGTACAGCCCCGCGCTGGATACAGTTAAAATGGTGGACGTGATCCTGCCACCGGGTTACGATACTGCGCTCAATACCTATTACCCAGTGGTGTATTATCTGCACGGATGGACCGGTGACCAGAATTCAAACACCTCTATCGTATCCTATATGAACACCTTCATCAACAATCAGACGATAGAGCCCTGCATTTTAGTAAAGCCCAGCTCCTGGTGTGAACCATTCGAGGGCAGTTTTTATGTGAACAGTCCTTTATGGGGCAACTACCAGGACTACATTACCCACGACCTGATCCAATGGGTGGACAGCAGTTTCCGGACGGTGGCGCAAAAAAGCCACCGCGGATTGCTGGGACAATCGATGGGGGCCTATGGATGCCTTTTCCTTCCTACTGCCTACCCGGCTTATTACCGGGCCGCGGCCGGCCACGCCGGGGGTGGCAGCTACTACAGATATGACAGCCTGGTGGAATCTCTGGTCGTGTTGGAACACGGCAGTAATCCCCCCTATTTTTACAACTACAGCAGCAATAAACTTTACACAATGGCCTGGTTTCTTATGGCCGGTGCCTTTTCCCCTAATCCCAATACAAGCCAGCAATACATCAGCCCGCAACTTGTGGATTATCCTTTTGACGAATATGGCCATATCATTGACAGCACCTGGGAAAAGTTTCAATCCCAGGCTACCGAAATCACCATCCGTCAGCTGAGTCCGGCCGACAGTGTGGCTTTTTTACTGAGTTGCGGCACACTGGATGAATTCTTCCAGTTTGAACCAATGGAGGATCTGGTGGATACAATGCTGAAATACAATCTTGATGTGGAATGGTTACCCCATACCGGAGACCACGCAATGCCAACCCTCTTTAAGAACAGAGCTCTGATTTGGCTTGACTCTATCCTGGGAGATCCCGTGACCATAGATACCAGCACAGGATTTTTTGTTACAGCACCTGCACACGGCATTCGTTTTTATCCGAACCCTGCAGGAGAAGATATTTGGGTAGAAGCAGCCTTGCCAAACGCCGCACCATTCAGTGTTGCATTGTTTGATATGGAGGGAAAGCTGGTGCGCGACCTGGCCGGGGAAAGGCAGGCGCAGGGAAGCATCAGATTAAACCTGTCGTTGAGGGGTATTCCCGCAGGAAGCTATCTCTTGCATATCCGCAAAGGGCATCATCACCTGTATGATAAGCTGATCATTCATTAGGTGGGGGGGGCAATGTTGTCCGCAGATACAGCCTATGGACAACAGATTCACACGCTTGCTGTATGCTGTTGCTCTTGCATAAAACACATAAACCTGAGGACAACAGGAAACCCCCTCCACACTACTCCTCAAACTTCAAACTCCCTGCTGCCCTGTCTTAGCAAGTCCGTAAGGTGGACGCTATGGACAGCGGGGTTCTCGTTTTAATTCGTACTCGTACTCGCCCTCGTGCTCGCACTGAATCCGTCCGCACGCGTCAAAAAAAAAGACGCGCGCGAACATAATCTGCGAAATCTGCGGGGAAAACTATTTCAGACTTGATGGTGCTTTCAATTCTTTATTGAGTAATTTTACTCAGCACATTGAGTAAATTGTTGCAATATGTTCCAGCGTGATGAATTTAAGATACTTAAGCAAAGAATTGAACAAGAGCCCCGAAAGCGGATTCAAGTAATTCAAGGCCCAAGGCAGGTAGGAATTAATCAGCCTTGGGCACTGGAGCTACAGGGAGATGAGAGATGCATTTGGGTTTTCTCTGGAAGACTATGTATGGTTTGGAGGCTACCCCGGTGCTGCAAATTTGATTAAAGACGAAGCCAGATGGAGATCCTATATCTCAGATTCTCTGATTGAGGCGGCCATATCACGCGACGTACTTCAGTTAACAAGAATTGATAAACCCGCACTGCTGCGCCGGCTTTTTGACCTAGGCTGCCACTATTCAGGGCAGATTGTTTCTTTTACCAAAATCCTGGGGCAACTGCAGGATGCAGGGAATACCAATACCCTGGCCCACTATCTCGGACTGCTTGATATCTCAGGCTTGCTGGGAGGTTTGCAGAAATATAGTGAAGGAGTTGTTCGGCAACGTGGCAGCAGTCCTAAGTTTCAAGTATATAACAATGCATTAAAATCAGCTGTACAATCTTTCAACAGGGAATCTGCAATGCACAGCCCGGAGATCTGGGGCCGGTGGGTGGAATCTGCCATAGGTGCTCATTTGATTACCAGCCATAAGGTGGACAAATTGGGCTTGTTTTATTGGCGGCACAGAGATGAAGAGGTGGATTTCGTATTGCAATTCGGAAAGCAGGTCATTGCGCTGGAAGTGAAAAGTGGAGATGGCAGCGCAAAACGTGGGTTGGATGCCTTTCGGAAGCATTATCCCGAGGCCAAAACTATTGTTGTAGGTCGCAATGGATTTCCTGTAGAAGAATTTCTGCTTCTTTCCCCTCGTCAGTTGTTTGATTGAAGATGGAATGCGATTTCGTATGCAGAGTCTCCGAATTAACAGGTCCGTAGCGTGGACGCAATGTACAGCGGGGAAAGCGGACAAGCGAGGAAAGCGGACAAGCGAGGAAAGCGGACCCTTCGACAAGCTCAGGGCAAGCAAGCGGGGAAAGCGGACAAGCGAACAACGAGAGAACATTCTCTGTGAATTCTTTGCGTGCTTTGTGTAACCCATTGTTTTTCATAGCATTATACACATATTGGCAAGGGGTAGTCACAGAGCTTACCTGATAATGCGTCACGTCCAGAGCACTTGTGGCCTTTGTGCTTTTTCCTTGTGCCCTTGTGGTTTAATTTCAGTGCAGATCGATTCCGCGCTGATCTGCGAAATCTGCGGGAGAATTTTTCAGCAAGAGCATAGAGCAAGAGCATACAGGATTTAGCAGCAAGAGTATTGAGCAAGAGCATACAGTTTCCACACTCTTGCTGTATGCTGTTGCCTGCTCGCCGGCAGGTGGGCTCTTGCATAAAACACATAAGCCTGCGAACAGCGTGGGTTTATTAATCTTTGTAAAACTACGTTGTTGTATTAACCAGGATAACACCAATTTTATGCTGTGAGTTCCGTATGACAAACTGATCAATCTCTTCGAGCATCCTTTTGTTATAATAGCCTGTCCATGCAGCCCAGAACACCATTATAGTTATTTCATTCTCTTCACAACACTTTTGAAGACTAAGTATTTGATAGTCTGTAGCATCAATCAGTTTAACATCTGTATTGAAATGGAGGTCAGTATTTATTATAAGCATAGGATTATGAGATATGGGAAAGCTATCAAAATAGCCATATCTTCTAAGACTTCCAAAACACTGAGACCATCCGGTTATTAAATCCCCATTACTAGAATAACATCTAAACTGAAGAGGGGATGCCTCAACCCTATGTTGAAGTTTCCTGAGATTTATTGCATATCTGGATGAATAACTAAAGCTATCTACCATATCAGGCCTAATAGTGAAGCAAAATGAAGTATCAAAGCTATATTTAGCAATAAAGTTTATCTGCTCAACCCTAGGTTCCTTGTTATTCTCTTTAATTCCTAAATATGGCGCAACTATTGTAACACAAGATGTGATAGAAAATACGACACAAATGCTTACGAAATAGAAAAACCGACACATAATGAATAAGTGAACCTCCTAGTGAGTATAACCAAAAATAAACTACTCATAAACCTTTACTTTAACTATTGTCGATCCATAATCTCCACCACTATAGCTAACAGGATACTTGCCTTCTGTGGCTATTTCGGCCCAAACTGTGCCACACTTTTCGGATGATGTTGTGCCAGTGTTTTCGGATGAAACTGTGCCAAAATCAGTGAATATTTGGCGTGGATTTCGGACGAAATTGTGCCAGTTTTCGGACGAAGCTGTGCCAGTTTTCGGTTGAAACTGTGCCAAAATCCTGCAAGAGTCGTAAACGGGTTAAACCAAACCCGCAA
>CAZPYJ010000012.1:0-92740 GCA_964590645.1 uncultured Lentimicrobiaceae bacterium
ATCAGGGGGGTCAACATCACCGGAATAGGGGGTCAGCTTGGCTGGAATAAACATTCAAGGCCAGGAAAGGGAAGTTATTATTTACTCTATGACCTGGAAGGACCTGGATGCTTCTGAGGATCAGCTGAAATTCTTTTTCTCCCCTAATAGGCTTAATGTTGCATTGACACGGGCAAAGGTTAAAAGAATAGTACTGGCAAATGAGAATTTATTTGCTGAACCTAAAGATAGTCTTCTGGTGAGTGAATCTATGCAGTTACTTATTGATTTCTTAAACAATTCGGATAAAATAGTTTCATACCCATAGAATACCCGATAAATATCATGGCTTGAGCTTTTGATTGTTTTTGATGTTAGTATTTCAAATTTATCTCAATCGTCAGATAAATTCGTAACTATTTCATATTATTATTGATTAAATCTCTTGTCGTAGTAATTAATTAGTTCTTCACTTTCTAACTTCACTGAGGATGAATGTCTCCGTATGTAAAACTCTGAATCTGAATTACCGCGATCATTTTTCTTAATGAATACAGGTGAATCAGAAGGTTCCACATCTATAATTAGAATATCTTTATTGTCGATCAATGCAAATTCAACATTCAATAGGCTAAAGAAAGAATCCTTCAAGTAGTCATTAATGAACCCATCAAGTTTTTGACCTAAAACATCTCTACTCTTCTTTCCGATCTCTTTATAATCAGCTTCTAATCCAAGAAACTCACCATCATCATTGATACCAATGAAGAGCGTTCCTCCTTTTGTATTTGCAAATGCTGCTAACGTCTTCATTGCACTATGTGTAATCTTCCTCTTAATTGGATTACCAATTAAGAGGTTAGCCTCTTTTTTTGCATTCTCAGTATTTTCTCTCAATAGCTGTTCAAATTGTTTTTTTCTTGATCCGTATAATACTGGTGCGATTAACGATGACTTGAACTCTACTTTTTCAGATTCTTCGCTGAATACTTTATTTCTAATCTCAGCTATCTTCTCCTTTAGCTCACGCTCTTTACGTTCGCTATCGTTTTCAGATATATCGAAAATGCCTTGTTTGAGGTAATAATATAGAATCCTCACATTTCTTAAAGTATACTCAGGATTTTCATCTTCGCTTATTAATAAATTATTTGAGAGCACTATTTTCGCAACTTTTCTGACAGTTGGAAAGCCTGAGTGAATAGGATCAATAATGTACTTAGCTAGATCGTTAACCGATTGGTTGGACTTATTATTTATGTTTTTAATTATTTCAAGAAAGTAAATGAGCCGGTAAATTGATGGAAATTTTTCAATCGATTCTGTGTTTTTCCTAATATTATCATAAAGTTTAGCAGCCTCTTCAACGATATAATTGATTTTGTTTGTATCTCTTGTCTCAATAATTGTCTCAATTAATACTAGAATCTTAAAGTAGTTCAAATAGATGTTAATAAAATATGAGCGACTTGATGAGATTCCTGAATAAAAAACCTTCGCAAGTTGCAGATATTTTATTTTCCCATCGAAATCGTACTGAAGATTTGAAAAATATTCAAGCAAGTGTCCTTGTAAGGATAACTCTCTTTTTCCTTCGTTAGTTGTGTTTTCGCTATTGTCTTCAAATAATTGAGGACGGCTAAGTTCAGGAGCTAGAATTCGATATTCTACTTCGCGCAGATCCTGCTTATGCTCCGTGTCATTTAGCTGCTTAAGACCGAATTCAAGTTTCCCATCCTGCTTAATGGATAGAACTGTTACGTGGATGTTTTCACCAGGACTAAATATTGATTTTAGAGGGATATCAATGAATAAATCTGATATATTACTCCGATGTAGTAGACCAATCCCAAACCGTGTAGAGAAAAATACACCGTAATCCTCAATGCCGTGTACTTTGCCATTTAAAATATCACCTACCTTAACTTTATCAAGCATTAGGTTTTCTAACCGATAGTTTTCACTATTGATGTTGAATTCTGAAATCAACAGAGTTTGAAAGTTGTAGTAAGTTTTTTCTATTGAGCAATTAATTAATATTTTGCAGTCAGTAAGATTAAAATTAGATAAATATGATGAACTTATTCTTGATTTAGGTAGAATACATAAAATGTCTTTGTACTCACCTACGAATCCATAATTAAGACATTTAGTGAGGATTACAGAGATTTTTTTCTTTTCTTTAGCTAAATTCAAAACCTTTATCCAGTCCTCTCTATCAATCGCTATTTCTGATTCAGGAATGCTTGAAATGATTCCCTCGAAAATATACGATAAATCAGATATATCTTTTAATAATTCTAGATTCAGTATTTTATTGTGATCGTTTGTGTTCAACAAATGAAAGGCTCCGCGAAGCGATCTTCGTTTCTGACTATCCGTTTTAAGGACGAAATAGAAATACTTTAGGGCTTCAGCTATATAAAACCTTTGTTGGAGCCAAGTCGATGATAAGTACCCTTGAAGTAATGAAAGTGCTATATGTATAGATAACTTTTCATTGTCTTTAAAAGGAACAGTGGGATTTGGACCCATTGAGAATTCTGTTTCCAAATCGTTTATACGCTGCCTGAGTTTATGGCCCTCCAACTGATAAATAAGCGATTTAATTATGTATTGATCAGTCACCCTAGTTTCTTGATTGAGCAATACATGTGCAATGTATGCTATTACATTGTGATATGAGATTGGGATATATTTGGCGTAGGTTAGATAGTAGGTGAGCACTTTTAAACCAACAACCACAGAATCGCTCCTTATATCAAACTCACCACTTACTATCAGGCTTATTGCTTCAATTTGACATTTAGCGTCATCTAACTGACTCTCTGCCTTTTTTCTGATAAGTTGCTGAGTTGATTCCTTCTTGAAGCTTGTTAATAATCCACTATTGAGTATCCATTCTTCAATACTAATCTTGGCAGATATAAGCTTAGATGCAAATTCAAATTGTTGGGTTTCAATAAAGCTTATTAGTGCAGCTGGAACTAGTTTATTACAAAACGTTATAGTCCAAAAAGAACTCTTTGCTTCATACTGTTTTAGGCATTCTGAAGTCGCTGGTACTGTTGGAAGACTTGCTATATAGTCATGAAAGCTTTTGTATCCATCTCCGACAATTATTTCAAATTCTGAGAAGTATACATCAGTGTATGATGTTTGCTGCAGCTTCAAGTACGACTTTATCTCAATAACCTTACATTTTATAATATCAGGATTGAATTTGTCTCCATATTGACTTGGAAGTGGAGGAACTTCGTGACTACATCCATCTTCTCCTTTCAGTCTAATGACATCCATTTTACTGCCATCGGCCTTTGTTTTAATATCAAAACCAAGAAACTTAAACTCGTATACTTCTCCGACAGTATAAATGGGATGTGTGTAATGAGCATTGCTTAGTATAGGCCGACCATAGTTTATTTTTAATACTTGACATTTAAGAGTATCTTCATTGAAGACTGAGGGCTTTTGCCATTTCAAAGGACGTACATTGATCTGATTATCATTGCAGTCATTTACTACTATATATTCCTTTCCCTTGAATACTCTAAATCCAACAACTTTAAAATAGTATGCCTCTGCCAGATTATAGTGTGGATGATGAAATGGCTCAAAGTATAGAATCTGTTTTCGTTCGTTAAATCGAAGTTCGCCTATAATCCTATCACCTGTTTTGAAGTTATAACACTCGTAGTTGCTAATTGGTAAGTTATACGACTTGTTATCATCATCTCTTACCGTTATTATGCCGTCAGCAATACTAACAACACTAACTTCAATCTCTTCAATTGAATTTATCCTAGGCATATGGCTTTAAGTAACTTTTTTATTTCAGATCATGCTTTGATTTTGGGTCTATTTCTGCATAATGTCTGAGAGCGTCTAGGCAAGTCAGCCTCATTGTATTATTTAGTAGTTCTTATAAAACGCCTCCGCACTAAACTTCACGAACTCCTCTGTTTTAACCGAACTTCGACTTATTACCTGGAAGGGCTCCAAGCGAGCAACTTCTGTTTGCAAATCTTTGGATGTCCTGCTACTGCACCCTAGAATATCCTGAATGGAGGATGCAGATACACCTTCACATTGAAATACATACGCGAATTCAAGCAATTCCTGGAAATTAAAGAACTTTTGCTGGTAGTCGTTGGGTGATTGTGAAGCAAAAAAGACTACAATGCCTTTGGACCGTCCTTCCCTGATGATTCTTTGTAAGAATATGTTCTTTTGACTCAGATAATTATGGGCTTCATCAATCACTAATATGGTCCTAAGTGTGCGCCTCCCATCCTTAATCGTACTATCTGGAAGAGTAGCCATCTCTTTGTATAAACGCTCTATGACCAAGTATGCGATAAGTTCTTTAAGAACCGGCATAGCGTGAACATCAATGATCATAGACCGATTTGATAGCTTTTCAATTGGCTTCACTGTATGGCTATGTGACCAGAAAAGATTGAAGTTTGCCAGGTTCCTCAATACTTCAATTAAGGTGTCATCCTTCTTTTTATCCTCCTCATATGCCATCAGTGCCAACTCCAATACATCTTGAAAGTCAGGGTAGGGGTGACTCGATGAAGCTCGTTTAGCATAAGCTGCTGTAATCGCTTCTGTCAGAGTTCCCTTTTGAACGGGTCCGAATTTGCTACTGATGGAAGCGAAGCTTTCCGCCTTCTCTCGAGCAGATAACTGGATTGATTGCTCTGTGTATTCTGGTAATATAAAAGGGTTTATCGGCAGTGATTCATTCTTTTGAAGTAATCTGTATGTCCTTGACCTGCTTGCATCTATGAAAGTCTCGTTATCGACTACGTCTCCTTTATAGTCAAAAAGGATGAAGTTGGTCTGATAACTTGACTGAATTCGTATGTCAGTTAAGATCTTAAGCAAAAACTGAGTCTTGCCGACACCAGGCTTGCCCATTATCGCTAGGTGAGAATTAGCATGTTTTTGAGTATTGTTCAGCTCCATGGTTAATGGATCATTACTCAATATGTTTCTACCAATAAAGATGTCAAGATCCTTAGCTTGTTTGTTCTTTGCGCCTTTAAGCTCAACGATATCAAGCAAAGAGGAATACCATGCTGATGTATCATGACCATGTGATTCGAATAAATCCCATAGGATCCTTGCTCCATTGTCAAT
Source organism: uncultured Lentimicrobiaceae bacterium (assembly GCA_964590645.1). Lineage (GTDB taxonomy): Bacteria > Bacteroidota > Bacteroidia > Bacteroidales > JAGNHN01 > JAGNHN01. The sequence continues at coordinate 5,128 of CAZPYJ010000012.1, forward strand.
GTGATGTTTTATCACGGATTTATTGGAATAGAATTCATCTTCGGAGAAGGGCTGCCCATCATAGGTGAATGCAACGAGTGTTTGTATAAAGGCTTCATCTTCTTTGAAAAATGTTGGCCTTTTCAACTCGCCTCCACTAAAATTGGCACTGACAGGTACATCCTTACCAGAGGTAACTAATGAAATGGTGAAAGCCATGCGTGTAATCGTGGCCTTGTCGAGTCTGCTTTCCATTCGCAGACCATTGATGAATTCGTCTGCTTGCTGTGATGTATATAATCTATCTGCCATAGCACCTTTTGATTAACTCCAGAAGTAGCCCTCTTTGAATGTGGTTAATTCGTTCATTTGGCTGAACTCAAGCTTCCCGGCTCCGCTTAAATGAGTTTCGAGGGCTTTAAAATAATTATTATCGATCTCTGTATCTGTTGAAAGTATAACTACTTGGGCTGCAGCATTCGGGAAGTAATTAGTTACAATATTATCTCTGTGAACACTGTCGAGTCTTGACAATGGCGTGTCGATAACTATTGGAAGATTAAGCTGGGACGTCTGGGCTAGTCCCCAAAGCAGTGAAACCGCAAAGATTTCTTTTTCGCCTGCTGATAAACCAGATTTTTTCATCTCGATTCCGTTTCGGTCACGAATACTTATTTCATAAGTCTTTTCATCGATCTCAAGGTCTTTGATTAAACCTCCTTTACTTGAAAGAAGCTTGTACATCTCAAATGTTTTTTCTTGCAGGAGATGGATTTTGTTTTTTCTGAGCCTGATTGTGAATGCATTAAGTAAATTAGCTATAGCATCACATTCCTTAATAAAGTCCACCTTTTCTTTGCTCATATTGTGCTTATCGTACAGTTTGCCTAATTCGAGCTCGATGTCATTTATACGTGATTCAATGGATAGAACTTCTTCAATGAGGTTTTGAAGTTTGACAGAAAGACGGCCTATTTGGTTCTGACAGCTTTCCATTTCTTGCTGAAGTTGTTCAAAGAGCTGTTTTTCAGTATCAGAAGTTGAACCAAGAGAGGCACCTTCCAGTAGGCTCAATTCCTGCTCCATCTCTTTAGACTCAGATAGAAAGTCTTTCAATGAAAGAATATCACTTTGCTCAATTTCTTCAATCTTGTTCAATACTCTGGCGATTTCTCTTTCAGAAAGATCTAATAGGCTGGAATCATCATTTCCATGATCATCTTGCAGTATCGCAATTACCCGTTTTTGTAGTTCTTCTCTCTGCTTATCATTGAGTTGCAAGGGATATATTGGTTCAGGTTTATCAACTGAGTCAACGATCTCTTTTGCCAGCAGTATAGCCTGATTACCTATTGCTTTAGATGCTGATGCGTTTCGTTCTTTCTCGATTTGCTCCTTTAAGGGCTCGAATAATTTTCCTGCTATAGCCCAGGGAAGATGCTTGTCAATAATGAGTTTGATCTGACTGTCAAGTTGCCCTTTCTTGGAAGCCAGTTGAATTTTCTTTCGCTCCCTATGTTTTGCATTATCGGCACTTTCAGGTTCAGTGTTAAAGGTTGCTAAGAATCGGCTCTTTGCTTCATCATATTCAGACTTGAAATGATCGAGTTCAGATTGTACCTCTTCTTTTTCCTGGATCTTTTTAGATAACTTGGATTTTTCCCGCTTTAGCTCGCTTTCTTTGAAATCAATGTCTTCATCCGAGATTTCTACGAAATTCTTGCGCTCATTTTGTTTCAATGTAAGCACGTCATTTGAAAGACGTGATATGTATTGGATACCCAGCGCTGCTTCCAGTGAAGACTTTAATCGCACTTCTGAGTGATCATCTGCAGCGATTTCTTGAATTTTCTCACCGTCAAAGAAGAAAAACTGTGCGATGCTCTTTGGAATCATGGCATTGAGAAAGTCTTGCCACATATCCTTGTTTTGAACAGAGACTCGCTTGCCGTCCTTGATAACTACAAGTTTTTCTTCCAGATCCTTAGGTTTGGGTGAATCTACAGTGCCAGCTGACCAGCTACGCTTAACTACTATTTCTTCTAGTTCATCTGTTTCAATGACCAATTCAAAGGAAACATATGCATTTCCTTTGGCCATTTCCTTCCGATTGATATACCTGTAGATGTACTCCTGTTTCGTTCCGTACAAGCAAATCTGAATAGCCTCCATAACCGAGGTTTTCCCCGCTCCATTCATTCCTCCAATGAGGAAAATACTTTTGCCTTCAGAACCATCAGGAAAAGATATGCTAGTTGGGAATTGGAAGCTTTTGTAGTTTTCTATAGTGAGTTTTCTGAATTTCATACGCTATCGGATTTTAAGTCTGATTTAATGATTTCAGAAAGGGCATCATATATTCCGGAGCGTCTTTCTTTGAACTCAAATTCTTTTGTCGTATCCAAGAGCTTAATCATCTTATCATACGAGACGTTGTATTGATTGCACAACTCCTTGAGCAACTGCTTATCTTCATCTTTGAGCTTCATGGTCTTTTATCTTTTGACGGTAATAATCTAATCTTCTGTCTTTTGGCTGTCCTTCAATATTCCACCACTTCCAGCCATTTTGTGACTTATTGCTCGCTGCTACAGCAGCAGCACTAGGCGAATCAAAGATTTGCTTTGATCCATTGATTTGTAGTTCAATATGTCCTTGTTGTGTAATGATAGCGTGATAAATCTTGCCTTTATATTTCTTGCTTAGATTCAAAGGGACAGGCAATATTTTAGAATCTATCAGATCCTTTAGTGTAATTCTGGATTCTGACTTTTGATCTTTTTTCGCTTGCTTATTGAGCTTTTTAGGCTCTTTTTCCTTTTTGCGTCTAGACTTATATTGGTAAGGAGCGAACAGCTCCTGAAGCTCTGCCTTAGTAGCATCTGCTTCTTTGAACAGGTCTAACTCTTTGAGCAATTTGAACTTTAACTCCCGCAATTCATCCGGTACGGATGTATTGCTTTTTTGCATGTTGGTTATGGTTTTCTCAATCGACTGAAGTTGTGCCTGCTTTTCTTTTCGGCTTTCCATATCCCAATAGGGTGCTATCTCTTGCTTGAGATTATGCAGGATTTCCTTGAGTTGGACGATATGGTCTAGCCATTGTTTCATGCGGTTTGGGCAGCTTGTTCTATTAAGGTTTCTACTTCTTGTTTGGCTTGTTCGAGCAACTCTTTTGATTTCCTGCGAGCTTCCAGACTGTCTTTCACATTTTGACTTATGGATGCCATAGTCTCTCGATCAAGAATTGGAATGATGAACTTAGCCATGTCATTCGGATAAAGCTCAGCTTGTGCGCTTCCCCTAATGTGTTTCTCAGTCTGTAATTGACCTACCAATGAGTTCATGACAAAAGCAACATAGGTAGGGTCAATATCTGAGCCTTTCATCCTGATAAAGTTTACATGGTTACTGGCAAGTGCTGGCTCTGTGTCCAAATAAATATTGGTTTGCCCTACATAAGCCCCTGTGGTATAGGTGAGAATATCCCCATATTTTACATGAGCTTCTGGGCTTGCCAAGTAGTGCAGGTCTGATGTTCTTTCCAGGTTATCATAATCCAAATGAGTATCTGTTATGTGTTGACTTGTCACCACTTGTTTTGATCCATTTGGAATATAGATAGGTTGAACACCCCTACGGTTCAGAACCACCGAAGTACCCAAATGGATATAATCAAAATTTGTTTTGATGTGATGCAGAAGCTGGTCAAACTTAGGTTTGAAATGGTTTGAGTCTAATCGGTGACTGGATACTACTTCGCTAAAAGTTGTTTCAAAACTAGGTTTTTGAATAAAGGCTAATTTTTTTAACTCTAGCGCAACTTCTAATCCTTCCTTAGCAAGGGAATACTTATGGGTGGAAATCTCTAAACTATCTATTGCTTTCTCTATGATGCTTTGGAAATAATTGCTTTTTTCAATTAATACTTCAGGCAGATAAGTGTTTTTCAATGTGATGGGAGAAAATCTTGGGTGAGCATTCCCAGTTTGAGCCCAGTCTAATATTTTTTGGACATATCTTGACAAAGAAAAAGGCAATAATAAATGTGGAGTAACTTCACCTTTTGATTCAAAGACTAAATATTCAGTAGAGAGGGCGATATTCTCTTCCATTTTTGGAATTATCGCCATTTCCTTTAGGTAATGCCTAAGTCTTGAAACAATAAAATTGCCAGATTTTGCAATTTTTTTGTTACTGGTTACTTCTGCAAGAATCGGGTTTTTCCCGCCAAGTAGAAATTGGTTTATCGTATCAGGAAGATCATAAACCCGCCAATAATTAGTGAACTGGTTTGGCTTAATTGTATTAGTTTTTTCTATAAAATGGTGACCAATTTTAGAGCTTGATATTTTTTTTAATAAGTCTTCCGTTTCAAGTCGTTCCCGTTGATAATGTTCGGCAAGAATATTATTTCCTTCCTTTATCGAACTTCTATTTATTATATTATAAACTGCCATATACCAACCGCTATTTCCAAAAGTTAAATCCTTGTTCTTTCGCATATCTCACAAATGCTTCTGCAATGGCCAATGGTTTGCCCTTTACCAAATATTCCGCTCTGGGTTCTGCTGCCATTGATAGTTCTTCACCTTTTTCATCTGTGGATTTTTTTGTGTTCATGGCTTCTAAAGCAGCCTTAGAAATATCATAATTTACCAAGTCTTGCCTGAATACTGGATTCCCGTTTTCATCTTCTACAATGTTTCCATCTTCATCAATCAGGTATTCGTATTCTCCGCTATTGTTCTTACCGCCTTGCTCACTTACTGCCATGAAAATTGGATAGTCCAATCGCTTGGCTACTTCGGCATCTATAAAGCGATCAGATAGCTTTTGTAATAAATCATCATCAGCTATGATCAATTTAAGTTTACCCTTGGTGGTCAAGAGGTTTTTATCATACTCCGCTTGTGGAATGTCCTTTTCCATTTGCTTTATAAGTGATTTCAGCTGCTTTGAAGTGGTTTTTTGTTCTTCCTTCAGTGCTTTTATTCGCTCCTTGTGCTCTTCTTTAACTGGTTTCAAATGCTCTTTTAATTCTGCTTTAGTGCCTTCCCATTGCTCAGTGATAATTTCTATTTCAGCCTTTTGGGTTTCTTTTATGGCTTCTTCAGCATCTTTGACGCCGTCCAGTTGTTGCTTGGCTTTCAATAGTTCTGTTTTGAGTTCGGTGATCTTGGTGTCGGCTGCTTCCAACAATTCTTCCAAGTCGGGTTCTACAATGTTTTCTTCTTCATCTTCAGTGTCTTCTCCTTCACTATCCGCTTCGGTTGTTTCGGGTTCAGGCTCGGCAAATTCTTCGAGTATTAATTCAAGGATATTTTCGGGAATTTGATCTTCGGGTATTTCCAATTCACTTTCGTAAGCAGTCAATAGTTCCTGAATCTGTGCAGCGTAATCAGGGCAGGCTGCTTTCACTTCATTCTGCACTTTCTCAATATCCTTTAATTCCTGATCGGTATATTTCTGAATGAATAGAACCGATGTTTTTGTCCCTGTATGTGGTTTGAAACTATTGCCATGTAAGCCAACTACTGCAAGCAGTCGGGCTTTGCGTAATATCCACTCACGAATAAAGGCAAGGGATGAATTATTGAATTTACCCTGAGGCAAAACAATGGCTGCTCTTCCACCGGGTTTGAGCATTTTGATAATACGCTCAATGAACAACACATCACGCTCTTCTTTGGCTTGTTTGTCTTTGGCTCTTTTCAGGGCTGGTTTGGCCAGTTGATATTGAGCCAGCTGGTTTTTGTTTTTTACCTCACCTGCAAACGGAGGATTTGACAAGATGACATCAAACTGAAGACTGCTAAAAATTACCCAAGCCTTATCTTCATCGGTCAAGAGTTCTTCATTTGGTATCGGAGGTTCAGTTAACCTATACTTTTTTAATGCAGACATTAAATCCCTTCCGGAGGGAGACCTATACCATGTAACTGGATTCAGGGTGTCAACTTCTGGCCCGAAGATGTTCGAATGACCATCCCCGGCAATCAACATCAACGCTCTGGATGTCTTTGCAGCTTTAGAGTCAAAGTCAACTCCCCAGAGGTATCGTGCGGCATATTTACTTTTTCGCAACTCCATTTCATCTGGAGTATTAGCGGGATAAGCCCACTCCATGGCATGAACTAAGAAACCTGCTGAGCCACAGGCAGGATCAAGTACATACTCATTTTTCTTTGGGTTGAGCATTCTAACACACATATCAATCACAAAGCGTGGGGTAAAGAACTGCCCTTGCTTTTTCTTCGCTTCAGATGGAAGCAAAAACTCGAATGCATCATCCATAATTCTAAGGTTAGAACCTAAGAATCGCTTACGCTCTAGAGGAGCGATACATACATTAAGATGCTCACGTTGCAGTTCGATTTTATCATTTGGATTGAATACGCCACTCCATTCTGAGCTGGCCATCTTGAATAAATGATTGATTCGCTCATAGGTGAGTTCTGGATCCTTGAACCACTTGAATTCTACTTCTTGATTTTTCCGGTTATTCAGCGCTTCTTTTTCATCCCATATTTTGGCAAAAATGATTTTGAATATCTCATTGAACACGCTGTCCACTCCTGATGAGCCCAGAACGAGTTCTTCCAAGTCGAGCAATATCTTTTTGAAGTCAAAGCTCTTTTCAAGATGAGCTAATGTCAATTTAGCATCTTGTAAATCTTGAGGTGATTGCCCCTTTTTAGGTATCTCTGGAAGTGAATCAAAATCCTTAGGATATGGACGATACAAAATCACTTTATCACTACCGTTGGACCATACACCAATTGGAGAGCCTTCAGCGTTGAGGTAGCTTCTCAGTTGCTCAATACCATCCTTACGTTTTGGCTTTTTGATCTCCAATACGATCTTAGGGGTCGTCTTGGTGTTGTTGGTGTACACAATGATGTCGGCAAACTTGGTTCCTGTGTCCGTGCCAAACGTGATTGGTTTCTCTAAGGCAATTTCAGACTTGTCATAGCCGTAGTAGTTGATGAGCTTGTACACCCATAACTGCCTAACAATTTCTTCGGGGTTGGCTTTACCGTCTTCTACATATATCTGTACTTCTTCCTTTTCAGAGTGGAAGGGTGCAAGCGTTTTGAGGTAATAAACGGTTTTTCCTGTTTGTCTGCCTGTGCCTGGCTTCTCTAACAATTGAAGTGCTTTGTTATAATCAATGGAAGATGTATCGAACTCTGCAAGTTCGTACTTGATGGCCGGGTCTTTAAATATCTTGTCGAGTAGCTCTTTAGCTGTCATGCGCTTTTTTACTTTTCTTGTTAGGTTAAGTGTGTTTTTGCCAATCGAACGACATCCAATGTAAACTCATTGATGCTTACTAAATCAATTATCTGATCAGCGAACCCGAGAGTAAACAATGGCTTTCTGTCTGCTTCGAGGAGCTCCGCAAGCTGCCTAACTTGTTCCATTTTAGCCTTGCGCTCTCCACGTTCAATCTTACTAAACATAGGAGTATCAATCTCAAGGCTGGCAGCCATTTGGCGCTGAAAAAGCTGTTTACCTTCTCTACGTTCCCTTAGTCGTTTGCCAAAATGCATAAGTAGTTGATGTTTGACTTGCCGGCTTTTGGCTAAAATAGAAAAAGAAGCTGTAAGACTAATGGTTAGATTTAAGAAATTATTCAAGCAGTTCGTAAACATTATTCACTTGAGCCTACTTCCCAATACAAAACCTGCTAAAAATATTCTCCAGGATTTCATTGGTGCTCACTTCCCCTGTGATCGTGCCCAGGTGATAGAGCGCATCGCGGATGTCGGTGGTGAGCAGGTCGGATGAGATCTCTGTATCTAGTCCCTGCTTTACCCGCTCCAGGGCTTCCAGGGCTTTACTCAAGGCTTCATAATGCCGGGTGCTGCTCACCAGGGTGCGGTCGCTGAGCTGGTGCAGATCAACGGTTTGCAATAACTTCTGGGCCAGCAAATGGATGTTCTCCTTCCGCTTTGCCGAAACAAAAACGGTTTCCCAGGCTACCAGCTCCTTGAAATGACGGGGCGTTTCTCCCAGCAAATCGGCTTTGTTGCCCACCAGGATCACCTGCTTCTCCTGCAAATTGAGAGAAGTGCCGCAAGCTTCCTTCATCTCCCTGATGTCTTCCCACTCCGCAGTGCTGATATCAAAAACACATAAAACGACTTCAGCCTGATCGATCTTTTCACGGGTGCGCTGCATCCCCAACTGCTCAATCACATCATCGCTGACGTGCAAGCCTGCCGTATCAATAAAGCGGAAGGGGACCCCTTCGATCACGATGCTGTCTTCAATGGCATCACGGGTAGTGCCCGGAATGGGGCTGACGATGGCCCGCTCTTCATTCAGCAGGGCATTCAAGAGGGTGCTCTTGCCCACATTGGGCTTCCCCACAATGGCAACCGGTATGCCGCGCTTCAACACATTCCCCATCTTGAAGGATGAAATGAGCTGCATAAGGGCTTCCTCCAGGTCGCGCAAATGGACCTTCAATTCGGCCCGGTTGGCAAAGGATACATCCTCTTCACTGAAATCAAGCTCCAACTCGATCAGGGCGGTGAACTCGACCAACTTCTGACGTAAGTTCTTAATCTGGCTTGAGTAACCTCCCCGCATCTGCTTGATCGCCAGGTCGTGTGAAGTTTTTGACTGGGCTGCGATCAGGTCGGCCACGGCTTCGGCCTGGCTCAGGTCGAATTTACCATTCCGGAAAGCACGCAGGGTGAATTCCCCGGGCTCGGCCAGGCGAAGTCCCTGTGCGAGAAGTAATTCGATCAAACGTTGCTGGATATACAGGGAGCCGTGACAACTGATCTCCACAACATCCTCTCCGGTATAGGAATGGGGTGCACGAAAGAGGGTCAGCACCACCTCATCCAGCATTTCCCCTTCTTCTTTTATAAAACCGAAAATGGCTGAATTGGCTTCCGCGTCCTGAAGATTGAACCCTGGCTTGGCAGCTTCAAATACCTGTGATGCCGTCTTTACGGCTTCAGGACCGCTCAGGCGGATCAGCGCAATGGCGCCGGCACCGGGCGCGGTGGAAAGGGCAACAATGGTATTTCCGGCCTGTGGTATGCACATAGGATTGATGGTGTAGGTTTTAGCTCCATTATACCCCGGAGGAGTAGGATTTGTTACGTGATGAGCAAGGGACAGCATCCCTGGTCTCTGAGCAGGATGGCATAGCCAGGCGTATTGAAACCTTTGCTATGCGCGTTTTTTAGGGTCATTGCATACTTAAGCTTGAGAATTGTGCAATCATTTTCTCGCTTTTCGCTTTTCGTTTTTCGCTTTTCGCTTCAAATATTTACATTTGCCCATATTTTCACCCCTCAAGCTTTTATTGCGTATGAGCGTGCTCGTAAACAAACATTCCCGCATCCTGGTACAAGGATTCACTGGCAGTGAAGGAACATTCCACGCCGGACAAATGATAGAATACGGAACCAATGTCGTAGGTGGCGTGACCCCCGGAAAAGGAGGGACAAGTCATCTGGATAAACCGGTTTTTAATACTGTGGAAGAGGCGGTGAAAGCCACCGAGGCCGATGTCAGCGTCATCTTTGTTCCCCCGCCATTTGCCGCTGATGCCATTATGGAAGCAGCTGATGCCGGGATAGGGGTGATCGTTTGTATTACCGAAGGAATTCCCACAAAAGATATGATTAAGGTGCAATCCTACCTGGAAGACAAGGATTGTCGTCTGGTCGGACCCAATTGTCCTGGCGTCATCACCCCCAACGAAGCCAAGGTTGGGATTATGCCCGGATTCATTCACAGCCCCGGCCCCGTAGGGATTGTCAGCCGCTCAGGCACCCTTACCTACGAAGCCGTTGATCAGCTCACCAAAGTAGGGCTCGGACAAAGCACGGCCATTGGTATTGGCGGCGATCCTATCATTGGAACCACCACCGTAGATGCCATTCGCTTGTTTATGGAGGACCCGGATACCAAAGGCATTGTGATGATTGGCGAGATCGGCGGCAATATGGAGGCCGAGGCAGCCTATTGGATCAGGGATTACGGCACCAAGCCGGTGGTAGGCTTTATCGCAGGGGCTACTGCACCCAAAGGCCGCAGGATGGGCCACGCCGGTGCCATCATCGGAGGAAAAGCAGATACTGCCCAGGCGAAAAAGGAAATTTTGACCGATTGCGGCATTCACGTGGTGGACAGCCCGGCAGATATCGGAGCAAAAATGAAAGAATTGCTCGGGTAAGCTGATCCGCTTTCAAGAAACTTCTTAGGAATTAATCCTCTTCCTGATACTCTATCGCTCCCAGGTCAGGATCAGGTAATCTGCTATTCCCAAAGAGATCAACGGGAATTCCTGAAGCGATCGCGCTGCTTCCTGCATCAATGGCAGGAGAAGCAAGGCTGAGGCGGAAATCTCCTTCATTGGGATCAACAAAGAGGGGGTCCTGGTTTTTCATACAGTTCAGAAAGGAAGCCGGATCATTGGCCGGCATCTCCGTGCGGAAAAGGCAATGGTCAAAAACATAGTTGAAGGCCGCCCTGGGTGTACGGTCAAAGAGCATCTCTTCCTGGTTTCTTCCCCAGATAATGCAATTCCCGAAGTAAACATCGCCCAGATCGCGTGCAATGGTGTCACCTTCAAATAAATAATAATTATTCAAGACCAGGGAAGGCGTTTGTCTTACCCCAAAATTGTAATAGTTCCCAATGGTGCAGTGCCGGAAGTCATACTCCCCCCCGATATTGAGCAAGACGGCAAACTCCCCGCAATCCGTGATGAGGCTGTTGCTTACTTCTGCCTTGCTTCCCTGCAGAAGGAGTCCTGCCACGCTCATATTCCGGATGATGGAATTCCGAAGCAGCAGGGTAGGGTTGGGGCTGTTGCCCATTGTGTCGGCCTGTATCCCAACCTGACCGTTCTCAATGATGGCGTAGTCGATGACATTGTTCACGCTTCCCGGGGAGAGCCAGATGCGGCCCCATTGTCCGGGAACATCCTGGTAGGCTGCTTCCAGCCTGTCTCCCTGAAAATGCACCGGCTCATCAATGCTTCCGCTCACGATGAGGGTTCCGGCCACATTGACCGCCAGTACCGAATAGGCGTGAAGATATACCTGTGTGCCTTCTTTGATAGTAAGGCTGCTGGCGCTGTCCACGATAATCCAGTCGTAGATCACGTGCGGTTTATCGTTCTCCCAAATCCAATCGCCCTGCAAAACCGCCTTGCGGTAGAAATACGCATCCTGGCCCCAGGCGACCAGCTGCACCTGCTGCTGATTGCCGTTAGTATTGAACCGAACGACATCCTCTACGATCAGAGGTGTATTCTGCTGATTGGGATCAATGTTCACCCTGACGAAAATGAACAGGCTGTCTTTGCCGGCAATCTCCACATCTTCCACCACAGGCCCAGGAACGCCGTCCACATTCATTACGTAGCGCGACTGGCTTCCACCGGCAATCTCAATGCGCTGGATATTAATTCTGTTATTAGAAGGGTTGTACACTTTCAGCCATTGGGTTGCTGAACCAACCGAAGTAAACACTGTGTCGAAACTAAGGGTGTCGACGGAAAACCTGAGTTGTACATCCCCTTCCTCATACAGCTTTTCCTTCCGGCAGCCGGTTGCCAGCAACAACAACAGCATCAGGTGTATAAAGGAGGTATGGAGAATTCTGCTCATCGGTGTACAAAAGTAGGGATTTGTATGATATGCCGACGAATACATAGCTGTACTCCCGGCATTGTATAGAATGGTGCACTAACTTATTGTAATGTACTATATTGCCTTTGCTGTAATTCTCATAAATTTGGTTAAATTTGTGTTATTTCTCTGTCGGAGGCTATTTTTATTGATATAGAATTATCTAATTTTGTCGTCTGTTTCCAGAGGTCTTACGCTGCTTCTTCTGTTCAGGAAAAATATTGATTATGAGTTATATAGTTTACGAAAAAGGCCAGCTTGTCAACCTGGAATATGCCCTCCCCAAAGAATTATTGAGGACAAACCGGGCCGGTGCCTATGCCAGCACCAGCATTATAGGTTGCAACACACGGAAGTATCACGGTTTGCTGGTTACTCCTCAGCCCGAGCTGGACGGGGGAAACCACGTGCTGATATCCAGCCTGGATGAAACAGTCATACAACACGAAGCCGAATTCAATCTGGCCTTGCATAAATTCAAAGGAGAGATTTTTCAGCCCAGGGGGCATAAGTACATCCGTGACCTTTCTTCTGAACCCATTCCCCGTCTGACCTACAGGGTGGGTGGGGTTGTGCTGACCAAAGAGCAGCTGTTCTCACAGAAAGAAGATCGCATACTGATTCGCTATACCCTGGTCGATGCCCATTCTCCCACCACCCTGCGATTCAAGCCATTCCTGGCTTTCCGCAATGTTCATTCCCTCTCCAGAGCCAATGTGTTCTATGATAATCGTTATCAGGCTGTATCTCAGGGGATCAGAATCCAAATGTACGCCGGGTATACGCCCTTGTACCTGCAGTTTTCCAAAGAAACCGAGTATGTGCACGTGCCTGATTGGTATTACGATATCGAGTATCCAAAGGAAAAGGAAAGAGGTTATGAATATCTGGAAGACCTCTATGTTCCGGGCTTCTTCGAAATCCCGATCCGTAAAGGGGAAAGCATAATATTCTCAGCAGGAACTTCTGAAGCGGCTCCCGCTGGCTTAAAGCGGATGTTCACCATCGAGATGAACCGCCGTACTCCCCGCAATAACTTCGCAAACTGCCTTCAGAATTCAGCACAGCAGTTTCTGCTGGAACGAGATGGACGCACAGAAATGGTAGCAGGCTTCCCCTGGTATGCTGCATCAGCCAGAGAGAGCTTTATTTCGCTTCCGGGTGCTTTGCTTACTACGGGAGAGGAGCCCCATTTTTTGCGCATCATTGATGGCTTGGTTGCAGGAATGGAAGGCTCCCTGTTCCCGTCTTTTATCGATCATAAACAAAAGCATTACAACAGTGCCGATGCCCCGCTGTGGTTTTTCTGGACTTTGCAGCAATATATCCGGATGACAAATACCGATGCTATGCAAGTTTGGGGAAGGTATGGGGAAGTACTGGAAGGGATATTGCACGGTTTTCGTAACGGTACACGGTTCAATATCAAAATGATGGAAAACGGGCTATTGTACGCCGGAGAAGCAGGCAATGCCCTCACCTGGATGAATGCCCGCGCCGATTATGGGCCTGTAAGTCCGCGGATTGGTCTGCCGGTAGAGCTCAATGCACTCTGGTATAATGCAATGATGTTCTTTATTGATCTGGCTGAAATAGCAGGAAGGCCGGGCAAGGCTGATTTCTGGATCAAGACCGCACGAAAGACCCATTGCAGTTTTAACAATGTATTCTGGTTGAAAGACAAAGAATACCTTGCAGATTATGTCAATGGAGAGTTCAAAGATACCTCAGTGCGACCCAACCAGCTTTTTGCAGTCTCCCTTCCCTATTCCACCCTGACCGAAGACCGGCAAAAATCCATACTGGATGTGGTGAGCAGAGATTTGCTTACCCCCAGGGGATTACGAACACTCTCACCCAAGAATGCTGCCTATAAAGGCCACAGTCACGGGAATGAGTCTGAACGTGCCCAGGCTTATCATCACGGCACGGCCTATCCCTGGCTGATGGGAGCCTATACCGACGCAATGCTCAAACTGCACGGAAAAAGCGCAGTAGTCAAACTCAAGAAGCTCTTCTATGGATTTGAACCTGCCATTATGGAAGCGGGAATTGGGAGTATTTCAGAGGTATATGATGGAGATCCGCCACAACTGCCTGGAGGGGCAATATCCTATGCCCCCTCGGTTTCAGAATTATTAAGAATGAAATGGCTTCTGGAGAATATCAGCGGAAAAACAATATGAGCAAGAAGATTAAGATCCTGATGTTTGGATGGGAATTCCCTCCGCATATTTCAGGCGGACTAGGGACAGCGTGTTATGGCCTGACCAAGGGCCTGATGAAACATAATACCGAAGTACATTTCGTGGTACCCAAGGCTTATGGAGATGAAGACGGGGAAGTGGTACGCATTGTCAACGCCAGCGAGGAGAATGTAGCGCTTACAGCGGAAAATCTCAGGGAGTATGCAAAAACCCTCACCTTTACAGAGATTGATTCATTGCTGACCCCCTATATGGATCCGGTGGAATATGAACGCATCAGGGAGGAGGTCAGCCGGGAAACCCGCCTGGAAAGCCTCAGACAGTTTAAGACTAAGTTCGAGTTCAGCGGGAAATATGGAGCTAACCTGATGGAAGAAGTAGCCCGCTACGCGATGGTAGGTGCCTCCATCGCTGCCCGTTCTGAATTTGATGTGATCTACGCTCACGACTGGCTGACTTATCAGGCAGGGATCGCAGCCAGGGAGGCCAGCGGCAAACCCCTGGTGGTGCATCTGCACGCAACCGAGTTTGACCGCAGTGGAGAGAATGTAAACCAGCAGGTATACGAAATCGAACGCAAGGGACTGCACGCAGCCGACCTGGTGATCGCCGTTAGTCACTTTACCCGCAACGTCGCCATCGAACGCTATGGCGTCGATCCGGATAAAATCATTACGGTGCACAATGCAGTTGAACCACCCGCTGAGGAAATAGAAATCAAACAGCAAAAGCACTTTTCTGAAAAAGTGGTCACATTCCTGGGAAGGATTACATACCAGAAAGGGCCGGAATATTTCATTGAGGCCGCCCGCCTGATCCTCGACCGCGATCCCAATGTCCGTTTCGTGATGGCGGGATCAGGAGACCTGATGAATAAAATGGTAAGGCGTGTAGCGCAACTTGGAATGGCTACCCGCTTCCACTTTACCGGGTTTTTAAGAGGACAGAACATCGACCGCCTGTTCGCCATTACAGATGTTTTTGTGATGCCCTCCGTTTCCGAACCATTCGGGATCGTCCCCCTGGAAGCAATGCGCTCCAATGTGCCGGTGGTGATCTCCAAGCAGTCTGGCGTCAGCGAAATCCTGCGACACGCCCTGAAGGTTGACTTCTGGGATACTGAAGGCCTGGCCGATGCCATCTATGGACTCCTCCACTATAAAGCACTATCAGATACCTTTTCCCACTATGGCAAATATGAAGTGGACAACCTGAAGTGGGAAAATGCTGCCGCCAAAGTTGTAGAAGTATATAAACAAGCCATTGCCCTTTAATCAACGAAAGAACTTCCTCCTATGAAATCAGTTTGTCTCTATTTTCAAATCCATCAACCTTTTCGACTGAAAACATACCGCTTTTTTGATATCGGGAATGATCATCAGTATTATGATGAGTATCAGAATAGAAGTATCATTCGGAGGATTGCGCAAAAGAGTTATCTCCCGGCTAATAAAATCCTGCTCAGTCTTATCCATCAACTGGGGAGCGACTTTCGTGTCAGCTTCTCCATTTCAGGGATCGCCTTCGATCAGTTCGAAATGTATGCCCCGGAAGTGCTTGATAGCTTTCGTCAGCTTGCAGCTACAGGACAGGTGGAGTTTTTGGGCGAAACAAATGCCCACTCCCTGGCTTCCCTCAAAGACGAGGAGGAGTTCAGAGAACAGGTAAGGGTGCACCGGGAAAAAGTGCGCTTTTATTTTAATCAGGAACCAATGACTTTCCGGAATACAGAATTGATTTATTCCGACCGCATCGGTGCAATGGTGTATGATTTGGGATTCCAGACGATGCTGACGGAAGGAGCCAAGCACATACTGGGATGGAAAAGCCCGAATTATATGTACTGCAATGCCATCAATCCAAAGTTAAAAGTGTTGCTTCGTAACTTTAACCTGAGTGACGACATCGCCTTCCGCTTTTCTGAAAAGGCCTGGTCGGAATGGCCCCTCACAGCCGGTAAGTTCGCCGGATGGCTGAGCAGGGTAGATCCCAGGGAAGAGGTTGTGAATTTGTTTATGGACTACGAAACTTTCGGGGAGCACCAATGGGAAGAAACCGGAATACTTCGTTTTCTGAGCAAGATGCCTGAAAAAGTAATCAAAGAAAGTGGATTCGTGTTTCGAACCCCATCACAACTCAATGAAATGCTGCAGCCAGTCTCGATGATCCACGTGCCCAATACCGTATCCTGGGCTGATGAAGAAAGGGATCTTACGGCCTGGCTGGGTAACGAAATGCAGGATGAAGCCTTTTCCAAACTGTATGCCCTTTCTGATAAGATGCGGGAATGCAACAATGTTCAACTTTTAAGCGACTGGCGTTATCTGCAAACAAGCGACCATTTTTATTATATGTGTACCAAATGGTTCTCCGACGGAGAGGTGCATAAATACTTCAATCCATATCCTTCTCCTTACGAGGCCTTCATCAATTATATGAATGTCCTTTCTGATTTCTCGCTCCGTGTGGATCAGCACTACAGCAGTCGTCGGCGTTTTTCAAGGTCGCTGGTGACTATTTCTGAAGAAGGCGCAACGGCAAATGAGAAAGATATGCTTGTGTGGTCCGGGATAGAAGTGGTGCCGAAAATATACCTTAAGAAAGCGATGAAGCAGGTGAATGCCGCCTCCCTCGCTTCGGCACTGCACCAGGCCACCAACGAATGCAAAGAACGCCTTGTCAGTTGCCTGGGTCGACGGGCGCTCAATGAGTATGTTTCCTTAAGCCCCCTCGAAGTCAATACTTCTGAGCAGGAAGTTTCCCTTGCCCGGGAACATATTCTGAATCAAATCAGGGCTGCGCTGAAGAATGATTAAGCACCCGGAATGGGTGAGTGAAGAAATCTTCAGCTTCCTTATTTTTGCTGAAAATCCGAAAAATGGGCTCAGCCTGGAGTCTTTTTATTAATAATGAATGCGTCTAAATAAATACAGAAAATGGAAATATCGGAATATACCCGTCCTGATTACCTTTTTGAGGTCAGTTGGGAGGTTTGCAATAAGATCGGAGGAATCTACACCGTGCTATCCTCCCGCTCCCATCTTTTAAAAGAGGAGTTTGGCAACCAGTACATCGTGATCGGACCGGATGTATGGAAAGAAACCCGCGAGCATCCTGACTTTTCTGAAGACCGGAGCCTGTTTCCCGCCTGGCGTGAAAAGGCGGAGTCTGAAGGACTGAAAGTGCGCATCGGCCGGTGGAATGTGTCAGGAAAACCCCTCGCTATCCTGGTGGATTTTACTCCATTTTTTCCTTTGAAAGACAAGATTTTTGCCGAGTTCTGGGAAACATACCGGCTGGATTCGCTAACCGGCGACTGGGATTACATAGAACCGGCCCTTTTTGGGTACGCAGCAGGAAAAGTTGTGGAAAGCTTTGGTCAGTATCAGCTTACCTCTTACGAAAGCCTGGCCGCCCATTTCCACGAATGGATGACGGCTACAGGGATTTTGTACCTGAAAAAGCATTACCCCCGTGCTGCCCGCATTTTTACCACTCACGCCACAGTGCTCGGGCGAAGCATTGCCGGCAACGGAATGGCTCTGTACAGAGATATGGAAAGCCTTCGACCCGATGCTATGGCCGCCAACCTGGGGCTGAGGTCCAAGTATTCACTTGAACTCCTCGCTGCCACCCATACCGATGTCTTTACCACCGTCAGCCAGCTCACTTCCAGAGAATGTCTGCATTTCCTGAAAAAGGAAGCGGATATCATCACACCCAACGGTTTTGATGCTGCATTGGCGTCGGATGAGGCTTCCCTGAACCATCAACGAAAGCAGGCAAGGGAAAACCTGATCCGGATAGCCTCCCACCTGTGCCAGACCGATCTGCCTGAAGATGCCATACTGGTGTTGAGCAGTGGACGCTACGAATACAGAAATAAAGGCCTGGACGTATTTATTGATGCCCTGGCAGAAGTGAACAGGAATACAGCTGCATCCCGTCCATTGGTGGCTTTCATCGCAGTGCCGGGAAATCAGGCAGGACCCAATACGAGATTGCTGAAAAAAATGAATGGAGAACAGGAAAGCCTTTCCGGAACCGAACGCCTGTTGTCGCATTACCTGCACTCTGCAGAAAACGATACTGTGATTCGCAAACTTTTGGAATCGGACTTGGATAACCGCTTGGAAAACAACGTTAAAGTGGTGTTTGTGCCAGCCTACCTGAATGGCCGCGATGGTGTGTTCGACCTGGAATACTATGAGCTCCTGACCGGCTTCGATCTCTCTGTTTTTCCCTCCTATTACGAGCCCTGGGGATACACCCCCCTGGAAAGCCTCGTTTTTGGAGTCCCTGCCGTGACAACCAGCCTTACGGGCTTTGGTGTCTGGGTTAATGAAAAGTTCCCCCAAAGCGGGGATGGACTGACTATCATCTCCAGAAATGATGAAAACTACGAAGATGCGGTTAAATCCCTGGCCTTTGCCCTTCAAAAGCACAGAGGTTTATCCCCGGATCAGCAAGAGGAAGCCAGGAGAATAGCCAGGGAAATCTCAAACATAGCCCGCTGGCCCAAACTCCTTAGCGCGTATTTTAAAGCCTGGGATATGGCTTTGCATCTGGTCAAAGAAAGAGATGTTGATTTTTCCGCCGTTCCGGCTTATGCCCTGGACAGCCATCCCGATCCTTTACCACATTCGGAACCGGTTTGGAAGAAAGTGCTGGTTAACCTGAAACTCCCTGAGCGCTTTGCGCAACTCGAGAGCCTGGCTAAGAATCTCTGGTGGACCTGGAACCCCAAAGCAGAAGCCCTCTTTGAACGTATTGACCCGATCAGGTGGACAAGTATGCACCACAGCCCTCTGGAACTGCTGGAATCATTGAGTGTGAGGGATTTTAAGAAACTGGAACGAGACAAAGATTTTATTCTTCATTATGAAGAAGTCCTTCAGGAATTCAATGCCTATATGGCTGAAGAAAAAACTGAAAACAATCCACTCGTGGCCTATTTTTCGATGGAGTATGGCTTACACGATAGCATCAAGATTTATTCGGGTGGGCTGGGGATGCTGGCCGGAGACTACCTGAAGGAGGCCAGCGATAGCAATGCCAATATGCTGGGCGTCGGATTACTGTACCGCTATGGCTACTTTAAACAACTTATCTCTCTGACCGGTGATCAGATATCCGAAACCGTACCCCAGAAGTTTACTCACCTGCCGGTGATCCCGGTCAGAGACGAACAAGGCCATTGGGTCACCATTAGCCTTGCCCTGCCCGGGAGAAATCTTTATGCCAAGGTGTGGCAATGCAACATCGGACGGGTTCCGCTTTATTTGCTGGACACGGATATAGAGGAAAACAACGATCAGGATCGTTCCGTCACCCATCAGCTTTATGGGGGCGACTGGGAGAACCGCTTTAAGCAGGAGTTGCTCCTGGGAGTGGGAGGCATCAGGCTGCTTTCCGGATTAGGGATCCGGCCTGATATTTATCACTGCAACGAAGGCCACGCTGCCTTTCTGGGTGTGGAAAGGTTAAGAAAAGGAGTGCAGGAAAAAAACCTGAGCTTCCCCCAGGCCCTGGAAGTAGTCAGGGCTTCTACACTCTTCACCACGCATACCCCGGTGCCTGCCGGTCACGACTACTTCAGTGAAGATATCCTCCGAACCTATATCCCTCATTATGCGGATCGACTCAATATAAGCTGGGAAGAGTTTCTGGACCTGGGCCGCTTCAATCCGGGGAACCATAGCGAGCGATTCTCAATGAGTGTGCTGGCAGCCCGGCTTTCGCAGGAAATGAACGGAGTAAGTGCCATACACGGAAAAGTTTCACGCGATATGTTTAAACCCCTCTTCCCGGGCTTCTTTGCGGAAGAACTGCATATTGGTCACGTAACCAACGGGGTGCATTATCCGACCTGGACCGGGGCTGAATGGCAGCAATTGCACAGGGAGATATTTGGAGAGGCCTTCCTGAAAGATCAGTCAAATGCCTCGCATTGGGAGAGAATCAGAGAAGTTCCGGACGAGAAAATCTGGGATTTTCGTTCTTCCTATCGCAAGGAATTAATCAGTTTTATCAGGAAACGGCTGAGCGAGGATATGACCCGGCGTCAGGAAAGCCCGGGCTTGATCGTTCGTACAATGGAAGGTCTGCGGGAAGATATTCTCACCATTGGCTTTGCCCGCCGCTTTGCAACCTATAAAAGGGCCCATCTGCTCTTTTCCAATCTGAACCGGCTGGAAAAGCTGGTCAATGATCCTGATCGTCCCGTGCAATTCATCTTTGCGGGAAAAGCGCATCCTGCCGACAAAGCAGGCCAGGATATCATCAAGCGCATCATTGATATATCCCGTCAGCCTGCTTTTGTCGGGAAGATTGTATTTGTGGAGAACTACGACATAGCATTGGGTAAGCAACTCATCCGCGGAGTGGATGTTTGGCTCAATACACCAACACGCCCCCTGGAAGCATCCGGCACTTCGGGTGAAAAAGCAGTAATGAATGGCGTGGTAAATTTCTCTGTCCTGGACGGCTGGTGGGCCGAAGGATTCCGATCAGATGCAGGTTGGGCGATCAAGGAAGAAAGAACCTATGATAATCAGGAGTTTCAGGATCAGCTGGATGCCGAAACAATATACAATACCTTCGAAGAGTCGATCGTCCCGCTCTTCTACTCAAGAAAAGACGCAGATCAGCCCCTTGAGTGGATTTCCTTCGTTAAAAATACCATTGCCGGTATTGCCCCTCACTTTACAATGAAGCGGATGTTGGATGATTATTACCGCAAATACTATCTGCCTCAATTTGATCGGGCTCAACAGATGAGAGAAGGAGAATACCGTCTGGCCAAGGAAATGGCTGCCTGGAAAGAGCATATCCGCACTCATTGGGCTGAAGTGGAAGTTGTTTCATTGGCCCTGCCCGACAGTACGGAAAAGCCCCTGGAGCTGGGGCAGCGGTTCAGAGCAGAGATGCGCCTGAGACATTCCACTATCCAGGCAGAGCATCTGGGTGTTGAGGTGATCTTTGGCAGGAAATCCCGCTGGGGAGAGGTGAATGAGATCATTCACCGTCAAGAGTTGCGCCTGAAAAAGGAAAAAGAAGGGGTGTTGCTCTTTGAATGCAGTTTTCCGCTTACCCAGGTGGGTGTCTTTGATTACGCCTTCAGGATCTATCCGAAAAACCCGGCATTGCCACACCGGATGGACTTCCCCTTATTGAAGTGGATATAGGAAAAGAATTATAATGTACTTTTGTGAAATCATTCTAAATAAGCAGGATTATGAGAATACTCGAGGGTAAGGTGGCTGTGATTACCGGAGCAGCGCGAGGCATTGGCAAGGCCATTGCTGTCCGCTTTGCAGAGAATGGAGCGGATGTTGCATTTTCAGATATTCGGATGGATGAAGCATCCTTAAACCTGGAAAAACAATTGCTGGAAATGGGGGTCAGAGCCAAAGCCTATGCTTCGGATGCCAGCTCTTTTGAGGGAAGCGATGCCTTTGTGCAAGAGGTTCTGGCTGATTTTGGCAAGGTGGATATCCTGGTGAACAATGCCGGAATTACCCGCGATAATTTACTGATGCGGATGTCGGAACAGGATTGGGACCTGATATTGAATGTGAATCTTAAATCGGCATTCAATTTGACGAAAGCCGTACTGAAACCGATGATGAAGCAGCGTTTCGGATCCATCATCAATATGAGTTCTGTAGTTGGAGTCAGCGGCAATGCCGGTCAGGCTAATTATGCAGCCTCCAAAGCAGGAATGATCGGATTCACCAAATCGGTGGCCCAGGAACTGGGATCCCGCAGTATTCGTTGCAATGCTATTGCTCCCGGCTTTATCGAAACCGAAATGACTGCTCATTTGCCGGAAGAAGTCCGGCAGGGTTGGATGAACGACATACCGCTGAAGCGGGGAGGAAAACCGGAAGATGTAGCCGATGCCTGTGTTTTCCTCGGATCAGACCTTTCTTCCTACATCACCGGCCAGGTGCTGAATGTCTGCGGTGGCCTGAATACCTGATTTGCTTCCTGCAAGGCTGTTCCGGTTTCAGCACGCTTCAATGTGGGGCGAGATGAGTCGCCTTTTACCCCCTGGATGATTATCATACAATGCGCCTATGTTTCGCTTGAGTATTTTGGGAAGTAATTCAGCCATACCGGTACGCGATCGCCTGCCTACTGCGCAAATACTCAGGATAGGCAATGCCAGTATTTTGATTGATTGCGGAGAAGGCACCCAGATGCAACTCCGGCGCTATCGCATCTCAATGCAGCGGATCAGCCATATTTTTATCAGTCATCTGCACGGCGATCATTATTTCGGACTGATCGGCCTGATCTCTACCCTGAATCTGTTGGGGCATAAGAACCCTATCCATATTTACGCCGATCCCCGTCTGGAGGCCTTAATACAGCTGCAGCTTGAGCTTTCTGATACCGTACTCAATTATCCCCTGCATTTTAACCCGATTCACCCCGATATGGATGGTCTGCTGGTGGAGAATGAAGTTTTTTCCGTAGAAGCCTTTCCCCTGAACCACCGCATTCCCACGCACGGTTTTCTGTTTTGTGAAAAAATTTCCTCGCCCGGGATCAATGCACTGCTGCTTCAGGATTTTGATGTACAAGCATCAATGTGGGAGCATATCCGCCAGGGAGGAGATTATTCCGATGAGGCCGGGAATTTCATCCCGCATACCGCCCTGCTCAAGGAGGCTGAGCTTCCCAGGAAGTATGCTTTTGTATCGGATACGGCCTTCCTGCCGGCCCTGGCAGGGCGCGTAGGGCCGGTGGATCTGATGTACCACGAGGCTACCTTTATGAAAGACAAGGAAGCGGTTGCGGCAGAAAAATTCCACTCTACAGCGGAACAAGCCGCAATGCTGGCCAAAGATGCCGGAGCCGAACGACTGATCATCGGGCATTTTTCTGCCAGATACAAAGATGCCGAGCCAATAGTGGCAGAGGCCAGGGCTGTTTTTCCCAATACCTGGGCAGGAATGGAAGGAGACGTATTTGATATCCCTAGACAAAAAAGACCCTGAGTTGGAATTTGATGGAGATATATGTATTTGCCCGCATTGTGGCCATCAACAACCGCATCAACGGGCTTTTCCCTGTTTTAGAAACACCTGTCCGCACTGCGCTGTCCCATTGCAGAGATTACACGGCAAACAATGGATCGGCCCCTATCCGGGTCAGCCTGAGAATGCGACGCCTTCCATCCTGACCCGGCCCCCTTATGTGGAGCGGGATGACTGCATATCCTGTGGTATATGCCTGGATGCCTGCCATTTTGATGCAGTACGTTTTCTAAATGGAAAGGCGGGCATCGAGGCGGTCAAATGCACCCTTTGCGGGGAATGCCTGACGGTCTGTCCCCGAAATGCCATCAGGAAAAGGTAGTCCGCTGTTCCCGGATCACTCCTGCCTGGCAATGTAGTTTACCAAGCCTTTGGCATCAAAGATGCGCATCAGTTTCTCAGGGAGTGGAGCAAAGCGGAAGGTTTTTTCGCCCACGCTCACTTCGCCCTGCTCAAAGTCGATCGAAAGGCCGGCACCGGGATGATAAGCTTCAACCACTTCGGGCAGGAGGATAAAGGGCAACCCCTGGTTCACGGCAGAACGATAGAATATGCGGTTCACCGATTTAGCGATGACGGCCTTCACACCTGCATAGGCGAGGCCCACTGCCGGATGTTCACGTGAACTTCCACAACCAAAATTGGCCCCGGCTATGATGATGTCTCCGGCTTGCACCCTCTCGGCAAAACGATCATCGAAACCTTTAAAAAGATGAGGCAATATCTTTTCTGCTTCGGAAGAGTTGACACTGTATGTGAGATTACCGGCGAACATCTGATCGGTATTCAGATTGTCAATATCGCTGTAGTTCCAGATGCCCTGACCATAGCGTTCATCCCCGGCGGGGATATCCACGGTTTTTCCCCCTTCTCTTGGATATGGAAATCTTTCCTTTCCTTTCTTATCCCTGGGATCGCTGATCATACCACGCAATGCTGAGCTGGCTACGGTGGCAGGGCTGGCCAGATAGATTTGGCTTTCTTTGTTGCCCATCCTACCCTTAAAGTTGCGATTGGCAGTGGAGATGATATTGATGCCATCGGCCGGGATGCCCTGTCCGGTGCCCAGGCAAGGTCCGCAGCTGGTGGACAGCACGTGGGCGCCTGCCTCCATAAAAATGCGGATCAGGCCTTCTTCCATTGCCTGCAAATAAATGCTCTTGCTGGCAGGGATGACCAGCATTTGAAATCCCTCCGGAAGCTTTTTGCCTTCCAGTATATGGGCCGCTTCACGCAAATCTTCCAGACGTCCGTTGGTGCAGGTGCCGATCAAGGCTTGCTGTACCGGGGTTCCGGCCACTTCAGCAACGGCTTTCACATTGTCCACGTGGTGAGGGGCAGCCACCAGAGGGTACAAAGTGCTTAAGTCGATATCAATGTGCCTGAGGTAATGTGCATCTTCATCCGCCCAGATGCCTTCACAATCGGTGCCCTGGACCATTCTGAGGTTGTCGTCACAGGGGAAAACCGCATTTTTGGCTCCCATCTCGGAAGCCAGGTTGGCAATGGTCATCCGTTCCGAGATGGTTAAAGTTCCCACACCGCTTCCGTGATACTCAATTGAAAGGTAATCTGCTCCGCTTGAACCAAGCATTCCAATGATCCAGAGCGAAAGGTCTTTGGCGTAAACCCCTTTTGGAAGCCGCCCCTCCAGCTTAATCCGGATCGAATCCGGTACCCTGAACCAGGTCTCTCCCTGCCGCCAAAGGCCGGCTGTTTCTGTTCGGTCAATTCCAGCAGCAAAAGCATTGAAAGCCCCAGCTGTGCAAGTATGACTATCACTGCCCACAATGATCATCCCGGGTTTGGCGTACCCGGCAAGAATTTGATGGCAGATGCCCTGGCCCACGTCGTGAAACTGAGATATCCCCTGATCTCTTACCCAGTCCCTTATTTTCTGATAATCATTGGCCAATTTAGCGCTGGTGGGAGGGGCATTGTGGTCCAATACAATGAAGACCTGCTCGGGAAATGCAATTTTTTTCCCCTTCATTTTAAGAAAGGTTGCTGCGATACTTGCTGAGTTATCGTGCGACAACACCATATCGGGTTTCCTGAAAACAATGCTGCCTGCCCTGGCACCCAGGATTTTTTCTGCAAAGGTCATTCCTGCCATAGCCTTTTTCTTTTGTGGAGATAATTGATGTACAAATCTGAGAGGATTTGTTTTCTCAGGCAAGGAAACAGACTTATTTGTTTTCCGCTCAGCCGAAGGCTTTTTGTAGCATCTTTTTTTCCTGTTTCAGCGTGGCATTCCTTCCAGCCAGCTGCATCAGTCCGCGAATCCAGAAATGGTCGGCCTGGCTGGTTTCAGTTATGGTAAGCAAAGTATTGCGTTCTTTCTGCTCTAACTGAAAGATCCAGGTGCCTTTCAGTCCAAAGGAACTCCTCAGCATCCGGATTTCCCAATAAGCATCCTTCACGTAACGGATCAATTCAAATTCAGCGTAAGCACCCACCCGAGCAATCTCCCGCCAATGTAGCTGGCCCTGGGCAGTGGGTTGAAGAATTTCGATTTTTTCAACCTCTTTTCTGCGTTCCGGCAGCCTGTTCAGGTCGGTCAGCAGTGCATACACTTCCGTTGGGGAGGCTTCCAGTGTGAATTGAATGCTCCCTTCCCATTTTCTGGAAGAGAAGTATGCCAGCGACCACCAGCTAATACCAAGGGTTAGAAGAAAAGCGAGAAGAATAAGTAGGAAGTGTATCATCACTGCTGACTAAATCCCCATTTGCCTGTCCAGCCTTTGCTGATCTGCCAGTCTTTGCTTCAGGATAGCGATATAGGCTGCTGCTTTCTTATTGTTGTATTCGGTCAGAGCCTTATTGGCCCAGATCAGGGCGGTCTCCAGATCTCCGTTTCTTTCACTGGCTACGGCCATATTGTAACAGGCCCTCCCTGCTATCTCAGGATCAGCATTCTGCGCCTCAATCTTCCAGGTGCTGATCGCAGAATCCCAATTGCCCCTTTTGGCGTATTCCCTGGCCAACTTCATTCTGTCATTGCCTTTTTTATAATACGATCTGCTAACCGTGAGCCAATTGGGGGAGATCCTGATCGCATACTGCTGTCCGGAGAAATGCCCGGCATCATTCAGTGCCCTTCTTTTCGGGGGAAGACGGCGGAAGGCCTCCTCCGGATTGTCTCCCTGGCTGTCCCAATGTCTTTCATCGACGTAGACATTTTCATCAATGATCCGCTTTTGTATATTGTCGTATATCCGCCAGCCTGCGTTCACCCTGATGTTCATATCAGCCAGGTATTCCGTAACCATAACTTCACGATCATTTATCTTTCGTTTTACCCTTCTTTCTCGCCGGTCAAAGAAAATATCTGAGTCAAAACTTTCGAGTACGGCCAGGGCATCCACATTATACTGTTTGCAGAACCTGTCCACTTCGCTCCAGGGAAGGGGAGGGGCAAATTGTTTTGTACCGGTGCCCTTCAGATTGGCTCCGTGAATAGCGACAGCACTGAAGCGGGGTGCCTGGTTAAGATGCTCTGTAACGCCTGCTATACAGCGATCGGAGGCTTCGCGGTCAGCCATAATCGACTCTCCGGATATGAGTCCCTCCAGGATGTTTCCAAGGGTATTCCCTTTCTCGGGAAGTGAGCGGTTGATGACCCCCACCGATTGGATTTCATTAGGAAGGTCGATGCGGGCCGGAACAAGAACCTGCATCGTAGTGGAGCTTGTTTTGCAGGAGCTCAGCAAGAGAAGCAGGGTGAGTGCTGCCAGAAATGCAGCCGTGGAGTAGAGATGGGTAAGTTGCTTTTTCATTTGGATGGGATAGAATAAGTACAAAAATAATGAGACCGGCCACAATTCCAAGAACTATGCCAGAGCTGCGAACAATACTTCTACCGGATGCCAGGCTTTCCTTCCGGTCCCATCTTGTATCTGATGGCGACAGCTTGTTCCCGGCGCCACAATCAGGGTTTCGACTTCCGCTGTCCGGATGGCAGGGAAAAGGACCAGTTCACCTACCCGCATTGAAATTTGATAATGCTCTTCTTCATATCCGAAAGATCCTGCCAAACCGCAACATCCGGAAGGGATTTCCCTGACTGTATAGTTTTCCGGGAAAGCCAAAACCTCCAAGGTAGGGGAGGTAGAAGCCAGAGCCTTTTGGTGACAATGCCCGTGCAGCAGCATCGTTTTCTGTTCAAGATGAAATTGTTCCTTCCGAATCTTGCCTGCCTTCATCTCCCGCAATAAGAATTCTTCCAGAAGATAGGCGTGTTTTCCCATTTCCAGGGCGGCTGGTTTGAGCTTTTCCCCCACAAGCTGGGGATACTCATCTCTGAAGCTGAGAATGGCAGAAGGTTCCACACCGATCAGGGGACTTGTATCAGAAATGATATCCTGAAAGACTTCCACATTGCGCCTGGCCAGTCTGGCGGCTTTTCTTACCAGGCCTTTTGAGAGGTAGGCCCGACCACTTTGGGGGTGGGGAACGACATTTACATAATAACCCAGCGCATTGAGCAAAAGCACACTGGCTGAGCCAAGATGGGCATCATTATACTCGGTGAATTCATCGGCAAAAAGGTAAACGCTACCGTTGGGAAAGGCTTCAGCAGGCTGGCTTGTTTTTAGGTGCCTGCGCATCCAAAGACGAAAGCGTTGTTCTGCCAGGCGGGGCAGGCTTCGTTCCGCAGCGATACCCAATGTCCTTTTCATTCTTCCGGAGGGCAGGGGATGGGTGGTCAGCCAATGATAGGCAGCAGGCCAGACAAAAGCAAGCCGGCTTAACGGAGCAATGTTGGCAATCAGTCGGGTACGAAGCGGAATGCCGTTTGAATCATAGTAATGTTGAAGGAATTCTGCCTTATACTTGGCAATGTCCACATTAGAAGGGCATTCCGATTTACAGGCTTTGCAGGAAAGGCAGAGATCCATTACATCGTATATCTCCTGATGATTATACGGATTCTGTCTGGGTGAGCGGCTGAGATATTCGCGCAGAATATTGGCCCGGGCCCGTGTGGTGGTGTGTTCTTCGCGGGTGGCCATATAGCTGGGGCACATTGTACCTCCGGTGATTTCGGTCTTGCGGCAGTCGCCAGACCCATTACACTGTTCCGCTGCCCGGATAATGCCTTGAGTATCTGAAAAATCAAATATGGTATCCGGCTCCCGCTGTATTTGTCCGGGATCGTAGCGCAAATACTGATGCATTGGCGGGGTATCAGTAATCTTGCCCGGATTGAAGATGCTTTCCGGGTCCCAGGTTTTCTTGACCTGCTTCAAAAGCGCATAAACTCTTTCTCCCAGCATCAGAGGAATAAACTGTCCGCGCAAGCGTCCGTCTCCGTGCTCACCACTCATCGAGCCGCGGTATTTCTTTACCAATTGAGCTGTTTCCAGGGCGATGGTGCGAAAGAGTTCGACCTGGGCAGGATCTTTCAGGTTGAGCACCGGGCGAAGGTGCAGCTCTCCTGTGGCGATGTGGGCATAATATACACAGTTCAGCCCGTGCTTGTCGAGTAAGTCCCTGAAATCCCGCATATAAGCCGGAAGCTTTTCAGGGTTTACGGCCGTATCTTCTATTACGGCCACCGGTTTGGCATCGCCGGGTATGTTGGATAGGACTCCGAGGCCGGCTTTTCTGAGATCCCAGACACGCTTGATATCTGCTCCGAAAATGCGGGGAAAGTGGTAGCCCTTTCCGGCCTCCCGCATTGCCTTCTCCATTGTTCCGGCCAGGATCTCTATCTCATCCTGGCTATGGGCCGCAAATTCTACGATCAGAATGGCAGCCGGATCCCCTTCGATAAAGAAACGGTTTCTGCGCTGCGCCAGGTTTTTCTTTGTCTGATCCAACACGGCCTTGTCCATCAGTTCAATGGCTACCGGGCCGTGGCGCAGGGCGATCAGATTTCCTTCAAATGCATCTTCCAGGCTGTCGCAATGCACACAAACCAGGGCTTTGACTGGAGGGGGGAGGGGAAGGAGATTCAATTTGATGGCGGTGGTAAAGGCCAGGGTGCCCTCACTGCCTGCCAGAAGACGACAAAAATTAAACTCCGGTCCACCAGGACTAAAAGGACTGCATTCGAGCAACAGATCGAGGGCGTAGCCTGTGTTCCTTCGGTGTATGGTGGCTTCGGGATACTGATGACGGATCTCTTCCTGGATTTCAGGTTCCATTAAGATTTCCCTTATTTGACGATAAATCCGGCCTTCCAGCTTATTCAAGTTGCATTTCGCTTCGAATGCTTCGGCCGACAGGGATCCGAAGCTTGCTTCCGTGCCATCGCTGAGGATGGTTTCGAGCTCAAGGGTATGATCACGCGTGCTGCCATATACCAGAGAATGAGCCCCGCAACTGTTGTTGCCTACCATCCCTCCAATCATACATCGGTTACTGGTGGACGTCTCCGGCCCGAAAAAGAGGCCGAGGCCCTGAAGGAGTTTGTTGAGTTCATCCAAAATCACGCCCGGTTCCACTTTCACCCAGCCCTCTTCTGCATTGATTTCCAGGATGCGGGTCATATAGCGCGACACATCCACGATGATGCCGTTGCCAACTACCTGCCCGGCAAGTGAGGTTCCGGCAGTGCGCGGAATCAGTCCTATCCTCCACTCGCGGGCCACTTGAATGAGCATCCGGATATCCTCCTTATGGCGAGGCCGCGCTACCGCCAGAGGAATCTCCCTGTACACAGAAGCATCGGTTGCATAGAGCAATCTGTTGGAATAGTCGGTAAAGATTTCACCCTGAAATCCCGGACGCATTCTTTCCAAAGCCTCCAGGATGGAAGCTTGCCGGTGCAAAAGCGTTTCGTCCTGCATAGATATTCAGCCTTTCTTATCTGAAAAATCAGTGCTTTCGAAAATCTTATCCGCTGATTTGGCTATGAAACCGGAATAAAGACGGCCATCCTGATCCGGATACCGCCGGGCAAATTCATAATAACAACCCGGAATCTCTTTTTGTCCTTCGACAAATGCCACCGGAATGAGTTCTGCCTTTATGCTGCTTTGCTCCAGCAATTCAGCAGGATTGCCTTTGATTTCTCCCCCTGCATCATTTAAACGAAATCCTTTCTCTCTTAAAAAGGCATTCACCTTCTCCAGGCTATTCAAGCGTTTGAGGTGATTCACACTGACTGTGAAATGGTTGGCCTGAAATCCGTTCACGTACAGCCAGGCTGCGTATTCAGACTCTTCCCTGAGTTGCTCATACCCCTTCCAGGACACGCCTCCCCAGACACGGCCGGAAAAAATCAGTTCGTCGCTGTTAAGTATTTCCGCCGGAATCTTGTCCACAAGCTTTGTTGCTGTATCCCGGATATACGGGCTCACCTCAGCCAGTTTGAGTTGACTAATGAAGACACGGGGCGCCAGGGGATCGCTTTCGTGCTCAAAGTGCTTGGCAAACAATTTTTTAGCTTCAAAAACATAGGTGCCCTTTTCCTGATAGCCCGCCTGAATAAAAGACCTTGACAGGACGTCAATGTTGACCCGCGGATCGTCAAAAGTGCGGAAGGCAATGTGGTCATTAACCACCTGTTCACCGTATTCAATGAAATGTTCATAAACACGGAGCACTGCAGGGTTCTGGGTAGTGTATGCTTTCCAGAGCCTATCAAAAATGATTTCTATTTTCATAACAGATTAGTTTAGAATATGCCAGCCAGGAACTCCTCAATGCTACAGGCACGGATGTACTCAGATAGATCTATGTTGCTTAAGGCTTGCTTAATGGCTTCGTAATCGTGTGGGATGCCGTTGAGAACTTCTTCCAGCTCTGCCGTTTCTTTCAGGTGGAAATAATCTCCGAAAAGCTTGGACTCGCGGATAATGCCATCCTGCACCAAAAGGTTTACCTCCACGTGGCCTCCGCTTGTCTTGAATTTCCGTTGGAAATTATATTTTGGGGAGTATCCGAAGTTCCATTCCCAGGTTCCGTATTTTTTTCGGACAAGATTTCGGATGGCTGCATCATCCTCTGCGGTGATTGTATAGGGGGTACTGTCTGCGCGGGTGGCAGTAATAAAGGCCATCAGCCGGTCGATGAAAAGGTCGATCGGGATGGGTTCGGGGAGGTGATCTGAAATATTGGTTACCCTGCTGCGAACCGACTTCACGGCTTTATCGCTGAATTTTTCCGCACTTACCTTGAGGGCGTCAGTCAGGTCTGCCATTTTGGAGGAGAAGAGCAGGGTGCCGTGGTGAAGGATTCTATCCCTGAATACGTGTTCGGCATTGCCGCTGAATTTTTTTCCTTCGATCGTCAGGTCATTCCGCCCTTCAAATCTGGCTTCAACATCGAGGCTTTGCAAAAAATCGAGGATGGGTTGGGTGAATTTGCGGAAGTCCACCAGGGTGGTGGCTTCGCCTGTGCGGATGAAAGTAAAGTTGATGTTGCCCAGGTCGTGAAAAACAGTGCCCCCTCCGCTTAATCTCCGTATAACCTTTATCTGGTTTTCTCTGACAAAATCATAATTGATCTCGGCCAGGGTGTTCTGATGTTTTCCCACAATGATTGCATTGTGATTGCGCCAGAGCATAAAGATATCCTGGCGAAAATGCTTCATCATATACTCTTCAGCTGCAAGATTGTAGGCCGGGTCCGTTTCCTGGTTATAAATGCAGAGCATATTCATCTGATTGAAGCACAAAACTACCAAAAAGGGAAGCTTGTGAAGCGCATATCCGTCAGGAATCTTATCCGGTTTCAGAAATCTTTCTGAGTTTCTCGTAGTTCAGCAGGTTTACGTGCTTACCATCCAGGGCAATGAGATCTTCTTCGGTGAATTTGGTGAGCATACGTGCAACTGTTTCCGGGCTCATCCCGGAGAGCTCTGCCAGATCCTTTCTTGACAAAGGCAACTCAAACTCTCTGGATTTGAACACCCTGTCGGCCAGGCAGAGCAGAATATCAGCCAGCCTTCCGTAAGATTGTTTGTGTGTGAAACAAAAAAATCGGCCGTATATCTGGATGCTGTTGGCACTAAGGATATCGATGACCTCTTTGGCAAAAGCCGTATTTCTTGCGATTAACTGCCGGAACAAATCGAGGTTGATCTGTCTTATCTCGGAATCAATATAGGCTACAGAGGAATATTGATAGATATGATTCTCTTCATTGATGCTGGAAAGGCCGAACAGGTTTCCTTCCGGGATGATTTTTAAAACCAGTGTACTGCCCCCGCTTTCAATAAAGACCTTGGCCAGGCCTTTTTCCATAAACATAATATTGTGGGCAAAACTGCCTTGTTTGCAGATCACTTCTCCCTTCTTATAATTCACCACTACGGTCTGGGCATCAAGCATCTGCCTTTCCTCTGAAGAAAGTTTGTTGAAGCATCGGCACTGTTGCAGGCTGATGGAACAGCCTGAGTATCTGTCGATATTTGACATAATAAGGGATATGTAAGAACCTGCAAATATAAGCACATCATTCTTGTGTTTGATCTGAAGCAAATATTAGATTGCCGAAAGTCAGGGAAGAGTCAGTGCTGTATGGTTGTTAATGAATTAACTAATAGAAAATAGTTGCGGAATTTTATGCTTTGAAAACACATCTGAAAATACCTCAATATGAAACGTGCGAATTACTCTCTCATTCTAGTTTCTTCGATTGCTTTAGTGGTAATGCTGACGGTGAATGCCTGTATGAAGGATCAGGTCACCCGTCCTGGAGACAAGCCGTTGACGGTTGCTTCCTGCGAAGGATGCCATATCAATTATGCTCATCTGCAGAAAGTGTATTCACCCGACACTACGGGGCCGGCCGGGGGTTGTGGTGGAGAGGCTCCCCATTATGAGCCTTACGACAGGGTGTATATGGGTGGAGAAGGTTATGAGGCTTACAAAGCATCAGGACATTATAGCATAGGTTGTACGGGTTGTCATAATGGGGTAGATGGAACAGATGATAAGAATCTGGCACATTCAGGTGATTTTATCCGGCATCCTTCTCTGTTTGCAGAAGAGAAGTGTGGACAATGTCATAGCAAGATTGTGGCGGATTTTCAGACCAGTATTCACAATGGGACCGGCCAGAAACGCAAGGTGGCCATTCGCAGCGGTTTTTCGGGCGCTGCCGATTTCGACAAACTCCCCGCTCACCAGATCGAAGGATACAATAAGAATTGTGCAACCTGTCACGGCACCTGCGGGAATTGTCATATTGTTCGCCCACCCATTGCCGGGGGTGGACTTTCCCAGGGTCACAATTTTATTAAGGAACCGGATATGCTCAGCGTTTGTGTGGCTTGCCACACCAGCCGGGGCGGACACGCCTACCTGGGTGTAGCTTCAGGAACCAAGCCCGATGTGCATTTGAAGCAGGCCTCGTTTAATTGTATGGATTGTCATACCGGTGCAGAGCTGCACGGGAATGGTCTTCCGGTGGAGCAGCGTTACGCCTACACTGAACTGCCGGAGTGTACCGATTGCCACGGGAGTACCGCTACGGCCAATCTCTATCATAATGTGCATTGGAACGACTTCAACTGCCAGGTGTGTCATTCTCAGGACTATAATAGCTGCGGAAGCTGTCATATTGCCGGGGACGGGGCCAGGGTTCCGTCCTACCTTGACTTTAAGATTGCGGTGAATCCCCTTCCTGCGCTTTTCCCTGCCTATGATTTTACCCTGGTAAGGCGAACTTTAGCGGCACCCGACAACTGGGATCAATATGGGGTGATGTACAGTAATTTTGATGCCCTCCCAACTTATAATTATACCTCTCCGCACAATATCCTGCGCTGGACAGCAAGAACAGAGACCCAGGCCGGAAAATCCTGCAGTGACAACTGCCATATTTATCATAATGGCGACAGCCTGGTCAATACCGATTTATACCTCTTCGCCTCCGATCTGCTTCCCTGGGAAGTGGGCGCCACTTCAGGAATCACGGTGGACGGCAAGCTGCCGGCCTCCTGGTTTACCAAACAATGACCATAATCCAATTCAATCAAACCATTAACCAAAAATGAAGACAATGAAGAAACAGATGTATTTTTTATGGGCAGTTGTGTTTGCTTTTGCCTTTTTGACCTCCTGTAGCAAAGACGACGACGATGATCCACAACCGGAAATCAATGAATCGGAAGTACTGGTTAACTACCTTGCTTCAGCCGAATCACCGCTTGGTAAAGACTATGTCAACACAGACCTTCCCAGCATTATGTCGGCCAGTGAAGTGAAGACAATGAACGAAACCGGGCAGGTCTATATCATTGATATCCGTGCTGCCGCCGATTTTGCCAACGGATACATTGAAAACGCCGTGAATGTGTCTCCCGGACAAGCTCTGGAGCACATCAAAGGAGTGGATCTTGCCCCCTACACCAAAGTGGCCATAGTATGCTATAGTGGTCAGACCGCAGGCTGGGTTACCTCCATTTTGCGTCTGATGGGCTATGATAAGGTGTTTTCAATGAAATGGGGAATGTCTTCCTGGCATACAGACTTCTCAGGTCCCTGGAATTCCAATATCAGCAACTCTCATTCAACCCAGTTTACTTCTGACGCTACCGACAAGCCTGCAAAGGGAAATCTTCCTACCCTGTCAACCGGTAAGAAAACAGGTCAGGAAATTCTGGAAGCCCGTGTTGCGGCCGTACTTGCTGAAGGTTTTGATGCAGCGAAAATCACCAAAGGTGCTGTATGGGATAATCTGAACAGTCATTTTATTGCTAACTACTGGCCGGCAGCACAGTACGTAACTCCCGGCCATATTCCAGGCGCGGTTCAATACACACCTAAAGCTTCCCTGAGCCTGGATGCGGATCTGAAAACTTTACCCACAAACAAACCTGTGGTAGTGTATTGCTATACCGGCCAAACCAGTGCATTCCTTACGGCCTACCTGCGCATCATCGGTTATGATGCCAAGTCCTTACTCTATGGGGCAAACGGAATGATCTATGATGATTTGGTTGCTTTATCAATGACTGCCTGGAGTGCCAATGAAATTAAGGATTACGAATATGTAACAAGCAAGTAAACGCTTCATAATTGGGTTCTGCGGGCAAGCCTTTTTCTAAGGCTGCCCGCTTTTTTTTAGAGAGGGTTCAGTGTTGATCTGAGCCTTTTTTGCAGAAAAAAAAACCGGCGCAAAAACAATGCGCCGGTTGTGCAACCATAAACCCCAATCTTACTCTTTATCTGGCTGCGATCTCGTTGGAAGCTTTTGCCTTTCCTTCATATTGCTTAATCCATTCCGGCACGAGGGTACGAAGGAATATCTCCTTTTCTTCTTCCAGCTTCTCAATATCAAGGCCAATATATTCCTGCGCTTTTTCCTTGGTACTAATGTCCGGCATTTCAAATGCATCAATCCCGTACTTGGCCAGAATCCTGCCCAGTTTTACCCTGGCTTCCTGAGCCTTGTCGATGGCTGTACCCAGCACCCGCAGGCTCTCAACAGGAGCGTGGAAGGTAGCGCCGTGAGAACAGGCCACGTAATCCCAACGCCATTGAGCGTGGCGTATCAGGCGGAGTACATCGACCATCTCTTCCTCTGAGGCACCGGCTTCCCAGGCGGCTCCAGCCTCAATATGGGCCTTGGCCAGCGCATCTTCAGCAGTGATTCGGATTTCATTCACGCGTCTTTGATGATTGTAAACCGAAGCCATCAGGTCTTCTTCTTTTTCGCGGTGGCACACCTGACAGGAATTGGCAATATTGTTCAAGGGACTTTGTACGTGGTGATCAGTGAATTTCTGACCTCCCTCACTTTTGTAAGGCATATGGCAGTCAGCACAGGCCACACCCCGCTGGGCGTGAATACCCATCGTGAAGAGCTCGTAGTCTGTATGCTGAGCCTTGAGCATAGGTGCTCTGCTGATGGTATGGATCCAGTCATTAAATTCATAATTGTCGTAGTAGGATTCCATCTGCTCAACGGTCATTCCTTTATCCCAGGGGAAGGTCAGGTAATTGCCTTCGCCCTTGAAATAATACTCCACGTGACATTGCGCACATACCAGGCTTCTCATATCCTGGTGGCTCACCTTGGTGATATCTTTTCCCTGTCTTTCAAAAGCTTCCACCAAAGCAGGGCGGCTGATGCGTAAATTCATTGTTTTCGCATCGTGGCAGTCGATGCAACCAATGGAATGATTGATTTCAGGCCCTTTGGATGCCCATTTTCCGCTGTAAAAAGCTTCAGGTCCCATTTCGGCCATCAGTCGGGGCACATCTGGGCTTTTGCAAGTCCAGCAGGTACTGGGCATTGGTCCGTCATCCGGGCCGGCAGGCCCACCGGTGCGAAGAGTCTGGCGGGTGTCGTGTACAGCGTGGGCGTGGCCCCTTCCCTGGTTGTAGTCCTTTGAGAAGCCATAACCCGCCCAAAGGATCACAAGGCGGGGATCCTCTTCCAGCATATCGCGCATCGCAGCGCCCTGATACATACTCCTGAAGCTGGTGTCTTCCGTTTGAAGCCAACTCTGGTACTGGCGGGGATAATAGTTTTTGAATGCGCTGTTGTCCGCTTCATTCGGACTGATATCGGCGGCCGGAAGCAAAAGGGCGGCTGTTTCGGCTCTTCTTTCTACAATGGAACTGGCCAGCAAGCCAAGAAGAAAAACAAGCAAAATGGTGGCCAGGAAGATCGTCCATCCCAGCCAGGGTTTCTGTTGAATGCGGTTACTGATGCTGCTCATATCAATTGGGTTTTGGGTTTTTATTTGGTTTTGATCCAGGATGGCACCGGGCTTTGGGGCAGGGGCACAATGGCATTGGGATGGGTGCTCAGACTTCTTTCTTTACCGTGCGGAACCTCGCGGTGGCAATCCCAGCAACGCCGCTGATCCAGATTCAGGCTGATCCCGCTGACAGGCGATCCGTGCAAGAGGTCATCGTGGCAGCGGATGCAGTTCTCCTGAACCACAGGAATGGCGGAGGCACGGATGCGGATGACCTGAGGCTCAGTACGAAGAGTGAATATAGTGGCGTGACGCATCCCGTCGTTGGCCTTGAAAAGGTATTTCCTGAATATATTGTCGTGGGGTACGTGACAGTCGGTACACGTGGCTGCCTCGCGATGCGAACTGTGCATCCAGGAAGCGTACTGACTGGTCATTACGTGACAATTCATACAGGTCTCCGGATTGTCGGACAGATATGAATGGAAACGGGAGATGTAAGCCAGGAATGCGATAAAGCCTACCATAATGCCCAGGGTGATCAGTACCGGAAAGCGCCAGGTGGGTGGGGGCAATAGCCTGCTCCAAAGGTTTCGAAATGTGCTGATCATAATTGTGGTTTTTTAAGAAGCGGCTGCAGGTTTTGGAGCCTGCAGCCACCTCTTGTTTAGATTCAGGCTTGTCAGCCCAGAAATGCCTCAATATCCGAAGGTACGTCTTTTGGCACAGATAAGTTGAAGGTGTCCACCAATACCCTGGCTACATTGGGCGAAAGGAAGGCCGGAAGGCCAGGCCCGAGTTTTATATTTTTCACACCCAGCGAAAGCAATGCCAACAGCACAATCACAGCCTTTTGCTCATACCAGGCAATATTGTATGAAATGGGCAGCTCATTGATGTCATTCAATTGGAATACTTCCTTTAACTTGAGTGCGATGACAGCAAGTGAATAGGAGTCGTTGCACTGGCCGGCATCGAGCACTCGCGGAATGCCACCGATGTCGCCAAGCGGAAGTTTGTTGTAGCGGTATTTAGCGCAACCGGCGGTAAGGATGATCGTGTCTTTGGGAAGGGCTTCGGCAAAATCAGTGTAATACGCACGGCTTTTCATTCGGCCGTCGCAACCGGCCATTACGAAGAACTGCCTGATGGCACCGCTTTTCACAGCAGCAACTACCTTGTCTGCAAGCTGCATTACCTGATCGTGGGCAAATCCGCCCACAATTTTGCCCTCTTCAATGGCTTTCGGCGGTTCACAGCCTTTTGCCATTTCGATGATGGCTGAAAAGTCTTTGTGTTTCCCGTTTTCTCTTTCCGGAATATGGGTGGCTCCATCCAGTCCGGCCGCACCGGTAGTGAATATCCTGCTGCGGTAGGTGGCTTTGGCAGGGGGCGGCACGATGCAATTGGTGGTAAAGAGGATCGGACCGTGGAAGTGTTCAAACTCTTCTCTCTGGCTCCACCAGGCTCCCCCATAATTGCCGATAAAGTGACTGTACTTTTTGAAAGCAGGATAATAATGTGCAGGAAGCATCTCGCTGTGGGTATAGACATCGACGCCACTGTCTTTGGTTTGATCCAGCAATTCCTCCAGGTCAAGGAGGTCGTGGCCACTGACCAGTATGCCCGGTTTATGTCCTACCCCAATATTCACCTCGGTGATCTCAGGATTCCCAAAACGCCCTGTGTTGGCTTTGTCAAGCAGCGCCATTACTTTAACGCCGTAAGCTCCGGTATCCATAACCCATTGGATAAGTGCATCTTTGCCAAGGCTGTCATCCATTGTAGCCACCAGTGCTTTACGGATGAACTGATGGATTTCGGGTTCACTGTGCCCCAGGTTCATTGCGTGCTCGGCGTAGGCAGCCATTCCTTTCACTCCGTAGATTATCAGTTCCCTGAGGGAGCGGATATCTTCGTTTTCCGTATTCAGTACACCAGTGTTCGGGGCCTTCCTTTTATATTCGTCGAAAGACAGACCATTCCAGGCAGCGGCTTCAGGCATTTCATCCGGATCAAAATGAATCCCTGCATCCATCAAACTTTTCCTAAGCTCTCTTTTGACAGCAAGAAGGTGATGCACTTTATGCAAAATGGCATCTCCATCGAAGTTGGCATTGGTGATGGTGGTGAATAGGGCATCTACAATCAGGCGGTCTGCCTTCTCGAATTCAAGCTGACTTTGGTCTGCCTTGACGGCATACCAAGCCAGGCCTTTTGTGGTGAAGATAAGCAGATCCTGATAGCCGGCAACCGTATCCGTTTTACCGCACACACCGCCTTTGGTGCAGCCTGTTCCGTGGGCTGCTTCCTGACATTGAAAACAAAACATTGACATAGTCCTCTTTTTTTTGTTGATGATGAGTTTGTTTATTTTAAGGGATTTACACCCATTCTTCCTGCATAATGTCTCCTTCTATTCCAATCACGATCTTTTTGATCGGAACATTACGGGAAGACTGTTGCCGGGCCATTTCAAGCAATTGCATCAGTCCCCCGCAACAGGGAACTTCCATAATGGCAGCAGTGATGGTATTCACTTTGGCCTCTTCCATCAGGCTGGTAAACTTCTGAATATAGCGCTCTTTGCCCTCATCCAGTTTTGGACAGGCGATCACCAGTTTCTTTCCTTTAAGCATATCCCTGTGAAAGGTCCCCAGGCTGAATGCAGTACAATCGGCGGCCACAAGCAGGTCGGCCTTGTTGAAATAGCCAGCCCCCGGATTTATCAGGTGCATCTGGATAGGCCAGTTTTCGAGATGAGAGGGCACAGCCTTCTTGCTCTCATCGGAAAGTTGTTCTGTTACTTCCGACTCCGCTTTCAGGTTCCGGGCTGCCGACCCGGGGCATCCCGGAAAGTGAACCGCCATTGAATCCGGGACGGAATCTTTCAATAATCCCTCCTTTTTTAACAAGGCTATCAGCTTGCTTTTCCCGGTAGGGACCTCCAGCTCAAGCTTGTTTTCCTTCAACACCTGGAGTGCCTCAGCAATAAATCCCGTCTCGCCGTGATCCAGTAAATGATCCAGGTGGGCTACCATTGTATTGTTGCCTTTCTCCATCATCAAGGCCATTACCTTCTTTTCATCGTAAGCCTCAGCTTCTCTTTCTTCCAGGGTGATGGCTCCCTGGGGACAGTGCCCGAGACAAGCTCCCAGCCCATCACAAAACAGGTCGCTGATCAGTCGGGCCTTCCCGTCGATGAGCTGTAAAGCGCCTTCGTGACAGTTTGGGATGCATAATCCGCATCCGTCACATCGCTCTTCATTTATATGGACGATGGTTCTTTTCATTCTTTTTTTTTTAAGTATAAGGGCATTTAAGTAAACTATTGCGCAAATATACATAAAAAAGAATCATTCGTAAAAAGCGAGGGAAAAATCAGAGAAAATCAGCCAAAGTATGATTGCTAAGATATTCTTTGAACTCTTTGGTCATTCTGGAAGCCACATTCGACATTATGCATTTGTCGAAGGGGCAGATGGTTCTCTCCATCGGGCAGGCTTTGACCTCGATGGGTCCTTCAATAAGTTGGTAAATATCCAGGAGGCTGATTTGTTCAGCAGGTTTTTGTAATCGAAAACCGCCTGCAGGGCCTCGGGAAGAACTGAGGAAACCTTCCTTCACGAGTCGTTGCATCACCTTGGCCACGTGGTGTCTTGAGGAGCCGGTGCGTTCGGCAATCTCCAATACATTCACCAGTTTTTCGGATTGCCCTACCAAAACCATCCCGTGGATGGCGATGGATCCTGCTTCACTCAAGTTAACAATGCGTGCCATTCTATTAAGGTATTGTGGTGCGTAAATTTACACATAATTCATTAACCGCATAATTTTCGTTAATTTGCTAAAGCAAATCTTTCCACTTATGAATGCATCCGTTTCCAAAGTCGCGATCTTTTTGCGATGGTTGGCCAGGGCAGTGGGTCTGGTTAGTGTCGTTTTTTTTCTGGTGTACTTTGTGTCCACCGGTTTTGGCTTTTTGCGCGATGAGCTGAAGCTGGAAGCCAGTTCGGTGAGTTTTATGATTTTTTCTGCAAGCGTCGGGTACATTGTTGCCTGGTTTTCGGAACTTATTGGCGGAATCATTCTGGTAGTAGGAGGCGGTATTCTGGCAATATATCTGATGTTTCTGGGCGGCTGGTACGGATTGGAAGGGGGGATGATCTATGGTTTACCCTTCCTGTTCCCAGGGATATTATTTCTGTTGGCGGATAAGAGTTCTAAAAAATTATAAGAATGATGCAAAAAGTACTTGCATTGGTGTCAGCTGATTTTGAGGATCTTGAGCTGTGGTATCCTGTATTGC
This sequence comes from uncultured Lentimicrobiaceae bacterium, assembly GCA_964590645.1. GTDB lineage: Bacteria > Bacteroidota > Bacteroidia > Bacteroidales > JAGNHN01 > JAGNHN01. The sequence goes on from CAZPYJ010000012.1 coordinate 45,948, forward strand.
GTTTACGGGAAGCAGGGTACGAGGTAATCCTGGCAGCTGAAAATGCCGGGCAAACGTATAGAGGAAAGTATGGCGTTCCTGCCGTCAGCGATATTTCCTTTGCTGAAATGAATCCGGATGATTATGCAGCCGTCCTCGTTCCCGGGGGCTGGGCACCGGATCGCTTGCGGCGTTACCCTGAGGTGATTCGCCTGATCCGCCTGATGGATCAAGAAGGGAAACCGATTGGTCAGATCTGCCACGCAGGATGGGTGCTCATTTCAGCAGGAGTATTGAAAGGCAGAAAAGTGACCAGTACACCCGGAATTAAGGATGATATGGTCAATGCCGGTGCTGAATGGATCGACGCTCCAGTAGTGGTGGATGAACATTTGGTTTCTTCCCGCAGACCCCCCGACCTTCCTGCGTACCTCAAGGCTTTCATACAAGTAATGGAGGCAAAATATCAATAACTTGATTCTTTCTTTTTTCAGTTTTTTATCATTTTAAAACAAAGGCTCTGATTCAATGATGCATTTTGGTGGCTTTCCGGAGGGCAATCCTCCCCTTGAGCATTCCTCTGTTGTAATTTTGCCCATACCGTATGATGGTACAAGCACCTGGCTGAAAGGGGCCGATGGGGGGCCAGAGGCCTTGCTCGAGGCTTCGGCAAATATGGAGCTTTATGATATCGAAACCGATTCGGAGGTATGGTTGAAAGGCATCCATACGGCTGATCCTGTGCTTGAAAATGAAAGCCCGGAAGCGATGGTGGATGCCGTCCGTTCGCGAGTAGGTGCCTACCTTGAAAAAGGGAAGCTTGTTGTCGGTGTGGGCGGCGAGCACAGCGTAAGCATCGGCAATGTGCAAGCCTGTGCTGCACATTATAAAGATTTATGTGTACTGCAGATTGATGCGCACGCCGACTTGAGGGATTCCTACGAAGGCAGTCCGAATAACCACGCCTGTGTGATGGCCCGTGTAAAGGATATCCTGCCTTTTGTCCAGGTAGGCATCCGGAGTATGGATGTGGAGGAATTGAAGAATATGGATAAAGACCGGGTAATCTTCGGTAATGAGATTGATCCGGAGGATCACTGGATGGATCGTGCCCTTGGCCTGCTCAGTCCCAATGTTTTCATTACCATTGATCTCGACGGACTGGATCCCTCCATTATGCCGTCCACCGGTACACCTGAGCCGGGGGGATTATTATGGTATCCCTTGCTGCGTTTCCTGAAGAAAGTGAGTCAGCAGCACAATATCGTGGGCTTTGATCTTGTGGAATTGATGCCCAATTCTCTGAACAGGGCTCCCGACTTTCTGGCTTCCAAGCTTTTGTACAAAATCTTGTCTTATAAATATCATCAATAAACCTCAGAAAAATGGATAGAAAAGATCTTCTGAAAGAAACCATCCGTCACATTGATATCAAACAAATCGATGCCCGCCCGATGATAGATGCGATGCGGGATATGTCCTTCTCAAGCCGGGATACGGCTGTGGCAGCAGATATCTTTAACCGGATGCTGGCCGATGAAGGCTGTTCCACAATGCTAACCCTGGCCGGAAGCACCAGTGCCGGCGGTTGTATGCAGGTGTATGTGGATATGGTTAAAAGCAATATGATCGATGCCATTGTAGCCACCGGTGCCGCTATTGTGGATATGGATTTCTTCGAGGCCTTGGGTTTCAAGCACTACAAAGGCACACCCTTTATCGATGATAAGCATCTGCGCAACAATTACATCGACAGGATCTATGATACTTTTATTGATGAGGAGGATCTGCAATACTGCGATGCCACCATTAAGGAAATTGCCAATACCCTCGAAGCCAGGCCTTATAGTTCAAGGGAGTTTATTCGTGAGATGGGGCGATGGCTGGTAGACAATGCCGTCAAGAAGGACAGTTTGGTTCAGGCTTGTTTTGAACACGATGTGCCTATATTCTGCCCCGCTTTCAGCGATAGTTCTGCAGGATTTGGATTGGTGATGCATCAGGTGGAGAATCCGGACAATCATTTATCCATTGATTCTGTGAGGGATTTTCGCGAACTGACTGAGATCAAGATCCAGGCGGGAGAGACTGGCTTGTTTATGATCGGGGGTGGGGTGCCAAAGAATTTTGCACAGGACACGGTGGTTTGCGCCGAGCTTTTGGGGGTGGAATCTCCGATGCATAAATATGCTGTACAAATAACTGTGGCGGACGTTCGCGATGGCGCCTGCTCCAGTTCCACTCTCAAGGAGGCTTCCTCCTGGGGGAAAGTGGATACGGTGTATGAGCAAATGGTGTATGCTGAAGCCACCACTGTCCTGCCACTGATTGCAGCCTATGCTTATCAGAAAGGACATTGGAAAAACCGCAAACAGCACCGCTGGGCACGTTTGTTCCAATAGCCTGCTTGTATCTTTTTTTTTTGCTGGCCTAGTTTGGCGGAAACAATCCCTGTTGCGGAGGAGCGGGGGGACGCGCTTTTTTATCCTGTGGCTGGTTTCGGGCATCCACATCCCGGATTAGCTGCCATCTCCCGTTTTCTTCCACAAAAGCATCCTGAATATGCCCCTCCGGCACCAAAAAGGCAGGATTGCCTTCCAGAGAAGGGTTCAGTGGGGCAAGCCTGTCGAAAACAATCATCGGACGGAATACCTCCTTTTCGACGACCCGCCGGTTCCTTTTGCGCTCTTTCCGGATGAAGGCCTGTGTGTCATACCTTAGGGTCATACTGGCTCTGCCAGCGTATTCAAAAAGAATGCGTCGCTGCCTGCCCGGCATCCCTCGGAACAAATAATGGCCAAAGGCCGGACTGTCCCCACCCTTGAAGTGCAGTACCTCGATGAGCTTTCTGTTCACCTGCGGATGATTGCCATCCCAACCCAAGAGAGTATAATAGGTTCTTCCCCGGCTTTTCAAAGGGATAATCTCATAATACAGGGCCCCAAACCAATTCTCAGCAGACAATAGGGCCTCCTCGATCTGCTCTGTCTCATCAGAACAGTCTTCGAGCCAGTGAGTATGGTATCGCTTGTGCCGGGGATTCCAACTTTGAATCACACCATAATAGGTAAAGGTCCCATCCTGATGAGGGACATACCAGGTAAAAATTCGGAACTGCCGGTCGGAAGACATCAAAATGCTAATGCGGTTCAGGGAGTCAAAGGGATACTTGCAAAGGGGATCCTGGCGCAATGCCTCATCCAGCCTTTCCATCAGCAAGAGATTGGCTTCGAAACGTTCTGCCTGGGTGGGCAGATTTAAAACACGCCAGTGCAGCTCACGCATTTCCTCTTCCAACAGCAACATCGACTGCCCTTTTGAGGAAAAGGCCAGGCTGAGAAAAAGAAGCAACAGACTTACAACAATCCTAAACATCGCAATCTGAGGTAGAAGTCAGAGGCTGTTATCCCAGCCCCATTGTTCTTCAAAAATAGATAAAGGTTTTGTTATTAAAAGAAATCTTTCTACTTTTGCCGACCTGAAATCAGAGGCTAAAACAATGAAGAAAGATATCCATCCAAAGGAGTATAGAAAAGTGGTTTTCCAGGATATGTCCAATGGCTACGCTTTTCTTACCAAGTCGACCGTGCGCAGCAAAGAAACCATTAAATGGGAAGACGGCAATGAATATCCGCTGGTGAAGCTGGAGATTTCCAATACCTCACATCCTTTCTTCACCGGTAAGATGAAGCTGGTGGATACAGCCGGTCGTGTGGACAAATTCAAGAGCCGCTATCAGAAGCATTACGACAACAAGGCGAACAAATAAGCACCGCCTGATAAAGTATTTGGAAAAGTCCTCGATGAGGACTTTTTTTGTTTAGCCAAATATCCGCTTGTACTCACTTCAGGATAAGTTTATGAAAACCAGTTTAATCCTCTTTGATGATTCCAATCGTATCGATCTGCTGCCGCTGACTTTCACCCGGCCGGTGGCCGACATCCGCTTAGGCATACTGAACATAAGAGAAAAGTGGGAAATGATGCTGGGAATGCCTTCTTCCAGTTTGACGGAAAGTTATCTGGCAGGAAAGTTTCCGCTGCGCACAGCAGAAGAAAATTTGCTTGTCAATGCTGCTGTATTGCCCGATGCCGCGCTGGTAGAAAGAATCCGCACAATGCAGCCGGGAGAGGCCCTGGTGCAGGATGAGTGCATTCTTGCGCAATGTGTGAAGGAAGAAGAGCTGGCTGATGCAGAAAACAGAAAAAAACCTGCAACACTGATCGCCTGGGATAATCCGCTGCGCAAGCTTTCCCGGCCCTGGGATGTCTTCAGAATGAATGCGGAAGAAATATTGATTGATTTTAAACGTCTCACGGAAAATAAAATCTCCCAGGACCTCGATCCATCCAATCGCATCAGCGGCAAACATCCTTTCTTTATTGAAGAAGGCGCCGATATCCGGGCTTCTGTTTTTAATACCGATGAAGGCCCTGTGTATATCGGGAAAAATGCCAAAGTGATGGAAGGCTGCCTGATCCGCGGGCCCTTTGCCCTGGGGGAAGGAGCTAGCCTGAAAATGGGGGCGAAGATATACGGGGGAACGACGGTGGGTCCTTACTGCAAGGCAGGAGGTGAACTGAATAATGTCGTGATGTTTGGTAATGCCAACAAAGCGCACGAAGGTTTTCTTGGAAATGCCGTCATTGGCGAATGGTGCAATATAGGGGCGGATTCCAACAACTCTAATCTGAAAAACACCTATGAAGAAGTAAAAATGTGGAGCTACCGGCAGGAACGCTTTGTTTCTACCGGTTTGCAGTTTGCCGGACTGATAATGGGTGACCACTCCAAGTGTGGGATCAATACAATGTTCAATACCGGTACGGTAGTGGGGGTGAATTGCAACATTTACGGGGCAGGTTTTCAACGAAATTTTATTCCTTCCTTTAGCTGGGGAGGTGCATCCGGTTTCCAGTTGTACGACCTCGACAAGGCAATGAAAGTGGCTGAGAATGTGATGATTCGCAGGGGCACGATATTTGATAATGAAGACGCCGCCATCTTCAACCACCTCCACGGAATGGCGAAAGACCGTATCCGGCACTAAAGCCGGAAGGCGGGAATATTAAAAGACAAAGATGATGTTCGATCAGGATATACTCAATTTATCTGACCTTATTGACGGGGATACCGAATTCATCCCCTTGATCTCCTCGGAAGAGGAACAACAAATGCAGGAAGAAGATGTGCCGGAAAGCTTACCCATTCTTCCTTTGCGTAACACAGTGCTTTTCCCCGGCGTAGTCATCCCTATTACGGTAGGGCGGGATAAATCCATCAAACTGATCAGGGAATCCTATCAGGGGGATCGCATCATTGGCGTATTGGCTCAAAAAGATGCCGAACTGGAAGATCCGGGGCCGGAGGACATTTTCAGGGTAGGCACGGTTGCCCACATCATCAAGTTATTGCAGATGCCGGATGGCAATACCACAGCCATTATCCAGGGCAAAAGACGATTCGGACTGGATGCCATCATACAGGAACAGCCATATCTGAAAGCAAGTGTTTCGCCTTATTTAGACCAGAATCCTGAAATAACACCGAAAGAGGACGAAGCAGCGGCAATGTTTGAGTCTCTCAGGGAACTGTCGCTGGAAATCATCCACAATTCACCCAATATCCCTTCCGACGCATCCTTTGCCATTAAAAACATTGAAAGCCCTGTCTTTCTGGTCAATTTCATCTCCTCCAATCTCAATATTGATGTCAAGGAGAAGCAGCAGTTGCTGGAAATATCCGACCAGGCTGAGAGGGCCAGCCAGGTGCTCAGATATCTCACCCGTGAATTACAGATGCTGGAGATCAAGAACCAGATCCAGAGCAAAGTCAAGCACGATATCGATAAGCAACAGCGCGATTATATCCTCAATCAGCAATTAAAAACGATACAGGAGGAGCTGGGGGGCAGCCCCATTGAACAGCAGGTGGAAGAGCTGAAGAAAAAGGCATCCGCAAAAAAATGGAGCAAGGATGTGAAAGCCAGCTTTGAAAAGGAGCTGAGCAAGCTGCAAAGGATGAATCCTGCAGCAGCAGAGTATTCCGTGCATTCAAATTATCTGGAAGTATTGGTAGACCTGCCCTGGGGAGTGTATACCGAGGATAATTTTGACCTAAATCGTGCCCAACGTATCCTCGACAATGACCATTACGGCCTGGAGAAAGTCAAGGATAGGATTATTGAACACCTTGCGGTTCTCAAGCTCAAAGGCAACCTTAAATCACCCATTATCTGTCTGGTGGGGCCTCCGGGAGTAGGCAAAACTTCCTTGGGGAAATCCATTGCCAATGCACTGGGACGCAGGTATATCCGTATGAGTCTGGGCGGATTGAGGGACGAGGCAGAAATCCGCGGTCACCGCAAAACCTATATCGGAGCAATGCCGGGGCGCATCATTCAGAGCCTTAGAAAGGCCAAATCCTCCAACCCGGTTTTTGTGCTGGATGAGATTGATAAAGTGAGTGGCAACACCGTGAGCGGCGATCCCAGCGCAGCCCTGCTGGAGGTACTGGATCCCGAGCAGAATATCGCCTTTTATGATAATTTCCTGGAGATAGAATACGACCTTTCCAAAGTGATGTTTATCGCCACCGCTAACACCCTGATGAATGTCCACCCGGCCCTTCGCGACAGAATGGAGGTGATCGATATCAACGGATACCTCTTGGAAGAAAAGGTAGAAATTGCCCGAAGGCACTTGATCCCCAGGCAACTGGAAGAGAACGGGATTAAGAAAACCCTGCTTTCCTTTGGCAAAAAAGTCATTGAAAGACTGGTGGAAGACTATACCCGTGAATCAGGTGTACGTCAACTGGAGAAAACCATTGCCAAGGTGTGCCGGAATAAGGCGAAAGACATCGCAATGGAGCGATCTTATGAAAAGAAGCTTACAGAAACGGAACTGGAGGACATTCTTGGAGCACCCATCTTTAAAAAAGAAAGAAGCTTTACCAATAAAATTGCAGGTATTGCTACCGGACTTGCCTGGACACAGGTAGGAGGGGAGATCCTCTTTATTGAGGTCAGTCTCAGTCGTGGGAAAGGAAACCTCACCCTAACCGGAAACCTGGGAGAGGTGATGAAAGAAAGCGCTTCACTCGCTTATGAGTTTATCAAATCACACTCAGCTGAGCTGGAGATAGATCCCAGGGTATTTCCCTTCTGGAATGTACACATCCATATCCCGGAAGGAGCCACGCCAAAAGACGGCCCCTCTGCCGGAATCGCAATGTTTACTGCCCTGGCCTCCGCATTCACCCAGCGAAAAGTAAAGGCAATGACCGCGATGACAGGGGAGATCACCCTGCGGGGCAAAGTCCTGCCGGTAGGCGGAATTAAGGAGAAAATCCTGGCAGCCAAAAGAGCCAAGGTAAAAGATGTCATCCTGTCTAAAGACAACAGTAAGGATTTGCGGGACATCAAGGAGGCCTATATTGAAGGCCTTCGTTTCCACTTTGTGGAGGAGATGATGGAAGTGTTGGATGCTGCACTGCTGAATACAAAAGTGGAAAAGCCTGTCGATATTTTGGCAGCTTTAAAGGAGCTGCCACAAAACCATAACCCATCCTGAGCTTTCCAATGAAAAAGATACTGGTTATTCTTGGCCATCCGGTGGCCGACACCTTTTCCAATAAAGTCCTTGAGGCTTATGTGCAGGCTGCGCATAGCAGCGGAGCGGAAGTTAATGTAATTAAGCTCAGGGAACTCAGCTTCGACCTGAATTTCAGTCAGGGATATCGAGGCAGTCAGGAGTTGGAGCCTGACCTGGTCAGGGCTCAGGAATTGATTCTTTGGGCTGATCATCTGGTTCTGATTTATCCCAATTGGTGGGCCACTTTCCCTGCGCTGATGAAAGGCTTTATCGACCGAACCATTCTTCCCGGTTTTGCTTTTAACTACCACAAGGGGCGGCTTGGCTGGACCAGGAAGCTGACAGGACGCTCTGCCCGTGTCATTGTGACGATGGATACGCCCAAATGGTACTACCGCTGGGTGTTGAAGCAGCCTGGACACAATGCAATGAAGAAGAGTATTCTGGGCTTCGTGGGCATTAAGCCTGTTCGTTTCTTTACGATCGGTCCCCTGAAGACCAGCACAGAGAAGCAGCGTCAAAAGTGGTTACAAAAAGTAGAATGCCTTGGTAGAAAGCAAAAATAAGGCAGGGCGGACTGTCTTTCCTCTATGGAAGCTAATGCTATCCAGTTCCTTACTTTTAATCCTGACTGCCTGCCAGCCTGCAGAGCGGGAAAACGCAGACCTCGTTTTCAGATACAATGAAGCCGCCGGAATCTCTTCTCTTGACCCGGCCTTCGCCCGAAATCTTTCCAATATCTGGGCAGTCAGCCAGCTTTTTAACGGACTGGTGGAATTGAACGACCAGATGGTCGTGCAGCCTTCACTGGCAAAGCGCTGGGAAATAGATGAGGATGGCACGCTCTATCGCTTCTTTCTTCGTCAGGATGTGCGTTTTCATCACGATCTGAGCTTTTCCGGATCTATGGGACGACCCATCAGGGCAAGCGATTTTATCTACAGTTTCGGGCGCATTGCAGATCCGCAAACAGCCTCTCCAGGAGCCTGGGTTTTCAACGAAGTGGCACGAAGAGCAGATGGTAAACTGCAAATAGAAGCACCAAATGACAGTGTGCTGGAAATCAGGCTAAATCGCCCATTCCCTCCTTTTCTGGGTATACTCACAATGCCATACTGTGCCCTGGTGATGCCTGAAGCTGTCAGAGAGCTGGGCCAGGATTATCGCCGGCAACCTATTGGTACCGGTCCGTTTCGGTTTCAATACTGGAAGGAAGGAGTGAAACTGGTTCTTCGCCGCAATCCCTTCTATTTTGAAGAAGAGGATGGCCAAAGACTGCCTTACCTGGAAGCCGTTTCGATATCATTCATCATTGATAAACAAGCCGCTTTCCTGGAATTCCTGAAGGGCAAGCTTGATTTTATGTCGGGCATAGATCCGAGCTATAAAGATGAACTGCTGACCCCCGAGGGTGAGCTGAATGCTGCCTATACTGCTCAGATCCGACTGACAACCCAGCCATATCTGAATACCGAATACCTGGGCTTTATGCTGAATCCTGCCTCCCTCGATAAAGGGGCCTTTGCCGTCACGGACAAGAAAATACGACAAGCCATCAATTATGGATTCGACCGAGCCAAGATGATCCGCTTTCTGAGAAACAATATGGGCAGTCCGGGCACAGGGGGAATCATTCCGAGAGGCCTTCCCGGGGCAGATACCCTGGGGCGCATCGGCTATGGCTATGATCCGAAGCAGGCCCGGCGCCTGCTCGAAGAGGCCGGTTATCCCGAAGGACAGGGTTTGCCGGAGATTACTCTATCGACCACCGCAGAATACCTGGATGTAAATAAGTTCATACAACACGAGCTTTCCAGGATCGGCATAAAACTGAAAATGGACGTAAATCCTCCTGCCGCTCTCAAAGAGCTGAAAGCCAGAGCAAAACTGCCTTTCTTCCGGGCGAGCTGGATTGCGGATTACCCGGATGCGGAAAACTACCTGTCCCTCTTTCACTCTGCAAATTTTTGTCCGGATGGACCCAATTACGCCCATTATGCCAGCCAGCAGTTCGACGAGCTTTACGCAGCAGCAATGAAAGAAGCGGATGCGGCACGCCGGGCCGAGATCTATTATAAAATGGATAGCCTGGTGATGGAGGATGCACCTGTGGTCATTCTTTATTATGACGAGGTAATGCGCTTCACCGGAAAGAATATTCGCGGGCTGGGCAGCAATCCGATAAATCAGTTAAACCTTAAACGTGTGTATAAGGTCAGAGACTGATCTCCAGCCCGTCGTATGCCAGAAAAACATTCGGGGGCAGTGCTGCACCGACTTCTTTGGAACGGCCCATCAGATGACCTATGTGGGTCAGATAGGTTCTTCCGGCCTTTAGCTGCCCAGCCATCCTGATGGCTTCTTCAAGGTTGAAATGGGTGGGGTGCTTCTCCTTCCTCAATGCGTTCAGCACAAGGGTATCTATGCCTTCCAGCAAAGCGATGGTTTCCCCGGGAATCGCACTGGCATCTGTGATATATGCAAACCCTCCAATGCGGAATCCATACACCGGCATACTTCCGTGAAATACAAGCAAGGGTTGAATCAGGGTATCCTGCAGGTAGAAAGGCTCATTATTGATTCGGATCAGTTCCAGTTTCGGAACGCCGGGATAGCGGTTTTTTGCAAAAATGTATGAAAACTCACGGCGAATATCTTCCAGCACTTCAGCATTTGCATAAACAGGCATCGCTTTTTTCTGAAGGAAATTGAATGAACGTACATCATCCAGCCCACCGGTATGGTCTTTATGGCCGTGTGTCAGCAGAACGGCATCCAGCTTTCTTACTCTGGCCTGCAACATTTGCTGACGGAAATCCGGACCGCAATCGATCACCAGCGACAAACCTCTCCATTCCAGCAGAACAGAAGAGCGAAGGCGTTGATCGTGATGGTCTGGGGAGTGGCAGACTTCACACGGACACGCGATGACGGGAATACCCTGGGAAGTACCTGTACCTAAAAATCGGACTCTCAATTTTATTCCTATTTTTGTTTTGGCTGAGGCCGAAAATACAAAAACCATTCAAGCCAGGAACACGTGCACCTAATCAGAAAGTTCAGAGAGAACATCGCCCTCCGCAAGATCACTGCACTGGCGGCGAAACGCCCGGCACAACACCGCCCCCTGTCTATTGAAAATGCAGATAAGATCGGAATCATCTACGTCTGTGACAATAAATACGGAGAGTGTGTTCCTGCCCTGCTCCGGCAGGCACCCTTAAAGGGGAAAGATGTTCGTGTTTTGAAATACCGGGCAGTTAAGCCTTCCGGGAAAACTCCCCAGGACCAGGATACCTTTTCGATCAGGGATACAAATTGGTGGTACAAGCCAACTGCTGCCAATGCAGAGCTCTTCCTGGCAGAGCAATATGATATTTTGATCGATCTCAGCAGTCAGGATTATCTGCCACTGCTCTATGTAATGGCCCTTGCCCAATCAGGATTGAACGTCTGCCGCTACTCTGACAGAAAGAAAGAGGTAGCCGATTTAATGATCCGACTTGAAGGAGATGAAGATGCGGCCATCCTTTTGAACCACATCCGGCATTATCTTAATCAGCTAAACCCATCTTAATATGAATCAAATTTTTACAGGAACTGGCGTAGCCTTGGTTACCCCTTTTCACAAGCACGGTACCATCGATTTTAATGCCCTGAAATCATTGCTGGACCACGTAATAAAAGGAAAGGTGGATTTTCTGGTTGTGATGGGTACCACTGGTGAAAGCGTTACTTTATCCAGAGACGAGAAACGGGCTCTGGTGGATTTTGTCATCGAAGAAAATGAAAACCGGCTCCCTTTGATGCTGGGAGTGGGAGGGAACAATACCCAGGAAATTGAAAACACACTGAAGTCTTTCGACCTGAGCGGGATATCCGGTATTTTGTCTGTCAGCCCCTATTACAATAAGCCCCAGCAAAAAGGGATATATCAGCATTTTAAAGCCATTGCCGCTGCCAGTCCGCTGCCGGTAATCCTGTATAATGTCCCGGGGAGAACCCATTCCAATATGAGTGCGGCAACAACCCTGCAGCTTGCCAGTGACTTTCGCAACATCATTGGTGTTAAAGAAGCCTCCGGCAACCTGGTACAGGTGATGGAGATCCTGCGCGACAGGCCGAAAGGTTTTCTTGTGCTTTCGGGAGACGATGTGCTTACTCTGCCGATGATAGCAATGGGCGCCGAAGGGGTAATCTCAGTGGTAGCCAATTCCCATCCGGCCGCCTTCAGTAAAATGGTTCAGATGGGCAGAGAAGGGAAAATGGATGAAGCCAAGAAAATCCATTTTCGTTTGATGGAATACATTGACCTTCTTTTCCAGGACGGAAGCCCTTCCGGCATTAAAGCAGCCCTGGATATAATGGGAATCTGTGAGAACAACCTCCGCCTTCCCCTGGTAAAAGTGAACAAGGCGCTGAACAATCAACTGCGTCAGGCAATGGAACTATTAAATGAAACATATCCCTAAACTCCGAATCCTCGTAATTCTCCTGCTGTTGACCTTGTTCAGCTCCTTCAACAGAGCAGGGGAGGAGGCAATACGGGAAAAGCCTCGTGAGACAGCCAGTCCGGCAGCCCAAATGGGAAGCGGATGGGCTGAATCCAACATTCCTGATGAGCAAGACAAAATCGAAAAAAAGGAGCAGTATTTCCGGTTCTTTCACCTTGCTTCTTACGACCTGGAAGCCATCGGCCGGATGATCATCCTGGACAAAATTGCAGGCGACAGTATATACGCCTATGCGGGGCCTGAGGCACTGGCCTCTTTTGTCAAGGCCTATGGAACCGTAGATACCCTGCTTCATCCTTCTTTGCAGGAAACGGTTCAAATGGCGGAGGGTACAGCCTTCAAGTCAACCCTCGCCTGGAATGTTTATCCTACATATCAAGCCTATGAAACCCTGATGCTCAGCTATCAGCAGCAGTATCCGGATATTTGCAGCCTGCACGTGCTGGGTACTTTGCCTTCCGGCAGGAGGATACTCGCCCTGCGCATCACCGATCACCCTGATTCTACTGAAGCCGAACCGGGTTTCCTCTATACTTCCTCAATGCACGGCGATGAATTGGTAGGCTATGTGCTGATGCTCAGACTGGCAGATTATCTTCTCTCTAACTACGGAAGCGATGCGCGCATCACGCGAATGGTGGATAGCATTGATATTTGGATCAATCCCCTGGCCAATCCTGATGGAGCATACCGCATCGGGAACCATACAGTGAACGGGGCAACACGAAGTAATGCCAATTGGGTGGATTTGAACCGTAACTTTCCTGATCCTCAGGATGGGCCCCATCCGGATGGAAAACCCTGGCAGCCTGAAACCAATATCTTTATGGGTTTTGCCGCCCAGCAGAAACTCAATATGTCCTGCAATATCCACGGTGGAGCTGAAGTATGCAATTATCCCTGGGATACCTGGTCAAGGCTGCCGGCTGATGACGACTGGTGGGATTATGTTTGCAATCAATACGCAGATACGGCACAGTTCCACAGTCCGGCCGGCTATATGACCTTCCTGGGAGGCGTTACCAACGGATATGCCTGGTACAGCATCAATGGAGGCCGTCAGGACTATATGAATTATTTCCATCACTGCCGGGAGTTCACCCTCGAGCTCAGCAATACCAAGCTTCCATCGGCCTCAAGCCTGCCTGCCTTCTGGAACTATAATTACCGTTCCCTGCTGAATTATTTGGAGCACTCACTCAATGGCTTGCACGGGATGGTGACCGACAGCCTGACCGGAGAGGGAGTTCAGGCCAAGGTCTTCATACAGGGGCACGATGTGGATAGCTCCTTTGTCTATGCTGCCTTGCCTCACGGAGATTACTACCGTTATTTGCCCACCGGAACCTATGATCTTACTTTCTCTGCTCCGGGATATGTTTCCAAAACCATCAGTACGCTCAGTCTGATAATGGGCCAGGGGCAGACACTGGATGTGCAGCTTCGTCCCGACAGGCTCAGGCTGAGTGGGGTACTGCAATATCACAATGCTGCTTCCAGTCTGATGGCCGGAGCCCTTATCCGTGCGCTGAATCCGGTGGGAGCCGTGATTGATTCGGCCTTCACAGACAGCAGTGCGCAATTCACGCTTTGGTTGCCGGATACGGGAACCTATACCATTGAAGTGGAACCTGCCACCCCCTGGGGTGGGGTGAACAGTGCCGATGCTTTGCGCATTGCCGAACACTTTGCCCAGTTGGGTTATCCTTTGACAGGCCTGCCCCTGGCTGCTTCGGATGTGAATAATTCCGGCTTCGTGAATGCTACGGATGCCCTGCGCGTGCAACGCCGCTTTGTGGGAATCGATACTGCCTTCGACATTCCCGACTGGTTGTGGCAACCCCTTGAGCTCAACATCTCTGCCGACACTGTCATTGTATTACAGGCCATCGCCGGCGGGGATGCAAACCAAAGCTTTAGCCCCTGATGAAAACCCGGATAGCGGGGAGCCTTCTTGTGCTCCAGATTTTGTTCGATTCGTTTTCTGTTCCGCATATACAGGCTCAGTCCTATGAGGCGCATCCGGAGCGCATTCTCATTCTGGAAAAAGAAGCATACCGCCAATTCGATTTGCTGGGCATACCGCATAGTCCTGATGGATTGACTGAGGATCAGGAAGTACGCATCTATATTGAAAGACCTTGGCTTGCTGCCCTTCGGGAGAATGGGATCGTCTTTCAGGAAGCACCGATCCCTTCTTTGACAGTGATGCCAATGATGAAAACGGAGATAAGGGGAACAGACTCTTTATGGGATTTTTATCCAACCTACACTGCTTATGAGACTTTGATGTACCAGTTTGAGCAGTCGTATCCCACATTGTGCCGGATTGAAGAAATTGCAACGCTCACCAGTGGACGTAAACTTTTGGCAGCCGTGCTGAGCGCCAATGTGGACAGCACGGAGGCTGAGCCGCGCTTTCTCTATACTTCCACAATGCACGGAGATGAGGTCACAGGATATGTTCTGATGCTCAGGCTAATCCATTACCTTTTAAACGAGTACGGCAGCCATCCCAAAGTCAGTATGCTCCTGGATGGGGCAGAGCTTTGGATCAATCCCCTGGCCAATCCCGATGGTACTTACCGTTTTGGCAACCATACTCTGGCCGGAGCCATCCGCGGCAATGCCAACGGGGTGGATTTGAACCGTAATTTCCCGGATCCGCAGGATGGGCCACACCCTGATGGCCTGGCCTGGCAGGAAGAGACCCTGGCGTTTATGCAATTGGCACAGGATCAGCAATTCAATATGTCGTGTAATATACACGGGGGTGCAGAGGTCTGCAATTATCCCTGGGATACCTGGAATCATCTTCCGGCAGATGAAGATTGGTGGATTGAAGTATGCAACAGCTATGCCGACACAGCCCAGTTTTACAGTCCGGCCGGTTATATGAATGACTTCGGAAGCGGGGTGGTGCGGGGCTATGTCTGGTATTCCATTAATGGAGGGCGTCAGGACTATATGAACTATTTCCATCACTGCCGTGAATTCACCCTGGAGATTTCCGGACAGAAGTTTCCGGCGGCCTCCACGCTGCCTTCCTTCTGGAATTACAATTACCGCTCTCTGCTGAATTATGCTTCCGAAAGCCTCTATGGGCTCCGGGGTATGGTAAGGGATTCGCTCAGTGGACAAGCGCTGAGAGCAATGGTGCGGATCAGCGGGCACGATTACGACAGCTCGGAGGTGTACTCACGCCTGCCATTGGGGGATTATTACCGCTATCTGGCTCCCGCTTATTATGACGTCACTTTTATGGCTCCTGGATATCATAGCCGTACCTTTCCCCAGCTCCAGGTGCTGGCAGGTCAGGCAAGCGTGTTGGATGTAGCCTTGCTTCCCCTGTCGATCGGCAGGGAAGAAGAAGCCCTCCCGGAGATCGCCTCCTGGTACTATGATCCGGAGTCTTCGGCTTTAAAGGTGCGAACGGGAGGAGGCGCGAAAGACAAGGCAGATATCCGAATTTATGATTTCTCCGGGAGAAGGGTATCCACCCATCCGCTTGTTTATCACAGCCTGGATCTCAGTTTTCTGCCGCGAGGTGTCTATGTGGCCAGGATCCTTTACTTGTCTCAAGATCTGGAAGAAAGCAGCCTGAAATTCATAAAAAAACGGGACTGATATTGCAGCCCCGTTCTGTATGTATTTATGAATGCCTGTTATTTCATAAAACTGGCGGCATCCACCATTTCTCTCTGGGCATATTCACCTGAATCCAGCTTGGCTTTGATATCCACAAATGCCTTGATGGTGTATTCCACATCCTCCATCGTGTGCATCGATGTTGGAATAAGTCGAATGAGGATAACATCCTTGGGTACCACCGGATAGGTGACAATACTGGTGAAAATATTATAGCGCTCCCGGAGGTCGAAGGTGAGGTGTGTGGCCTCAGCCAGTCCACCGTGCAAAACAACCGGCGTTACGGGAGATTCTGTTTTTCCAAGATCAAAGCCTGCTTTACGGAGGCCACCCTGGAGTGCATTGACTATTGCCCAGAGATTTTCTCTGAGCTCGGGGGTGTTTCGAAGCAATTCCAGTCGTTTGAGTGCACCAATGACCATTGGCATCGGGAGGGATTTGGCAAAGGTCTGGGATCGCATATTATAACGGAGGTATTGCACCACTTTGGCATCCGACGCAACAAATGCTCCGATGCCAGCCATTGCTTTGGCAAAGGTTCCGAAATACAGATCAATGTCATCCTGCACCCCCAGATGCTCACCGGTTCCTGCCCCGGTGGCTCCCATAGTACCAAAACCGTGGGCGTCGTCCACCAGGAGACGAAAATCGTATTTTTCCTTCAGGGCAATAATTTCCCGGAGTTTTCCAAGGTCACCCGACATTCCGTAAACCCCTTCGGTGATAACCAGAATACCACCCCCGCTTTCCTGTGTGAGGCGGGTGGCACGCTGCAACTCTTTTTCCAGATTCTCCAGATTATTGTGGGGATAGACGAATCGTTTGCCCAGGTGAAGGCGAACTCCGTCGATGATGCAGGCGTGGGCCTCGGAATCATAAACAATCACATCTTTGCGGTCCACCATCGCATCGATGATGGAGACCATACCTTGGTAACCGTAATTGAGCAGGAAGGCATCTTCCTTGCCCATAAAGCCGGCCAGTTCTCTTTCGAGTTGTTCGTGATAGTCGGTTTGCCCCGACATCATCCTGGCGCCCATCGGATAGGCCAGACCCCACTCACGGGCAGCCTCGGCATCCACCCTGCGCACTTCCGGATGATTACCCAGCCCAATGTAGTTGTTCAAACTCCAGACAAGACGCTCCTTGCCCCTGAATACCATTTTGTTGCTGATCTCTCCCTCCAGTTTGGGAAAGGCAAAATAACCGTGCGCCATTTCACTGTGACGCCCCAGTGGCCCCATATTGGCCACTACTTTCTTAAATATATCCACAGCCGTCTGTTTTGCTTCGCATTGATTGCGTGCAAAGCTACAAAGAAGAATGGATAATATAATAGGCGCCTTTCTTAAGTAACTGTTATATCCGGATTTTCATCTTCAGTTTCATCACGAGAACTGCCTACTGGCCCTGCATTTCCCCCTTTGAGCATCAACATTTCTTCAAAACTCAGTTCATTGATAGCGGATTTAAAACTATTGCGTTCCATCTTGTTCTGTTTTTTTTTGATTGATATATAAATACTTCATTCCCTGCCCTTTCGGGCAGCTGGCTATTCCTGGTCCTGCTTTTCCGGATCAGAAGAAAAAGCGGCGGGCCAGGCTGAAAGGCCGTTGCGCAATGCGTGCACTCCCCAGGGTCAGATCCGGGGTCTCCACATCGGCTTCCTGCACGCCCCCGGGTCCCTGATAGGTAAGATCGGGAATCTCCAGGTCGGCCTCTTCCACTTTTCCGGGGCCGTAGGCACGCCGGCCACCCCGGATTTGCATCATTTCAGATGGTTTCATAATTAATTGATTTTGAGGTGAAACAAAAAAAATCACTGCATTTTTTTCCGTTTTGCTTTCCATTATCGTCTATTTGGTCAGGTTCAGAAAATATTTTACATTTACGAGTCGCAAAAAAACAAGGCAATGCCAGGCAAGTACCTTTGCTTCTTTCGTCTCATCCCTGCACGCCTTGCGGGCTGCATAATGCTCCTGGGCATTCTGCTCCTCTACACGGGCAATGCGGTGATGGCCCAAAACGATACTAAATCGGCCCTTGCAGACCTTGGCTTGCTTCTCCTGAATAATGGGGTAAATATAGAAAAAGATATGCATCCCCGGGAACTGGACAGCCTGATCAATTATTATGAGACCCGAGCCGACCACAACCGCCTTACCCCGCTCTATTATGCCAAGGCTCAGCAAAGGATCACACGTGGCATTGCTCCGGATTTCCTCCTGCTGAAGTGCATTTACTCCGGTTTGAACAGTGGTTTTCTCGTTCCCGGGAATCAGGTGGATAAACTATTGGCCTTTTTTATTTATGAGCGTCATAATAGCTTTGATAGAGAGAATCTTGCCTATACCTTATTGATCCAAGCATTCATTCACTTAAAAGGGTTGGAATATGAGGAGTCGTTTACATATTGTCAGGAAGCGATCGATATCTTGAAAGAACCTACACGTCTCTCTGATTCAATAACATTGATCATTAATAATTTGCTGTTTTCCAATTTATATTTCCTTGAACGCTTCTACGAGGCTAAAGAGATTGTTTATAATTCTTTAACAATATACACGCTCAAATACGGTCCAAGGGAGAGTTATTCCATAGCCGCAATTCACAATAACATTGGGATTATTGAAAAAAGGTTAGGAAATTATGACCTTGCATATCAGCACTACCAAAGAGCAATAGAACTTAAAGAAAAACTAAATGTAGAGAATGTTTCCAAAATCGTATCCTCAAAAATGAATTTAGCATCCCTATATGCAGCGATGGGGGAATATGAGCAAGGATTGAGATTACTTCACCAGTGCGAAAGCCTTTCAAAAGATATGCTAGATATCGAAACTCAGATATTAGTCTTAATAATTAAAGCAAGAATTCTTATTAAGTTTGGGGATTTTGAAAAGGCTATACAATACATTTCTTTAGCTCTACAGGTGTACAATCAAAATAATGTAGATAATGCTAGAATACTTTCAAAAATTTATCGCGAGTATGGAAGTATAAATAGTAGTGAGAAAAAATATGATGTTGCCTTATCTTGGTTTTTAAAGGAAGCAGAAGTTTCTGAGTCTATAGGATCTTCTGTTTATAAATGGACGATTACAAACAACTTAGCTCATGGCTACAGGTTAGCTGGGGACTTTGATAAAGCAAGGTTTTATTTTGATAAAGTTCTTGAATATACAATTAGCTTATTTGGTGACAATTCACAATCTAATATTAGCAGATACATTTTACACGGTGATTTCCTTTGTGAGTCAGGGGATGCAGAAGAAGGCAAGGCCTATCTGAAAAAAGCGTTAAGTTTATCTTTATCTCTGGAAGGGATCAATTCGGATAAAACAGCCTGGGCCTATGAATTTTTAGCACAACACTCGAAAGACGAGGGCTTAAGCAGGTCCATAGAGTTGTTTGACAGGGCCATCGCCATACTGGCCCGGAAAACGGAGTTGCCGGAGGAGGGGCTGCCCCGGGTAAGTCAATTGAATTCCTACCAAACAGTAGAGTTATTCCGGGTAGTAGAGAAGAAAGTCAAGGCGATTGAAGAGTTATACACCCTGGATCCCACTCAGAAGCATCTGATCACATTGCAACAGCATTACGGCTATCTGGTCGACCTGATTGAAAAGTCCAAGACGGTTCAGATGAGCGAAGCCAGCAAGATGGAGATGATGGCCAATTTCACGGATTTTTACAACAAGGCCATTACTATTGCGCTGGATTTGTATGAGCAAACCGGAAGTCTTGCCTGGGCTGAGGAGGCCTTCAGCATTGCCGAACGCAGTAAAGCCAGCCTACTCTATGAACAGATAAGGGAAAGCGAAGCCAGGCAGTTTGCCGGCATACCTGATTCTCTGGTAAACAAGGAGTCCAAACTGCGTCAGGATATTGCTACCTTTCAGAAACTGATATACGAGGAAAAGAAAAACAACAAACCCGACTCCCTGAAGCTGATCAATTGGGAGAAACGCGTATTGCAGATGCAGTCGCAGCAGGACCAGTTATTGCTGAGCTTTGAGCGCTACTACCCGGATTACTACCAGTATAAGTACGAGAACCGGATTTTTTCAATGCAGGAAATCCAGATGCAACTGCAGCCTGCTGAAGCGATGATAGAGTACTATGTGAGCGATGACATCATTATCGCCTTTTGCATAAGCCAGGATGGGTTTAAGGTACACCGTATCCAAAGCCGTAAACCTTTGGAGGATTACATCGCGCATTTGCCCAATCAGCAAAGCCTGATGAAGCTGGTTTCCGATCCCGAGCAGATTTATCGGGATTATATCAGCAGTGCCTATTCCCTGTATGAGCTCTTGCTCAAACCCTTTGAAGACGAGATCAAAGGTCGCAAGCTGATTATCATCCCCGATGGCCAGTTAGGCTATATCTCTTTTGAATCGCTGCTGACACGCAAGACACGTTCATCCCGCATCAATTACCGTGACCTGCACTATGTGCTGCGCGATCATAGCCTGAGTTATGCCTACTCTGCTTCTCTTTTGCTCAAATCCCTCGATCGGCAGCCAAAGAACCCCAGAGGTGAACTGCTGGCGTTTGCACCGGCGGTTTTCGATCCAAACCGCCCTTTGGCAGTGGATATGAGTCAGTTTACTACCCGTGGAACGGATCTGGCGAATCTGCCTCAGACCCTCTTCGAGGTGGCCAGCATCGGGAAGATATTGAAGGGAAAGATCCTGATGCAGGAAGAAGCAACGGAATCAATGTTCAAAAGCATAGCAGCCAATTACCGCATCCTTCATATCGCCACACACGGCCTGGTAGACAATGAGCAGCCGATGTATTCCAAACTTGCCTTTTTCCAGGATGGAGATGATACGGAAGATGGATTCTTGAACACCTATGAGCTCTTCAATATGAAACTCAATGCCGAGATGGCTGTGTTGAGTGCCTGCAATACCGGTTACGGCAAACACGTCAGAGGAGAAGGATTGATGACGCTGGCAAGGGGGTTTATGTATGCAGGCGTACCCAGCCTGGTAATCAGCCTTTGGAAAGTGGAAGACAAAGCCACCGCGGCCATTATGGAACAGTTCTATGTCTACCTGAAAGAAGGCCTGACCAAGGATGAAGCCCTGCGGATGGCCAAACTGGACTATATCCAGCATAATTCCAACCTGACAGCCAGTCCCTATTTCTGGTCCAGTTTTATCAGCATTGGCGACAACAGCCCCGTTTCTTTCAGGCCTCCGCTGCTACGGGGATGGATGTGGTTCATTCCCGCCACCTTGTTTGTAATTGTCTCCTTATTCATCGCAAGACGCAGGTTCCACCTGTTTTAACCCATTTTTTGATGACGCCTTTTTTTAAAGCTTTGCCCAAAGCTGATCGAAGCCTGCATATTTGTTGGCTCAGGAGAGACCTGCGCCTGGAAGACCATCACGCGCTTTCTCAGGCCCTGGAGACTGGCGACCCGGTGCTCTGCCTCTTTATTTTCGATCAAGACATCCTGGATAAGCTGGACGAAAAGAAAGACCGCAGACTGAGTTTTATCGCGGATCAATTGGAGTCGATCAGCCAGGCATTAAAGGATGCCGGCTCCGACCTTCTGACAGGCTACGGTAATGTGGGTGAAGTATGGGAGTACCTGCTGAATCATCTCCCTGTTCAAGCTGTGTATGCTAATGAGGATTATGAACCCTATGCACGGAAGCGAGATGATAAGGTGGCCCGCCTGCTCAGGCACAGAGGAATTCCCTTTTATCGTTTTCCTGATCAGTTGATCTTTTCTCCCGGGGCTGTATTGAAAGAGGATGGCAACCCCTATACGGTATATACCCCCTTTCAGAAAAAGTGGAAGAAAGTGTTCCATCCCAGATTCCTTCAGCCCTATCCATCTCTTCATAAGCTGAAGCATCTTTATCCGGTGAAGCCGCTTCCCTCATACACTTTAGAGGAGGTGGGATTTAGCTGTACTGCCTATCAGGCCGGACCGCCCTTACCTGAAGCTGATTTGCTGAAAAACTACGCTGCCTTGCGGAATTTTCCTGCAGAGGAAGGCACCAGCCGCATAGGAGCACACCTGAGGTTCGGGACAGTTTCCATCCGGCAAATTGTTGAAAGGGCGCTTCATCACAGTGAAATCTGGTTGAATGAATTGATATGGCGGGAGTTTTTTATGCATATCCTTCATCATTTTACCCATCTTCCTGAAGGGGCTTTTAAACCGGCCTATGATCGCATACAATGGAGAAAGGATGCCGGTGATTTTGAGCAGTGGTGCCAGGGTCGCACCGGCTATCCACTGGTGGACGCAGGGATGCGTCAACTGAATGAAACAGGATTTATGCATAATCGGGTGCGGATGGTAACGGCCAGCTTTCTGGTCAAGCATTTGCTGCTCGACTGGAGATGGGGGGAGGCCTGGTTTGCCGCTAAACTGCTTGATTTTGAGCTCTCTTCAAACAATGGGAACTGGCAATGGGCTGCAGGCAGCGGCTGTGATGCAGCACCCTATTTCAGGATATTCAATCCTGACACACAGCAAAAGAAGTTTGATCCTCAAATGAAGTATATCCGACAGTATGTGCCCGAAGTATATGAGGATACTTATCCTCTGCCAATGGTGGAGCACCGTGCTGCCAGAGCGCGATGCTTGCAGGCATACAGGGCCGCACTCGAAAAATAATTGGATCGCATTGCCGTTACCGGCCTTTGTGTTATTTCTTTACTTTTGCAAAATGTTTAGATCCATCGCTTTCATACTCATTTTAATCAGCCTGCTGACTTCCTGCGGGAATTATCAGAAACTCCTTAAGAGCTCTGACAATGAAGCCAAATATGAAAAAGCAATGGAGTACTATCACAAAGGCGATTATTATCGCGCTGAACAGCTTTTCAGCCAGTTGCTTCCGGTGTTTCGGGGCACAGAACGGGCGGAACTGATCTACTACCATTCTGCCTACGCCTACTTCGAGCAAAAACAGTATTTGCTTGCAAGCTATTATTTCAAGCGATTCAGTAAAAACTTTCCCAGAAGCCAGTATGCAGAAGAATGCAGTTATATGAGCGCCTTCAGTAAATACCTGGAATCGCCGAAAGCTTCGCTCGATCAATCAACCACTTATGAGGCCATCAATGAGCTGCAGCTTTTTACAAACCTATACCCGAATAGCAGCAGGGTGGAGGAATGCAATATGCTGATTGATGAGTTGAGAAAAAAACTGGAAGTCAAAGCCTACAATGCTGCCAGCCTGTACTACAAAATGGAGGACTACAAGGCGGCTTTTACGGCTTATCGCAATGTGCTGAAAGATTATCCCGCTACCGAGTTTCGTGAAGATATTCTCCTGCATATTTTCAGGGCACATTATTATTTTGCCGCCCGCAGTGTCGCCTCAAAGCAGGCTGAACGCTTTGATGAGGCATTGAATGCCTATGAGGCTTTTGCAGCCTCATTCCCCGAAAGCAGGTCTTTGAAATCAGCCACCAACCTGCGAAACGCTATCCTGAAAGAAAAACAGAACCTGAGTTCATTATAAATCATTCTATGGATTACAAGAAGATCAAAGCGGACGCCACAGCGGTCACCCGGAATATGGAAAACTTTATTCACGGGACTGACAATGTTTATGAAACCGTCGTCATTCTGGCCAAAAGGGCAAATCAGATCGGCCTGGACCTGAAGGAAGAGCTGAATAAAAAGATCTCAGAATTTGCCCAGACTTCGGACAACCTGGAAGAGGTTTTCGAAAACAAGGAGCAGATTGAGATTGCACGCTATTACGAGCGTTTACCCAAGCCTACCCTTATTGCCATTCAGGAATTCCTTGAAGAACAGATTTACTATCGCAATCCAATCAAGGAGGCAAAAGAGGATCACTTCTAAACACTTCTTATTCACTATGTTGAGGGAAAAGAATATCCTTATCGGGATCACTGGAAGCATTGCTGCCTACAAGATACCACTCCTGGTCAGGCTGCTGGTGAAAGAGCGCGCCAACGTGAGGGTGATTATGACTCCCTCTGCCCGTGATTTTGTGACCCCGCTTACCCTGTCGACCCTGAGCAAGCATCCTGTCTGGACGGAGCCTTTCAACCCTGTGGATGGAGACTGGAACAGCCACGTTGAACTTGGCCGTTGGGCCGACCTTTTCCTTCTTGCCCCTGCCTCAGCCAACACCCTGGCCAAGATGGCTCACGGCATTGCAGATAATTTTTTAATGACGACCTATCTTTCAGCAAAATGTCCTGTGTTTTTTGCTCCGGCTATGGACCTGGATATGTACCAGCATCCCAGCACACAGAATAACATCCGGATTTTGCAGGAAATGGGGCATAGCCTGATTGAACCCCAGACCGGCGAGCTTGCTTCCGGGCTTTGCGGAGCCGGCAGGATGGAGGAGCCCGAGCGCATCCTGCAAGCCATTGCCCTGGCCCTCGCAAAAAAGGATATGGAAGGAATCAAGGCCCTGGTTACAGCCGGGCCTACCTTCGAGCCGATTGACCCCGTGCGCTTTGTTGGAAACCATAGCTCTGGCAAAATGGGCTTTGCCCTGGCAGAAAAACTGGCCGGCAGGGGGGCAGAGGTAAGCCTTATTTGCGGCCCTACTTCCCTGGAAACCAATTTCCCCGGAATCTATCGCATCGATGTGACTACCGCAGCTGAAATGAAAGAGGCCGTATTGAATCTGATGGCCAGTCAGCACGTCATTATTATGGCAGCAGCCGTGGCCGATTTTACGCCTGAAGCATACCTGCCTGAAAAAATCAAAAAAGGCAGCCGGAACGCACTTAATCTGAAACTGATCCCCACTACCGATATCCTCGCTCAGATAGGGCAGAAAAAAGATCCGCATCAGATTATTGTGGGCTTTTCCCTTGAAACACACAATGCACGCGAAAATGCCATCCGCAAACTGAACGAAAAAAATGCCGACCTGATGGTCCTCAATTCCTTGCAGGACAGTGGGGCAGGCTTTGGGCTGGATACCAACAAAATCAGCATCTTCAGAAAAGATGGTTCCGAAATAGCCTTCCAGCTTAAGCCCAAAGAGGAAGTGGCCGACGACATTATCACAGAGGTGCTCCGTCAACTCTCCGGACCGACTCAGTGATTGAAAACAAAGTTTCCTTATGATGAAAAGACCTATTCTGATATCCTTCCTGCTTATCCCCCTGCTCTTTCTGCACGGACAGGAATTCAATTGTTCCATTACCGTATCCACCCCCCAGATCCAGGGAACAGATCGAAATATCTATCAAACCCTTCAAACTTCACTCTATGAATTCGTGAATCAGCGAAAATGGACCAATTATAATTTCAGAATTGAAGAGCGTATAGAGTGTACGATGATGATTACCATACAGGATCGCATCAGCACAGATGAATTCAAAGGAACCCTGAATGTGCAGTTGCGTCGACCAGTGTACAAGACGGGATACAACTCTGTGTTGCTGAATTACATCGATCGCGACTTCAGGTTCAATTATGTGGAACACCAAACGCTCGAATACCAGGACAATGCTCATACCTCCAACCTGACCTCCGTCATCGCTTTTTATTGCTATATCCTCTTAGGGCTGGACTTCGATTCTTTCTCTCCCAATGGGGGCACTCCCTTTTATGAGAAAGCACAAGCCGTTGTCAATGCAGCCCAGAATGCACCGGAAAGGGGATGGAAGGGATTTGAAAGCCTGAAAAATCGCTATTGGCTCGCCGAAAACCTGCTCAATAGCTCTTATGCACCCATCCGTCAATTCATTTATGCCTACCACCGGAAAGGGCTGGATCAGATGTCGGACAATCTTGAAATGGGCCGAAGCGAAATTACCCAGTCATTGGATTTCCTGCTGAGAGCCAGCCGTGAAAAACCAGGACTTTTCCTCCTTCAATTGATGACTGATGCTAAAGCAGATGAATTTGTAAACGTATATTCCCAGGCATCTCCAATGGATAAGACCAAAGCGGTCAATACTTTACGAGAAATAGATCCGGGAAACGGACAGAAGTATCAGAAGATACTTCAGACAGAAAACTGACATCCTGTTGCCGCAACAGGCTTGGAGCACCCCTGTCGCACTGCCGATGCTTTTATTACTTTTGTTTACCGCAGATCAATAATCTGATTGCCGCTGATACAAGTGTATGCTTAAGTCTCTTTACATAAGGAACTACGCATTGATAGACGAACTTGAGCTTGAGTTTGATCGGGGAATGACAGTCATTACCGGGGAAACAGGTGCCGGGAAATCCATCATTCTCGGGGCTTTGGGCCTGATCCTGGGCCAACGTGCCAATCCTGATCTGCTTGGAAATCCGGAACACAAATGTGTGGTCGAAGGGCGATTTCAAATTCAGCACTACGGATTGGAAGATTTCTTTGAGCGCCACGACCTGGATTATGCAGCTGAGTGCATTATACGCCGTGAGATCAGTCCGGGAGGCAAATCCAGAGGCTTTATCAATGATACACCGGCAGGCTTGCCGCTGCTTAAAGAACTGAGCGAACAATTGGTAGACGTGCATTCACAGCATAAAACCCTGGCCTTGAACGCTGCCAATGTCCAGCTTTCTCTCCTGGATCAATATGCCGGCAATGAAACCGCCCTGAAAACTTACCGCATCGCTTTTCAAGGCTTGCGCGAAAAACAAGCAAAACTGGCGTTGCTTATGGAAGCTGAACAGGCATTTGTCCGGGAACGGGATTACCTGCAATTCCAATACGACGAACTGGCTTCAGCCAAACCACTGCAAGGGGAATCAGAAGCCCTGGAAGCAGAACTGAAAAGAATACAGTACGCCAGCCAGATCAGGGATGGGCTGTTCATTTCGGCAGAGTTGCTCAGCCAGTCGGAAGAAAGCATTGGCTCAAAAATATTAGAGGCTGAAGAGCGCCTTTCAGATGTAAGCCGGCATTTACCCGAAGCAAAACCACTTGCAGAGAGGCTCAAAGAAGCCAGAATTGAGGTTAATGATATTGCCGATGAAGTTCTCCGTTTATCAGGAGATACATACATCGATACCGACCGCCTTGATTTAGTGCAGGATAGACTGGATACCCTCTTTGGCTTGATGAACAAACACAGGCTGAAAGACGAGCAGGAGCTGTTAAACCTGATGAAATCTCTGGAAACAAGGCTGGAAGAAGGAAGCAGCAGGCAGGATGCAATCAGGGAGCTGGAAGAAGAGGCGAAGCAAATGGAGGCGGAATTGCACAAGCAGGCCGGCTTATTGCAGAAGAAGAGAAAAGCAGTTTGTGGAGAGCTGGAAGTACAGATACAACACATCCTGGCCAGGCTTGGGATGAAGGATGCTTCCTTCAGGATAGAACTGGATACCTTGCAAAACCTCAGCCTGAACGGGCTTGACAATGCCCGTTTTATGTTCAGCGCTAACAAAGGCAGTAAAAGAATGGAGGTAGCCCAGGTGGCTTCGGGCGGAGAACGTTCCCGACTGATGCTGGCTGTCAAGTCCTGCATCAACCGTCAGAATATCATTCCCAGCCTGATCTTCGATGAGATAGATACCGGTGTTTCAGGAGAGATCGCCAAAAGGGTAGGGGAGATGCTGGAAGAAATGGCCATTCACATCCAACTCATCTGCATAACCCATCTCCCGCAAATTGCCGCCAAGGGCAAAAGGCATTACCGGGTGTATAAGGAAGATGGTCCTGAAACCGCCTTTACCCGGGTGCAATATCTTGATAATCAGGAACGCATTAGAGAAATTGCGGAATTACTCAGTGGAAAGGAGATCACAGATGCTGCTGCCGCGGCAGCCAGAGAGTTGCTCTTCACTGCTCATCCGCAATCATAAGTCAATATTCAATAATCACGTCTCAATACTCAATACGATGGCATACAATTTACTTCAAGGAAAAAAGGGGATCATTTTCGGCGCACTGAATGAACAGTCGATTGCCTGGAAGGTAGCTGAAAGGGCTTATGAAGAAGGTGCCCGTTTCACCCTGACCAATACTCCCGTTTCGATGCGGCTGGGAACTGTCGACAGCCTGGCTGCTGCCACAGAAAGCATTGTGATTCCTGCAGATGCCACCAGTGTGGATGATCTTCAGAACCTGATGGCTAAATCGATGGAAGTGCTGGGTGGAAAAGTAGACTTTATCCTGCATTCCATAGGGATGTCGCTGAACGTAAGAAAAGACCGGCCATACGATGACCTGGATTACAACTATTATATGAAGACGATGGATATTTCAGCAATGTCCTTCCATAAAGTACTTCAGGTTGCCCGGAAGATGGATTCCATCAACGACTGGGGCTCGGTGGTGGCGCTCAGTTATATCGCAGCACAGCGTACCCTCTACCGCTATAATGATATGGCTGATGCCAAGGCTGCACTCGAATCGATCGCCAGAAGCTTCGGCTATATTTATGGCAGAGATAAAAAGATCAGAATCAATACGGTTTCACAATCGCCTACCCGCACCACAGCAGGAAGCGGGATCAAAGACCTGGAAGGGCTGATTGATTTCACCGAACGGATGTCGCCCCTGGGCAATGCCGATGCCCTTGGATGTGCTGACTATATCATCACCCTGTTTTCTGATCTCACCCGAAAAGTCACAATGCAAAACCTCTTTCACGACGGGGGCTTCTCCAGTATGGGGATGAGTGCACGGGCAATGTACGTGTATAAGCAGAGTCTGGAGGAATGTGAAGACTGCGACGAAAAATAATCACTTTTTCGCAGGAATTTGGATGGTATAGGTGATGCTCCCTTTAGCGGAAGGGGCTGAAACCTTTTGCTCCTGTTTTTTTTCCGTGCGGCTGTACTGATATTGGATTTGGGGCTGGGGTGGCAATTTGAAAGAGATGCGGGTTCGCATTGATGATTTTACCCGCATACCCCGGTTTTTGACATTGCCGTACTTCAGCATCTTGACCAGTCTGAGCGCTTCTTCATCACAGCCGTAGCCGATACCGTGGGTCACTTCTGCCTCTGAAACCCTTCCATTGCCTTCCACCCAGTAGCTGATATGCACCTCACCTTCAATCCGCTTCTCCAGGGCTTCCGCCGGATAGCGTAGATTTTCCTTAATGAACTTCCGGAAAGCTTCCTTCCCCCCCGGATATTCGGGTAGGGTGAGGAACTTCTTTTCTCTGCCCTGTTTGTCGTCCCCTTTTTTCATATTACTTCATCCTTATATTGCAAAACTAAGCTTTATGCAGGAATGCCTGAAAACCGTATTTTTGCCTTTTCTCTTAAACAAGCGAGTATGCGATGTAGAATTATCCTTCTGGCCAAACAGGTTCCCGATACCCGGAATGTTGGCAAGGATGCGATGAAGGCAGATGGAACCGTCAACCGGGCCGCCTTGCCAGCGGTATTTAACCCTGAAGACCTCAATGCCCTTGAACTGGCGCTGCGCATCAAGGATCAGATGGAGGAATGTGAGATCATCGTTTTGACGATGGGCCCGATGCGGGCTGCTGAAGTAATACGAGAGGCCGTATATCGTGGGGCCGACAAGGGTTTTCTGATCACCGACCGTCGTTTTGCCGGTTCTGATACCCTGGCTACTTCCTATGCCCTGTCTCAGGCCATCCGGAGACTGGAACCCTATCATCTGGTGATCGCCGGCCGACAAGCCATTGATGGAGATACGGCACAGGTAGGGCCTCAGACCGCTGAGAAACTGAATATCCCGCAAATTACCTATGCGGAGGAGATTCTCCAGATTACCGATTCGGAAATCACTGTAAAACGCCGACTGGAGAATGGGGTGGAGACCGTAAAGGGAAGCCTACCCCTGGCCATTACAGTCCACAGCTCTGCCCCGGCTTGCCGGCCGCGCATTGCCAAGCGATTGATGACGTATAAGCACGCCCGCACACTCAGCGAGCTGCAGGAAGAATCCAGGGACTATACAGAACTATACAGCCGTCGCCCTTACCTGCTCATTGAAGAGTGGAATGTGGAAGACATTGATGCGGACGTAACCCTGCTGGGGCTCTCCGGTTCACCCACCAAAGTGAAGAAAATAGAAAACGTCGTATTCCAGCAGAAAGAATCCAATGTGATTACCGACAGTGACGAAGACATTGGAAATATGATGAAGCAGTTGATCGACAGTCACGTAATTGGTTAATACAAAAGCGAAATAAGGTGAAGAACGTATTTATATATTGTGAAGTAACCGACGACGGCCAGATCGCAGACGTAAGCCTGGAACTGCTGTCCAAAGGAAAAAAACTGGCCCAGGAGCTCGGGGTAAAGCTGGAAGCACTGATTATTGGGAATGAGGTGGAAGCACTCGCCGAAACCGTTTTTCCTTACGGGGTTGATGTGGTGCACATTGCCAGTCATCCCTCCCTTTCTCCCTATCGTACCCTCTTCCATACAAAAGTGACCGAGAAGGTGTTCAGGTCTGAAGAACCGGAAATTGTACTCTTCGGCGCTTCCTCTATCGGACGGGATCTTGCACCCCGCATTGCTTCTTCACTGCGGTGCGGACTCACTGCTGACTGTACCTCCCTGGAAATCGGAGATCATTATGACAAGAAATCGGATACACATTATCCGAACCTGCTCTATCAGATCCGGCCCGCATTTGGGGGGAATATTATTGCCACCATCATCAATCCGGACACGCGCCCGCAAATGGCCACCGTCAGAGAGGGGGTGATGAAAATGGAAGTATTTGATGCGGAATACAAGGGGATCATAAAAAGGATAGATGCTGAACCGCTTTTCGGACCTGAAGATGAGGCGGTGAGCATCATAGAACGGCACGTCGAAAAGAGCAAAGTGAATATCAAAAATGCATCCATTATCATTGCCGGTGGCTATGGCGTGGGCTCCAGTGAGAACTTCAAGCTGTTATATCAACTCGCCGAGTTGATCGGAGGAGAAGTAGGCGCTTCCCGTGCGGCCGTGGATGCCGGATTTGCCGGACACGAAAGGCAAATCGGTCAAACCGGAATTACCGTCCGACCTAAACTGTATATCGCCTGCGGAATATCCGGAGCAGTGCAGCACCGGGCCGGGATGGACCAGTCTGCACAGATCATTTCCATCAATACGGATCCCCACGCACCCATTAACCATATTGCCGACTATGTCATCAATGGAAAAGTGGAAGACGTGATCCCGAAAATGATGCAGCATTACAAGAAAAACATCCGCTAATTCAAGTTATAACCAAGGATATGGATAATTTTTATCGCGATAACCCCACACTGGCCTTCCATCTTGCACATCCTTTGATGGAAAAGATCACCCGACTGAAGGAACAGGGTTTTATAGAGCATAATGAATTTGAAGATGCTCCAATGGATCACGAGGATGCCCTTGATTCTTACGATAAAGTTTTGGACGTGATCGGTGAAATATGCGGTGAGATCATTGCACCCAATGCTGAATCGGTGGACCACGAAGGGCCCCGACTGGAGAATAATGAGGTGATTTATGCCAGGGGCACCCAGGAGAACTATGATGCGCTGGTTAAAGCCGGTATGATCGGGATGTCTCTTCCGCGTAAATATGGCGGTTTGAACTTTTCGCTGGTTCCTTATGTGATGTCGGCCGAATTGGTCTCCCGAGCTGATGCAGGCTTTGCCAATATCTGGGGGCTTCAGGACTGCGCCGAAACCATCCACGAATTTGCTTCGGAGGAGATTAAGGATGAGTTTCTGCCCCGTTTTCCGAAGGGCGCCACAGCAGCAATGGACCTGACCGAACCAGATGCGGGCAGTGACCTGCAGGCCGTACAGCTGAAAGCAAGCTACGACAGCCAGAATGATACCTGGTACCTGAATGGAGTTAAAAGGTTTATTACCAATGGCGATGCCGACATTTCCCTGGTATTGGCACGCTCTGAAGAGGGCACCTCAGACGCCCGAGGCCTGTCTCTCTATGTATACGACCGCAATTCACGGGCGATGAGTATTCGCCGCATTGAGAATAAATTGGGGATCAAGGGTTCCCCCACCTGTGAGTTGGTTTTCAGAAATGCACCGGCCAAACTGATCGGCGATCGCAAACTGGGCTTGATCAAATACGTGATGGCACTGATGAACTCTGCACGCCTTGGCGTGGGGGCACAAAGTGTGGGCATCGCCGAGGCTGCCTTGCGCGAAGCGGAAAAGTATGCCAGGGAAAGAGAGCAGTTCGGGAAAAGCATTATCAAATATCCTGCTGTCTTTGAGATGCTTACCCAGATGAAGGTGAAAATCAATGCCGTACGCAGCCTGCTCTATGAAACAGCCCGCTATGTTGATATTTACAAATCTTATGGGGTCATCGCTGAGTCACGTAAACTGGAGCCGGAAGAGCGACAGGAAATGAAGTATTATCAGCGCTATGCCGACTTCCTGACGCCCCTCTTGAAGCTGATCTCCAGTGAATACAGCAACCAGATCGCTTACGATGCCCTCCAAATCCACGGTGGGACAGGCTTTATGAAGGATTTCCCCATCGAGCGTATTTACCGCGATGCCAGAATCACCACCATTTATGAGGGAACCTCGCAGCTGCAGGTTGTAGCAGCCATCCGGGGGATAGGAAACGGAGCTTATCTGAAACTGATGCGTGAGTTTGAGGAAAGGAAGATTAATCCCCAATTGGAACACTTGCGTGCTACCCTCATCAGGATGACCGACCAGTTTGAAAAGTCGGTGGAAAAAGTGAATGCAGAAGATGAAGCCCAATTTGTTGATTTCCACGCTCGCCGCCTGGTTGAGATGGCCGGCAATATCATAATGGGTTACCTGCTTGTTTTTGATGCCCATCGGGATGATACCTATCAGCGATCTGCTGAGGTCTTTATCAAAATGGGACGGGCAGAGAACATTGGAAAGGTGAGTTATATCAATAACTTCAGTTTCAGGGATATGTCTGATTTCCGGATTTAGTAAGCACTGAATCATCCCCCCTTACCCGGGCCGGAAGAGGCTATGGGAGGGCAAAAAAAAAGCCCGGTTTTTGGCCGGGCTTTTTCTTTTGAAAACATCACTCTGCTTTTGCTTTGGGTTTCTTGTGTTTGATAAGAATATCAATCTGATCTTTATCCTTGTTGAATTCCACTTTGATCTTATCGCCTTCGTGAACAGAGGATTTGATGATTTCCTCAGCCAGGCTGTCTTCAATATATTTTTGAATCGCCCTTTTCAAAGGTCTTGCCCCGAACTGAGCATCCCATCCCTTTTCGAGAATAAAGTCTTTGGCCTCTTCGCTTACTTCAATTTCAAATCCGAGCTTATGTACCCGCTTAAAGAGTTGTCTGAGCTCAATATCAATGATTTTATGGATATGCTCCCTTTGCAGTGAGTTGAAGATGACAATATCGTCTATCCTGTTCAGGAATTCAGGGGCAAAGGATTTTTTCAGGGCATTTTCGATCACACTGCGCGCGTGATCGCTGCTGGCTGCGATCTTGGCTGCGGTGGCAAAACCAACGCCTTGTCCGAAATCCTTGAGTTGCCTTGAGCCGATATTGGAGGTCATAATAACAATGGTGTTCTTGAAGTCCACACGACGGCCAAAACTATCGGTAAGTACGCCGTCGTCCAAGACCTGGAGCAGCAGATGGAAAACATCCGGATGGGCTTTCTCGATCTCGTCGAGCAGTACGATAGAATAAGGTTTGCGGCGTACCTTTTCGGTTAGCTGCCCCCCTTCTTCATAACCAACATAACCCGGAGGCGCTCCCACGAGTCGGGATACCGCAAATTTCTCCATATATTCGCTCATATCGATCCTGATCAGGGCATCTTCAGAATCAAAAAGATAGCGTGCCAAAACTTTTGCAAGGTGGGTTTTGCCCACCCCTGTCGGGCCCAAAAAAATGAAAGTACCAATGGGTTTATTGGGATCTTTCAAGCCGGCGCGGTTCCTTCGGATGGCCCGGGAAACGTTGCGGATGGCATCGCTTTGTCCGATCACACTGTCTTCGAGCTCGGTTTCCATATTCACCAGGCGTTCCCCTTCATTCTGAGCAATGCGTTGCACGGGGATTCCTGTCATCATTGCGACTACTTCAGCCACATTTTCATCAGAAACGGTTTCCCGGTTGACTTTCGACTCTTCTTCCCATTTCCGCTTTGCCTTATCCAGTTGTTCCTGCAACTGCCGCTCGATGTCACGGTACTTGGCTGCTTCTTCAAACTTCTGGCTGTTGATGGCCCGGGTTTTTTGTTCCCGTGTTTGTTCAATTTCTTCTTCAATATCGATGATCTCCTGAGGCACATTGATATTGGTGATATGGACCCTTGCCCCGGCTTCGTCAAGGGCATCAATGGCTTTATCCGGGAGATATCGATCAGTAACATACCGCATCGTCAGGCTCACACAAGCTTCGATGGCTTCCGGTGTATAGGTTACCAGATGGTGGTCTTCGTATTTCTCTTTGATATTATTGAGGATTTCCACTGTTTCCTCTTCCGTGGTGGGTTCCACCAGCACTTTCTGGAAGCGGCGCTCCAATGCCCCGTCTTTTTCGATATACTGCCGGTATTCATCCAGGGTAGTGGCTCCGATGCATTGCAGCTCACCCCGTGCCAGGGCCGGTTTGAACATATTGGAAGCGTCCAGGGATCCGCTGGCATTTCCAGCTCCGACAATGGTGTGGATTTCGTCGATAAACAAAATAATATCCGGATTCTTTTCCAGCTCATTCAGCACCGCTTTCATTCTTTCTTCAAATTGTCCGCGATACTTGGTTCCGGCCACCAGAGAGGCAAGGTCGAGGGTAAATAGCCGCTTATTGAATAAGGCGCGTGAGACTTTGCGGTTCACAATCCTCAGGGCAAGCCCTTCAGCGATGGCCGACTTTCCAACGCCCGGTTCTCCGATCAGGATGGGATTGTTCTTTTTTCGCCGGGAAAGGATTTGAGCAATGCGCTCCAGCTCTTTCTCCCTGCCTACAATGGGATCTAAACGGCCCAGCTCGGCAGCACGGGTAATGTCGCGCCCGAAATTGTCCAAGACCGGTGTCTTGGATTTGCTTTCTCCGGTCTTGCGAGTACTGCCATAGTCTTTTGACTCTTCCGGCTCATCGTCGTCCGCAGTTCCACCCGGAAGTTCATTGCTGATGTTTTTGCGGCTACGGGAGTTGCCATCCCAATCTGTGATCATCGCTTTCAGCTCATCCCTTACCGCATCATAATCTACCCCGAATGACTGCAGGGATCGGCTGACCAGGTTGTCTTCGTCCTTCAGAATGGCGAGCAACAGATGCTCGGTACCAATCAGTTCGTTGTTAAACAGCTTGGCTTCCAAATAGGTAAGTTTCAGAGCCCTTTCCGCCTGCTTCACCAAAGGAATGTTATCCAGTTCTCTGATTCCTGGCTGGTCTTTACGGATGGCTTTCTCCACCTTCAGCCGGAGCTGATCCAGTTCCACTCCGAAAGTCTGCAGGATATGAATGCCCATTCCTTCTCCTTCCCGTATCATCCCAAGCAACAAATGCTCGACCCCGATATAATCATTACCCAGCCTGAGGGCTTCTTCACGGCTGTATGTTAAAACGTCTTTAACTCTTTGTGAAAACTTTGCTTCCATTCTCTTTATCTAAATCAGTCCATTAATCTGAATCAAGCCTGGCAAAAATGCGCAGGATGTATGCCCTTATCAAAAATAAGGCCATAGCGCAGACAGGTAAACAATCCATACAGCGCTATGTTTCGGCCCCGATTCAGCTTTATACCAGTGCTCCATCGACAAGTTTCAAAAATAGGGGACAAAAGGGGCCTTAATTCAGGCGAGAGGGCTAATTTTCAACAGGGCTTTGTTTAAAATAAAAGCCCTGTAGTATCGCACAATAATTCGTATCTTCGTGCTTCAATTTGATTGTATATTCAGCATTCAGAATCAATAATTTAGAACACCTTCAAGGGGAAGAGAACAAACACTCAGAGATGCACAACACACCTTGGGAAGCATTTACAGCGGTTGATCTGCGGATAGGTAAAATTGTGGATGTACAAGACTTTCAGGAAGCCGAGAAACCCGCCTATAAAATCTGGGCAGATTTTGGTGAGGGATACGGCATAATGAAGTCAAGTGCCCAAATCACAGACTTATATTCTAAGGAGGAACTGATAGGGCAGAGCATCATAGGCCTGGTCAACATCCCGGTCCGACAAATCGGGCCATTTGTTTCAGAATTTCTGGTCACGGGCTTTACCAATACCCGGGGGCAGGTTGTACTGGCCATTCCTGAAAGGCCACTCGAGCCTGGTTTACGACTTCACTAATGATCAGGTTTTTCAATTTTAGGTTTACCACGAAATTTCAATAAGATGGATTACGGAGAAAAGATTATTCCTGTTAATATAGAGACCCAGATGAAGGCCGCTTACATTGACTATTCAATGTCGGTCATTGTGTCACGTGCCCTCCCGGATGTTCGGGACGGATTAAAACCGGTTCATAGACGAGTCCTCTTCGGAATGCTTGATCTGGGCGTGTATGCCAACCGGCCCTATAAGAAGTCAGCCAGGATAGTAGGGGAGGTGCTTGGGAAGTATCACCCCCACGGCGATAGTTCCGTGTATGATGCTATGGTCAGAATGGCACAGCCCTGGTCGCTTCGCTATCCACTGGTGGACGGACAAGGGAACTTTGGTTCCATAGACGGAGACAGTCCGGCGGCTATGCGTTATACTGAAGCACGCCTTCAGAAGATTGCGGAAGAAATGCTCTCCGATATCGACAAGGATACGGTGGACTTTACCCTCAACTTCGATGATACCCTTGAAGAGCCTACCGTCCTGCCATCACGCATTCCTCAGCTTCTGGTGAACGGAGCCAGTGGCATTGCCGTGGGGATGGCAACCAATATGGCCCCCCATAATCTCTCCGAAGTCATCGATGGAACCATCGCCTATATCGATGACAATGAGATCGATATCCCTGGGCTGATGAAGTATATCAAAGCTCCTGACTTCCCCACCGGTGCTCAGATTTATGGATACGAAGGAGTGAAAGAAGCCTATGAAACAGGCAGGGGCAGAATTGTGATGCGGGCAGAATCCAAAATTGAGGAAGGAGACAACGGAAAGGAGTGCATCATCATCACATCCATTCCCTATCAGGTCAATAAGGCTGAACTGATCAAGAAAACCGCCGACCTGGTCAATGACAAAAAGATTGAAGGAATCTCCGACATCAGAGATGAATCGGATCGCAATGGATTGCGGATCGTATATGAACTGAAAAAGGATGCCATCACAAACGTCGTCCTGAATAGACTGTATCAGCTAACCCAGCTTCAAACCTCCTTCAGCGTCAACAATATCGCCCTGGTGGATGGGCGCCCGATGATGCTGAACCTGAAAGACCTGATCCGCCATTTTGTCAACCACAGACACGATGTGGTTATCCGAAGGACCAAATACGAACTGGCCCAGGCGGAAAAGAGAGCGCATATCCTTGAAGGCCTCCTGATCGCACTGGATCACCTGGATGAAGTTATCGCACTGATCCGCTCATCACGCACACCCGAAGAAGCACGCAATGGATTGATGAATACCTTCCAACTCTCTGAAGAGCAGGCCAGAGCCATTCTGGATATGCGACTCCAGAAGCTGACCGGCCTTGAACGGGATAAGATACGCCTGGAATTTGATGAGCTGCAGAAACAAATTGAGTATTATAAGGAAGTCCTGGCCGAAGAGTCGATTAGGATGAATATTATCAAAGAAGAGCTTAGAGAGATCAAAGAAAAATACGGGGATGAAACCCGGACAGAAATAGTCTATAGCGCCCGCGATTTCCGCATCGAAGATACTATCCCGGATGAAGAAGTGGTCATAACCATTTCACACCTTGGTTATATAAAACGTACCAATCTGTCGGAGTACCGCCGCCAGAACCGGGGCGGGAGAGGAGCAAAAGGATCCAATATCCGCGATGAGGACTTCCTCGAACATCTGTTCATTGCCACGATGCATAATTATATGCTCTTCTTTACAGAGAAAGGTAAGTGTTTCTGGTTGAGGGTGTTTGAGATTCCGGAAGGCACGAAGTCCTCTAAAGGCCGAGCCATTCAGAATTTAATCAATATTGAACCGGATGATAAGGTCAGGGCCTTCATCAATGTGAAGAACCTGAAGGACGAAGATTACATCAACCAGAACTACATTATCCTGGCTACCAGCAAAGGGATCATCAAAAAAACCAGCCTGGAAGCCTACTCACGCCCCAGACAAAACGGGATTAATGCCATCACGGTCAGAGACGGAGATGAGCTGCTGGAAGCACGCCTGACCAATGGTGAGAATGAAATTATGCTGGCCTTGCGCTCGGGCAGAGCAATTCGCTTTAAGGAAGGGGCGGTCAGACCAATGGGACGCAACGCCAGCGGAGTGAGAGGAATAAGCCTTGCCAATGGTGAGGACAGGGTTATCGGTATGATCTGTCTTGAAAACGGACGGGAAGACGTACTTGTCGTTTCGGAAAATGGTTATGGAAAGCGTTCGGGTATAGAAGATTACCGCATTACCAACCGGGGAGGGAAGGGAGTTAAGACCATTAACGTTACCGAGAAAACCGGAGCCCTCATCGCGATTAAGGCTGTCACGGATTCAGATGACCTGATGATCATCAATCGCTCAGGATTAACCATACGCATTTCTGTGGAAGAACTCAGGGTGATGGGGCGTGCAACCCAGGGAGTAAGGCTCATCAACCTTCGTGAAGGTGATATCATAGCGGCCGTAGCTAAAGTTCAAACAGAAGAAGAAGCCGAAGTGGCAAATGAGTCTGCTGTGGATATGAATGAAGCGGAAGAGGAAGGAGATGTTTTAACTACTGATAATGTGTGATTTACGCATTATACAGGGACCCAATGCTAATTACAGAAGGCATTCTGGCAAAGTATTTGCACAGCTCCATAGTGATACATACATTTGTGAATCCTAAATATTTCTGATATGAAGAAAACGGCAATCTTCCTGATGGTACTGATGGTAGGCGGAATGACCTTCGGCCAGAACTCAAAAGTGGTGAGTGCCTACAATTATCTTAGAAACCTCCAGCTCAAGGAAGCCAAAGAAGCGATTGATCCTGCAGTTGAGCATCCAAAAACAATGAGCGATGCCAAAGCCTGGTTCTACCGTGGCAATGTCTATCTGGCCATTATGATGTCGGAAGACCCGGAAGTCAGAGCCCTTGCAGAAAATGCGCTTTCGGTTGCAGAAGAGTCCTATAATAAGGCGCTGGAACTCGACGACAAAGACAGGTACAAGGCTGAAATTATTGAACGTATCCCGTTTATGGCAGAACAGTATTATAATCAAGGGGTTCAGTTGTATAATGTTCAGGAGTTTGATAAAGCAATGCAAAGCTTCATCAAAGCACGGGAAACCAATGCAAGGGTAGGTAGAGAGGACTCTCTTGCTCTGTTCAATGCTGCTCTGTGTGCAGAATTGGCTGAAAAAAACACAGAAGCAAAGAAGTATTATAATGAATTGATTCAACTCGGCTACGAGGGTGAACCCAACGCTGTTCCACTCTATATTTCCCTCTCACGCATTCACAAGGCCGAAAAGGATACCACCGGTGCCATTGCTGTAATCCGGAAGGGACTGGAGCGCTATCCCGGTGAGTTTAATCTGCTGAT
The DNA here is from genome assembly GCA_964590645.1 of uncultured Lentimicrobiaceae bacterium. Taxonomy (GTDB): domain Bacteria; phylum Bacteroidota; class Bacteroidia; order Bacteroidales; family JAGNHN01; genus JAGNHN01. The sequence goes on from CAZPYJ010000012.1 coordinate 85,234, forward strand.
TGAGGAAACCAATATTCATCTTTCCTCAGGAAATGTGGTTGAAGCGCAGAAGAATCTGGAGAAAGCAATCGAAGTGGATGCCACAAATCCCACCATATTCTTTGCTGTAGGGACAACATATGATCAGATGGGGGATATGGAGAAAGCAGCGGAAGCATACAAGAACGCCGTCGAACTGAATGCCGAATACTTTGATGCCAATTACAACCTGGGTGCACTCTATGTGAATGAAGCTGCTGCCATCATTGAAGAAGCTAATCAATTACCGCTGGGCGATCCCAAATACGATGTGGCAAAAAAGAAAGCAGATGATATGCTGCTTGAAGCCTTGCCTTACCTCGAAAAAGCCAATCAGATAGATCCCAAAGAATTGAATACGCTGGTTACCCTCAAGGAGATTTACGCCAGGACCAACCAATTGGAGAAACTACAACAGGTGAATGAAGCGATTAAAAATTTGAATCAATAGAATAAAAAGATAAATATTACAGAAAAGCCGGGTACCCTGAAGTGGGTTTCCGGCTTTTCGTTTAAACAATGGGGCAGGGTGTTTTGTGGTATGATATTTCAATACATCTTAACATAATATAAATTATCGGAAACTTCTCGCAGGCGAAATATATGATAATCAGATGTTTGCGATAATGCGATAAAGCTAACGTGAAGCGGTTTTCAAAAGCCCTGAAACATAAGTAATTAAGGCTCATTTTGTTACATTTTTCAGATTTGTGTATGAGGTGTTAAAATGGACGAAATTTGTACACGTAAGTTTTGTTCAACCCCTGTAAGTAAATGAGTGCCATACAAATAAAGGGTATTTTGAAAGGTGATAAACGAAGTGTTTTCGTGGATCATCAGCGTCACAGGCTATTTGTTGGAGGCAACAGGGTGCTCCTATTTGAAAACTACCAGGAGGCTGAAGCTATGATTGCTACAATTAATAAGTTCCTCACCAGCGAATTGTATGAGCTTATGAATGTATCGGCCGGATTATACGCTGAGTATGCATTGCGGATGATGTACTTGTCTGGCAGCAATAGGATGATGATCGCTGAAATTTATTCAAAGCTGCACAGAAATGTAGCCTGGGTACTGGAGACAAAAAGAGATATCACCTATACCTGGAATACACTGCAAAGGTCCTGCAGGAACCTGGGGAATGTTACCGGGATATTTCTAGATTACGACCGGCCTAAAAGGTCATTTCACGCAATCAGGGCCATTGAGTTTTATGAGGCCAGGCTAAATGCTGTTCAGATGAGGATGGATGAATTTCCGGCCTTTTCCGGGCCTTTTACCGTTCAGTGGTATTAGGCCCTGAAAAAAAAGAGATCTTTCCAGATAGCGCAAAAATAAGGCCGGTTTTTCCGGCCTTAATTCTCAGAGAAAATTGGAGGAATTACCAACCAAGTTTGATGCTATTACATTCGTTTGCTTCAATATTAATATTGAAATCCCAGTATATCCAGTTTGTCTGATCCATTATTCGCACATTATATGACTTATTCTTTGAACTGCCAAGATCTTTGCTAATTGTAATTGATCCGGGATAACCGCAATGGGGTTCACTCACATAATAAACAGCGGCTGCCTGACTTCCATATAAGGATCCATCTACATAGAATCTTAAGGCTTGTGCACCGTCATTTACTAGATTACTTGCAACAACCTGATCATACCAAATAACAGCTTCACCGCTATACACGCAACTTCCATCATATTTTTCAGCATCTGGGTCAAAGTTGTCTGCAATGGGATCGGTGCAGCCAGCAGGTACTTCTTTTTTACACGAAATTGAGATTGCAAAAAGAATCCCAGTTAATAAAACAAAGGTGATTTTTTTCATTCTGCAAGGATTTTGGTTAGACTGAACAAATATAGAACAAGATGTAATATCGCAAAAATGAAAAAGTGATTCATTCTACATATAAACATCACCTTATAAACTTCCTCACCCTCCAAAATAGCATCCCTCCTATTGCGGTCACGCTTGCCCAGAACCACCAGAAAGTAAACTTGTAGAAACGGGGAACATACTTTGTTTCTATCACAGTTTGCGTTGTTCGCTTGCTCCTGGTATCTATGGTGGTATGCCTGTCCAGTTTTCGAACAGTATCTTCAATCAGCGTATCCGGCTCTAAGAGCTCGTGCAGGATCCTCCCTCCTGCCGTGTCTCTGGCCAGAGAGATAGAGCTGCTGGATCTCTTGCCCTGCAGATGGCTGATCACTACCTGGCCGCTGTCAGGCCATAACCACCCGGGCCAGGGGGTGTATTGTACCGCCTTCTCCCAGGGCACTGGGTATGATACCTGGCTGGTGTCGCCTTTGAGCGGGATCCGGATCACTGTATCGCGGTAAATAATACGATCAATGATTGTCGTGGAATCATCAAGGACCTGCATTGATAATTCCGGATGCTTTGTAATGCAACGATCCAGGGTGCAGCAGGAAGATCCTGCCAGCAGGATTACTGCCAGCAGGATCGTGATATTTAGGAGCCTGAGATGGAGGGACTTCATTGCATTGAGCCGTTTTTGGTATTAAAGGCATACACACCCCAGCCGTCCGGACTTGCGGTGATATTGTCAGGGTAAGTTTCATCCCAGGTAACCGGCCCGTACCCGGTAGTGTGGAAGGCAAATAAAGTCTTATTCACGGGCGTAGTACCTGTCAGTGTTTCCGGCTGGACGCTAAATCCTGCAAATGCTACATAATCACTGGTAACTCGCGATGCATAGAAATAGTTTTGCCAGTTGAATTGCCTGGGATTGGCATAATCAATCATTACAGTGCCAGGTGAAAAACTAACGCCTGGACCTGCATCAATTATGCACGACAATGAGGCCATATACGCAGCTCCACTATCTACCACAAGTCTGGGGTAACAAAACCCAAAGGTCCCGGCCGAGAGCCAGTCATCCAGCACGAAGTTAAGCTTTGCACCATAATTCTTTACAGGGATACCCGTCTGGATATCTGCCTGAGATTCCTTTCTGGATATCATTTCCTGTAGCGTATTCTCAGCGGCCAGCTGGAGTTGAGCATTTGTGTACTGATTGGGGTTCTCACTCTTTAACACCATTTCAATAGTAATAATTTCAGCTTCAGCCTGATCAATTTTACTACAGCTCATAAGCAGCAGGCCAGGCAGCGCCAGGATAGCGATTGCACGAATTACATTGCCGCCGCTTCCCCCGGAGGGTTCCTGCGGATCTTTGGCAAACAAGAGGATAATGGAGCCGGCGGCCTGCAGAGCAGTACCTACCACCACCAGGGTGGGCGATGTGCCAAGTACGTCGGCAAAATTGCTAACGATAAGCAGGATATGATCTGCGGTGGCCTGATCGAACAGGCCCAGGATCACAGCTCCGAAGAGCAGGGTGTTCAGAATCCCCAGCACAGTAGTGATGGGATTCTTTTTTACATTCAGATTTTTGAAAATGTTCATAATGGTAAGGGTTTGGTGAATAGTTAATTAGCCCGATTTTTCACCGTTCCCGCTTACAATCTGCAAGATTTTGAATATTCTTTCATTCATTGAGCGGATCTCCAATGCAAGCTGACCCCTGACTTCATCAAGTTCCTTCTGGCTGGCTTTGCTTTTTGTTTCCACAATCAATGCTTTTATGGTTTGTTCCAATCGAAAGTCTTCCTTCTGCCTGGTTTCGCGCTCAGCATCGATGGCACCTTCGAGGATCTGCATATCACGTTTTTTGTAGCCCATATTCCAGATCCGTCGGACCAGGTATGTATTGACAGGTATCAATACTGCTAAAAGTGCCGAGATTTGCACCCAGTCTGCGGATATCAATGTGGTCCAGTTCATTCATTTTCTTGTTTTTACCAAATACTGTCTTCAATAATGATCACTGCCGAAAAGGCATCTACAATGGCCTGGTGCTCAGGCAAAATTAGGTTGCAGTAGAAATACGCATAGCCATCGCGGATCTCCTGCCGAAAGCCGTTAAGTGTCCACCATAATGTGAGCTCCGTGGTGAATTCCTTCAAACTGGCATTACTGTATAGCGCAGCCAGAGAAATTACAATCCTTTTGTTCCATTCACGTGCCGGCCACACCTGGACCTTCTGATCGTATTCAATCTCTTCCAGTGTTTTCGCCGTGATTTTCCAGTGTTTTGAATAGGTGCCGGCCAGAATATCGGCTGCATAATAGGTGCTGATTTTCTGAGTGTCCTGATCGTATGCCGGTGGATCCCCCGGATCGTCATTTACCTGTAGCTCCACAATATGGGTAGGCAGGTAGCCGGGCTTCCCGTTTACCAGGTATTGGGGCTGGTGCCAGGATAATACCTTCTGCTGGGTGGTATGGTATAGTACGGTTCTCATTCTACTTGAATCATATCACTACATATCCAATAAATATTTACATCTCCATTGGGTTGTGTCTCTGCCCATCCATTTTCATTTTTATATAGTCTTTGCTGAGTGCCAGCTACCATATAATTACCTGATAAAGCGCAAGTATAATATGCTGAGGAAGCACCAGCACTTGGGTTTTCATCAATCCAATTTCTTTCGCCATCAAAGCTGTATACTGATGTGTACAATGCAGCGGCTATAGCTGTTTGGTCATCCTGTATCACTACTTTTTGCCAAAAAGAATTTGTATTGCCTCTGGGCTGCTGCTCTCCCCATCCCCCGTCAATGTGTAGAAATAATCTGCCACCATATACAGCCGCCGCCATTGCAGAGCCATTTATTGATACACTTTTCCAATTTCGGTCCTGAGCACCATTATTATCAACCTCCTGCGGCCCAGTTGAAAAATCTGTCAGCCATAATCTACCGGGATACTCTCCTGCCAGGATTTGATTCCCAAATAAATCAACGCACTGATAATTACCGCTTTCTAAGTCTGATATTTCCCAATATGCTCCGTTCCAACCATAACAATAAACTTTCCCTCCCATTTCGGCCAATACCATTTTACTCCCATCAATCGCCCCATCTCGCCAGTCACGATCAATGAGTTCACCAGGGAGTGTATCCATCTCTGACCAGTTGGCGCCCCAGTCGGAAGAATGATATACCCTTCCATTTTTTACCCCAGCAATCATCGCTCCGGAGCCCTGCTTATCAAATTTGCAAAACGCCCATTGTTTATTAACGTCCCCAGCTGGCCTAACTTCTGTCCAGTTACCATCGTAATACCACAGGCGTCCATTGAATTCGCCCGCAACAATGCGATAACCTCCCCCGGAGGTGGCCCGTCGTTGCTGCTGTATGATGGATAATAGCGGATGCATCACTCTACCCCTCCTATCACTTTATAGACTTCTGCGCCGGATGTATCATCCAGGCAGATTATCGCGATCATTTCGTTCTGAGCACCTGTCTTACAGGCACTGTTTATGCTTTGATTTGCCGGTATTTCTGCCCCAATAGTGACCTGTCCGGCACCGCTCTGCAGTACATAGGAGATATCGTCTTTACGCATAGATCCCTCCAAAATAGTGAGGGCCATACTATCAGGGTAATTTGCCTGGACAATGGTATCCACATCGCTTTCTGCCAGGTTTGCGCTTGCTACTGTAATTTCCCGCCCTACCCTTACTTTGGGTAGCAGGATGCCGAATATTTTATTTGCGCCTCTTGCCATTACAGTGAAATGTATGTTAATGTTGGTACCAGGTAAATCTGTGTGCTTGAGATGGCCGTGCCCACCACCCTTAACACCGATCCGGGAGCGCTTGGCTTTGTGGCTGTGATTGCTCCGGGCGTGGCAGATATGTAATAATTTTTGCCGGCATCCAGCCCGGTAGTGGTGTAAGTTCCATCAATTTGTATGGACACGGTGGAATCTGGTAGCGCGGCCACGGTGGCAATGCCTCCCAGAGTAGTAGATAGCAGGGTATCAGATGCATCGGCCCGGTACCATTTTCCATCGCTATCGGCAATCACCACAAAGTCACCCGCTGTGATAGTATCTCCTGCGGTGGCAGATATCGTGGATGGATTGCTCCCGGGAGCTTGCCAGCTTATGTTTCCAGCCCCATCTGATGTCCATACTTCTCCTGCTTCACCGTCGTCTGCCGGAATGGTGTAAGCATCGTTAAATCTGATCGAGCCGTCTCCCTGAATATGGAATCTTTTTTTTGTGAAGGCAGTGCCATTCGCTACGGTTCCAATATAGAATTCTGTTCCTCTATTTGTAGAACTCCAATTTTCAGTTGACACAGCGTGTATAATAACGCCAGATGACCCAAGATCACCTGAGGATGAGAGGCCGGGGATAGAATATCCATACCAAGAAAGTGACCCCAAAACATAACCTGAATCTATAGGATTATCGTTATTTGAGGCGCTAAATATAAATGTGGGAGAGCTAAGTGCATTATCATCGCTATACAATGCCACTCTTGGTGTATTATTATTTTTAGGCCTCAAAAATCTGTGGCCTGGAAGTTCCTCTCTATACTCCCACAATGAATTGTAATTACTCATATCTATCTTATTCACAGTGGCATCCTGCGACAAACTGATTCTGAGACTGTCGTTAGAAACGTCGAACAGATCTACGGTCTGTAATTCATTGGTAGGGTCATAATCAGCATCATTCACATTAAGGTTCAATGTCCCGCCGCCATCACTTAGGGTAATATTTCCGGCTGTTCCAGTAGTGCTGATCGTCTGTAATTCATTGGTAGCGCTTGCGTCAGTTGCTACAAAACTCACATTATTGCCAGCATCATTGTATGTTACAGTAATTCCAGTTTGCGTTCCAGATAGGACGTTCCAGGCATAATCCTGTACCTGTTCCTCACTTAGCTGGGTGTCAGTATTATCCAAGTATGCAGAAAGATCTACCGTACTGGCATTCCCTGTAATGGATAATTCGTGCGTAGAAGGATTCAAGCTTATCGCCTGAGTATCCGTATTATCCAGATACTGAGCTAAACTTACGCTATTGCCCCCAGAGATTGAGAGCGTATTGGTATTGAGTGACAAGGTCTGGTTGTCGGTATTGACAGGGAAATCAGCCCTGATCGCAGCGCCGGTGTCGGATAGAATCTGGATCACCTGGGCCTGGGTGTAATAGTCGGTAATGGTAGTGCTGCTGGTGTCGATGTAGATCGTATCCCCGGAGCGGACCCATCCGCTGGCCAGAGCGCAGCCATCGCAGTACTGCACCAGGAAGGTGTCCACCGATACACTGTCAGTGCCTCCCAGGTTGTGATAGTCATTTGATACGGCCGCCTGAAGCTCAGCCAGGGAGTTGTACCAGGAATCCACTACAGTGAGCGGATCACCAGCCGTGCCGTCGCCGGTAAGGGTAGCATCGGAAACCACTACCTGAGTACCCCAGTTATCGGATCCACCGGATTGCAGGGTAGAAATATCCAGTCCGATCTCCTGCAGGGCACCCTCTACGTGTGAAGACGAGTAATATGCACCTGCATCAGTAATGGATACCTCAGCTGCAGTTTGATCGTCGGTATTGACAGGGAAATCAGCCCTGATCGCAGCGCCGGTGTCGGATAGAATC
>CAZPYJ010000012.1:92840-108538 GCA_964590645.1 uncultured Lentimicrobiaceae bacterium
AATCCACTACAGTGAGCGGATCACCAGCCGTGCCGTCGCCGGTAAGGGTAGCATCAGATACCACTACCTGAGTACCCCAGTTATCGGCAGTGCTGGGTATGGCCTGCCAGGAACCCTTACCGGATGACCCGGTCGCGGTCCACACCCTTCCGGTAGCGGCGCCAGGGCTGCTGATTACAAGATTGCCGGCATTGATTGTGTCGGCAAAGTATGCCTTTTGCCACTTCCAGAAATCACTGCCTAAGTTGACATTATTCTTTGGTTCGAGCGCAGTTCCGCTATGCGAAATGACGGCATCTCCTGCCTGCATATTTAAGGTTCCTGATGCGCTTACAGATAAATCGCCACCCGGATTTTCCAGATATAAGTACTCTGCATCTGTAGAAGTTATGGTAGTTCGCTGTACACCAGCTGAATTTCGGCCTTCAATACTCAAATGCGTTGTGGTGCCATCTTTTAGTTGAAATATTGGCGTGAAAAGTGTGCCCACCGCTTTGGCCACCGTAAGGGGTGCTGTGCCTGAAGTTGCACCAATTACTACCAGGTCGGCGGTATTATTCGGGTATATTATCCCACCGTTGCGTGTCCATTCACTGCTTCCTGTGGCACTACTGGATGCGGTATCGATATAGATCGTGTCCCCAGAGCGGACCCATCCGCTGGCCAGGGCGCATCCATCGCAGTACTGTACCAGAAAGGTGTCCACCGATACACTGTCAGTGCCTCCCAGGTTGTGATAGTCATTGGATACGGCCGCCTGAAGCTCAGCCAGGGAGTTGTACCAGTTATCCACTACAGTGAGCGGATCCCCCAGAGTACCATCTCCGGTAAGGGTAGCATCGGAAACCACTACCTGATTGCCCCAGTTATCGGAGCCGCCGGATTGCAGCGTGGAAATATCCAGTCCGATCTCCTGCAGGGCACCCTCGACGTGTGAAGACGAGTAATATGCACCCACATCAGTAATGGATACTTCTTCCGCGGTCTGATCATCAGTATTGACAGGAAAATCCGCCCGGATCGCAGCTCCGGTGTCGGCCAGAAGCTGGATTACCTGGGCTTGTGTGAAATAATCGCTGATAGTGGCCGTGTCGATGTATAGGGTATCTCCCGTTCGCAGCCATCCGCTTATAAGCGCACAGCCATCGCAGTATTGGGTGTAAACAGTATCTCCGGCCGGGATCTCCGGGAAATCATTCCGGATAGCCGTGCCTGTGTCAGCCAGGAGTTGAATCACCTGTGCCTGGGTGTAGTAATCACTGATCTGGCTGGTATCAATGTAGAGCGTATCTCCTGAGCGGACCCAGCCGCTGGCCAGGGCACAGCCATCGCAGTATTGGATGTAAACAGTATCTCCGGCCGGGATCTCCGGGAAATCATTCCGGATAGCCGTGCCGGTGTCGGCCAGAAGCTGGATCACCTGTGCCTGGGTGTAATAGTCGGTAATGGTAGTACTGCTGGTATCGATATAGATCGTATCTCCTGAGCGGACCCATCCGCTGACCAGGGCGCAGCCATCGCAGTATTGCAAGAGGAAGGTGTCCACCGATACGCTATCTGTGCCTCCCAGGTTGTGAAAGTCATTTGATACGGCTGCCTGTAGCTCAGCCAGAGAATTATACCAGGAATCCACTACAGTGAGCGGATCCCCCAGCGTACCGTCGCCAGTGAGGGAGGCATCGGATACCACTACCTGGTTGCCCCAGTTATCGGATCCACCGGATTGCAGGGTAGAAATATCCAGGCCGATCTCCTGCAGGGCACCCTCGACGTGTGAAGACGAGTAATATGCACCGGCATCGCTGATTGTAACTTCTTCCGCGGTCTGATCATCCGTGTTTTCCGGGATTATTCTTTTGTACACCCTGCCCGCATCGATTACAAGGGCGGTGTCTGAAGATCCTGAAGTGAGATGCCCCAGGTAGATATGTCCGTTACCAGATAAGGTAATTGAATTTGCAGATTGCAGCGTAAGTGAAGGGAAATACCCAACCAGGCTTACGTCGTCAAGATAAGTAGTATGCAGGCCGTGAATCCGTGAAAATCGCATCGTCCCATTATTCGTATTAACAGGCGATGTAAATTCGACAGAAACTTGCTGCCAATCGGCTCCAGCTGGAACCTCATTGTAAGTTTGAGATGTACCGATAGAGCCATCGGCCACCAACCAGCGAACACCTCCAAAAGAGAGTTCCCAACCGGTAGTTGTTTGAGCCTCATTATCAATCCAAAAGCTAATACGATATCTTCTATCTTTCACAAATGAGAGCGCCCCACTTGTCAGGAATGTCTCAGGCACCCCTGTGCTTTTTATCGCATTCAGTCCGCTGTGTACGTTCACAGTTTCCTTTGTCACCGTGCTTGCTTCTGTCCACCAGGTAAAATTATTTCCCGTTGCCTCTTCAAAGCCTCCATTTGTAATGAGCTCATCCCCTGACCTGTCCACATTGCCTATGTAGTAATCAGGTGAACCGAACATCATCAGGGCATACGGATCCAGTTGTACACTATCTCCAGTAGATAGAGTTGTGATGTAGGTATCTTTTTCCCACGGAGAAGCTGTTCCACTTGCCACACTACTGGTATCAATGAAGAGCGTATCTCCTGATCGCAGCCATCCGCTGGACAGAGCGCATCCATCGCAAAACGAAGTATAAAGACTATCCCCGGGAGGGATATCCGGGAAGTCAGCCCGAATTGCAGTACCGGTGTCTGCCAGAAGTTGAATTACTTGTGACTGAGTGTAGTAATCGCTGATAGTAGCGGTGTCGATGTAGATCGTATCCCCTGAGCGCCTCCATCCGCTGGCCAAGGCACATCCATCGCAGTACTGGGTGTAGATTGTATCCCCAGGAGGTATCTCTGGGAAATCAGTGCGAATCGCAGCCCCGGTGTCTGCCAGAAGTTGAATTACTTGTGACTGAGTGTAGTAATCGCTGATAGTGGCGGTGTCGATGTAGATCGTATCTCCTGAGCGGATCCATCCACTGGTCAGAGCGCACCCATCGCAGTAATGGGTGTAAAGACTATCCCCTGGAGGGATCACAGGGAAGTCAGCCCGGATTGCAGCGCCGGTGTCAGCCAGTAGCTGAATTACCTGTGCCTGGGTGTAATAGTCAGTTATGATCGTACTGCTGGTGTCGATATAGATTGTATCCCCAGACTGGATCCATCCGCTTGTCAGCGCACAGCCATCGCAGTACGCGATAAAATTACTGTCAGAGGTCTGGATAGGAGAGGTAAATACAGGATAAGTCCTGACAAGGCCTGTCAGCGTATCAATATACATTGAGTGCACTACCTGCGGGATTTTCATAGCCTGAATACGATCCAGCACAAGCGAATCCGTCTCAACATACCTGTGCTTCACCCTCAGATTGCTCTGAGCCTGCAGCGCCAGGGTGCTAAGTAGTAGGAATAGCGATATAAGAAAACGTACATTCATCGGTCACAGTTACTTGAAATCCTTCCGCCGTGCGGCTTGTAATTGAATAAGGTACCTGGGTTTCGCCTGAATAGCATTGCACCATTAACTGGTAGCTGCTGGTGAAGACGCTGGTAAATACGATGCTATGCGTTCCGGCGGCCAGGGTATGCGAATTGGCCCGGATCTCTGTGCTGGATCCGCTGCCTTCGGTCGCTTCTACACGATCCAGTCGGCCAGTGAATGGATTGAGTTTGAAGGCCATTATAGGAGGAATTTATAGTCATAGGTCGCGCGGTCATCCCATACAAATCGAAAATCGGTGCGGGTGCCATCTGCCCACTTGGTTGTCTGCACCCCGGCTACTTTGGCCGACACGTGGCAGATCACCCACTTTGCTTCATCAGTTCCTGTGGTTCCCAGCTGGCACCACCCCAGGTACATCTCATCATTTTCCAGCTCCTGGTAAATGTCAGGAGGATGGGTGAGCATCGTAAGGAGATTGTTTGTTTTCAGCATCTTATATCTTGTATTTCAGCGTTTTATAAACCGTCAAAATAGCAGTCACAGAAACAAGGATAGCAATCGTGATATTCAGGGTCCTCATTGATCTTTTTTTTTGTCGATTTCAGCCAAATTGTTCGCGTGCATTGTGGCAATGAGCTTTTCCGCATATTGCGGATCTGTGGCGTATCCTGCAGCCTGCAGAGCGCGTGCCTGTGCTTCCGGAGTCATTGCAAGAAATACCTGAGCATAGCGCGGATTCTTCCGCAAAAAGCGGATCCTGTCACGGATACTTTCCGTGGGATCAGCATACACCCTAAAGGGTTCCTGAAGGGTCTGCCACTTACCGTTCAGGTACTCCTGCGTTGATAGGTGAACCTTCTCCCCTTTCCAGGAAGGATCAGCCTTGATCCCAAAAAGGTTATTGTACAGGCTGGAAAGACGGCTTTTTCCCCATCCGCTTTCCAGGGCAGCCTGGGCAAGCATCAGGGAAGGGAACAGGGCCGTGCCTCCGGTTGCTTCGAGGACCGGAGCGGTGTACTTTTTTATGAACTCCTGCTTTGTCATTCTACAGCTTTTTTGAAAGTTGGTATGTAAGCACGATCACAATGCCGGCAATGGCAATCATCAGGGCGGTGAACACCACCGAATTGCGCTCCAGGGTGACAGGCACTTCAGGGAGCTCAGTAATACCGAGGTTGGTTAACAGGTTATTCATTGCGCTATCAGGGTTTTTTGATCCTTGTATGCAAAAGCGATCAGCTCTTTCTCTTCCGGTTTGATGGAGATATGGTACAGGCCCTCATCCACCGCGATCCATCCCATCAATTTGTAGGAGATCCTTTCAGTGATGGGGCCCCAGATACCATCTATCTCAAGATTATCGTCACTGCCCTGCTCTTGCAGCATTTTTGCAAGTTTCGCCTGGTATATCGCCACTTCGCGGGATTTCAGTCCCAGCATTATGGGGAAAATGCCCCGGGGAAGCCCGCTCAGATCGCGGCTTACCCGGCTGAGACTGCGAAATATCTTCATCGACTGCACTTTGGGCTTATAGCCTGCAGCCAGCGCCATCCCTGCCACCAGGAGTATAATGATCAGCAAGATTATGATTCCTTTTTTCATATTGACAGCCCTACGCGGGCGAATTCCTGTTTAACAGCTTCCATTTCTTTGGTACCGAGCCGGCGTGAAAACCAGAAGAAAATATCTCCCTCCCAGCTACCCAGCACATAGCGCTCATTCTTCCGGATACCGAATGCCTTCACCAGCATCAGGAAGTCATCGCGCGTTTGGAGCGGCGACAATATTTCTATCAAGTCATCTACATCCGGCCCCTGGAAAAAGCCCCACTCATAAAGCTCATTTTGCAACCTGTTGGCAATGGCTTCATACTCAAATGGAGAGAGGGTCAGGTTTTGCGGCTGCAACTGGCTTACCACTGAATCCAGCAGCGGATCCTTTTTCCCGCGGAAGAGCTTTACCGCTACCCAAATCACTACAATGAGCACAATGGCAGAAATACCAATGGCAGCCATCCTCCTGGGGTCAATATTGGGCAGGTTTATCTTCTTCATCCGTTCAGAGAGCTTTGTCGTTTGCTTCTTTTATTACGTCCCAGGGGTGCGCGCCCCGGATCCACTTCCTCTTCTTCGGGCTGCGAAACAAGTCTCTGGTTAGAGCCCGCACGCAATACAGCCCCCGGTCGGCTGCCGGTAGGTAGAGGCCCTGATCCGCCGGCTCCGCCGACACCACCACCCCCGCCTGCTGTTACTTCAGCAGATTTAGCTTTGCGATTGATGTAAAACATCGCCGCAAGCCCTGCCAGGATCACCAGTATCCAAATGTTGCGCTTTTTCATTGCTTCATTCCTTTGATGATGAAATACACGATAAAGCCCAGGGCGAGCCACATCCACAGTTTACCTACGGATGCTTTCTTTGGGGAATTGTCTGCATCATCCAGGCGTACCTTGCGGCCAGCGCCGCGCGGGGTGAAGTACTTCTCGCCTCTGTTTTTGCGCCGGATCAATTCGGCCTTAATCGCATTCAGCTGATCCTTCAGATCTGCCTTTAGCGCTTCCGGATCGGGTGCCCCGGTTTCATAGACCATTACGATCTGTTGCTCAAGGGTGTCGCGAAATTTTTCCAACTCTATGAGGGAAAACTTCTGCATTTTGGAGATTAATTCCTGATAGGTCATCGTTTTGATTTGAAAATGAGTATCATAAGTATGATCGAAACTGCGGCAAGCACCGCAATTTGAATGATTTGCACATTCTGCTTATCACGGATTTTCTGTGCCTCGAGTTGTTGCTGTGCTAACTGTAATTCTGCAGGAGAGGGCGCTGTTGTTTTTTTCTTTCCTCCGAAGATTGTGCTGACCAATGAGGTAACTCCAGTTATTACACCAGCAGCAACGACAGGCGCAATGCTTGACTTCTGATAATCAAAAATGACAGGGCGTTCAGTCATCATCATTATTTCTTTTTACGAATGAAAATGAATATTGCAATCGCTACGAGTGCAAGGATGCCATAGATAATTCCATTCCCGGTCATCATTGATGCACCTGCTATAGAACCGTCTTCACTGTTAAGCATATTGGGGTTTGCCCCAGTAGTCTGCCAGGGTAAAGGATCCCCGGCACGGAGTCCCTGGCGAATAGTTGAGCCTCCGTACTGACCTTTTAGTCCCTTCCATATATCCCTCCAAGCACTTCCATATTGAGCCTTCAAATCATCCTTGTAGGCCTTTTTTCTCTTGTTTCCTAATCCGAATAGTTCTGATTTAGAAGAAACAATCACGCTTCTGTATTCACCTATTTGATTCATTTTGATGTCTTTTTGCTGAGTAAAAAATATACTAGGGCACCGATAATCAGAAATGCACTTAGTATCTGAGCGATCTTGTTCCCTGAAAGTAATCCTGCAAAAGATGTTGATTGAATTCCGTAATCATTAGAACTTAATCTACTTGCAACTCCAACCCTGCCGTGTTGAGCCAATTCCGCCTCTCTCATTTTTGCAAGAGCATATTCTTCAGGTGAAAGTCCGCTTTGAATTTGCTCAAGAGGGTTTAAGATATATCTTGTGTAAGTGGGAGGCTTAACTGGATTATTGGCATTCGCCTTTGCTGCTTGCTGATTTGCCCAATATGATCCAGACTGTCCTGATCCTGATGCAGCCGATTTTTGCGGCTGAAAAACAGATCCCTTCTCCCAGGATCTTGCGATTCTTTTTTTCTTGATCATCTTTTTCGGGATCTCATTGTTCGTATCCTGGTCCACCAGGTCTGCAGCGCGGAAAGCCACTTCCCCCATCCTTTCTTCATAGGAGGCGGTGCCCCTGAGCGTGTTATGAAAGGTTGAAAAGAATTTTTCGGCATCGTCTGGCCCATACTTTTCGGCCAGTTTTTCCATCGCATAGGCATCGGCTGTTTTTTCATCAGCGGTATTGTGCAGATAATGCCCTATCTCGTGCAAGAGCACCATTTCGCGCTCCAACGGGGTGAGCTCCGGCCAGCGATCCACATTGATCTCAATGTCGCCGGTCTGTCGGTCCACCACCGCAGGAGTGCTACCTATCTGGGCCGTATTGCGAAACAGGATTTTCACAGTGAAAGGCTTGGTTTTGAAACATTGCGGGCCTTTGCGGCCATCTTATTAATAAGCTGGGTGACAAGAGGTTTTACCCTTTTGTAGGTGGCGGCATCCACATACACCTGGTGCACATACTTGGGGTGCGTCAGGAAATGATTGGTGATTTTGAGTTCTGCGGCCCTGTCTTGCACCCAAACTTCGAAAAGCCGGGCAAAAAGCTCTGTGTGCCGGATCCAGTAAGTCCCACCAGGCCCATCCTTGATGAAGTCGAGCAAGCCACTGTAGTAAGGCGTGAAAGCACCTTTCCTCTTTTTCTGAGGATAGCGGAGCCAGATCAGTTTATGGATGATCCTGGCCATCAGGTGATGTAAGGGATACTTTACCTTGTCAATGTCATCAGGACGCCAAAATACCGCCGCACTTGAGCCGCCTGACAAGGATCTGCCACGGCCATATTGCTCAATGTATGTTCCGAAGAAGAAGTCCAGGGCGTGCCCATATTCGTGCGCAAAACTGCCTACACCACCTGTTTTCTTAAACATCAGCTCTCTGTTTGCTGCAGTGGTTTCTTTATACCTGGTCAGATTTATCATCATTGTTCCAGGCTCAAAGTGCGCCAGAGCCGCGCTTTGGCCGCGTGCGCCGAAAGCAATACCGATTGTGTAATCCAGGCCGATATTGCCACCAAAACGCAGCACCTTGTTCAGATCAAACAGTGAGTAGGCCATCGCGTGCAGATAGCTCACCCGGTCTTCCTGGGTTAGCCAGTTCCCATATTCAAAACCCCGGATGTGAAACATATTCCGGATCTCGAATTGGTCCATCAGCTTCTCCCTGGTCAGTAGCCTTTCAGGCAAGGCTTGGCCGCCGGATCGCAGGTCCTTGCCAAAGAGGCGAAATCCCCTTCGCTTCCAGTACTGGTCCAGGCGTCCATACACGTGGATCTCGTGGGCACTATCTAGACGTTTGGTCTTCATTTCTTCCGTTTACGGCTTGACTTGGTTTGCTTTTTCACGGGTGGTTTGCGGAAGGTAATCATCCGCTCAGCCCGCTTTAGTTTGCCTTTTGGTTGCAACTTTTTCATAATCAGGACTTTTTGCCGATTACTGCCAGTCCTACCAGCAGGAGTACCACCAGGGCAATGCCTACATAAATAGGGGTGTTATTTTTGGCAGGGGAAGGAACCTGTACCACCCCGGGAGCACCGGGCTGCTGCGGTCTGCCAAATGCCTGGAATCCACTGTTGACAGTAGTCAGGAGATTATTGAAAAAATCCCATACCTTCCCTTGTTTGGGTTGCTCAGCTTCTCCTTTGAGGGGAACCGAAATAACAGGATCATCTGCGTAGGATGAGCGGTAGATGCTGCTTTTGAGCACACTTCTTTTACTCTGTTTCATTGTTTTGCTGGTTTTTAGAAAGAAGGCCCACCCGGGCTGGGCGGGCCTTACCTTGCAGGTTGGTTCGGAAACGGCTGGAAACCAGCTTTTTCTTAGAAATGCAGGGTGATCGTAATCGTCCTGCCAGTGTCGATCGGCATACGCATCAGCACTTCATCGCTCAACTCCATTTCCACAGGCACGACGATCTTGCCGTCGTTGTACTGCTGGACGTTGAAGAATTCGGTGAGATGGATGTACTCTTCCCCCTGGTTCCCGGTGGGATTCAGGCGGACAGTGGAGATGGTCTTCTCGTACACATCCGTGTTTGCGCTGGCAAGGGTGATCTTGCGCAACAGGGTAGGATTGAGAAGGATATAGCGGGCCATATCGCGGATCTTGAACTTGCTGGAAGCTGCAGTAGCAACCAGGCCGGTGTCGATGGTGCCGTCATCCAATACTGCATCGCAGTCGAAGCCGGCAGCAACGATCTGGGCAGGGTTATTCCGGCCGAAGGAAACATCAGGTGAACCTTCGCCGGCATCAGCGATGTAATTCACTTTCAAAGTATCCAGGTAAGCTGCAAACAGGGCAACCGTTTTGGTGGAGCCCGATGTATTGGCGAGGGTGAAAGAAAACTGTCTTTGTTTCATTGCTTTGGAGATTTTTGGCTACGCTTCGGTAGCGGCGGGTTTCAGACGAAAGATTGATTTTCCGCGGATCTCAGAAATAATGACCGCGGTCACCACGATGAGGCCGATGGCCACCATAATGCTGAGTCCTTTTGTGGTTTGAGGGAAAATTTTCATTTGAAGTTCTTTTTGATGATTGGATGATTGATTGGTTCGAACTCCAAAACTATGACGGTGAAATACCGTACTGTCTGATTATGACGGTATTAGTCTGAATTTGGCAGGATTTGGCGAATTATGGCACGATAGGGCTGAATAGACTTTTCGTTGATAAGATTGTTCATTTTTTGCTCAGGAAATGCTTGTTTTTTAATCATTTAATAGTAATTTTGTTGCATCACACCCTAAAGCCACAATTACAATGGATGATCGTAAAGTAATTGAACAAATGTTCAAAGAGCTAGAAGAGTCTGCCAGGCAAAATGCTCCAGAAGCCTACGAATTATTCCACGCCAGCAATGGAGTTAGAGAAACGCAGTTGAGGGCATCTGAAATTGAAGCGATGATTTTTCAACCGCCAACTATGGAGTTTTCTAACCATACAATTATTTCATAATGCCATCGTGGAGTGAGATTTTAGACGAGATCAATGTTCTTCTACATAAGGAGAAGAATGATCAGGCCTTTGATGTCATTAGAAATAAGTATCTCAAACACTTGTGTGACTACACCAAAAGAGACGTAATCGTATATGCAGCAGATTGGACCGGCTCCGGATTACATCCAGAGTTAGTGTCTATTAATGATGGTGATATACAGGGTTTTATGCAGGCAATTTACCGCCTAAAAAATCCAAACTTGGACTTGATCCTTCATACGGGAGGGGGAAGTGCTGAAGCAACAGAAGCAATTGTATCTTATTTAAGACAGAAATTCACCCATATCCGTGTATTCATTCCTCAAGCTGCAATGAGCGCAGGCACTATGTTAGCTTGTGCAGGTGATGAGATATGGATGGGAAAACAATCATCTATTGGGCCAATAGATCCCCAGTTTATCTTACAGACCTCTGTTGGTCCTCAGGCTTTTCCAGCGCAAGCAATTCTCGATCAGTTTGATCTTGCACAAAAAGAGTGCATTCAAGATCCACGAAAACTACAATCTTGGTATCCAATGCTTGGTCAATTTGGTCCTGCCCTTCTTGTTAGGTGTCGAGATCAAATAGATTTTGGAAAATCTGTAGTAAATAATTGGCTTAAATCATATATGTTCAAAGATTTACCGGACTCAAATCTACCAGAAAAGATTTCTGATTATCTGTCTGATCATTCAAACTTTAAGACACACGGAAAGCATATTGATATCAACCTTGCTAGAGATAATGGGCTCAAGGTTTTTGCATTAGAGGATGATCAAACCCTGCAGGACTTGATATTATCCGTCTTTCATTCCGTTACTTTGTCACTATCTCAGACTTCTGCTGCAAAATTGATTACCAATAACATAGGTGGGTGCTTCGTTAAGAATGCAAAAAAAATGACGAATAACAGGCTTATTCATCAGGTTGTCAATATTCCTTCCTAAGGATTTCACTCGTTAATTATCAGAATCTCCCTGATCACTCTATATTGGCTGGGTGTAATGATCTTCTGCCGGGGATAGTAGCCCAGTGGTTCCAGGCGCTCGATATAACGATGGTTCAGCCAGCGGCAAAGCGTCCGGGGAGATACCTGTAGTGAATCTGCCAACTCTTTTTTTGTCCGGACCCTATCCATACGCTATGTTGGTATGATTTCGTAATAATGCTTGTTTTGCTGGGCAATCTTATTGATTCGGTTCTGGTGCTGCACCATTTCCTCAAAGTTGCGGAGATCGTCCCTGCGCTTGTAAATGTTATCCTTTGTCTGGAACAGCACTATATTAGAGCAGAAGGTGAAGAATTTAGGTGGTACTTCGGTGAAGCCGTGCCCCACGGCCACCATATCCATCTCTTTCTGCCGGCGTCTGATTAACAGATAGTGTAAATCATCGTCGGTATATGACTTCATATAACCGCGGCAATCGTCAAAGATCAGCAGGCCGCCGTAAAAATGATCGCGGATAATATCAATGGTATTTTTCTGCGCGATGATCTTCCGGACACCGGTGAACTTCCCCAGGCGATCAGGGAAGCGCAAATTGAAGTAAGGAACACTGTTCCACTCCCTGTCATCGGGTGTAATAATGAGAGCCCGCCGGCGCGGACCGGCGAGCTCATTCTTAACCAGCTTGCTTACAAAGGTGGTTTTGCCCGTGCCATTGTATCCCAGCACAATGGTGAGCATTGTCTGGCGTGGCTTTCCCATCAGGCCGCTGTTTTCTTCACCTGCTCTTCCAACTTCTGTATCTTGGCCTTCAAGTCGCGTATCGTCGCAGCGCTGTCCTGGGATGCCGCCCCGCCGCGCGATTTGTCGATGAAAGCCTGTCCTACCCTCGGAGAATAGACGGCAAATGTGGTCATAAATGCCAGCACTCCTGGCGGAATGTCTCCACCGGTAACCTTGAGGTACTCGGCCCAAACTTCCACCAGGTCACTTTTTTCATCCGGGGCCGCCTTGTATGGCTCCGCCGACTTTGCCCGGGCGATCATCTTGCAGCCGTTTGATATCCCGGCATCCATCATTCCTACCAGGAATTTTGCCGTGTAGCGGGCCTTCACCGGATCACCGTGGCCTTCCAGCGATGAAGAGGGCATCCCCGGCATCGGAGGCATACCGCTGGGATCATCCGTGGCGTCCTCTGGCGCTGTTTGGGGCTGAGCACCGGGTGGATCCACTGGCCCTGGTTCAGGCCGTGAGAATCCCTCAGGAGGTGTGCGCAGATCCCTGAGAAAGTCTTCCTCAGAGATCATTGTATTGTTGTATTCCTTACTCGATTTGAGATCATCCTGGGTTAAAAAACTCATAGCTTTTCAAGTAATTGGTCCAATGAAATGATTTTGATTTTCCGTGTAACAGTTTGATCACGAAAGGCACACATCACAATGTAGATGCGGCCTTCCAGTTCGTGGATCACCCCACTGATATCGGTTTCCCCTTCTTCCAGGCTTTGTTCTGCCTTCAGCTCTTGAAGGTAGGTGGTCAGCCTATCAATCAGTTGTGGCAGGAAGGGTTTGGCCATCCTCGCCAGTTGTTTCATTACGGGATCCATTTGCCTGTGCTTTTTTTGCTTCATAATGCGCGGCCAACCGCCTGAGATCTGCCCGGGAGAAATACATCGGGAAATGATCGTGGGTGCCCTTGAGATAATAGGATAGCAGCATCTGCTTCAGCAGTGTTCCACCGTCGATGGTGCGCTTCAGGCGCTTGCTTTCCTTTTCTGAAGTAGTGACAATCAGGTGCCTTTCAAAAGGTGTCATTGATACTACCAACTGGCTTTCCGGATCTATCATTTCAGCACGAGCCAGCTCGAGATCATTGTGCAACTGGGTATTGATTTCAGTTACCTGGCGGGCCTGGTCACGGAGCCTGTCCATTTCGTCCTGCACTTCCTGATCCGACGTTGATTTTCCTTCTGTGAGGTTCATCACCTGTGCCTGCAGCTGTGATATGGTAGCCTGTGCCTTTGCCAGATCCTCCTGCAGCTTATCTGAAGCCTGGGGCATTTCGTGACGCTTCTTTGCTTCCCGGGCCAGCGCCACTACAATATCCTGGAATTTGAAGTCCTCCCCCATTTGCTCGGCTACCCAGTTCATCAGTTCCGCTTCATCAGTCCGAAATTTGGCCGTGTAGCGGGCTGTGCTGTTAAATTGTATCCTACTCATAATGATTGTATTGATTCAACACAAAGATACTTAATGCGCTATCTAATTGCAAACCAGTGTATTATAAGTTTTTCGCCTCTGATAATCAGATTATTAAGCCTCTTTTTATTGCATCCTAATGAACTACAATTCATTGAATTGCGTCATTTTTTGTCACGAATTGGAAAATGATGTGGTTTTGTGGATCCGGATACCACATTGATAGAGAAATTACACTTGATGGTCTGAAGGATTATTAAGTCTACCGTAGACCGAAGGTAGACTGAAGGTAGACTATTGGGGCCGCCGGCTTTTGCGCTGAAAAATACTGTGCGCACACGCTTTTGCTGATTTTTGTCCGTTTTATGCTTAATAAAATGATATTCAGCACATTGCAGCGTTTTTTCCGAAAAAAGTTTATGCGATTAATGCGATGAGAATTGCTATAAAAATACCTAATATATTAATATACAGTATATTGTGATTTTTTTAGTGTCGAAGCATTTTTATGCTATCTGCACATTTCTTTATGCGATTGATCGCAATAATTGCATAAGCGCATTTTTTTTATGCGATATGTAGTAATTTCAATATCAGGTAATTATAAAATCTCATCGCATTCATAGCATAAGATATTTTACTTATATATTGGGCTCAAGTGATTGAAAATAAGTATATTAAAAGACAAAATCGCATAAAAATGGAGAAAATTGAGAAAAGCGGAGAAACACACTAAAAAACAGGGAGAGATCCAGGGATCTTGCAAGGTCACGGCCCGGTCTCCCGGGGTGGCCGGAGAGCACCGATATGTGATTCACCTCATCACATAATCACATCGTTCATCACATAAATGGACCGGCTGGATGATATTTAAGGGGAGGGTTCTTTTTGCG
The DNA here is from genome assembly GCA_964590645.1 of uncultured Lentimicrobiaceae bacterium. GTDB lineage: Bacteria > Bacteroidota > Bacteroidia > Bacteroidales > JAGNHN01 > JAGNHN01. Next base: position 107,052 of record CAZPYJ010000012.1, read on the forward strand.
GCTTATCCAACGTCCTCAACGTCCAATGAGTTTACCGATTTTCTCCAAAAGGGCGAATTTTAAATCACTCCATCGGAAGAATCTGCATTTATGAGCAATAGTATTATGCAAAGTATTCCATAACTTTGATGAACCAAGATTGGCATATCTGGCTGTAAGATGAGCCCGGAGTAAATCAAGAAGAAAATAATTTCAAATCACAAGCAATGAGAAGAGTACTGGCATCCTTTATCTTGGGCATCATTTTTACCGGAATAGTTGCTTTTTCAGTGACCACCGATGCACCCAAGAAGAACCTGGCAGAAGTTGATCAAATCAGTGGGTTGTACATTTTTGTAAAGAGTAAGCCTATCCAAGAATTTGAGTATCTCGGCACAGTTAAAGGTCCTATTATTGGCAATCACGAATTCGATAAGTTGTTGGAAGTAATGATAACAAGGGCACAAAAAGACTTTCCAGAAGCAAACGCGTTAATTTTTGATGGCGCCATCAGACAGTCTCATAATACAAAGGTCAGTGCTGTAAGGATCAAGGACTGATTAGCAACTTTCTACTTAAATTTAAGCTCTTTCAGGGTGCAATGAGTTTTCGTGCATTACAGTCATTGCCCCTTTTTCCACCGAAGTGCTATGTAATTATCTCAGTAAATAGGTCAAGTTTCAGTTGTTTAACTGATTCGCGAATTGCCTTTAGTCTCCTTTTCTCAGCATCAGATATTTTACCTTCAATAGCTAAGAAATCAAGAAACTCTGGATATTTTTTTATTAACTCCTGTTTTTTATCCTCAAGTTCCTTTTCGGCCCTTAGTTTTTCTCTTGTTGCTTCACGCTGTTCCTTGTAATGCCCCAGAATAATTTTATCAATGGTTTGGAATACCCAAACTTCAAAAAAGGGGTCAAGCCAAGCAGCAAATTTTAAAGCTAAAATTCGGTGCATCCAAGTACCTCCTTTTTTATTAGTTTGAACAATTTCTTCACGCTTCAAAGGTGATTTATTGTCACCAAATGGTGTCAATAAAAGTGCTTCGATGAATGAATTTACCTGGTCTGTTTTTAAAAATATTCGAGTGTCTTTCCCGAAAATTTTAGCCATTTGCGTTGCATTAACCATTAGGTTGTCATCACCCGTTGGCAAAAAATCAACCTCTTTTTCGTTGTAAACAAAATGTACCACTTCCATATTTTGACTTAAATTATAGGTTATCGAGCTTAATGAAAACAAAAGTATCATATCCTAAATGTCTTTTCTGGAAACATCTAATACCTCGGTATTTACAGAATTTCATCATCCAGGATGTGAAAGTTTTCTGTGGAATATTGTTAGTGAGCTGCTTCGAAGAAATATTGAAAGCGGAGAATAGAGCCTTCTTGTCATAGGGTTTTCCTTCCTTGAAGACAATTCTACCGTTGCCAGTTCTATGAGTTGTAAATTCAAAGTAAGCCTCCGGCCAAGTGCATCTTGTTTTTAAAGAAGGAAAAGATAAAGGG
>CAZPYJ010000013.1:0-104201 GCA_964590645.1 uncultured Lentimicrobiaceae bacterium
CCGAATCCCCCTGACAAACAAATACCTCTTTCCGATCACATCCCAGGGGAATGGTATCGCAGTTCACCCAATGCGCGGTAACGGTATCCCGGCTTTCGTCAAACTTAAAATCCTTCACCAAAAGGGTATAGGTGGTGGTTTGGGTGGGGGCGAAAACCGGGCGGGCCTCTTGGGAGACCAGCACAGTATCCATATACCAATAGTAGCGATACTCCGGCAATTGGTGTGTGCCCAATTGCACACTGTCGCCGGTACAGAAAAAGACATCCGGGCCGGCATTGGCGCTGTCCACCGGGGCATCACAAGGGTAGAGGGCGACGTCGTCGATGAAATAAAGGGGTGCAGACCCTGATAATGGATGGTGTGTGTATGTGTTAATGCTATCAGCAGGGCTAAATATTCCAAAAGTCAGATACTCTTCCCCACCTGAGGCACAATATGTGCTACCAATCCTCTCCCAGCCATCATCATTGTTCAGGTGATGTGTTGCAAGTATTATGGTGGGTGAAGCCAGGATAACAGCTGGATGAACGGGGTCATTTACCACAGGGATATTCGGGGTCAATATGGCTTCAAAACGATCAATATAATGGCCAGCACCATCGGCTAATGATATCCAAAGTTGAATACAATAAGTTCTTCCAGATTCTAGTGGTGTAACTAGATTTATTCCTAAGTACTCACGGTAGTTTCCTCCAAAAATAATGCTTCTAGCCATTGCCGAATCGGTACGGGGTGGTTCTCCCAAGCCGGGCACCATATGTGCTAAAAGACTGCCATTTATAGAGCACAAATGGAAATAATCATTGGAGCCACTTACATTGAACCAATGATTGCATTTCTCAATTTCCCAATACCAAAATGGGCACTCGTTTCTTTCCTCAAACGATGGATTAGGCACCAGGTTAACCTGGCCATAGCCCGGCAATTGTGCTGTACAGCATATCAGCAGCAGAATTACCGGGCCATAACGCAGGTTAGAAATCATAGAAGTATTTACTTAAGGATGATTCGGGCGGTTTCATCAAGCCCTGACTCAGAAGTTAGTTTGACAAGGTAGAGGCCAGGGGTAAGCCTGGGTAACCCAATACTATGTTCACCAGCACCTAATGTCAACATCTTCCTGAACACAACGCTTCCTGTCAAATCCATCAGGCATATCTCTCCTGCAGAAAAGTCCGTGATATTATCCGCTGTAAGAATAAAATGAAGGATTCCAAAGTTGGGGTTGGGATAAAACACCAGCGCATTCGATTTATCCTTTATTGATGGAGCCGGCAGGCTATGGGGCAAAGGAACATTGTCCGGATCAATCCCCAACAAAACGCGTGCAGAGAATACGGCATCGCCCTTTTCATAAGGACTTGCGTATGCGATGCTCATCAGGCTGTCGCGTTCTTCCTGATAGAACCCGAACTGCTCCTGGCACCACGAAGCCAGAAAGATCTCATTCAGCTTCTTAGCAGTTTTGTCCCAGAGAGAGGTGTCTGACAGGGAGCTGTTCAGGGTTGCCGCCTGTGCGAAATCTCCATCGGAAATAAATGCGGATACCTGATAGCGGGTTCCGGTATTTGAGGATGAAAGGTTGCTGTAGTATTGTTGGAAACCATAGTCGGAAGTATCATTCATCGACAGCAACTCCGGCCTGGATGTAGCAAGGTGATAGAAGAAGGTGTTTTCTGCTTCGCGATAACTTGATTGAAGGCTGCCGTAGCTGTTCTCTCCCCGAGCAATACTGCCGAAGTAGGTTTCCCTGTCAGTCGTGGTGCTGGTTTCGTAAAGGTCCGGAATCGGAGCCACTACCTGACAATCTGCAGAGGCTCCATTATTCAGGATCGGATTGACATAACCATCCAATTCGTGTGATGGAACAGGCCCGCAATGCTGGAATCCGGGGTCGTATTGGGAATTGTTATAAGGATAGTACCAATTGACAACCGGGTTCTGAATGTTGTAGTTATCTTGCATCATTCTTCTCCAGTGAATGCAGTTATTGTCACTGTAATCACCCAACCAATTGTTTGCGGTATTGAAGACGTCATACTGTCCCTGATGGCTGAGAGAGGTATTGATTCCGAAAAAGAAACCGTGAAAACAGGAGTCCAGGGTATTGCAGATGAAGAAGGTGAGCATATCCGGTCCTGTGGTGTAGATACCGTTGCCCATACGCAGCAAATGGTTGTGCGTAACCAATGCAGCTCCTGTCTGATTGACCCAAATGCCGTGGTGATTGGCGGCACTGGTGCCGGAAGCAGGTCGTGTAACACAGCTGATCAGGTTTTCCTTCACCAGCATCCCGTCGCAATTATCCAGCTTTATCCCGCTGATACGCATTGCCAGCACATTAAAATCAATGCTGTTATCCCTGATCTGTATATTTCCGGGAATCGGCTTGTCCACATTCGTCCCCCAGATACCCTTTTTATAGCCCTGTATCTGGTTGGAATCTACCTGTAGGTCAAGTGCCTTGGGGCTGGAGACCACATTTGCCAGGGTAATGCCGGTATTGCCGCTCAGGCTTGTGAGCGAGCTTTGCTCCATTACATTGGCTTTTATGAAGGTCTGATTTTTCAATTCCAGGCAATGAATTCCATCCAGGCAATTCATAAATGAATTTTTATGGATCGTAAGCGGGTTTTGATAGGAGGAAATCGCCAGGGCACAGTCGGTAAAGGCATTGAGACCATCAATGCCCCCGTTGCCAATACGTGTGTAAGCTGCGGGGATCTTCACGCTGTCAAGGCTATACACCGCCACAGCTCCTGCCGGAGGATAGGTTTCTTCCAGCATAGCAATGTCGTGGAAAACATTGTTAATGATTTCCGCATTGCTATTATGCACAAGGATTGCCTGTCGCATATGGTGAAAGAGGTTGGTATCCTGGTTTAGTTTTCCGATGATCACACTGTCGGCATTGTGCAGCTCAATGGCTGATTGGGTAAAGGTAGTATTTTTTGGATGATAGGGCAAAGGCTGCGTGGGGTATCCGAACTGCAAAAACTCATTTCCGTAGATTTCAGCCGGCCAGTGCATTCCATTGGCCTTGATGGAAGGCCTGTCAGAAAGATGGAAATCTCGGATCAGGATGGAGTTGAAGTTATCCTCGAAGACACTCCCTGTTATCTGCAGCATTGCGCCACTGTCAGAGACTACTGCATTAAGGGCATCTTTGATGATAGAAGAGGATGCCCTGAACCACTGGCTGCTGTCGTCAAGGTAAATCCCATCCCACATATACTCGCAGCCGGCCACAATGGTCCAATTGTCTATTCTTAATTCTGTGTTGGGGCTCAAGACTTCAATTTTCGCCATAGGCCCCATAAACAGGTGGCCGCCCCCCGTCGTATTATCAAAGTGCACCAGGCATTGCGCATCAATGGTCAGGGTACCGTTGATCAGGATGTTTGACCCGTTAATGATGGCATCTGAAAGGGTGACATTGTTCCAGGTGGTATGCATACCGGACAATTCACAGCATTGGTACACCTTAAAAGTGACACTGCCCAGGTATTCCTGGCAGGGATTGTAAATCGCCACGGTGATGGTCGCAAAGGAAGGACGCAGCGGCACATTGGTCCAACGTATTTCCACCGGCACGGGACCGGTTTTGGTGAGGGCGGTGCTAAAGTTTTCGGTGAAATAGCCGCTATTGCCCGAGATGCTCCAGTAATAGGTATTGCTGCCGTGGCCACTGGAGAGGGCATAGTTGGCCAGAGAGTCGCAGTCATTGTTGTGGCCAATGATCTCCGGCAGGACTATTTCGGGTTCGTAATAATGTACAAAGGCAGTGAGGATGGTATCGTGGCAGTCTTCCGGATCGGTAACCGTAACGGTGAATGTGCTATCATTCCATACAAGTACTTTGATGGAAGAGGTGGTGGCCCCGGTGCTCCAGAGATAGCTTCCGGCTCCCTGGCCAATCACGCTGAGTTCAACCGAATCGCAGGGAACCTGCTCTAAAGTATCCTGCAGCATTGTTACCAGGGGTGGCAGGGGACGGACGCTGACGTTGTCGTAATAATAATAGTAGCTCTCATTGCCGCTGGAAGGATCTGGGATACTTGGATCAAAGGAGGTAAGGATGTCCTGGGGATCCTTTATCTGGCCAAGGCCGATCCATTCAAGGTCATCATCATCCGGGATAAACACATCATAATACTTCACCCAGTTGACTGTATCGGTGATGATGGTGTTACCCAATGCATCAGATACCCAGTTGGAATTGATCAGGTTGCGCAGATCATCCCAGGAGGAGTACGGGTTCTGCACCAGTTTTGTTTTTGAAAAAAACACCTGCGCTCCGTTGCAGGAATAGGGCCAAATATCTGATTTACTGGTATAATACTCAATTGCATAGCGCTGATCCTTCAGCAGCTTTTTCTTGAGTTTGGCAGTGGCCACTTCAAAATAGAATCCATTGGAGTTATTCGAACCGGCAAGTCCCATATAACTATCTCCATAATATGGGTATTGATGCCCGTGAAAATTGGAAGGGACTCCGGCCATATTGCCGAGAAAGGATGAGGTGTGATGTACACTAAAGATATCGCAATCAGCGAGCAGATCTTGCCAGGGCATTGCAAAATGAAGGAGAGAAGGAGAAGAGATTGAATCAAACAGCCACTCAAAACTCCCATTGCAAACCAGGTTGTTGTAGGTGCAGGAGAAAGCGGCGGTGTCGTAGCAGGAGTCAGAGGGAGGGATATTGGTCAGGGGCATCACATTGATCTCTTTGACCGCTTGCATTTCGAAGGTATCTCCTTCCTGGCTGATGCCGATCAGTTGAATGGTGAAAGAGCCGGCTTTCCAGAAGAAACCTTCGAAACTCCATTGCTGATCCTGGGTTTGCAGTTGGCAGGTGATGGCACCGTCGTAAGCAAAGGCGCAATCCTGAAATATGAAAACGAAGTAGGCTCCTTCCGGCAGTTCCTCAGATTGGTTGCTGATGTTGATCACTTGCCCCTGTTCCGGTTCCTGAATCTCCACCTCAAACTCAATGTGCTGGGCAGCGAGGCCTGGGGCAAGAAGGAATGCAAGAATCGCCAATGCGCTGATTAACAAATAGTTAAACGGGGGGGGGTAATTCCCTGCGGCGATGTTGTGCTTGTTTTTTCATTTTGGAGGGTTTAAAGTTAAAGAAAAGATCGCTTCAGAAGTATATTCCCGAAGTTGGAAAAAGGTAACCCCGCTTTCTGTAATTCAGAATGGTTTAAAATAAGGAGAAGGAGAATGCCTATCAGGGCGGTGGCTGATTAAGGCAAGTTCGAGTTCCAGCTCGATCCCGAGTTCGAATCTCAAAGACCCCGAAGGGGCGGCCCATTTAAGTAATAAGTCAGAAGGCATAAGGCGAAAGTTGGGAGATGGAGAAGCCCGCTTTGCGTCCATTGCGAATTCTTTGCGATCCCTGCGGTTAAAAAAGTACGAGCGCGAGAGCGAGCGCGAGTACGAATAAAGCAGGCCCCGAAGGGGTGGCCCGTTTAAGTAAAAAGTCAGAATTCAGAAGTCATAAGGAGGAGGAAGATGAGCACGAGCGCCTACCTGCCGGTAGGCAGGCGAATTCGGAAAAGGCTGAAGCTGATTTTTAGCCCTATCGGGGCGAAACCTGATTGATTATTGATTCAGCAGGTCAGAAGGTCAGCAGGTCAAAAGGTCAGAAGGCCAAAAGGCCAAAAGGTCAGCAGGTCAGAAGATCACCAGGTCAACCTAATTCAGGCATTGACAGCAAGTCTCACTTCAACTGCCCACTGCCCACTGAACACTGATCACTGATCACTGATCACTGATCACGGGTTCACTGCTTTCGAGCGTCGCCGGATAAATACCTGATAGGTATAAGACAATGGCTGATCCTCTTGCGCGGGGATGTGCACCTGGGAGGTCAGCAGCCATTCCTCTGCCGGAATCTCAGGAAAGAAAGTGTCGGCGTCAAAATCGGCGTGCACCCTGGTCAGGTATAATTTGTTTGCAAGCGGCAGAAACTGGGCATACACACTGCCCCCTCCGATGATGAAGTTCTCCGATTCCGCATCACATAATTTCAATACCTCAGCGATGGACCCCGCCATCTTTGCCCCCTCAAAATGATCCTCCGCTGCGTCGGTCAACACAATGCTCTCTCTCCCCGGAAGGGGCCGCCTAGGGAGTGAAAACCAGGTCTTCTTGCCCATAATCATCTTATGTCCCAGGGTTAACGCCTTGAATCGTTTCAGGTCCTCTGGAATATGCCAGAGCAGCTGATTGTCCTTACCAATGGCATTGTTGTTGGCAATGGCGACAATGATGGAAAGGGGTTTTTCTATAGGATAAGCCATAGCGATCGTTTATACGGCAACCTTGCCTTTGATGTGGGGATGGGGGTCGTAATCCTGAATGCTGATGTCTTCAAAACGGAAGTCGAAAATGTTTTTTACCTCCGGATTCAGAAGCAGTTTCGGGAGGGGGCGCGGACTGCGGCTCAATTGCAGCTGTACCTGCTCCAGGTGGTTGTTGTAAATATGTACATCCCCGAAAGTATGAATGAATGTACCGGGCTGAAGTCCGCTGGATTGTGCCATCATATTTGTGAGCAGGGCGTAGGAGGCGATATTAAAGGGTACCCCGAGAAAAAGATCGGCACTGCGCTGGTAGAGTTGGCAGGATAATTTCCCTCCGGCCACATAAAACTGAAATAAAATATGGCAGGGAGGAAGCGCCATCTTCTCAAGCTCGCCCACATTCCAGGCACTCACCAGCATCCTGCGTGAGTTGGGATTGCTGCGAATAAGCGCCAATACCTGGCTGATCTGATCCACCGGGCCGCGATCCGAAGGCCAGCTTCGCCACTGATGGCCATAGATAGGCCCCAGCTCGCCTTGTTCATCCGCCCATTCATCCCAGATTGTAACCTTGTTTTCGTGCAGATAGGAGGTATTGGTCTGCCCCGCCAGAAACCAAAGCAATTCGTGGATGATCGAGCGCAGATGCAATTTTTTGGTGGTAAGCAAGGGAAAGCCTTCTTCCAGATCAAAGCGCATCTGATAGCCAAACACAGAGCGCGTTCCTGTTCCTGTTCTGTCTTCTTTTTCCACCCCGTGCCGGAGCACGTGATCGAGTAATGCGAGGTATTGCTTCATTGTAATTTTTATCCTAAGATCATTCCGATAATGGTGGCCGACATCAGGGAGGCGAGGGTGCCGGCCAGCAGGGCCCGCATCCCGAAGCGCGATAGCAGGAGCCGCTGGCTGGGTGCCAGGCTTCCTATGCCGCCAATCTGAATACCGATGCTGGCGAAGTTGGCAAAGCCGCAGAGCATATAGGTGGCCATAATGATGGATTTCGGGTCGGCAAAAGCTCCTGCACTCTTGAATTCCGCCAGGCTTACATAGCCGATGAATTCCGTCATAATGATTTTCTCCCCCAACATCTGGCCCACCAGGGCCATATCCTGGGCGTTCACGCCGATCAGCCACATCAGCGGAGCAAATGAATAGCCGAGGGCGAACTGGAGTGAGAAGCCTTCATAGCGCCCCGAAGAGACGGCAGAAGCCCATTCGTTCAAGCCTGTCCAGTCGCCGATCTTCAGAAAAATGAAGTTCAGCATTGCGATGAAGGCAATGAATACCAGCAACATTGCGGCCACATTCACCGCCAGCCTCAGTCCTTCACGGGTGCCGTTAGAGATGGCATCCAGTACGTTCTTGCCGACTTTTTCCGCCTGCACATCCACATTGCTGTCGATGGGTTCTGTTTGCGGAACCAGTATTTTGGAAATTACGACCACGCCTGGGGCTGCCATCACTGAGGCCGTCAGCAAATGCTTGGCAAAAAGCAGACGTTGAACAGGATCATCGCCACCTAAAAAGCTGATATACACCGCAAGAACCCCTCCCGCAAGGGTTGCCATCCCCCCGGCCATTACCAGGAGCATCTCCGAGCGGTTCATTTTTTCCAGGTAGGCCTTGATCATCAATGGGGATTCCGTTTGTCCTAAAAATATATTTCCTGCTACCGATAAGCTCTCCGCACCGGATAAGCCCAGCGCCCTGGTCATCAGCCAGGCCAGTCCGAACACGACTTTTTGAATGATTCCGAAATAAAACAGCACACTGGTGAGGGCTGAGAAAAAGATGATGGTGGGGAGAATGGTGATGGCGAAGTTCAATAAAGGCATCTCTATCTGTCCGGTAGCAAAAGCGCTGAACAGGAAGCGGGTGCCTTCTTCTGTGAAATCGAGCACCTTGACAAACAACTTCCCTACGAATTCGAAAAAGAGCTGTACGGCAGGAATGTATAAAACGGCGAGAGCCAGCGCCACTTGTATAATCAGGCCGGTGAGGACCACCTTCCATTTGATGGCTCTCCGGTTCATACTGAAAATCCAGGAGATGAGAACAATGGTTAGCATCCCGAGCAAGCCGCGCAAGAGGGAGGCGAGTGAAATGCCTGTGCCGCCTTCTCCGGGCAAAACACTGCTGCGATCTGTGCTCCCGGGTCCGACCATAGGCACACTTTGGTGCACAAGGGAAGCAGAGGTGTCTGAAACCAGGTGAGGAATGCTATCCGGCGCGTTTATGATCTGAAGATGGTCCTGGCCGATTACCCTCAACCCGCTTACAAAAAGGAATACCAATAAAACGGTCCATACTTTGCCCATACTCGTGCCAGGTTTGGTGCTTACTCCTTTGCCCCTTTTCTGCGGTTGATCTCATCCCGGATCTGAGAGGCTTTCTCAAAAGCTTCACTTTCCACTGCTGCTTTCAACATTTCTTCCAGTTCTTCCAAGGTGTGTCCTTCCAGCCCTTGTCCTCCGGTTTGAGCCGATTCATCCTGATCCTGGCTTTCCAGGTCATCTTCACTCAGGATACTTTCACTTTCATCCTCCACCGAGATCGCTGCTGCCTCCATAATTTGTTCATAGGTGAAAACGGGGCAGTTAAACCGCAAGGAGAGCGCTACGGCATCTGAAGTACGGGCATCAATCTGGGATTCGATTCCCTGATGCTCACAAATCAGCAGCGCATAAAAAACGCCGTCTTGAAATTTATTGATGATGACTTCCTTGATCCGGATTTCAAAATGCTGCGCAAAATTCCGGAACAGGTCGTGGGTAAGCGGACGACTGGGCTTCATCTGCTCCAGTTCAATGGCAATAGCCTGGGCTTCAAACCCACCAATGATGATCGGTAGTCTGCGTTTTCCTTCCGCTTCTCCCAGAATCAGTGCGTAAGCGCCGCTTTGCGACTGACTGTAAGACATCCCAACAATATCCAGTCGAATCTTCTCCATAACAGTCCGGTTTCTCTTGCCGTCCAAAGATAGAAAAACCTAAATGAAACCGATGCCTGCGCTTAAATCCGCAGGCAACTGATCAATATCTTTCCCCTTATTGTTAAAAAAAACACAAATACTCGAATCTATATATAAGCTGTGCTTGCATTATTGTTTAGTTTTGCCTTCATTTTCTGACCAAAGACGCAAGCGATGGATTTTATCATTTATCTGATTCCGGTTTTGGGAGTAGCCGGGCTTCTTTTTACAATCTGGAAATCCGCCTGGGTGAAAAGGCAGGACGGCGGCAATGAAAAGATGCAGCGGATCTCCGATCACATCTACAACGGGGCGATGGCTTTCCTGAAAGCAGAGTACCGCATTCTGGCCATTTTTGTGCTGGGGGTAGCTGTACTGCTCTTCTTTAAAGGTAGTGCAGAAGAAAACTCCAACGGCTATGTGGTGGTCAGCTTTGTCCTGGGCGCTTTTCTGTCGGGGCTGGCCGGATTCTTAGGGATGAATGTAGCCACCCGTGCGAATGTGCGCACCACACAAGCCGCCAGGACCTCTTTGAGCAAAGCCCTTGAAATCGCCTTTTCAGGTGGAGCCGTGATGGGATTGGGTGTGGTTGCTTTGGGAGTACTGGGACTGAGCCTGCTCTTCCTTTTCTTTAACTTTTTTGTGGGGGTAGATTGGGGCATTGAGACGGTGCTGAACGTTTTATCGGCATTTTCTCTCGGAGCCAGCTCCATTGCACTCTTTGCCCGCGTGGGTGGCGGAATCTATACCAAGGCTGCTGATGTGGGTGCAGACCTGGTTGGTAAGGTAGAGGCCGGCATACCGGAAGATCATCCTCTCAATCCTGCCGCTATTGCCGACAATGTTGGAGACAATGTGGGCGATGTAGCCGGGATGGGCGCAGACCTCTTTGAGTCTTTTGTCGGTTCCATCATCGCGGCAATGGTTTTGGGAGCCATATTTACCGAAATCCCTGAGGTAGCAACTCATTTTGCACTGGGGCCGGTAATCCTGCCAATGGCATTGGCCGGAGTGGGGATACTTACGAGTATCATCGGAACCTTCTTTGTGAAAACACGAGAAGGTGGAGATCCTCAGAAGGCCTTGAATTTCGGAGAGTTTATTTCCGGTATCCTGATGCTGGCAGGGTCGTTTCTGCTGATCCGCTTTCTGTTACCGGACAGCTGGACGGTGCAAATCCTTCCAGGGATTGAAAAGGAGATAACTTCAATGGATGTGTTTTTCAGTACGATTGTGGGTTTGGCCATAGGTCTGGGTATTGGCAAGGTTACGGAATACTATACTGCCACAGGCCGCAGGCCGGTCAGAGGGATTGTGAGCCAGTCCAGAACGGGTGCAGCCACCAATATCATTGCAGGTCTTGAGCTCGGAATGAAGTCGACGGCCATACCGGTCTTCGGGCTGGCAGTGGCCATTATCTTCAGCTATTCACTGGCAGGTCTTTATGGTATTGCCATCGCTGCTGTGGCAATGCTGGCCAATACAGGCATTCAACTCGCAGTAGATGCTTATGGACCAATTGCAGATAATGCCGGTGGGATTGCAGAAATGGCTGAGCTTCCGCCGGAAGTGCGAAAGCGCACCGATAAGCTGGATGCCGTGGGAAATACGACTGCAGCCATTGGAAAAGGATTTGCGATAGCTTCAGCTACTTTGACCACCCTGGCCCTCTTTGCCGCCTTTATGCAGCAGGCCAATATTGCATCCATAGATATTTCCAAGCCCCGGATTATGGCCGGAGTGCTGGTGGGAGGAATGCTCCCGTATCTCTTCTCAAGCCTGGCTATGGGGGCAGTAGGACGGGCTGCCCGGGCTATGATAGAGGAAGTCAGACGGCAGTTTACCACCATCCCCGCACTCAGAGATGCCCTGGTTGTGATGAAGAAGTATGAGGGGGATGTAAGAAAAGCGACAGCGGAAGAGCGAAAAATCCTGGATGCTGCCGATGGTGCGGCTGAATATGAACACTGTGTTGAAATATCTACGGAAGCCTCTCTCCGGGAAATGGTCTTTCCAGGACTGCTTGCCATTTCAGCCCCGGCCCTGGTAGGTTTTCTGGGCGGAGCCGAAATGCTGGGTGGATTGCTGGCCGGAGTTACGGCTTCAGGCGTTTTGCTTGCCTTGTTTCAAAGCAATGCCGGCGGGGCCTGGGACAATGCCAAGAAAATGATTGAAGAAGGAGTGATGATGGATGGCGTAATGCACAGCAAAGGAGGCGAATCGCATAAAGCCACTGTGGTGGGTGATACTGTGGGAGACCCTTTTAAGGATACTTCCGGTCCTTCCCTCAACATCCTGCTGAAACTGATGGCAGTAGTCGCCCTGGTGATCGCCCCCACCATTGCCCTGGATAAAGAACCGCAAACGCAGCAGTTCATCCCTTCCGGTGGCGTGATCGAACGGAAAGTGGACGCTGTTGATCCGGCCAGGGGGATGAAACCGGCGGCATCTTTTTCCGAAAACGATACAACGAATGCTCCTGACCCTGACACAGAGGAAACCATAGATTAAAACTACGTTCAAGCCTTCTCTTATCCGGAATCATTATTTATTACATCGTCGATTTATACGATGCTGATTAGGTAAAGACTTGTCTCTTAATGATTTATTGTTTTGCCTTCTATCAGGCTGTTTGCCTAAGGATATTTGCTTGGATTGTTTGGGGCTATGCGGGTCGGAGCGATCTCCTTAACTTTGCCCCCAGAAGACCATCCTAAACCAAGCTGAAATGAAAAGACTCCTCTCCTTCACCGCGGCATTCTTGCTGCCGTGGTGGATGTTTGCCAGCGAAGCAGACCTTCCCATTCCAGATCTGAAAGAAAGCTTTTTCCCTGCTCTGGGTTTAGATGGCTGGACTTTACTGCTTTATGGAGGAGTGATCATTTTGGTTGGGATTCTCTTCGGAATTTGGCAATACATCATCATTCGCCGTATCGCTGTCCATAAATCAATGCTGGATGTTTCCCACATCATATACGAGACCTGCAAAACCTATATGCTTCAGCAGGGCCGCTTCCTGATTATCCTTTTTCTTATTGTTGGGGCTGCCATTGTGTATTATTTCCTGGGTCTGGTGGAAGGGATCAGCGTTCCCAAGGTATTGCTGATTCTGTTCTGGACTGTTATGGGTATTCTGGGATCGTATGGGGTTGCCTGGTTTGGCATCCGGATCAATACCCTGGCCAATAGCCGTACTTCCTTTGCTGCATTGCGCAGTAAAGCCTTTGATGTGATGGGAATCCCCTTGCAGTCGGGGATGAGTGTGGGCCTTTTGCTGGTTTGTGTGGAACTGATTATGATGCTGGTGATCTTGCTGTTTGTTCCCGGTGAAAGCGCGGGAGCCTGCCTGATTGGCTTTGCGATAGGCGAGTCGCTGGCCGCTTCAGCCCTGCGCATTGCAGGAGGTATATTCACAAAAATCGCAGACATCGGTGCCGACCTGATGAAGCTGGTCTTCAACCTTCCGGAAGATGACCCGCGCAACCCTGGCGTCATTGCCGATTGTACCGGTGATAATGCCGGCGACAGCGTAGGCCCTACTGCGGACGGTTTCGAAACCTATGGGGTTACCGGTGTTGCCCTGATCGCCTTCATCGTGCTGGCTGTGGCGGATATCCCTTTCCAGGCAACCCTCATCGCCTGGATCTTCATTATGCGCATCCTGATGATCGCCACTTCCCTTATTGCATATTATGTAAACAATGCGATTGCCAGGGCCAGATTCGGAAACGCAAAGATTTTTAACTTTGAGACCCCGCTGACAAACCTGGTGTGGATCACTTCCATCCTTTCCATTCTGGTCACATTCCTGGTCAGCTATGTGCTGATCGGGCAAATAAATATGCCGACAGGACAGGAAAGCAGTTTATGGTGGAAACTTGCCACCATCATCAGCTTTGGCACTCTGGCTGCTGCGGTTATTCCTGAACTGACCAAAGCCTTTACCAGCTCTCGGTCGAGGCACGTTAAAGAAATCGTGACCGCTTCTGAAGAAGGCGGGGCTTCCCTGACCATCCTGAGCGGAATGGTGGCGGGTAACTTCAGCGCCTTCTGGAAAGGGATGGTGATCGTAGCCCTGATGACCGGCGCTTTCTTTATCTCCACTCAGGGCCTGATTGCCTATATGACTTACCCCTCCATTTTTGCCTTTGGCCTGGTTGCTTTTGGATTCCTGGGAATGGGCCCTGTGACCATTGCAGTGGATTCTTATGGTCCTGTCACTGACAATGCGCAATCTGTGTTTGAACTCTCCCGAATCGAACATCGCCCCGGGATCCGTGAGGAGATTCAGCAAGACTATGGATTTGATCCTGATTTCGTTCACGGCAAACATCTGCTGGAAGCAAACGATTCGGCAGGGAATACCTTCAAAGCCACGGCCAAGCCGGTGCTCATTGGCACAGCGGTTATCGGAGCCACCACAATGATCTTTTCCATCATCCTGCTGCTCAATAAGGCCGGTCTCCTGCAACTTCAGTTGACTGATCCGCAGGTACTGCTTGGTTTCATCACAGGAGGTGCGGTAATATACTGGTTCTCCGGAGCCTCTATCCAGGCGGTGACCACCGGCGCATACAGAGCCGTGGAGTTCATCAAGAAAAACATTAACCTGAAATCGGTAGAGGCAGATGTGGAGGCATCCAAAAGGGTAGTGCACATTTGCACCGTCTATGCCCAGAACGGGATGTGGAACATCTTCGGAGTGATTTTCTCCCTGACCCTGGCCTTTGCCTTCTTCGACCCAAACTTCTTCGTCAGCTATCTGATATCCATTGCCGTATTCGGCCTCTTCCAGGCGATGTATATGGCCAATGCCGGCGGAGCCTGGGACAATGCCAAAAAAGTGGTGGAGGTGGATTTGAAGCAGAAAAACACTCCCCTGCACGAAGCTACCGTAGTTGGGGATACCGTAGGTGATCCCTACAAGGATACCTCCTCTGTCGCACTCAATCCCATCATCAAGTTCTCCACACTCTTTGGTCTGCTGGCTGCCGAAATAGCCATCCATATAATTATCGAAGCAAGGGATAATGGCACCACCAATTATGCCCCATATATCGGACTGGCCTTTCTGGCCGCAGGCCTGTTCTTTGCCTATCGTTCCTTCTACGGGATGCGCATCCGCCGCTAAATGGAAGCCATCGGCAGCACTTGATCGCAAAACCGCTTATTAGCAATATCATTTGTACTTTTGTTTGCTGAGAAAACAGATGATGTATTATGCCCGAATCCCGTCCCCTTATCCTGATTACCAATGATGATGGCATCGATGCCCCTGGTCTTAGAAACCTGATCGCATTCGTGCGGGATATCGGAGACCTGGTAGTGGTCGCCCCTGAGAAAGGAATGTCGGGAATGTCGCACGCCATTACAGTGCGCGAACCCTTGCGTTTACGCAAACTGCGTGAAGAAAAGGGTTTAATAGAATACAGCTGTAACGGGACACCGGTAGATGCCGTGAAACTGGGTGAAAAACTGGTGCTGAAGAAGAACCCTAACCTCTTGTTATCCGGGATTAACCACGGTTCCAATGCTTCCGTCAATATTCTGTATTCCGGAACAATGGGAGCAGTTTTGGAAGGATGTATGATTGGCTTGCCCTCCATCGGTTTTTCCCTGCTGGATTATGCCTATGATGCTGATTTCGCCCCATCTGAAACCTGGGTGAGACGCATCGTCAGAATGGTGCTCGAGAAAGGCCTGCCCCAGGGGGTATGTCTCAATGTGAATATTCCGGCCGTGCCCCTGGAGGAAATCAAAGGGATGAAAGTTGTCCGGCAGGCCGATGGTGCCTGGGAGGAAACCTTCGAAGCCCGGCAGGATCCTTATCACCAGGACTACTTCTGGCTCTCCGGAAAGTTTAATGAGAGAAAGAACGGAAGCGATACCGACCTGGTCGTGCTGAGAGAGAAATTCATTTCCATCGTCCCGGTGCAGTACGACCTCACCGCTCACGCAGCCCTTCCAAAGTTGAAGGAGTTTAATCTTTTACTGACCAAAAAGGCAGATCAGAACTGCTGAAACAGAGCCTTATCAGAATGAAAATCAATTGGAAGAAAGATCACTTTTTTTTCGGGCTCCTACTGGGCAGCCTGGTGCCTGCCTTCACTTTCCTGTTGGTGAGCATTGGCAGCTATGCCTGGCAGCACCTCAGTGGGGGAGGAAAGGGTCTTGCTTTTGAGGTCTCCCTGCTGCTCTCTCTTCTCCCCAACCTCCTCTTGTTGCGGTATTATCTGGTAAGCCTTCGCCTGGATCAAACCGGTCGGGGGATACTGTTGCCGACTTTCCTGATCGGAATGGCCTTTTTTTATTTTCACTTCCAATCCTGACCACCCCAGTGAAGTACTTTATCATTGCCGGAGAAGCATCAGGTGACCTGCACGCAGCCAATTTAATTGCAGCCCTGGAACAATTTGACCCTGAAGGATACTATGCCGGTTGGGGTGGCGACAGGATGCAAAACAAAGGCCTGCAACTGCTGAAGCATTATCGCGAACTGGATTATATGGGCTTTGCAGAGGTGATCAAAAACCTTCCCGCCATCTATCGCAATTTCAAGAACTGCAAACAGCAAATTCTTGCACTCCGGCCTGATGCAGTCATCCTGGTGGATTATCCCGGATTCAACCTCCGGATCGCCGCCTGGCTTCATAAACACAAAATCCCCGTCTTTTACTATATCTCTCCGCAGGTCTGGGCCTGGAAATCATCCAGGGTAAAGAAAATCAAAAAGTATGTGGACAGGATGTTCTCCATCCTCCCCTTTGAACAGGATTTCTATTCACAATATCGTTATAAGGTCGATTTTGTAGGACATCCCCTGCTGGATGCCATTGAAGACTTTAAAAGGAACAACAAGGACAAGACAGATGCTATGCCCTGCTTGTCAAACGACAAAAGGCCTGTAGTGGCCCTTTTGCCCGGTAGCAGGAAGCAGGAGGTGGACCGGATGCTGCCTGTTATGTTGGAGCTGGTGGCACGCTTTCCCGGTTTCCAGTTTGTCGTGGCTGAAGTAGGATCACTCTCTCCTTCCTATTATCAAAAATTTTACAAAGACATTCCGGTGAGATCATTAAGGGGAGATACCTACAAACTGCTCTCGCTGGCCCAGGCTGCTGCAGTTACTTCCGGGACCGCTTCCCTCGAAACGGCACTCTTCGGTTTGCCCTCGGTGATCTGTTACAAGGCCGGATGGCTCTCTTACCAAATCGCAAAGCGACTGATTAAAATCCGCTTCATTGGCCTGGCTAATCTGATTATGGACCGGATGATTATCCCGGAACTGATTCAGAAAGAGATGAATATTCTGAGCTTAGAACGGGAGCTGGAGCCCTTGCTTGCGGACACTCCTGCACGCAGGCAGATGAAACTGGATCTGGCGGCTTTGCAGGATTTGCTGGGAGGACCTGGTGCCTCCACACGCACTGCCAGGCTTATCTTTGCACATCTGACAAAAACTCCGGTAGAATGAGAAGGCCACTGACCTTTTTGCTCTGGCTTGCCATTATGCTGAGCTGCCTGCCTGCCTACCTGGCGGCGCAAAAGATCGACGTGCGTGTGTTTTCCCAGACCAACACCAGCGAAGTTCACTTCACCGTGGTCAAGGGTTATTATCACATTGAAGGTGGAGGCTTTCAGAAGACTTTATCCCGTTTTCAGGATATTAGCCTTCGAGCTGAAGGCGGGAAGGTGGCACTGTTCCGCAATAACCGCCACTTGGCAAGCGAAGCGGGTTTCACAATCCGGGGCAGCCACGAAGAGAATATTTTTCGACTGAACATTCCGGGGCAGCGGGAAAGGGATTATGATGATCATCTGATCGTTCAGGTGAAAGGAAACAGGCTGGTACTGGTAAATCGGGTAGACCTGGAAAAGTATGTCGCCGGTGTGGTGCTTTCTGAAGTAGGAAGAATTGAGGTGCCCGAGTATTATAAGGTCCAGGATATTATATCCAGAACCTATGCGCTGAATAACCTGAACCGCCATAAAGCAGAAGGCTTTCACCTTTGCGATGCCGAGCATTGCCAGGTGTATAAAAACCGATGTACTCTCCCTATCATCCGTGAGTCAGCCGCTTTAACCCGGGGTGATGTGATTGTGGACAGCAGTGGTGCACTCATTACGGCGGCTTTTCACTCTAACTCAGGTGGGATGACCCTGAATTCTGAAGATGTATGGTCGCAATCCCTGCCTTACCTGAAGGCCGTGAACGACAGTTTCGGACTGGTGATGTCAAAAGCAGCCTGGCAGGATACCATCCCCTTGTCGAAATGGTTGGCTTATCTGGGCAATAAGTACCACCTTGCCTGGGAAGAGGAGATCATTGGCCAGCTCATTCGCTTCGAGCAGCAAGAGCGTAAAACCCATCTGCTCCCCGGTATCCCTCTGAAGGAAATCCGTGCCGATTGGCAATTCCGTTCCACCTGGTTTGAAATAGAGCCGCAAGGTGATTTTCTTGTTTTTCGCGGGAAAGGCTGGGGACACGGGGTTGGCTTGAGCCAGCAAGGCGCCATCCGTATGATTGAAAAGGGTTTTGATTATCAAGAGGTCATCAGGCATTATTACCAGGGAGTACGCATTGTCCCTCATTCAGCGCTTCATATTAAAGGATTACACTGATTTTTTCCGTTTTGGCCTTCTGCATCGTCTGTTTAAGTAAAACAGAGATGCGATGCATTATTCAGGGTTTACGATGTTCCGCCTTCTGCTGCCTTTTGCAGCCGGAATCGCTTGGTCAGTAGTATATTCTGTTTCCTTTTCAGGCGGAGCAATCCTGGCCTCCACTTTCCTGCTGTTGCAGCTTCCCGCTGCCTTTTTCTTCCGGTATTTTTTTGGTACTTCCACACGATGGGTTCCGGGCTTGATTATTTATCTCGGCTTTTTCCTGGCAGGGATATGGCAGGGAGCCCTGGCGATGCAGATCGATATTTCTGCTCATTACAGCGATACAGAGGGCGAATTCGCCTTGATCAGCATCAGGGAGCCTGCAAAGCAAAGCAGGGGAAGGCTTTCTGCTACCGTCGCTGTAGACGCACTGATGCAAGAGGATACGGTGTGGCCTTGCCGGGGCAATCTCAGGCTCAGCTTGTATGGCGACAGCCTGCCGGTCTTGTTGCCCGGACAGCAATACCTGATCCCGGCTCGCTTTCGTGAGATCAGGGAAAGGAACAGCGCAGGAGGCTTCAACTACAGTAAATGGTTGGCCAGGCAGGGGGTACGTCATCAAGCCTACCTGCATACCGATGAAGTGTGCTTGTATAAAGATTCGCAAGCCTGGCATCCTCGCCGATGGGGACGCAAGCAACAGGAGAGGCTCCGCCATCATTTCTATGCGATGATGCAGGACAGCCTCAAAGCCGGCCTGGCTGCTGCGATGATCATAGGCGAAAAATCCGGACTGGATGAAGGTGTTTCAGCTGACTTCAGAAAGTCAGGTGTCGTTCACGTGCTTTGCGTTTCCGGGATGCATACAGCGACGGTCTATGGTGCAGCCTTGTTTCTGCTTCACCTCTTGTTGCGCCCACATCGCAGACGCAGGTGGATGGATTTGATTCCACTGGCGGGGGTGATCCTCTTTGCCCTACTCACCGGCCTGGCCCCTTCTGTCACCCGGGCAGCTGCAATGCTCAGCCTTTACACCCTGTCGCGTATGATCAACCGGAAAACAGAGGGCTTGAATATTCTGGCGGGAGCAGCCTTCCTAATGCTTATGATCCAGGCGGAATGGCTCTTCTCTGCCGGCTTCCAGCTTTCCTTTTTGGCTGTGGCGGCCATAATGACATTTACAAATCCATTGATGACCTTGCTGAGTTTCCGAAGTGGCAGAGGGAGGAAATGGCTGGGTGGGATGGCGGTGGTGAGCGTTGTAGCTCAGGCCGGAACATCCGGTGTCAGTCTCTTCCATTTCCACGCATTTCCATTATGGTTTCTGCCTTCCAATCTGCTGAGCCTTCCCCTGGCGACCCTCTCTATCTACACAGGGATACTCAGTCTGCTGCTGCAATTGATGGGCTTGGAATGTCGGGCGCTTGTCGGGCTCTTTATCCTTCTTCTGGAAGGGATGCAGCAGGTAACGGCCTTTTTTGCATCACTCCCGGGAGGCTATCCTGAGCACATCCGCTTTACTTCCCTGGATCTTTGTTTCTTTTACCTGTTACTTCTCCTTCTGCTTAGCGCTGTAAGGCAAAGTGCTGCAGCATCGCTCACCTTTTGGATTCCAATGGTTTTGATCTTTTGGAGCACAGCAGGAATGATCCAAAAGGCAAAGCAGGGCAAAGGCAGCGAACTCTGGCTGAGAATGGAGCAGGGCTATCCGGTGGTGCTGTCTCGGGAAGGAAGGAAGGCAGAGATGTATGCGCTTGATGGCTTTTCCGATGGAACCTTACCGAACGCAATGCGGGAGTGGGCGCGCTGGGCCGGAGTGCCGCAAAGAAACCTGAGAATGGTGGATACCGCCAAGCCGGGAGGAAAAGACAGAGAAGGGCGGCAGGCCTGTGTTACAGCGGAAGTGCTTATTTTTTACTTATCAGAGCCCTGGCTGTATCGCCCCGCTTTTCCGGAGGAGCAAAAACGGATACTCATAACCGATAAGGCAGCTTTACAGCGTCTTCACCAGTGGTTGCCCGATTATCCGGTAGATGTGATGCTGTTTGATGCTTCGGTCAGCTATATTTCCAAAAACAACGCCGCCCTCCTGGTGGAAAGCGGCGTGGATTATGCATTATTAAAATGGAATCCGCTTTACGATCTTAGAGCAAGCCTGGCCGGGCAGGGGCAGGTTTCCCGTTGAACCGACTGCCTGCTGTTATTTAGCAAAAGCCACCGCCCTGGTTTCCCTGATCACCGTGATCTTGATCTGTCCAGGGTAGGTCATTTCATCCTGAATCTTTTTGGACAGATCCTGGGAGATCTGGTTGGCTTCCTGATCGGATACCTTGTCGGCACCGACGATCATCCTGAGTTCGCGGCCGGCCTGAATGGCATAGGTTTTTACGACTCCGGGATAGGACAGGGCAAGCTCTTCGAGATTGTTAAGGCGCTTGATATAGGCTTCCACCACTTCCCGGCGGGCGCCCGGACGAGCACCGGAGATCGCATCACAGACCTGTACAATGGGTGCAATCAGCGACTCCATCTCAATTTCATCGTGGTGTGCCCCAATGGCATTGACCACCTCCGGTTTTTCCTTGTATTTCTCTGCCAGCTTCATTCCCAGCAGGGCGTGAGGCAGGTCGGGTTCATTCTCGGGAACCTTTCCGATATCGTGCAGTAAGCCGGCTCTTTTGGCCAGTTTGGGATTGAGTCCGAGCTCCGCAGCCATTGTGGCACAAAGCATTGCTACTTCTTTGGAGTGCATCAGCAGGTTCTGTCCATAGGAAGAACGATACTTCATCCTGCCAATCATCCGCACCAGTTCGTGATGCATACCGTGAATTCCCAGGTCGATGCAAGTCCGTTTTCCGGTTTCCACGATTTCCTGCTCAATTTGTTTTTGGGTTTTGGCCACCACTTCTTCGATGCGTGCAGGATGAATCCGTCCATCGGTGACCAGCTTATGCAGCGAAAGACGGGCGATTTCGCGGCGTACCGGGTCAAAGCCGGAAAGGATAATGGCCTCAGGAGAGTCATCCACAATAATCTCGATCCCGGTCAAGGCTTCCAGGGCACGGATATTCCTTCCTTCTCGTCCGATGATGCGCCCCTTAATTTCATCGCTTTCCAGGTGGAATACTGAAACGGAATTCTCATTGGCGTGCTCCACGGCGGTACGTTGGATGGTTTCCAGGACGATCTTACGGGCCTTTTCGTGGGCCGTCATCTTGGCTTCCTCCACAATGTCTGCAATCAGGACACTGGCTTCCGACTTGGTCTCTTCCCGCAGGGCTTCGATGAGTTGTTCCTTGGCTTCATTGGCTGTAAGCCCGCTCAAGGCTTCCAACTGCTCAATATGCTGCCGGGAAGCTTTGTCGAGCTCTTCCTGCTTTTTGCTGACGATCTCAAGTTGTTGATTGAGATTATTGCGGATGGCTTCTACTTCTTTTTGTTTGCGCTGGGTTTCTTCTATCCTTTTGGAAAGGGCCGACTCTCTTTGCTTGAAGCGGTTTTCGTTCAGCTGAAGCTGATTGTTGCGCTCATTGATGAGCTGTTCGTGTTCCGACTTCAGTTGCAGGAATTTTTCTTTAGCCTGAAGCAGTTTTTCCTTTCGGATCACTTCTGCCTTTTCCTCGGCTTCCCTGAGGATGCGTGCACTTTTGCCGAGTGCCGACTTTTTGATGAAGATGCTGGCCAGCAATACGCCTGCCCCAAGGCCTGCCAGCCCGGCAATAATCACCTGAATAATCGTATCCATAGTTTTTCTCCCATAATGTTAAAGAGAGGACAAAGCGGTGGTCGATGAGGGAATAAAAAAAACCCGCATAATCTTCGGAGTTATAGTAAACCCCAAATTGACACGTATAGGGTCGCCAGTTTATTCAAACTTCCGCTGTTCCGTGAGGATACCCTGAGGTTGCGGCCTGTCTTAGGAAACTATGAGCAAAACCCTAATGGTTGTAATGTTGAGTTTACAAACATTGAGCGATTAATGCGGGTATATCTTCCGTCTTATGCAAAGAACGAGAATGGTTAATCAAAGGCCGGAAACCAATGTTTCAATCTTCTGTATTGCCGTCAGGATCTGTTCTTGCTGTGCCTCATTTTCAAGGGTATCAGCATCTTTTTGCACAGCAGCCTGTAAAGCCGCCATCGCCAGCAGATCCTGCTTATCCCTGAAATGATACACCCCTGATAGCTCTTTCATCGTGTGGTTGATCAGTTTGGCAGCTTTCCTGACCTTTTCTTCCTGGTCTTCCGTCACCTTTAACCGGTATGGCCGGTCTGCTATGATTACGGAAATGGAACGCTCCATTGTATTATCCGTTTGATTAACTATCCAATAATTTCAGACAGTAGTCTATTTCCCGCAATAAATCATCGACCTGTTTTTTCGCTTCCTCTTTGTCTTCACTTGAGTTCAACGAATTTGCGGTCTGCAATATATGAATGGTTTTCACCTTTTCTTCCAACTCTGCCTGCAGTTGCTCGGCTCTTGCTGCCTTTTCCTTCAATTCCTCGCGCATCTTGTGTATCTCTTTCTTCAGCTCATCCCGCTCTTTCCTAAGCTGCGCTAAACTGTCAATGATTCCGGATAATCGGGAATGGATTTCAGCCATTATCATACTCTCTTCCCTGCAAGCTACGGACAAAGATAGGGAGGCTTCCTCAACATTGCAAGTTTTGTTTTTTTCAGAAATGAAGCGTCTTTTTCCGTTTTGGGGTGGGTAGATCGTCTGTTTTCCTAAAACGATGATAATGAAAGAAGAACTGCTTGCTTATGTTTGGAAGCACAGGCTGTGCGGAAGGCATTTCCATACCGGGGATGGGGAGAGCCTGGAAGTGGTCCATCCCGGGGTCTCCAATGGCAATGCCGGGCCTGACTTTTTGAACGCCAGGCTGAGAATTGGGGGCACGCTTTGGGCAGGCAATGTGGAGATCCACTGGAAGGCGAGCGACTGGAAGCGGCATCAGCACTGTAGCGATCCCAAATACAACAATGTCATACTGCACGTTGTGATGGAAGAAGATGTGGAGATATTCACCCAGGCCGCCAGAAAGCTTTCCTGTCTTGCGCTTTCAGCTTATCTGAGCAAGGACTTCTTTGCACGTTATGAAGCGCTGATGCAGAGCAGCAACCAAATCCCCTGCTACCCACTCCTGCCCTTGCTTCATTGGCCTCCTTTACTTCCCTGGCTTGGCAGGCTGGCCCTGGAGCGCCTCGAGCGAAAAGCCCGGGAGATGCTGGCACGCATAGAAGGTCACCCGGCGCAATGGAATTCCCTGATCCTGGAATACCTGTTCAGGGCTTTCGGATTGCCGGTGAATACCGAGCCGTTTATGCGGCTCTTCAGAAAGTACCGGGAGCTCGATAACACCTCCCTGACGGACCCCGGTCTGACAGAAGCCTTGCTGCTCTACCTGAGTGGTTTGCTGGATGAGGCTCCGGAAGATGACTATGTGCGGCATTGTCGTTCCGAAGGCCGCCGGCTTGCCCGGGGTATCAGCCCCTTGCAGGCTTCTGACTGGTCTTTGCTTCGAATGCGACCTCATTCATTCCCATCGGTTCGAATCTCTATGCTGGCCCAATTGCTTGCCGGTCAGGTCAAACCGATTGAGGAAAGGCTAAAAGGCATTGATGCCTGCACCGCTCCGGGATTTTTTGATGTGCAGGCTTCATCCTACTGGGACGAGCACTTCCTTCCAGGAAGGCCATCAGGCCGCTCTTACCCAAAACAATTGGGTCTGCAATTCAAAACGGCCCTGGCTGCAAACTGGCTCGCTCCCGCACTGACAGCCATTGGGATATCTGAAGAAGACCACCATTGGGTCAGGAGGGCCTTAGGCATTCTGGAAGCCCTGCCGCCGGAAGACAATCAGGTGACAAGACAATGGAAAGCCTTGAAGCTCGAAAAGATGAGCGGAACCGAATCGCAGGGCCTGATTGAGCTCTACCAGTCCTATTGCAGCCATAAAAGATGCCTCGATTGCCGCATAGGCTATCTGATTCTGAAGCAACAGTGATCAGTGATCAGTGTTCAGTGTTCAGTGTTCAGTGTTCAGTGTTCAGTGTTCAGTGTTCAGTGAGCAGTGTGAGCTTGCCTAAATAGAGTTGACCTTTTGGCCTTCTGACCTGCGCCGATCTGCGAAATCTGCGGGAGATATTTTTTCACAAGGACCAAGGACCAAGGACCAACGATCACGGGCCAAAGATCAATGGTTGAATGGTTCAATACGTTTCCCCATCCCATCATCAGAGTCGTCACTCCTCTTCCATCTCCTTATGACTTATGAGTTCTGACTTATTACTTAAAAGGGCCGCCCCTTCGGGGCTTGTGAATCCGATCGGTCTGGGATGCTAAGCAAGGGCGACCCCTTCAGGGTCTGATTAATTCGTGCTCGCGCTCGTGCTCGTGCTTATCTTCCTCCTCCTTATTACTTATGCGTTCTGACTTATTACTTATGACTTAATCGGCCTGCCTCAATGCGTGTGCGCTACCGTATCATCCCCAGGCTGCGCTCAATGAAAGCCGTCAAGTCCTCCCCTTCCAGCATCTGCTGCGAAAGCAAAGCCAAATCCGTCATCTGACTGATCCTCTCCTTACGCACCGACTCATCCTCCGTTTTAAGCAAATCAACCACCAGCGCGTGATTGCTGTTCACCACAAGATTGAAGCTGTCAGGAAGACCGCCCATATAATCCATTCCGCCGCCAATGGCCGACATATCCTTCATCCTGCGCAAAAACTCAGGACGGGTGATCATCATCGGCATCTCATCTTGCGACAAGCTTTCAAAAACCACGTGAAAACGCTCCTTGTCCACCGCTTCCTCAATCCAGGGCTTGATCTTTTCCTGCTCCTCCTGGCTCAACTTGGATGGAACCTCCTCGTCTTTAGGAATCAGCTTTTCCACCGTGTCGGAATCCACCCTCACAAAACGGCTGTTCTCCAGTTTCTGCTCGAGCATATTGATGAAGTGATTGTCGAGGGTACCATCCATCAGCAAGACATCATAGCCCTTCTCTTTGGCCTTGCGCACAAAACTGTGCTGTGTCTTGGGGTCCGAAGCATAGAGATACACCCCCTTTTTATCCTTGTCCTCCTGAAGCGGCAGGATATGGGCGCGGTATTCTTCCAGGGTGAAATACTTTCCTTCCAGGTTCTTCAACAGGGCAAACTTTTCGGCCCTTTCATAAAACTTCTCTTCCGAGATCATCCCGTACTGTATGAAAACACGGATATCATCCCACTTCTTCTCAAAATCCTCTCTTTTGTGTTTGAAGAGCTCCTCCAGTTTGTCGGCCACCTTCTTCATAATATGGCTGGAGATCTTCTTCACATTGCCATCGCTCTGGAGATAACTGCGGGAAACGTTTAATGGAATATCCGGAGAATCAATCACTCCGTGCAGAAGCGTAAGGAAATCCGGGACGATGCCTTCCACCTCATCTGTGACAAAAACCTGGTTGCTGTACAATTGGATCTTATCCCTTTGTACCTCCATATTCCGTTTCACCTTTGGGAAATACAGGATGCCGGTCAGGTTGAAGGGATAATCCACATTCAGATGAATATGGAAGAGCGGCTCCTCGAAGGTCATCGGATACAATTCGCGATAGAAGGCCTTGTAATCTTCATCCGTCAGCTCCGCAGGCTTTTTCTTCCAGGCCGGGTCGGTATTGTTGATGATGCGCGGCTGGGTGTGGTATTCATACTTATCGTTGCCCTGCTCATCCTTTTCCCCTTCCACCTTTTCATACTTCTGCTCATCGCCAAAACGGATGGCAACAGGAAGGAATTTGGCATATTTCTTCAGCAGACTGAGTATCCGGTCTTCTTCCAGGAACTCCGTTGAATCTTCTGCGATTTGCAATACGATATCTGTGCCCCTTTCCGTCTTCTCGTACTCGGTCATTTCATAATTGGGGCTTCCGTCACAGGTCCAGTGCACCCCTTTAGTACCTGCACCCTTTTTATATGTTTTGGTATAGATATCCACCTTTTCCGCCACCATAAAACTGGAATAGAATCCCAGACCGAAATGTCCGATAATGGCTGCGGCATCTGCTTCCGATTTGCCTTTGAATTTGGAAATGAATTCTTCGGCACTCGAGAAGGCGATCTGGTTGATATACTTTTCCACTTCCTCCGCCGTCATCCCTATCCCTTTGTCCCGGATGGTGATGGTTTTCTTCTCTTTATCCAGCAGGACTTCGATAGTCAGATCGCCTAATTCACCCTTCACATTACCACTGGATGCCAGCATTTTAAGTTTCTGTGTGGCATCCACGGCATTGGATATAAGCTCCCGAAGGAATATCTCGTGATCGGAATAGAGGAATTTTTTGATGATGGGGAAAATGTTTTCCGTCTGAACATTGATCTTTCCTTTATGCATTTTCAGATATTTTTATGGATCGGGTGCCTTGCTTTCAAAGGATGTGCCATCGGTGCCGGGCTGTCAATTTGACAATAAACTCAGGGGAGCACTGTCGGGTTGACCCAGCCTTTCTTTCCTATGGCCCAATACCCGCATAGGATGGCTTCCGCCACATCATCCTGGAGGGGGGTTGCCGGTTTGCTTGCCCCGAGCTGATCAATCACCGTTCTTGCAAGGGTTAGCGCATTTTGTTTTGCCTGTACACCGCTTCTTTGTTGACGAGGGTAGAGGATGTCTTTTCGCCATTCCTCAGCACTGACGATACGCACCTCCAGGTCTCTGATGGCGGCTTCTTTCATCCAGGGCCTGGCCAGGTCTCCGCCTCCTTCAATCACCAAAAAGGCCAGATCGGGCCAACGGCCAAGGATAGAGGGAATGGCTTTGCGCATCCTGGCGGCATTGCCAAAGTTGGCAGACTGATACCAGCGCAGGGAAGGGACATTCGAGAAACAGGCAAACCCGGTACGAACCCCCAGATCCACAGCCAGCAATGCGATTTCTTCCGGGTACTTCGTCATCCCGTTTGGCAGGATTTCGGAGTGTGATGTGGCTTTTCTTTGCATTGGAAGAAATGGATTTGAGACCGGGTCAAGGTAAATTTTATATCTTAGCCTGGCTGATGTGAAGCATTTTTTTTCTCATAAAAAAAACACACAATATGGAAAACATTAACTGGGGGGGACTCCCTTTTGCTTACTACAAGACCGACTACAACGTACGTTGCTATTTCAGAAATGGCAAGTGGGGAGAACTGGAAATTTCTTCTTCCGAACAGATCACAATGCATATGGCGGCTACCTGTCTGCACTACGGGCAGGAAGCATTTGAGGGAATGAAGGCCTTTCGGGGCAAGGATGGAAAAGTACGCCTCTTTCGCTGGGAGGACAATGCGAAAAGGATGCAAAGTTCAGCCAGGGGTGTGGTGATGGCAGAGCCGCCCATCGAGCTTTTCCGGGAGGCTGTTTTCACTGCCGTCAGGATGAACAGCAAATACGTCCCCCCGTACGGATCAGGAGCAAGCCTGTATATCCGGCCCCTCTTGATCGGGACAGGTCCACAGGTGGGGGTTAAACCTGCCGAGGAGTATTTGTTTATGGTCTTTGTGGGCCCGGTAGGCCCTTATTTTAAAGAAGGCTTCAATCCGGTGAAGGTTCAGATTGCCCGGGATTATGATCGGGCTGCTCCTCTGGGCACGGGTCAGTACAAAGTAGGTGGTAACTATGCAGCCAGCCTCCCTGCGGGCCTGAGGGCACATCAGGAAGGCTACGCAGCCGCACTCTTCCTGGATGCCAAGGAAAAGGCCTATATCGATGAAGCAGGTCCGGCTAATTTTTTTGGAATTAAAGGAGATCTTTATGTTACTCCGGGCTCTCCCTCCATCCTGCCTTCCATCACCAATAAAAGCCTGATTACCCTGGCCGAAGACCTGGGGATGAAGGTGGAACGCCGACACATTTATGTGGAAGAACTGGCTGAATTTGAAGAAGTGGGAGCCTGTGGTACTGCTGCCGTCATTTCACCGATTAAGGAGATCCACGACCGGGACACGGATAAGAGATATACCTATTGCAAGGACGGAAAGGCCGGCCCCGTCTCTACCAAGCTGTTCCACAAACTGCAAGCGATTCAGGCTGGAGAAGAAGAAGACATTCACAACTGGGTTACCATTGTCGAATAAGCCCTCCCAAACCTAATAATGGAAATGGGCTGTCTTATTTCGTGAGGCAGCCCTTTGCTATGCTTGGGGACCTTCTCTCGCGTTATGCCCGAGTAAAAGTTAAGGCTGCCTTGCCTATCCGCCAACTAAGCCACTTACCTTCAACTCTTCAAAGTTAGCCTTGCAAACCTGCTGGTCTCCTGACCTTCAGAACAAACTGATCTCCTGGTCTTCCGACCTTCTGATCTTCTGACCTTCTGACCTTCTGACCTTCTGGCTTTGCTGTGCCTGCGCACTAAACAAAAAGCTAGGCTATACCTTGTTCATTTCTTTGCTCGCCGAGGCGGCTGAATTGAGCTAAGAGGCCAGCCATTTGTGTTTGCATCTTTTTTGCCTCTGCAGCGGCAGCCTCCGCAAAATCCTCCCCTTTGGAGGCAAACAGAATGCTGCGGGAGGCATTGACGAGTAATCCGCATTCCTTGTTCAATCCATAGCGGGCCACATCCTCCAGGCTTCCTCCCTGAGACCCTACTCCCGGTACCAGAAGAAAGTGCTCCGGAACGATTTTGCGGATGCCTTCCAGCCTTTCTGCCTGGGTAGCCCCCACCACAAACATTGTATTCTCAGGGCTGCCCCACTGCATCGCTCGGCGCAGTACGCATTCGTATAAGGTGCGGGAAGAAGCCCCGCGACGGCAAAACAGCTTCCCGAAACGACTTTGACGGGGCCTGAGCATCTGGAAATCACGGGCGCTTTTATTGGAGGTCAGTGCCAGGATCACGGCCCACTTATCGGGGAAATTCAGGAAGGGGGAAACGGTGTCTTCTCCCATATAGGGAGACAGGGTGACTCCGTCAGCATTCAGATGCTGAAAGAAAGCCCGGGCGTACATCGCAGAGGTATTGCCAATGTCTCCGCGTTTGGCATCGGCAATAATAAAAGGGCGGGGTTCGAGCTGTTGAAGGTAATCCATTGTGCGCTCCAGGCTCCTCCAGCCGTCTGCACCGCGGCTTTCATAAAAGGCCATATTCGGTTTGTATGCTACGGCATAGGGCAGAGTTGCATCGATAATGGCTTTGTTGAATGCAAAAACCGGATCATCTTCTTTCTGCAGATGGGCCGGGAATTTTTCCGGATCGCTGTCGAGGCCGACACATAAGAAGGATTTTTTGTAACGGATCAGATCAAGCAGGACTTCTTTTTTCATTTTTTTTGGGGTGTGGAAGGGTTATTCACTGACCATTTCTTTAAGCTTCTCCGCGTTTTCAGCCATCTGCAAAGCTTCAATCAGATCGTCGATCTCACCGTTGATCACGGTTTGGAGGGTAGCATTCATATTGATACGATGATCGGTCACCCTGTTTTGCGGCCAGTTATAGGTGCGGATCTTGGCCGAGCGGTCGCCGGTGGAAACCATTGTTTTCCTTTTTCCGGAAACTTCATCCAGGTGCTTCTGCATTTCGATTTCATAGATGCGGCTTCGGAGCACCTTCATTGCTTTTTCCAGGTTTTTGATCTGAGACTTCTCATCCTGGCAGGTGGCTACAATGCCGGTTGGGATATGAGTGAGACGCACTGCGGAGTATGTCGTATTCACCGACTGTCCCCCGGGGCCTGAGGAGCAAAACGTGTCTTTGCGGATATCCGCAGCTTTGATCTCCACATCCACCTCATCCGCTTCAGGAAGCACTACCACGCTGGCGGCAGAGGTATGAATCCTGCCCTGCGTCTCCGTTTGAGGAACCCGTTGAACCCGGTGAACACCCGATTCGTATTTCAGAACACCATACACATCATCACCAATCACATTGAAAATAATCTCTTTGTACCCGCCTACGGTGCCTTCAGTGAAATCCACTACTTCAACCTTCCAGTTCCGTTTTTCGCAGTACTTGCTGTATAGTCTGAACAGATCTCCGGCGAAGATGCTGGCTTCATCCCCCCCGGTACCCGCCCTTATCTCCATCAGGGCATTTTTGCTGTCTTCCGGATCTTTCGGAATCAACAGGATACGAACCTTTTCTTCCATATCCTCCCGGGCCTGGGTCAGCGAATGCAGTTCTTCGCGTGCCATAGCCCTGAATTCTTCATCCTTTTCCTTTTGGAGCAGTTCTTTGGTCGACTGCATATTGGCCAGGATGTCTGCATAAGTCCGGTAAGCCTGGACGATAGGCAGCAATTCTTTGTAATCCTTATTGAGCTTAATAAAGCGTTTCATATCCCCGCTTACCTTGGGATCATTCATCAGGGCTTCAATCTCCAGGAAGCGCTGATACAGGGCTTCTAACTTATCCTTTAGCATTGTTTGTTCTAAAAGTTCATTTATCCTTCGTACACATATTCGCCCTTATCATCCCGTATCGTAAGCTTACTGCCTGAGGCCGCTTCGCAACGACCGATGATACGGGCTTCGATCTTCATCTCGCGGGCAAGATCAACTACCTGAGCTGCATATTGTTCAGGCAGGTATATCTCCATCCGGTGCCCCATATTAAACACCTGATACATTTCAGCCCTTCCCGTACCCGACTCTTCTTCAATCAGGCGAAAGAGGGGGGGAAGTGCAAAGAGGTCATCCTTGACCACATTGAGGTTTTCTATAAAACGCAGCACCTTGGTCTGTCCTCCTCCGGTACAGTGTATCATCCCGTGAATCTCTGCTCGCAGGCTTGAAAGGAGCTGTCGGAGCAGAGGAGCGTAGGTACGGGTAGGTGAGAGGATTAGCTTTCCAACGGGAACCCCATCGATCTCCTCCTGGAGCAGCCGGGTCCCGGTATAGCTGAGACTTTCAGGAATAGCCGGGTCAAAACTTTCAGGATATTGTGCCGCATAGGTATGGTTGAGGATATCGTGCCGCGCCGAAGTCAGGCCGTTACTGCCCATCCCTCCATTGTATTCCTCTTCCCAGGCAGCCTGGCCGAAGGAAGCCAGCCCGATTACCACATCTCCTTCACGGATACGGCGGGCGTTGATCACTTCATTCCGCGGCATACGCGCAGTCAGGGTAGAATCCACGATGATGGTCCGGACCAGGTCACCCACATCGGCGGTCTCTCCCCCTCCCGACCATATATCGATGCCGTGCTCACGCATCTTTTGCAGAAAGGCTTCACTTCCTTCGATGATCGCAGCGATGACCTCAGCGGGGATCAGGTTTCTGTTTCTTCCGATGGTGGAAGAGAGCAGAAAACCCTTGGTGGCACCCACGCATAGCACATCATCCAGGTTCATTACGATGGCGTCCTGGGCGATGCCTTTCCACACACTCAGATCGCCGGTTTCCTTCCAGTACAGGTAGGCGAGAGAGGATTTGGTGCCGGCACCATCGGCGTGGATGATGTTGCAATAGTCAGGGTCTCCTCCCAGATAATCAGGGAGCACCTTACAGAAAGCACCCGGGAAGAGGCCTTCTTCCGAATGTTGCAGGGCCCGGTGCACATCCTGTTTGGAGCTGGACACCCCACGACTGGCATAGCGCGAAGCTTCTGGGTTCATAGCACATAAAATAAAAGAAGCATTCCGGCCATACCGGAACGCTCCCAGAAAATAAATTCATTATAGCTACCTGAAAATGATCAGGTTGTTTTCTTTGTCGACCTGATAGGTACCAAAGCGATCCAGGATGCTGTCACCCAGCACGACGGGATATGAAAGATCGTGAACTACCTTGGCCTGCAGTCCGGTCACGATATTGTCTCCGATGCGAAGGGTTTTCAGGTTGAAAATCGCCTGATCTGCAATCGTTCCTCCACCGAGGATGGTCTCCACGTCACCAACAAAATCATCTTTGGTAATGGAACGATTTCGCAGCAGTTCCCTGGCCAGGCCGAGGGATACCTGAAGCTCCTGTACCTTTGAATCATAGAAGAAGTTGCGGGTATAACCCAGAATGATGCACTCTGCGGTAAAGGAAGCGTTTTCCTGTGTGATTACCACGGCATTTTCATCTGGATTGAGTACCAGATTGATCTGGGCAGCCACCGTATCGTCCTCAGCGGATGCGATGGGTATAAAGTCTTTCCTCAGAATGCGGAATTCTGTCCGGCGGTTCATCTGATGCGCCGCCTCTTTCACTGCATTTCCCGGAAGCTGAGCGATATAACTCTCGGTGAGTACAGCACCCGCCGGGAATGTATATCCGGCTTTGGTCACCGTCTTTTCAAGGCGGCGGGGCACCCTTTCACCATATCCTTTCGCTACCAGGCGCTGGGGATGGATTCCCCTGAGGATAAGATAATCTACAACGCTTTGGGCACGGCGCTGCGACAGGGTGTCATTCCTTTCATCTGTGTCACGGTGGTCGGTATGGGCAGCCAGCTCAATCACAAGGGTCGGGTTTTCTTCCAAAATCTGAATCAGGCCGATCAGGGAATCCTGATATTGGGGTTTGAGGTCCCACTTCGCCAGATCATACAGGATCTCAGGCAGAATAATGGGTTTTTCCGGGATGGGCACCAGGATGAAGTTGATGGTAAAATCCTTGTTTTCGGTTAGCCCTACAGTGGTTTCCCGGGCCGACTCTCCAAAATAGCCATCTTTGCTCACCTTCAGTTCATAAGAAGTATTTTTCAGCACCTGTGTATTGTCAAAGCTGTAGTCCCCTCTGCTACCGGTAAGCGTTTCGATGGTCGTGCCATCGCTGCCTTCCAGGACAACCTTGGCGCCTTCAATAAACTGCAGGCTTTCCTCATCTCTGACATTCCCGGCAAGGGTGAACAGGAGCGGGCGTTCGAAGAAGGAGTAGAGATCGTGCGCTCCTCTGCCGCCGCTGCGGTTGGAGGTGAGAAAACCTCTTTCTTCCTCTCCTTTGAAAGTAATTCCGAAGTCATCGGCATAAGAATTGACCGGGAACTTCATATTCTCGGGTTTTCCCCATTTTCCATCTTTCAGGCTGACTTTGAAGATATCCAGCCCGCCCATTCCCGGGTGGCCGTCAGAAGCGAAGTAGAGGAGGGTATCGTTACGAAGCATAGGGAACATTTCATTGCCGTGGGTATTGATATTGGCTCCCATATTCACCGGTTTCCCGAAGGGCTTGCTTTTGCGGTCGCGGGTGGCCATCCACAGGTCCTTATCGCCAAAACCTCCCTTCAGGTCAGAGGCAAAGATGAGGGTAAGTTCATCGCTGGTGATGGTAGGGTGGCCGTAGGTTACACTGCTGTCAATGTCAATCTGAACCATTGTCGCTTCGGCCCAGCCTCTTCCTTTTCTGCGGGACTCATAAATACGGCATCCCAGCACTTCCTTTTTCCCTACTTCACAACGGGTAAAGTAGAGTACATTGAATTTGCTGTCGAAGGCGGCGGCACCTTCGTTGGCCTCTGTATTAACGGCACGGTCTTCATCCAGTAACTGCGGATTGCTCCAGTCGCCTTTACGGTCGATCTGAGAAATATATAAATCGCTGAAATTTTGTCCGGTCCAGTCATCAATGCGATTGCCTGTGGATCCTTCACGGGAGGAGGTAAAAACGATGGAGCTGTACTTTTTATCTGCATATATGGGGGCAAACTCATCGCTGCGGCTATTGAATTTTTTCTCATTGGTGACCTCATAGCGGGTGGGGTTTTCCATCCACTTCACGGTAAGTTCGGTAGATTCAAGGCCGATGCGTCCACGCGGATCCTCAGGAGCAAGCTCTATATAGGCCTGGTAGTTTTCAGCTGCTTCGGCATACTTCTCATTTTCCATCAATGCATCCGCATAGTAGAGCAGGGTAAGGGGATTGGTTTTCTGGTAACCGATACGGATCATTCTTTTGTATTGAGATTCGGCTCTTTTAGCATTTCCGGTGAGCCGGTAACATTCAGCGATTTGGAAGAGGATTCGCTTTTTCTCAGTGCGATTGCTCTTCACCTTGGAATAGGCTTTTTTATACTTATCAATCGCAGTATAGTACATTTGGTCATCGAAGGCCTGGTCAGCTTCCTGGGTAAAATTGCGTTTCTGCTGGGCTGATATCTCAGGGGAAACCAAGAGGGATGCGAAAAGCATCAGGGTCAGGATGCGAAATATTTTCATAGAGATTGGTTTATTCCATTCGCCATTTACAGGGGCTTGCTAAATTAGTGATTTATTTCACACCAAAAAACCAAGCTTCAGGATGCCTCCTTTTTCTTTTCGTCTTCGCCGCTGTTCATCTCCCTTTCCGCTTTTTTGGCCTCTTCTCTGATCTCACGGCGGAGTTCATTGGTTACACGTCTGACTTCATTCATCCCTTTACCCAACTGGCGAGCCATCTCTGGAAGCTTTCGCGGTCCG
Organism: uncultured Lentimicrobiaceae bacterium; assembly: GCA_964590645.1. Taxonomy (GTDB): domain Bacteria; phylum Bacteroidota; class Bacteroidia; order Bacteroidales; family JAGNHN01; genus JAGNHN01. Next base: position 34,238 of record CAZPYJ010000013.1, read on the forward strand.
AAGACCAGCACAATGGCTACCAGGATAAGCAAAAACTCTCCGCTGCTGATATCCAGGAAAAGAAGCAGGCTTTCCATTTTCATATTCAGTAAGGGACAAAGATAAAAAAAGTCCCGGCCTGAACCGGGACTTAGTCTTATCAAATGAATTGCTTATTTCTTCTTTTTCAGTGCTTTCTTTTTCTCCTGCCAGGTGATCAGATCGTAGGCAATGGGGCTGGCGGTGAAGAGAGAAGAATACGTACCAATCACAATTCCCATAGCCAGGGCGAAGGTAAATCCGCGAATGATTTCTCCTCCGAAGAAGAAAATCATCAGCAATACCAGCAAGGTAGTACCCGAGGTATTGAAGGTTCGTCCCAGCGTGCTGTTGAGGGCATTATTGATGTTGTCTTTCAGGTCCTTTTTGGGGTGCAGACCGATAAACTCGCGGATACGGTCAAAAATGATCACTGTATCGTTGATGGAGTATCCGATGATGGTCAGGATGGCTGCAATGAATGCCTGGTCTATCTCCATATTAAAGGGCAGCAGATTATAGAACATAGAGAAGAGAGAGATCGTGATCAAACTATCGTGGAAAAGGGCGGCTACCCCGCTGAGGCCGAACTGCCAGCGCCTGAATCGCACAGCAATGTATATGAAGATCACAATCAGGGCAAAAATTATGGCCATTACCGCATTCCGCTTGATATCGGAAGCGATGGTTGGCCCTACTTTCTGAGATTGAAGAATCCCCAGATTATGCTCCTGATCATCTACATCCGACAGAAAATGCGCTTTGTCGATGGGATTATTATAATATGGGAGCAAGGCTGTATACAGTTTGCCAGCCACGAGGGAATCCACCGACTCCGAGCGTTCATCGATCATAAACTTGGTGACGATCTTCAGCTGGGTACTCGGCCCGAAGGTCTTCACTTCCAGATTTTCCCCGAATTCATCGCTTAGGGCTTTGCGCACATCGATCACACTTTCCACGGGCTGGTCAAAGCGAACGATATAGGTACGCCCTCCTGTGAAATCGATCCCCAGATTCAGTCCGCGTAAGCTCAGGGAAAGCACGCCCAGCATTATGATGCTGGCAGAGATGATATAGGTCATCCGGCGCATCTTCAGAAAGTCGAAATTGACTTTGGTAAAGGCATTTTCGGTAATCCGGGTGTTGAATTTAACCAACTTTTCATTCCTGAGCAGCCAGTCGAAAACAAGGCGCGTAAGGAAGATGGCTGTGAAGAGGGAAGAAAGTATCCCGATGATCAGGGTAGTGGCAAAACCCTGCACGGGACCTGATCCAAAGGTGTATAGCACGATTCCTGTGAGCAGGGTGGTCACATTCCCGTCGATGATGGCGGAGTAAGCATTTTTATATCCATCCGAAATAGCCAGACGTATCCCTTTTCCGGCTCGGATTTCCTCTATGACTCGTTCGAAGATGATCACATTGGCATCCACGGCCATCCCGATGGTCAGAACGATCCCGGCGATACCCGGCAGGGTAAGCACAGCGCCGAGCGAAGCCAGTACCCCGAAGATGAAAAAGATGTTGCTCACCAGGGCAAGGTCAGCGATCATCCCGGCACGGCTGTAGTAGAAGATCATATAAACCAGCACCAGTACAAATGCAAGAACGAAGGAGCGCAAGCCCTGTGTGACCGACTCCCGTCCGAGGGAGGGCCCCACCACTTCTTCCTGTACGATGCGGGCCGGAGCCGGTAGCTTTCCTGCTTTCAGGATATTGGCCAGGTCTTTGGCTTCTTCCACAGTGAAGTTCCCTGTAATAGACGAGCGTCCGCTGGGAATCTCGTCGTTGACCGTCGGGAAGGAATACACATAGTCGTCCAATACAATGGCAATGGACTTCCCGATATTATCCCCGGTCAACCTCTTCCAGGTACGTGCTCCGTCGCTGTTCATCGACATAGAGATTTCCACCTGGCCGTTCATATTATAATCCTGACGGGCATCCACAATGGCATCGCCATCCAGGGGTGGAGTTCCGTCGCGGGAGGTCACTTTCAGGGCAACCAATTGGAGGACATCGGGTTGGTTGCGGTTGGGTTTAACCGTCCAGGCCATCTTCAGATCGCGGGGGAAAACCGTCCTTACCATCGAAAGGTAAGTGTTTACGGTTCCGGTATCGCGGATCAGTGCATACCCGACCACCGGGCCCTGGCCGGCAAAAAACTGCCCGCTCTCATCCTGGAAATAAGCCGGATTCAGCACGGCATAGAGGGGGTTTTCCTTACGCCATTCTGCCTGACTCAATTCCTGGTCGGCACCCAGTCCGGATGTATCGGAGAGCTGATCGAGCAGACTGGAGCCGGTATCTTCCGATGCCAGGGTATCGTTGAGCATATCCGTCTCAGCCTCAGCCTCTGCCATTGCCGGAGGATCTTCCGTCAGGGCGAGGGTATCCGGGGAAGCCTCTTCCTCGGGTTCTAAAGCCCTGTTTCTGTCTAAAATGCTTTTCAGTTTGGTGTTTGCATCCCCGAAATAGGATTGGATTTCGCCGAATTCATAGGTTTCCCAGAATTCGAGGTTAGCACTTCCCTGCAGGAGCTTGCGCACGCGCTCCGGTTCTTTGATCCCGGGGAGTTCCACCAGGATTCGGCCGCTTTGCTCCAGCGCCTGAATATTGGGCTGCGCCACTCCGAACCGGTCAATACGGGTACGCAGAATGTTCAGGGTGCGCCCGAAAGCCTGATCAGCTTCCGTCCGCAGTATCTCGATCACCTCCTCATTGGTGGAACGGGGAGTAACCCGGTCTTTCAGTTCTATGGTGGTAAAAATGGCGGCCAGCCTTGCGTCCGGATCTATCTCTGTAAAACTTTCAGCAAAAAGGCTGACAAAATTCCGGTTGGATGACTTCTGCTTTTCCAGTGCCATACTGATGGCCTGGTTGAAGGTGGGGTCATCGCTGTAGCCCGAAAGGGATCGGATAATATCGACCACGGAGACCGAAAGCGTAACATTCATCCCTCCCTTCAGGTCGAGGCCTAAGTTCAGCTCGCGCTCCTTGCACTCCTGATAGGTATATCTGCGCAGCAGAATATTAAACACTTCTTCCGAAGAGACCGAATCGAGGTAGTAACGCTCGCGGACCTTGGCCAGGCTGTCCATCATAAAATGAAACCTGACCTCATCCCCCCCGGCCACTTCACCTGCCAGGCGCTCCGCCTGTGCATTACGGGCATATTCCCTGGCATCTTTTTCAATGCTCCGCGTCACAAAGGTGAAAGAGAGCTGAAAAAGGCAAACCAGTGCAAATGCGATGGCGAAGAACTTAATGACACCTTTACTTTGCATTGTAGTTGTTTTTTATGCGTTTACGGCAATTTTTTGAGGGTGCAAATATAGAACAATCATTCACAATATCACAATTCAGCCTGAGGTGGACAAAGGCTTAACTTTCATAGCCGAAAGACTGTTTTCCAGCCGGGCTGGAGGGTAGGCAACGCCAGGGCAGCACAGCGTGTCTGATAATATAAAGCTAAACTGAATAATTCATTCAATCAAACAAGCTACCTTTACAGTCTGATAAATACCCTGTATGAAAAACCTGAACATCACCCTCCTGCTTGCCCTTCTGCCCTTTGTGCTTCATTCCCAGGACACCCTTGATCTGGGATTCCGCAGAGCATTCGATATCCCCGTAATCGAAAATGGAAAAACCTTGAAATACCCCTGGTTAGGAGGGATAAATTCCTGTCAGTTCGCTGAAGTGGACCTGAACCGCGATGGCATAATGGATATGATCGTCTTTGACCGCGTTGGAGATGTATTGATGCCGTTTATCAATGGAGGTACACCCGATAGTTCCGATTATACCTACGCTCCGGAGTATATATCAGATTTCCCCTACCTGCGGCACTGGGTGATTATGCGCGACTATGATATGGACGGAAAGAACGACCTCTTCACCTATACGCACTTTGGCGGGGGCATAGCAGTATACCGCAATGTGTCGGATACCAGCCTGAAGTTTGAGCAGATGACAGGAATGCTGAATTCTTTTTATTATGTGAATTACATCAACATTTTTCTTACCGATGTGGATTATCCGGGGATTTATGATGTGGATGGGGATGGGGACCTGGACATTCTTACCTTCTTTGGCCTGGGCTCTTATGTGGAATTTCACAAGAATATGTCGATGGAAAAATATGGCGTTCCCGACAGTCTTGATTTTATGATGGTCGATAAATGCTGGGGACGCATATTTGAGAGTGAGACGAGCAATGAGCTCGACTTGAATGTACCCTGCCCGTTTAAAGGAGATTGCGACAGCCTGGACGCCATTCCCTACAATCCTGATCCGGAAGCCGTCACCCATATGGGATCTACTTTTCTTCTGCTGGATTTGAATGCAGACAGCCTGGTTGACCTGGTACTCGGAGATGTGGATTACCCCAATGTGGTGGCCCTGATCAACGGAGGTACTCCGGATTCGGCGGTGATGGTTTCCCAGGACACTGCCTTCCCCTCCAATACGCGTCCGATCCGCCTCTTCTCATTCCCGGTATTGAGTTACCTGGATATCAACAATGATGGCATCAACGAACTGCTGGTCAGTCCCTTCGACCCCAGTCCCATTCTGCCTTCCAACTACAACAGCGTATGGCTTTATGAAAATCAGGGGGAGAACAATGCACCGCTCTTCTCCTTCGTCAAAGAAACCTGGATGCAGGATGAAATGATCGATTTGGGTGGTGGTTCCTACCCTGTGTTGATTGATGAGGACGGGGATGGATTGCTGGATTTGATTGTGGGCAACTTCGGCTACCGCGATACCTCCTGGTACAGTTCGGGATTTCTTTACAGTTCCTTCCGGGCCTCTCTGGCCTTATACCGCAATACGGGCACAGCCACCCAAGCCGCCTTCACGCTGATTGACCGCGATTATGCCAATGTGTCGGCACAAAACCATACCGGAGCCATTCCCGCCTTTGCCGACCTGGACGGGGACGGGGACCTGGATATGCTGATTGGCAGGGAGGACGGCACATTTGATTTTTACCGTAACCACGCCGGTCCGGGGCAGCCTATGCAGCTGCAGTTTGAAAGCCATCAATACCAGAACCTGGATGTGGGGCAGGCAGCAGCTCCCCAATTTATTGATTTAAGCGGAAACCAGCTTCCTGACCTCGTTTCCGGCAACAAGGAGGGGACCCTGGTGTATTTTGAGAATATTGGAACAGCTTCACAGCCCGTCTTCCAGCATATCACCGATACCCTGGGCGGGGTGGATGTGCGCGACCCGAATCTGACCTGGAGTGCGTACAGCGTCCCGGCCTTCTTCCGGGATACCCTGGACAGCATCAGGCTGATCGTGGGCAACGACAAAGGACAAATCGCATACTACCGGAATATTCAATTGCAGCAGGATTTTACGCTGGTGGACAATCTACTGCAGTTTATGGACGAAGGAATACGCTCGGCCCCCTGCCTGGCAGACCTCGATTCGGATGGGATCCCGGAAATGATCATCGGCAACTATCGCGGCGGCCTCAGCTTGTATTACGGAGTACCCTCCCTGCCCACCGGCCTCCCACCCGGTCTCACACAACACATCCCCGATTTTCGTCTGTTTCCCAATCCGGCGCAGGACAGGATCTACCTCGAGATCAATCATCCTCATCCCGGCAATGGGTGGGAAGTGCAGATTTATGACCTTTCCGGAAGGATCATTCATTCTGAGCTACGCTCCCCTTCCTCACACCACAATCTCGAGCTCAGCAGGCTGAGCCCGGGTGCCTATCTGCTGAGCATCCAGGCCCGTGGGCAACAAATCCGCAGCAAAGCTAAATTATTCATCAAACAATAGTTCGGGAATAAGGAAGGACATACCCTCTGCAAAGCTTTACGGGGCATTGAAGCCACTTTGCTGAATATAGACTGATATGCAGCCCTTCTTAAAGAAGCAGTGGGAATGCATCAGTGGGGGCTTACCACCTTCTCCTGCTCGGACGGATCATCCTCCGGTTTTTGGTATCTCCAAAACTGTAAATCACGCCAAGGGATGTAAAGAAATATCCGTCATTATCGGTGTTCTCAGGACTTCTGATCTGCAGGGCTTCATCCCGGTAGCCCAGGTCGTGGTCGATGTAATCTGTAAAGGTAAAGGTGTATTGGGTTCCGGCTTTCAGAAGCCAGCGGTCAGTTAGTCGTACCTTGGCCCCTCCTTCCAACAGGATCAAAAAAGTGTAATTGTTGTATTGATTAAACTGATTCAGCAAGGTTTCGTAATTGTTATCGCGAAGCAGAAAATCCACGGTTTCCCAGTCGAAATTCCACTCCGATTCTGTCCTCACGGTTCCATCTCTCCAGAAAAAGTAGGGCTCCCCGTTTTCATCGAATTTATTGCCATAAGACTTAAAGAACAGTATGCCTGCTCCTGTTCCCACATAAGGAAAGATATTATACCGCTCGATTTCAAAGAGCCGCTCCAGGTGCAGCTTTCCTCTGAGGGTAAACTCAGCAATACTGGAGATCCAGTCGTATTGTTTGTAAGGATAATTAAAGCGGTCGCCGATTCTCCCTACCAATGCATCTACAGATACGCCATAATGATCGCGGAAACGCCAGGACAAACTGGCTGAGGCGCCGAAGGTTGATACCGGGATATCGTGGCTGCCCATATCGCCCCGGGCATTCAGAAAGCCCACAGAAATGCCGATGCCTGGTTGCTCCATCGCCACGGTAGGGCGATAAATCCGGGTACGGCGATACTGTGCGTGTGCTTCCGCCAGGAAAAAGATCAGGAGCAGTATGAGCGAAAACCTTTTCAGATGTCTGATGATTAAGATGTAAAGATATAAAACAAGGGGATTTCTGCCATAAAGAAGAAACAGACCCGGCCCATCTCTTTAGAAGTTGGGTTTCAGTGCATATTTACGATAGAACTCATCAATCACAATCACTGCTTCTTCGGCCGTATCCACCAATCTGAAAAGATGCATATCCTCTTCACTGATTTTACCCTCACTCAGCAGGCGGTCTTTGATCCATTGTACCAGTCCTCCCCAATAATCCGTATCTACCAATACAATTGGAAATTTTACGAGTTTATGGGTCTGGATCAGGGTCAGGGCCTCAAACAATTCATCCAGGGTACCGAATCCTCCCGGGAGGACGATATATCCCTGAGCATACTTCATAAACATCACTTTACGGACGAAGAAGTATTCAAAATTGATCAGCTTATCGCTGTCGATGAAGGGATTGGCATATTGCTCCATTGGCAGCTCGATATTCAGGCCCACCGACTTTCCCCCACTGAAGTGAGCGCCTTTGTTTGCTGCTTCCATAATTCCGGGGCCACCCCCGGTGATGATCCCAAAGCCTTTCTTGGTAAGCAGGTAGGCAATTTCTTCAGCCAGCCGGTAATCGGCCGAATCAGGGGTGCAGCGTGCAGAGCCGAAAACTGAAACACAGGGCCCTATCTTGGCCAGTTTTTCAAAGCCTTCCACAAATTCTGAAATCACCTTGAATATCTGCCAGGAGTCGAAAGTCTTGATCTCATTCCAATCTTTGGAAGAAAATGCATCCCGGATCATATCATCTTCCGAGAAATCTGGCTTGTTTTTTTGCATCATATTTTCATTTTTTTATTTCGTTCAAATTCAATTCCATCCTCAGAAAGCGTCCGGTATGGCTGCGTTCACATTGCGCCACTTCTTCAGGGCTTCCTTCTGCAACAATTTCCCCTCCTCTTTCTCCACCTTCAGGGCCCAGGTCAACAATATGATCTGCAACCTTGATCACGTCCATATTGTGTTCGATAACCAGAATGGTATTGCCTCTCTCCACCAGCTTATTCAATACATCGAGCAGTACTTTCACATCTTCGAAATGCAGGCCGGTGGTTGGTTCATCCAGAATATAGAGGGTCTTTCCAGTATCTTTTCTGGCCAGCTCAGAAGCAAGCTTAACCCGCTGCGCTTCGCCTCCGGAGAGGGTGGTGGACTGTTGCCCCAGGGTAATATATCCCAGGCCCACGTCTTTCAAGGTTTTGATTTTCTGAAGAATGGAAGGGATATGATCAAAGAACGCGACTGCCTGATTGATGGTCATATCCAGCACATCGCTGACAGACTTTCCCTTATAGCGCACCTCCAGGGTTTCGCGCTTATATCTACGGCCCTGGCAGTCTTCGCATAATACGTGCACATCGGGCAAAAAGTTCATCTCAATGATCTTCACCCCGGCGCCTTTACAGCTTTCGCAGCGGCCCCCTTTCACATTGAAGGAAAAGCGGCCGGGTTTGTATGCCCTGATTTTCGCCTCTGGCAAGGCAGAGAACAATTTACGTATATCATCAAAAACCCCGGTATAGGTGGCCGGGTTAGATCGTGGCGTACGCCCGATGGGCGATTGATCGATTTCGATAACCTTATCCAGCTGCTTAATCCCCTCCAGTTTCTCATAGGGCAAAGCCTCCTTTTCGGCACGATAAAAATGGCGGCTGAGCACGGGATAGAGGGTTTCATTGATCAGGCTCGACTTGCCGCTTCCTGAAACACCGGTAACGCAGACAAAAACTCCAAGTGGAAGGTGAAGGTCAACATTCTTGAGGTTGTTCCCTCTGGCACCGCGAAGCAAAAGATGGGTACCATTTGCCTTTCGGCGTTCAGGGGGGATCTGGATAGACCGCATCCCGCTCAGATACGCACAGGTGATGGTATCACAATGCTTCATCTCCGAAGGACTGCCCTGTGCCACAATGCGGCCGCCGTGCCGCCCCGCCCCCGGACCGATATCGATGACGTGATCCGCCGACAGGATCATCTCTTTGTCGTGCTCAACCACAATCACCGAGTTACCAATGTCGCGCAAATCCTGCAATGCCTTGATGAGACGCAGATTATCTCTCTGGTGCAGGCCGATACTCGGTTCATCCAGAATATACAGCACCCCTACCAATTGTGAGCCGATCTGGGTCGCCAGGCGTATTCGCTGTGACTCGCCACCTGACAGGCTGCGAGCAGGCCGGTTCAGGGTAAGATAATCCAGTCCTACCTCCAACAGAAAGCGAATGCGGGTTCTTATCTCGCGGATAATTTCCCGGCCGATATGCTTTTGCCGCTCATTCAACCTGGTTGGCAAGGCCTGCATCCATTGTTCCAGCTCAAGCAGGTCGGTGTTGGCCAGTTCAGCAATATTCTTTCCCCCAACGCGAAAATGAAGTGACTCCTGTTTTAATCTTTGCCCCTGGCATTCAGAGCAAGCGATGCGATTGGTAAAATTGCCCGCCCAGCGTTGTATGCTTCGGCTGGTGGCATCCTGAGCCTGTCCGAGGATAAAATTCACGATTCCTTCAAAACTCAGGGAATACGTAGAGGTCACGCCCAGGTTCTCATTCTTCACCCGGATCATCTCATCCGATCCGTGTAAAATCACATTGAGGGCCTCCTCCGATATCTGCCCCACAGGAGTATCCAGATCAAATCCGTATTTCTGTCCTATGGCCTCAATCTGTCTGAAGATCCAGCTCGACTTGTATTCGCCCAGGGGAGCCAGGCCGCCTTTTCTGATGCTCTTGCCCTCATCCGGGATGATCTTCCTTATATCCACACTCACCAGCGTCCCCAGTCCATTGCATTTAGGACAATAACCATAAGGAGAATTAAATGAGAAACTGTTCGGCTCCGGCTCATCGTAGGCGATGCCCGTGTCGGGGCACATCAACAGGCGGCTGAAATGCCGCACATTCCTCTGGTCTTCGGTAATCACAGTCAGGCGGCCTTTGCCTTGCCGCAAGGCGGTTTCAACAGAGGAAGCAATCCGTTTCTGCATTCGCGCCTGCACGTCCAGCCGATCGATCATCAGCTCAATATCGTGCGTTTTGTACCGATCCAGTTGCATTCCGAACTGTATATCCCGGATTTGCCCATCCACCCTGACTTTAAGAAAACCCTGCCGGCGAACCTGATCGAACAGTTCTCTATAGTGCCCTTTGCGCCCCCTGACCAGGGGAGCCAGGATGAAGATATGTTTTCCGGAAAAACCTTCCAGTATCAGTTCGCAAATCTGCTGCTCCGTGTAGCGCACCATTTTTTCTCCGCTATGCATTGAGTAGGCCTCGCCTATCCTGGCATAAAGCAGTCGGAGGAAGTCGTAGATCTCGGTAATGGTTCCTACAGTGGAGCGGGGATTTTTTCCAGTAGATTTCTGTTCTATGGAAATAACCGGACTGAGCCCGGTGATCTGGTCCACATCGGGCCTTTCCAGGTTTCCGATGAACTGGCGGGCATAGGCGGAAAAGGTCTCCATATAACGCCTCTGGCCTTCGGCATAAATGGTATCAAATGCCAGGGAGCTCTTGCCACTCCCACTGAGTCCGGTAATAACCACAAGCTTGTTCCGGGGGATGCTCACATCAACATTCTGCAGGTTATGCACCCTGGCTCCCATTACTTCCAGGGCAGCATTCTCTTCCGATATGACTTCAGCCTGGCCGGGTTCCTTATGGATTGCATCCTTCATTACAAAAAACGAGGTCATTTTAGTGATCCACTGCCGGATACCAGCTCCCTTTGTCAGAGGGAATACTAATCTGGTAAGGGCTTGATCCCGGCCGGGGCAATGTATGAGAACGCATCCAGGGATTGAGCTCTTTCAGGGCGCGATAAGCAATCCCCTGCTGGCGAGCGAATGCCGGCAGATCCGGGATGGCTTCGTAGACCTCCAGATTCTGGATACGCAGGGGAAGATATTTCTCCTGATCCTCCAATATAAAACCATAAGATTCAGGATTTTCCATAATCGTTTTGAGCGCAAGGATACGAAAGACATAGCGGGCGGTTTCCGCATTCAGGTCGAGATCATAATAGGTATCGGCATATTGCTGTTTCAGCACCCTTCTGATGCCGTTAAATCCGGCATTATAGGCTGCGGCCGCCAGGGTCCAGCTTCCGAAAGTATCTCGTGCTGCCTGAAGATAGCGACAGGCTGCCAGGGTAGATTTCTCAAGATCATAGCGTTCATCGATATCTGCATTCACCACCAGGCCGTATTCCTTGGCGGTGGCTGCCATAAACTGCCAGATGCCCTGGGCACCGGCAGGAGAGGTCAGGGGAAGGAGATTGCTTTCAGCTACAGCCAGGTACTTAAAATCATCCGGGATGCCTTCCCGCTGCAAGATGGGTTCGAGGATGGGAAAAAACCGATTTGCCCTCTTGATGAGCTGAAAGGTGGAAGAATGCCAGTAGGTGTTGATCAATAATTCGCGGTCGAAGGCCTCGTGCACCCAGAAAAGGTGCATTGGAACCTGCTCTCCGGCAAAATGCAATGCTTCAGGATGCACGGGAGAAAGAAAATATCCTTTTGATGCCGCACGCTCCTGCGGCTGGATTTCCGCGGGGGAGGAAGAAAGAAACAGGAGCAGGGCAGCTCCTGCCATAAAACCGGACAACAGGAGTAAAAATGGCTTCCACTTCATAATTAAAAAGGGCTGTTAAAATTTGCAAAGAAGGGAGCCTGGGCATCCTTCTCCGAGAGGACAGGATTCTCAATTCCCCAATCTATGGCCAGGTCGGGGTCATCCCATCGCAGGCTTCCTTCAGCATCCTTGTGATAGAAGCCGGTGCATTTGTACTCGAAGAGGGTCATCTCTTCCAGGCTCAGGAAACCGTGCGCCATACCTTCAGGTATCCACAGCATCCGGAAATTTTCCGCTGTGAGTTTCACTGAGACCCATTTCCCAAAAGTGGGAGAGGCTTTTCTCAGATCCACCACCACATCCAGCACGGCGCCCCGACTCACCCTCACCAGCTTTCCCTGGCTATGTGGTGGCAGCTGAAAATGCAGTCCCCTGAGCACACCGGCAGCGGAGCCGGACTGGTTGTCCTGAACAAAAACAGTGGGCAGGCCCAGGGATTGAAAAGCACGCAGGTTGAAGGGTTCGAAGAAATGGCCACGGGCATCGGTAAAAACCCGGGGTTGAATCATTAACACATCAGGGATGGCCGTCTTGATCAGTTCCATAAAAAGCCTGTGAAAATATATTGGTTATGCAGCCTGTCAGAGGTGAATCACTTCGTCGTAGGCAGCGGCCACAGCTTCCATCACCGCTTCCGACATTGTGGGATGCGGATGGATGCTTTTCAGGATTTCGTGCCCGGTAGTTTCCAGTTTGCGTGCCACCACAGCTTCTGCGATCATTTCGGTCACATTATCCCCTATCATATGGGCACCCAGCCATTCGCCGTATTTGGCATCAAAGATCACCTTGATGAATCCGTCTTTGTTTCCGGCTGCACTGGCTTTACCGGAAGCCGAGAAGGGGAACTTCCCTACCTTAAGCTCATAGCCTGCTTCTTTGGCCGCTTTCTCGGTCAGGCCCACAGAAGCGACCTCAGGTTGGGTATAGGTACATCCTGGCACATTATTATAATCGATGGGCTCCACCGCCATCCCGGCTATCTTTTCCACACAGGTGATGCCCTCGTGTGAAGCCACGTGAGCCAGGGCCGGACCGTGAACGATATCCCCGATGGCATAATAGCCTTCTGCTGTGGTGCGGTAGAATTCATCCACCTTCACTTTGCCATTCTCCAGGGCAATGCCTGTCTCCTCCAGTCCCAGGTTCTCCAGGTTAGGGGCAATGCCTACTGCCGACAGGACGATTTCCGCCTCAATGATTTCCTCTCCCTTCTTGGTTTTCACCTTCACCTTGCACAGTTTTCCGGATGTGTCCACCGATTCCACACTGGAGGAGGTCATTACTTTGATGCCGGCTTTTTTGAAAGAACGCTCCAACTGCTTCGACACCTCTTCGTCTTCCAGGGGAACGATATTGGGCATAAACTCCACCAGGGTCACCTGGGTTCCAATGGCATTATAAAAATAGGCAAACTCAGATCCTATCGCTCCGGAGCCTACCACCAACATAGAGGCAGGCTGCTTATCGAGCACCATTGCTTTGCGGTATCCGATGATCTTTTTTCCATCCTGTTCCAGATTGGGCAGCTCCCGTGAGCGGGCACCGGTTGCCAGGATAATGTGTTTGGCTTCGTAGGTGGTTTCCTCCCCTTTTTCATTGGTCACCACGACTTTCTTTCCCGGAATCACTTTTCCCGTGCCACTCAGGGTTTCGATCTTGTTCTTTTTGAAAAGATACTGAATGCCCTTGCTCATCCCTTCTGCTACGTCCCGGCTGCGTTTTACCATTCCTGCAAAATCAACGCGGGCTTCTCCTTCTATCGTAATCCCGTAATCCTGCGCGTGACTCAGATATTGGAATACCTGGGCACTCTTTAACAATGCTTTGGTGGGAATACATCCCCAGTTCAGGCAAACCCCGCCCAGTTCTGCTTTTTCTACCACTGCGGTCTTCATTCCGAGTTGGGAGGCACGGATGGCAGCCACATATCCGCCAGGGCCGCTCCCGATCACAATCACATCGTAATTCATATCTTGATTCAGATTGGTTTTTAGCACTTTCGATTCAACCTGCGAAGGTACGTTTTTTATGCGTTGGGAGACGGGATTGCAGGAATCCGTAACCCACCGGATAGAATCTTTTCAAATAGGGGAGAGAAGCCAGGGGTTTTCACTCCAATTCACAGGGAATGGTATTTTTGTATCCTTGATCGAAACACCACAAAAGAAAAGAAATATGATGAGCAAAGACCCAGCCAGCAGAATTCAGGATTTACTGCAATTCGGAGAGTTCGGAGGAGTGAATCCTTCTATCACGGATTCTTCCACTTTCACCTTTATGAAGGCAGATACGATGGAGGACACTTTCAAGGGCGAAGCCCCCGGCTGTTTCCTCTATTCACGTCACTGGAACCCATCGAATAAATACCTGGCCGATGCCCTGGCGGCAATGGAGGGTACGCCTTCAGCCTGGGTCACCGCTTCAGGAATGGCAGCCATTACCACCGCCATCCTGCATTATTGCAATGCCGGGGATCATATCGTCAGCAGCATCACCACCTATGGGGGCACCTTTGCCTTCCTGAAAAACTATCTCCCCAAATTCAATATCTCCGTCGATTTTGTGAATATTGAAGACCTGGATGCGGTGGAAAAGGCCATCAATCCGAATACCCGCCTGATCTATACCGAAACGATGACCAATCCGCTGCTCCAGATTTCGGACATCCCCGCCCTTTCCGCAATCGCAAAAAAACATCAGGTGAAACTGGTGGTGGACAATACCTTCACCCCCCTGATCTTCAGCCCCTACCTTCTGGGTGCCGATATGGTTGTGTATTCTATGACCAAGTTTATCAATGGAAAGAACGATTGTGTGGCCGGGGCCATTTGTGCCGATGAGGACACCATCAACCAGATGATTGATGTGAACAATGGCACGGCAATGCTATTGGGGCCGGTAATGGATCCCCTGCGTTCCTCCTCCATATTGAAAAACCTGCACACCCTCCACATCCGGATGAAGCAGCACTCTGCCAACGCAATCTACCTGGCGGAAAACCTGAAGCGCATCGGGGTCAATGTGAATTATCCCGGACTGAGTGAACACCGGGGCCATAAGCTGATGAAGCAGATGATGAACCCTGGCTACGGTTTCGGGGGAATGCTGGCCATTGATATGAAGAAAGCCGATTTGGCCAATAAACTGATGGAAGTAATGGAGGAAGAAGGTGTGGGATATCTGGCCGTGAGCCTGGGCTATTTTAAAACCCTGTTCAGCTGCTCCGGGAAAAGTACCTCCTCAGAAGTGCCACAGGAAGTCCAGGATGCAATGGGCTTGTCTGAAGGCCTGATTCGCTTTAGTGTGGGCCTCGACAATGATATCGAGCGCAGCTTTGAAAAGATCCGCGTTTGTCTGCAGCGCCTGGGACATATCTGATCCATTGATTCCCGGGAGGTATCAGCTGCCGCCTTCTAATTATTTTCCTGAATGACTATTTGCTGGTAGGAAAAGGCCTCTAAAGTGAGAGAGGGATTACTGCCGGTACTCATCAGAATACTACCGTAAAGGGTATCTTTGCCCATTACTTTTCTTAGCAGCAAATGCTTGTGCGACTGGCTTTTCCAGTTTCCGCTGGAGTTGCTGCTGCCCGGAGGAGGGATATACACATTTGAAAAAGAATACAATCCTATTGTCCCGGCATACCATTCCAGGGTATCCTTCCGTGGAATAAATGAAGAATCGTGAACCATCGCATTTAAAACAGCGCCTTCCTTCGCAGCCTGAACTTGCCAGGAAGAAAAAGTTTCAACTTTCGAACCACCGTAGTTTCCATTATGCCAAATAGTTCTGCTCAGCTGAAAGGCGATATCGGTAAGACTATCTTCATCCACATCAAAAAGCACCTCCAGTGCCTCCCCGAAGGAAGTGCTTATGTTGTAATGCTGGTCGGGGTCAATATCGATGAAGTGCCGCACAAGCAAGGTATCCGGAAAAGGAGTTTGTACTGGCTTGTCAGGCACAATCACTTCTTTCCTGCAAGCACTCACCAGCATCCCTGAAAGCAGCAGGGATAACAAACAGCCGAACAGACCTAATCTCCACTTCATAACACTCAAAGATAACAACAATATGATTGGCTTGTATTGGCAGCAATCCGATGAACATTTACGCCTGGCCATTAAACCTTTTGCCTCCGGCGGCATCCTACCCACATTAATCCCTAAAAACCCCAATACGATGCGTACGAAACAATTTTTCTCCGGGCTGATCATTGCCGTGCTGCTCCTGAGCCTTGCTGTGCTTTTCACCGCCTGCGATAAGGAAGAAACCCCTGAGGCAGATAATACCGAAGAAACGAGCTTCATTAAGGAAGAGATTGCCAATGAAGCAATGATGGATGAGATCAGTCTGCTTTCATCAGATGCTACGGATATGGCGATGGATTCACTTCAGGGCCCACATCCAGGCGGTCCCAAGCCCCCCCATTGGGGACCTTGCGCCACGATCACCATTGTTCCTTTTGACACCATCAACTGGCCTAAGACCATTACCGTGGACTTCGGGCCGGTGAACTGCCTCTGCAACGATGGCCGCTATCGCCGCGGACAGATTATCAGTGTTGTCAGCGCCCCTCCCCACGATTCACTTTCCACCCGGACAGTGACCCCCCTGAACTACTATGTGAGCGACCATCTTATTGAAGGTGTCCGCACCTTCATCAACCAGGGCCATATCAATGGAATGCTCACATTGAGCAGTTCCCTGATTGGTGGAAAGATTACCCGTCCGAACGGGGATACAGCCACAATGCAAGCCCAAACCACCCGTGTTTTCGCGGCAGGGGCGCAGACTCCCTTTCCAGCAATTTATGATGACGTATGGCTGATCAGCGGAAACCGCAACGGGACGATGTTCAATGGAATGAGCTATACAATGCAGATCACCACACCCCTGGAAATGCCCCGGGCCTGCCAGTGGATTGTGAGTGGCGTACGCGAGACCCAACGAGGCAACCACCCCCTCAGAATCATCGATTTTGGCAACGGAGCCTGCGACAATATCGCAAGCCTGACCATCAATGGGAATACCCAGACCATTTATCTCCCCTGATCCTCATCCGTTCCCTGAGCACCTGCACTGAGTTCTGTCGAAGTGTGTCGAAGGGCAAACTCATCCGACCCCTGAGCCCTTTCTAAGGGCAAATGCATCCCCGCCCCGGTCCAGAACCGGGGCTTTTTATTCAAGGAGAACCGATCAGAGAGAACGGCAAATGTCACAGCCAACCGAAAACGATGCTACCTGTCAGGTCTTCTGCTTCTGTTTCTTGGCTGCCGGGAAGAGGATATTATTCAGGATCAGCCTGTACCCTGGAGAGTTGGGATAAAGGTCGAGTAAGGTGGGGGGATCCCCTACAAAATGGCGGTAATCCTCAGGGTCGTGACCACCCAGAAAAGTGAAAGTGCCGCGTCCGTATTCACCGTGAAGGTAGCGGGCCTCCCCCACCGATTTTGTTTCTCCCATAATCAGCACCTCCGGCTTGATCTGATCCCGACGGAAAGCCGTCGTCTGTCCCATAAAACCTTTCACCACACTGGTATGGTTCTGACAAAGCATTGTAGGCACCGGATCCCACTTTGCACTGAAATCAAAGAGGGTAAAGAAATCATTCTTCTCGTTCAGCTTGCGCGACTGCGGAGTCACATCGATAGAAGATATCTCGTATTCGTATGGATTGGTGCTGATGGTAAAACCGGTAAAGGCAAAGCAATTGTCGTAGTTTAGTTTATCCTGAGCGTTCGGATCCATTGGGTCTCCATCAAACATCACATCGCAGATGTCCACGCCATCGGCGGCCAGGGCCACATCATAAGAATCGGGGGCCGAGCACATTGCAAACATATATCCGCCTCCGGCTACAAAATCGCGGATTTTTTTGGCCACCGCCAATTTTAACTGACTGACCTTATTGAAGCCCAGTTCCCGGGCCATATTCTCACTCAGCTCCTGGGTTTCCCGGTACCAGGGGGCATTGCGATAGGCATACCAGAACTTCCCGTACTGTCCGGTAAAATCCTCGTGGTGCAGATGGAGCCAGTCGTACATAGGCAGCACTCCATCCAGCACTTCCCGGTCATAAATCACATCATAGGGAATCTCAGCGTAGGTCATAACCAGGGTCACGGCATCGTCCCAGGGTTGTGCGTTCGGAGGAGAATAAATGGCCACCCGCGGGGCTTTGGTGAGTTTAATTACTTCCTGGTTTACGGAAGGACTGGCAATTTCCTGCAAAATGGCTGAGCTCTGGGCATCGGCGATGATCTCATAGCTTACTCCCCGGATCACCAGTTCCTTTTCTATTGGTTCGGCATACTTCGACATAAAGCTACCCCCCCGGTAATTCAGCAGCCACATTACCTCCACCTCCCTCTCCAGCGTCCAGTAGGCAATGCCATAGGCTTTGAGGTGATTCTTCTGCGTCTGATCCATAGGTACAAGGATATAGGCAGCCTGCAGGGGGGCGGCTATGGCTGCGTAGAGCAGGAAGAGGGTGAGGAGATACCTAATATTGAATCTGAGATTATACCTGGTATGCATATTAATATTCTTTAGGAAGGCCCGTTAACGCCATCAGCAATCCTTTGGCATCAAACAGGCATTAAGCGGTTCTTGTTCAATGCGTAAAAAACCTGTTCTCAATAGGGAATATCTTCATCCTCCATTTCATTCAGGCGGGATGGCAGAATGCGGATGCTGCTGCCCGGTTCATCCATTTCACCGAAAGCGCCCATAGGGGCTTCACTCAGCTCTTCAAAGCGGGCGAACTTATCAATGAAACGCATCCGGATTTCCGACAGGGCCCCATTACGATGCTTGGCGATGATGATGTCGGCCATTCCTTTGGTAGGGCCTTTATCATCTTCATCAATCTTGTAATATTCAGGTCGATAAATAAAAACGACCATATCTGCATCCTGCTCAATGGCACCGGATTCGCGCAGGTCGGAAAGAATAGGCTTTTTTGAACCGCCACGGGTTTCTACCGAGCGGTTCAGCTGGGAAAGGGTGATCACGGGAATATTCAACTCCTTGGCCAGACTTTTGAGGGAACGGGAGATCTGACTGATCTCCTGTTCGCGGTTGCCGGCATTGGAGCTGCCGCCTGACATCAGCTGGATATAGTCGACCACGATCATTTGAATATCGTGCTGTGCTTTCAGCCGGCGGCATTTGGCTCTCAGCTCAAATATGGAAAGTGCCGGAGTATCGTCAATCAGGATGGGCGCATCAATCAGGGCGCTCACCTTGCTGTTCAGGGCATCCCACTCATAATCTTCCAGGTTTCCTTTACGAAGCTTATCGGCCGGCAGTTCTGCTTCGGCTGAGATAAGGCGTGTAACAAGCTGTACGGCAGACATTTCAAGAGAAAATACCGCAACCGGCTTCTTAAAGTCCACGGCCATATTGCGGGCCATCGACAAAGCAAAGGCGGTTTTTCCCATTCCGGGACGGGCGGCAATAATGATCAGGTCAGAGCGCTGCCACCCGGCAGTTACCCGGTCGAGGCTGGTATAGCCGGAAGGTACGCCCCTTAGGTTCCCATCGTGTTTACGCGCCCCCTCAATGTCTGCGATGGCTTCCCTGACAAGGTTGTGCATATTATCATAGTCACGCCGGAAATTGGTCTCGCTGATGCTGAATAGTTCCTGCTCTGCCTTATCAAGGATATCGAACACATCTGTTGTGTCCTCAAAGCTTTCTGTGATAATGTCGGAAGAAATGCGGATCAGCTCACGTTGAATATGCTTCTGTAGCAAAATGCGAGCGTGAAACTCCACATTGGCTGCCGAGGCGACACGGTTTGTGAGCTGACTCAGGTAATAGGGTCCTCCTGCCAGATCCAGATCGCCCTCCTTCTTCAAATCCTGTGTAACGGTCAGTATATCAATAGGTTCCGACCTACTAAACAACCTTGATATAGCGGAAAAGATCAATTGGTGGGCTTCCTTGTAGAAGACATCGGGCTTAAGAATATCGATCACCGCTGTGAGGGCATTTCTTTCAATCAGAATAGCTCCCAGCACTGCTTCCTCCAGATCGAGTGCCTGGGGAGGAATTTTCCCGTGTTCCAGACCTATCTGTCTTACAGGGGTTTTGCGCTTTCTATCCGGTTTGGGGCTCCCGGAATGTCCAGTTTCATTCATAGCACACAAAAATAACCATTCAACTGCTGTTCCAAGACAGGAGTTTTCAACATCTCCGTCTGACAGGAAATTATGTATTTTAGCAGCCTTTTATGGAAGAATGTAAATAGGCGAATACTATTTTCACCCTTACCCATTAAAACACTGATAATAATGGAAATACAATATATTGGAGAAAACTTGTTCACTGGCAATCTGGGACATTTTGCCATCAATTTATCTTTTCTGTTTGCCTTGCTGTCTGCATTGCTATATGCTCTGAAGGTGAGACAAAAGGAAAGCCTGTCGAAACCCCTGCTGCCACGCATCTTTTTTCTGGCACACGTTTTCTTTTTTCTGGTCTCAATGGCTTCCCTCTACTATCTCATCTTTAACCATCACTTTGAATACCGCTACGTTTGGCAACACTCCTCTCTGGATATGTCCAATCGATTCTTATTCAGCTGTTTCTGGGCCGGACAGGAAGGCAGTTTCTTTATCTGGGGCTTTTTCCAGGCCATCCTTGGGGCCGTTTTGCTGCTTACGGTGAAAGACTGGGAAGCCCCGGTAATGGCCATTGTGGCCCTGGCGCAGGTCTTCCTTACCTCAATGCTATTGGGTGCCGACATTGGTGGATTGCAAGTAGGTGGTGATCCGTTTGTGCTCTTGCGTGATACGGCCAGAGAGGCGGAGCTGGAGTTCTTTTCCAACCCGGAATACCTGCGTTTCATTACAGATGGAAATGGCCTGAACCCCTTGCTTGAGAATTACTGGATGGCCATTCATCCTCCGGTCCTGTTTGTTGGATATGCTTCTATCCTTATCCCCTTTGCTTATGCTACCGCCGGTTTATGGACCGGGCGCTACCGTGCCTGGGTAAAAGAGGTCCGCAGCTGGGTTCTTTTTTCTGCTTTCTTTCTTGGCCTGGGTTTATTGCTTGGGGGTGCCTGGGCTTACATTGCCCTGACCTTCGGTGGTTTCTGGGCCTGGGATCCGGTAGAGAACGCCTCCCTGGTTCCCTGGCTGACTATCCTGGCCGCCCTGCACTTTATCCTTGCCGGCCGCAATCACAATCTCAGCCATCTGGCCGCTTTCATCTTCACCACCTTCGCATACGTGATGGTATTGTACGCCTCTTTTCTTACCCGGAGCGGGATACTCACTGAAACTTCCGTACACAGCTTCGGGGACGACGGCCTGATGTTTCAACTGGTCCTCTTTGTGATTACATTCTTTATCCTTTCCATCGGACTCTTTGTCTATCGCTATAAAAGCCTTATCCGGCAAGAGAAAGAGAATACTCTCTCCCGCGAATTCTGGATGTTCGTGGGCGCAATGGTGCTCATTCTTTCGGCTTTTCAGATCATCTTCAGCACTTCCATTCCCGTGTTCAACCAGATGTTCGGCACCAGTATCGCCCCTCCCCTGGATCCGGTGGCCTATTACAACCGCTGGCAGCTCCCCTACGCGGTATTGATTGCTTTGCTGATCGGCTTTGGTCAATATCTCACCTATGGACAAAACCGCAGCAAAGGACTCTGGAAAAAAGTCCTTCCGGCTTTTGTTGGCGGAATACTGCTGACAATCATTACGGCCATCCTGTTTGAAGTCAGGTATGGAGGATATCTCCTGATGCTGTTCGGTCTGTATTTTGCTATGGTCAGTGCGATCGCCTGGTGGAAAAGAACCGGCTGGTCCTTTTCCAAATCAGGGGCTATGGTCACGCATTTCGGATTTGCACTCTTCCTGGTAGGTGTGGTGATCACTTTTTCCAATGAAATCGTGATCTCACAAAACACCTCCCGTTTTGATCTCAGCGCTGCCGGTTCTAATGAAGAAAACCAATTGCTGGTGATAGGGGATACGATGCCGATGCTGCCTTATGCAGTGAGCTATACAGGCAAATACAAGGAAGGCTCCCGGACTTTCTTTGAGCTGGACTTCCTGAAAGAAAACAAAAACGGAGAGTGGGAGAAGGCCTTCACTCTGGCACCAAACATCAATGAAAACGAGCGGATGGGCAATGTATATGACCCTGCCACTGCCAATTTGCTGACCAAAGATATTTACGCATACATCAGCTATGCAGATCTTTCGCCCCAGAGCCCCGACCGCTTTGATAAGATCAGGGAGGCTGAAGTAGCACGGGGCGATACGGTAACTTTCGGAAGTATGATTGCCGTAGTCGATTCGCTCAGTGTGGTGGAACAGGATGCCACTCTGGAAAATGTGTGGCTGCGTGCTTTTGTCAGGGTGATTGATGCCGAAGGAAAGGAATATGCCCTTCTGCCTGAATACCGCATCCACAAGGATATGGTCGGCAATGGGATTGTCAGCGATACTGATTTGGGCTATGGTCTTCGTTTTGAAAAAGTATCAGACATCCCCGGAGCGATAATGCTGGGCGTTTATCAGGAGCAGATGGAGTTTATCGTATTAAAAGCCATCATTTTCCCTTACATAAATATTCTTTGGACCGGCTCTATCATTATGCTGCTGGGCTTTGTGCTGAGTTTTGTTCGCCGTCTTCAACGAAAAAAGACCTGAATCTGCTCCTTTGTGTAATTTTGGGCTGTGATGATACAGCCAGAATCAGGCATAGTGATCCTAGGGACAGGCAGAATGGCGGTCTTCCTGATACGCACCTTCCGGGACAACCAAATCCCGCTCTTGGGCATCTGGGGCCGAAATACCGATCAGTCTGGAAAGCTGGCCAGCCAATACGGAATCAGGCATATTCAGGATATGGGTGCAATCCCCCCGGAGACCGGGTTTTGTTTCCTGGCGGTCTCTGATGATGCCATACCTGAAGTAAGCCTGGCTGTTCCTTCTGTCAGTGGGCCCCTGGTACACACCTCCGGGGCTGCCCCCCTGGATGCCATTGCGTCACCCCATCGCAAAGCGGTTCTTTATCCCCTGCAAACCCTGGGGGGAGGCCCCCTGCTTTCTGCCTCCAATATCCCATTTCTCCTGGAAGCATCGCATCCCGCTGACCTGAGGGTGCTGCACCGGCTTGCCGATAGAATTGCTCAAACCGTTGTGGAAATGTCATCGCAAGAACGCCTGAAACTCCATCTGGCAGCAGTGATGGTCAATAATTTCACCAATCACATTATTGAACTCGCTGAAGATTATTGCAAGGAAGCACAGCTTCCTTTCTCTCTCCTGCATCCCCTGATCGAACGTACAGCGCAACTGGCCATTGATTTTCCGGGACAAAGCCGTCAAACCGGTCCGGCGAAAAGAGCAGACCAGCAAACCATCCGGCAGCACCTGGCCCTGCTTCACGAACATTCAGCCCTGCGTGAACTCTATGAGACCCTGACCCAATCCCTGCAAAAGCGTTATCCACCTGAAAAGTAAGCTATGAATATTAAGGAGTTACTCACCCATATCACCACCTTCATCTTTGACTATGACGGTGTACTCACGGATGGCACCATCATCATTGACAGAGAAGGGGAATTGTTACGCACGGCCAATGTTCGGGATGGATACGCCATCCGGCAGGCGGTTCGGAAAGGATATCGCGTGGCCATCATTTCGGGCGGAAAGACAGAAAGTGTAAGGAAGCGCTTTGAGGTATTGGGTGTACACGATGTTTTTCTGGGAGTGGGCAATAAACTGGAGGTGTATGAGGCCTACCTGAAAGAGCATCATCTCGGGGATGAGGAAGTCTTGTTTATGGGAGACGATATCCCCGACTTTGAACTGATGCGGCGCTCAGGCGTGGCTACCTGTCCGGCTGATGCATCGGAAGAAATCAAGGCTGTGGCTATGATGATCTCCTCTCTGCCCGGTGGCAAAGGCTGCGTCAGAGATGTCATCGAGCAGGTGATGAGGGTTCAAAATAAATGGTTCGATGAAACAGCCTATTCCTGGGATGTTTGAGTGCAGTAAAAACCACGGAAGCAAGCCTCAGGATCGGCACTTCCTTTCCCTTCCTGAAACCACACTCAGCAAGGCCCTTCAGGTTTGCATCCTGATGCGATGGCCGAACCTGCTCATCATCTTTTTCGGTTTTCTGCTGATTTACCTGGCGATGGACAACATCCAGCATCCGGCTCACTCCTTCAGCATTCCTAATCTTAGCCTGATTGTTTCCGCAGCAAGTCTAAGCCTGGCCGCAGCCTGGGGGTATGTGATCAATGACCTCAGGGATGTGCAGGCAGACCGGATCAACCGGAGAAAACGTCCGCTGGTCACCAATGAGCTTAGTCTGGCACAAGGCCAAAAGACAGCAACAAGGCTGCTTTATCTCACGCTTGGAATAGCGCTGGCCGCAGGCTTGCTGCTCAACAACATCCTCTTCTCCCTGCTTATTCTTGTCGTCCTTGTCACTGAATATCTTTACACCTTCCAAACCAGGCACCTGCCGCTGATCGGCAGCCTGCTCACCGCCCTGCTGGTAAGCAGTACCGTAGCGCTTCCCGCCTGGCTCTATCATTCTCAGTATGGAAACCTGCCCTTTTGGGAGAGTCCGTATGCCTGGCCCGTTTGGTTTTTTGGCGTCTTTGCCTTTCTGACCACCCTGACAAGGGAACAGGCCAAAGACCTGGAAGACATTGCCGGGGACAAATACTGTGCTTATGCCAGTCTCCCCCTTCTGATCGGTGTTGCCCGGGCCAGAAAAGTGCTTAGAACAATGCTCTTGCTGAACTTTCTGCTCATCCTTGGCCTGATCCCATTGCTGCTCTTGCATCAATACACCGCTTTGGCAATGTATGCCGCCACTGTGCTTTGCCTACCTTTGCTGTGGTTGCTTATTCGTTTTCCTGAGGCTTCCCGCAGAAAATATCCACTCTCGGTATCTGCCACGCTGAAAGGAATAATGGTTCTCGGTTTGATCGCTGCGCTATGGCTGTAACATTGATGCAAAAATTTGAAAAAAGGGAACTCATTCTGGTCTCTGCTTCCCCCCGACGCAGAAAACTGCTGGAAGAGATGGGGTTCAACTTTAAGACAGACACCGTGGATACAGGGGAGGCCGTTCCTGCCGGGCTTCCGCCTGGTGAAGTGGCTGAGCACCTGGCAAAGGAAAAAGCCGATGCTTATGCCCGACGCCTTCCCCCTGACAATGCCCTTTGGATTACTGCAGATACCATCGTAGTGCTGGAGAATGAAATTCTGAATAAGCCCGGAGATCGAAATGAAGCCATTGCAATGCTGAAAAAGCTCTCCGGAAAAACCCACCAGGTAATTACCGGTGTTTGCATAATGGACAAGCGCAGGCATCACAGCTTCCAGGCTGTCTCCTTTGTGCAGTTCAAATCAATGCGAGAAGAAGAGATCGCCTGTTATGTAGATGAATATGCCCCCTACGATAAAGCCGGGGCCTATGGCATACAGGAATGGATCGGATTAACAGGCATCTCCCGGATTGAAGGTTCATTTTATAATGTTATGGGGCTTCCCACCTGCAAACTTTGGGAAGCCCTGCATCACTTTATCTGAAGAAAACTGACTTGAAATTGCCTTTCCTCCCTTTCTTTTTCCGCTATCTTTGCGCCGAAAACGCATTCAGTCAATATAGATACTAAACCTTCTATGATCACCAACAATTTTATCAGCAGGCACAATGGACCGCGCAACCACCAGGTGCAGGAAATGCTGGACAGGATTGGCGCTCCTTCTATGGATACCCTTATCAACCAGACTATTCCGGTTAACATTCGGCGTTACAAGGATCTCGACATCGGTCCGGGGATGAACGAATACGAACTCATACACCACTTGAAGGGTATCGCCTCAAAGAACAGGATATACAAAACTTTCATCGGGATGGGCTATTATGATACCATCCTTCCGGGTGTCATCCAGCGCAATGTGTTGGAAAATCCGGGTTGGTATACTGCCTATACTCCTTATCAGGCTGAGATCAGCCAGGGTCGCCTGGAGGCCTTGCTCAATTTCCAGACAATGGTGTCTGAGCTGACCGCCCTGCCGATGGCCAATGCCTCTCTGTTGGACGAAGGCACGGCCGCTGCTGAAGCAATGGTGATGTTTTTCAGGGCAAGGTCCAGGGCTGCCGTGAAAGCCGGAGCGAACCGTTTTATCGTGTCAAAAAACACCTTTCCGCAAACCATCGATATTCTGGAAACCCGCGCCCTGCCTTTGGGCATTGATCTGGTTGTGGAAGACCCTGAGAACCTGCACATTGACGAGCAAGTCTTTGGCATCCTGATCCAGTTTCCGGATCAGTTTGGGAAGGTTTATGACCGCCGGAACATCGTGGAACAAGCCAAAGAAAAGGGTGCCTTTGTAGCAGTGGCAGCCGATCTGCTCAGCCTCACCCTCCTCAGTCCACCGGGCGAATGGGGTGCCGATGTCGTGCTTGGATCATCACAACGTTTTGGCATCCCGATGGGATTTGGCGGACCGCACGCCGCCTTTTTTGCTGCCAAAGAAGACTTTAAGCGCCATCTGCCCGGCCGCATCATCGGGATCTCCGTGGATCGTAAAGGCAATCCTGCACTCAGGATGGCCCTGCAAACCCGCGAGCAGCATATCAAAAGGGAAAGAGCCACTTCCAATATCTGCACTGCCCAGGCCCTACTGGCCTCTATGGCCGGGATGTACGCCGTCTATCACGGTCCCGAAGGCCTCAAAGAAATCGCCCGGCATATCCATATCCTCGCTTCCGTCCTGCGCCAGGAAGCCCTTAAGTTCGGGATTCAGGAAGAAAATGTGCATTTCTTCGATACCCTGAAATTCCGTTTCCCTTCTGCGGAAATGGTGGAAAAGATGAAGGAAGGCGCCTTGAAGAAAGAGATGAACTTCCGATACATCGATGCGAAAACCATCGGGATCAGTATCGATGAGACCACCACACTGGAGCATATCAATGCCATCCTGGAGTTGATGGCTATGGCCACAGACACCCCCTTTTCAAGTTTTATCTGCGATCCGGAAATATGCGGAAAACTGAATTGCATTCCTGATGGCCTGCAGCGCCAGTCGGAATACCTGCAACAGGATGTCTTCAATACTTATCACAGCGAAACGGAAATGATGCGCTACCTGAAGTTGTTGGAGAACCGCGACCTGGCGCTGAACCGTTCGATGATCCCTTTGGGGAGCTGTACAATGAAACTGAATGCAGCCGTAGAGCTGTTTGCCCTGAGCTGGCCCGAGTTTGGCAGCATCCATCCTTTTGTACCGGCAGATCAGGCAGAAGGCTATCATCAGCTGATCGAAGGACTCGAGAGAGACCTTTGTGAAATCACCGATTTTGCAGCAATCAGCTTTCAGCCTAATTCCGGTGCCGCCGGAGAATACACCGGACTGATGGTGATCAGAGAATTCCACCGCAGTCGTGGCAACGGACACCGCAACATCTGCCTTATCCCCTCCTCGGCCCACGGCACCAATCCGGCCAGTGCAGTGATGGCCGGGATGGAAGTGATCATCGTGAAATGCGATGAAGCCGGCAATATTGATGTGGACGACCTGCGCGAGAAAACGGAAGTCCACAAAGACAATCTGGCAGCCCTGATGGTAACCTATCCCTCTACACACGGAGTGTTTGAAGAAGAGATCTGTGAGATAATGGACATTATTCATCAGGCAGGTGGACAGGTGTATATGGACGGGGCCAATATGAATGCCCAGGTAGGTTTAACCAGTCCGGGACTCATCGGTGCCGATGTGTGTCATCTCAATCTTCATAAAACTTTTGCCATCCCTCACGGGGGTGGCGGGCCGGGAGTAGGGCCAATTGGCGTGGCCAGGCATCTGGTTCCTTTCCTGCCATCCCATCCGGTTGTGACCACTGGCGGAGAGCAGGGGATCAAAGCCATTGCTGCGGCTCCTTTTGGCAGTGCTTTCATCCTGACCATCTCCTATGCCTACATCAAACTGCTGGGGGGAGAAGGACTCACAGAGGCCACGAAGATGGCTATACTCAATGCCAATTATCTGAAGAAAAAACTCGAAGGGCATTACGAAATCCTGTACACAGGAAAAAATGGATTCAATGCCCACGAAATGATCATCGATTGCAATATGTTTCATCGAACAGCCGGAGTGGATGTGATCGATATTGCCAAACGACTGATGGATTATGGCTTCCACGCCCCAACGGTGGCCTTTCCGGTACCTGGCACCCTGATGGTGGAACCCACCGAGAGCGAACCCCTTTCAGAACTGGACAGGTTCTGTGAGGCAATGATCTCCATCCGTCAGGAAATCAGGCAAATGGAGGCTGGCAAAGCTGACCGGGAGAATAACCTGCTGAAGAATGCCCCCCATACGGTTTGTATGATCAGCGATGATAAGTGGAACTTTCCATACAGCCGTGAAGAGGCTGCTTTCCCGCTCAGCTGCAGCAAGGGCGATAAATACTGGACTCCGGTCACCCGCATCGATGATGCCTATGGTGACCGTAACCTGATGTGCTGTATCCAGGAATAGCGAAGATAATGCGGTAAGACGGATGTACTCCGATTTGCCCGAATGCTACGACTGTGTGGAAAAGATCAGGACATCCTGAAAATCCACGCAGTCTTCTTTTTTCCTCCCCGACCAGTAGCCATAATGGATGCTTTCAAGCTTCAGTCCCTGATTATGGATGCTTTGAAGCAGCGGCTTTTCACGATAGGCCACATTGGCTTCCTTTACTTTAGGATCCATCAGCAGATAATCCCCCTTGTCGTGGACAAACTTCAAACCCTCAAAGGCATCCATCCTTTGCTTCGTTTCTTCATTCATAACAAAAAAGGTAGACAGACATCTTCCGCCCGGTTTCAGCACACGGGCGATCTCTCCCAGGTAATTTTCCACATCCTCAGGAAGCATATGGGTAAAAACCGAAAACAGAAAGACAACATCAAACTGCCCTGACTCATAAGGAAAAGCGAAGTGGCTGGCCTTGTTACGGGTTTGAAGGTTGTACAGGTCATTTCTCAAATGGATATGCCTGAATTGAAAGCGCGGGTGGGCTGAGGATATTTTTTTTTTGCACCATTGGATGGCTGAACGGACAATATCAAAGCCTTCATAGGAGCCTTCGTCGTTCAGGTAGCCAGTCAGAGGGACAGCCAAACGCCCGATACCGCATCCTATATCCAATACCCTGTGGTAGGGCTTCAATCCGGCATAATCGATTAATTGTTGCATCAGTCGTTCTCCCTGCTGCCGAAAATCACCATAGCCGATAAAAACCCTTCCCCTGGGTGGAATCATCGGATCACGGCGTCCGCTCAGGGTATCCCGCAGATCGGCCGGATAATAATACACCCTTCTTGCCCATCGCCTTAGCTGAGGTCCCATCAAATAATAAAGCTTGCGTTTGTCTATCATTGCAAGGGATATAAAAACCGGCTGCAAGATACGGCAGCTTAAGGAGATCCGGCAGCAGAATAAAATGAAAAGCAAATTTTGCAAAATCCCCTCAACTTGCTTATTATTGCTTTTCCAAAGCCTGAACCAACCAAAACCTGCATACCTCAATGAAAAAGACAAGCCTGCTCATCCTTTTGCTGGGGATCGTGATTACCCTTCCTGCCCAGCAAATGCTCAAGCACGAAAAACGCCGCTACACAGCACCCGATGGAAAGCTCTACATTAACAAAGAGCTGCCTGTGTATCTCTTCTTATCCGTAACACCGGATATAAAGGATGGGATTAAGCTGGAAAGTGAGGCCACAAATGCGTACGCCAATCCATTCTATCTGGATACAGAAGGACTGAATACCATAAGAACACCTTCTGCTGTAGATCCGGAAACCCGTCAGAATGTGGTACCGGTGAGGGATATCATATTTGAAGTATATGCCGATGGGATTGCCCCATCCACCTCTTCTTCTTTCACCGGAGCTCCGCGCTACACATCCGGCAATACTATCTATTACGGAAAAAACCTCACAGTGAGTCTGACAAGTAAAGATGCGGTCTCAGGGGTGGAGCAGACCTATTATTCCATCAATAAAGAAGCTTACCAGAAATACAATGCTTCACTGAGTATGAACAAGGAAGGGCAGCAGTTCCTGCAGTATTATGCCGCCGACTTCACCGGTAATGCCGAGAATCCCAATGTAAGAGAATTCGTGGTGGATCTAAGTGCACCAAAAACCACTTATGCCACCACTTCCCCGAAAAAACAGGATATTCTTTCGCCCAAAGCCACAATCTCCCTTTCCTCTACTGATAATCTTGCCGGGGTAAGAAATACCAATTATGCCTTCGACGATGGCACGGAAAGACGGTACGCAAGTGTACTCGGCCTTGCCTGGTTGACCGATGGTGACCATACCCTGTATTACTATTCTGTAGATAATGTGGACAATACAGAATCCAGGAATGCCTATAAATTCTATCTGGATAAGACCCCTCCTGTTGTAAGTTATGAGATCAGAGGCGATCAGTATCAGGGAACCTACACTTATGTAAGCAACAGAACAAAGATCAACCTGAGTGCCACCGACAACAAAGCCGGAGTGGAAGATATCCTTTACCGCATAGACGGGGGTGGCGAGCAGACTTTCGGCCAGGATTTCCCTATCCCAGACCGCAAGGGCACCCACAATGTTGCATACTGGGCCACCGACCAGGTTACCAACCGCGCCGCAAATAAAAACCTCAGGGTTTATATGGACAATGTGGCCCCAACCACTGCCATCAGCTATGGCAGTCCGCAGTTCTTTGACCGCGACACTCTCTTTGTCACCTCCAACACCAGGGTAACGTTGACTCCGCGGGATGCAGAGTCAGGGGTGAAAACGACCAACTACATCATAGATGGGGCAGGAAGCAGTACCTATAATGCCCCCTTCACCCTGGCAAAGGAGGGAATGCGCAAAATCTCTTTCACCACAACAGACAATGTTAACAATAAGGAAACCGAAAAGTCGAGCGAGGTATATGTGGATAATACCCCCCCTGTGATCTATGCCAACTTCAGCATCAAACCGATAGGGAAGACCTCAAACGGGCTGGATGTATATCCCAATTATACGCGTCTGTACATCGGTGCCACCGATAAAAAGGTGGGAACAGGAAAGATCCAGTACAGTATGAATGGAGCCGCTTTCGTGGATTATTCCAGTCCTTACACCCTGGATGTGTCAGAGTTGGATCGCTTCCAGGAACAAAAGGAATACACTGTTGTCATTAAAGCCATTGATAAGCTGGGCAATGAATCTGAGAAAACGATCACGTTTTTTGTAGGGAAGGAATAAGCTCAGAAGCCGCAAGTGAAGCCCCGCCAGCGCGGGGCTTTTTTCTAATCCAGGCCGGCTTCCTCCCTCCGCTTTTTCGGCAGGGACTGAACCACCAGCATATAACTCAGGTCGATCAGCTCATAAACCAACTTATCCGGAAGTCCCTGATCTATCATCAATGCATTCCAATGCTGCTTATTCATATGGTAGGCTGGGATGATCGCCGGATAATGCTCGCGCAGGGAAATGGCCCGGTCAGGTTCGCACTTGAGGCTGATGCGCAGGTCGGGTTTGTCGGTGGGAACAAGTGCAAACATTTTTCCGGCTACCTTAAAGACAAGGGTCACTTCGTCAAAAGGGAATTCTTCTGTGACCGCTGCTTTGGAAATACAATAGTCGCGTAGGGCTTCGATATGCATAAAGCAGGTTTTGAATGAACTGCAATAATATGCAAATACTTCATTGGAAGAGAGTGGCCCCGAGCGTAGTCGGGGGGACCGGTGGCAATATGGCGGGCCCCGAGCGTAGTCGAGGGGACCGGTGGCGAAAGAAATCAGGATATTCCTTATTTTTGTATGTTTGCCCGGCTTTTATGCGGCAGAATTGGTCGAACCAAAACCAGAACCTATGTCTCTAAAACAGAAAACCAGTGACCTGAAGAAGCGAATGCGCGGTGCACTCCAGGGTGGCGGCCAGCAGGCAATTCAGAAACAGAAAGAGGGCGGAAAGATGACTGCAAGGGAAAGGATCATTTCCCTGCTCGACCCCAAGTCTTTTCACGAATACGACCTCTTTGTGGAGCACGCGGCGAAGGATTTCGATATGGATAAGAAATACCTTCCGGGTGATGGAGTCATAACCGGTACCGGTACCATCAACGGTTATCCTGTCTGTATTTATGCTCAGGACTTTACTGTTGCAGGGGGATCTCTGGGGTGGATGCACTCCAAGAAGATCTGCAAGATTATGGATCACGCAATGAAACTGAAAGTTCCCCTGATCGGGATTAATGACAGTGGAGGAGCGCGCATCCAGGAAGGCGTAAATTCTCTTGCCGGATACGGAGAGATATTCTATCGCAACACCCAGGCCAGTGGAGTTATTCCCCAAATCAGTGTCATCCTGGGTCCCTGTGCCGGTGGAGCGGTCTACTCCCCTGCCCTGACCGATTTTGTATTTGTGGTGGACAAGATTTCTAAGATGTTTATCACCGGGCCCGAAGTCATCAAGACTGTATTGGGAGAAGAGATCAGTATGGAAGACCTGGGTGGAGCCCGTGTACATTCTGAAATCACCGGAAATGCACACTTCTTTGCAATGAGCGAGGAAGAATGCTTCAGCCAGATCAAAGAGCTGATGAGTTTCATTCCCTGGAACAACGAAAAGAAAGCTGAACCTTTCCCCAAAAAGCCCCCCAAGTCCAGGTCATATAAAATTGACAATATTATCCCCACCGACCCTCGCCAGCCTTATGACGTAAGAGATGTGATCCGGGCTATTTCCGACGATTCCGAGTTTCTCGAAGTGATGGAACTCTTTGCGGAGAATATGGTCATCGGGTTCTCCAGGATGGAAGGGAAAACCGTTGGATTTGTGGCCAACCAGCCCCTGGTGCTGGCCGGTGTGCTGGATGTGGACTCTTCTGATAAGGCAGCCCGCTTCATCCGCTTCTGCAATGCCTTCAATATTCCCCTGGTTACCCTGGTCGATCTTCCCGGTTACCTCCCGGGTGTGGATCAGGAACACGCCGGGGTGATCCGGCACGGAGCGAAGGTCTTGTATGCCTATTCCGAAGCCACCGTACCCAAAATCACCGTCATCCTCAGAAAAGCATACGGCGGGGGCTATATTGCAATGTGTTCCAGTCATCTTAAAGCCGACTTTGTATTCGCCTGGCCGGTAGCCGAGATCGCAGTGATGGGGCCTGAAGGTGCCGCCAACATCATCTTCCGCAATGAGATCAAGAATGCGGAAAACCCGGATGCAATGCGCAAACAGAAAATCAAAGAGTATAAGAAAAAGTTTGCCAACCCATACGTTGCAGCAGCCTACGGCTATGTAGATGCAGTGATTGAGCCGGCAGACACCCGCTCCTTTGTGGTTCACGCCCTGGATATTTCTGCCAATAAAACAGTGACACGCCCGAACAAGAAACACGGGATTCCTCCATTCTGATGTGGCCTTCATTCAGTCGTTCAATTAAAACCCTCTTATGATGGAAAACGAAAGCAATGTAACCCGCTACAAAACGCTGGAGATTGATGGAGAAAGATATCGCACTACCTTCAATAAGAAATTTGACCTCAGAAAACCTTACGAACCAGTCAATCCGAAAAAGGTTATCGCAGTGATTCCCGGTACCATAGTGAAGCTGGAAGTGAAAGAGGGAAGCAAGGTGAAAGAAGGCGAACGCCTCCTGATCCTGGAGGCAATGAAAATGAAGAACGATGTGGCTTCTCCTTTGACGGGTGTGGTGAAAGGTGTTTATGTGAAGGAGGGAGAAAGGGTCCCCAAGAAACATTTACTGATTGAACTTGCCTGAACCCTGAGCTGCGAAATTGCTGTTCAGGCCTTCAATCAGCTGCAAAACCTCCTCCCTGCCTTTCTGACTGCGGGAGGAAGTGAGGATGGCTGAGGGAGCTTCGTCCCAGCGCTCCAGTAATTCAGCCTTATACTCTTTCAGGTTTTGAGACAGTACCTTGGCGGAAATTTTGTCTGTCTTGGTAAAGAGCAGAATAAAGGGCACTTCCTTTTCTGCCATCCACTGCATAAATTCCAGGTCCATTTCCTGAGGAGGTATACGGCTGTCGATGAGAAGAAAAACCATCACCAGGGAAGTACGCTGGGTCAGATAATTCCGGATCATTATTTCCCAGGAGGCCCGGGCTTTCTTTGAGCGGCGGGCGTAGCCGTATCCAGGAAGATCAACCAGGTACCATTCCTCATTGATCAGAAAATGGCTCATCAACTGAGTCTTCCCGGGAGTACTGCTGATCCTGGCTAAACCCTTACGCAGGGTGAGCATATTGATCAGACTGGATTTGCCCACATTGCTTCTGCCGATAAAGGCGTACTCAGGATAGACAGGTTCAGGACAGCCCGCTACATTGGTGGCACTTTTTATAAAATCAGCCTTACGTATGATCATCCCTGTACTTTTGGATGATAGGTGCTGATGTGCCGTTCAATTTTTTGCGGATATATATCCGGAATCGTCAGTAAGATGCCTGTTTCTTCCACATCCCCAAAATGAGTATTGATGCTGGTGCCAAAGACCCGCATTGAGGCACTCAGGTTCATATAGGCGTTGACCAGGGGGGGAATCGATTCACCCAAAGCCCTAACCGACTTGATCAAATGCTTGTAGTCCTGCTCATAATCAACAAAGGGCAGCAATGCATTCAACTCATTTTCAGGGATTCCAGGGCTAAGTGGATCGTATGGCACAACCCAGCCTTCCGGAGAGGGAAAATGTTTGCTCAGGAAATGCAGGATGAGGTCACGGGCCCGGGTATTGAAGTGAGGATACATCGTGATCTTCCCGAAGAAATACTGAATATGAGGAAAATCCACTACCAGGGAACCCAGTCCGTCCCAGAGATTATCCAGAGAATACATCCCACCCCGAAGATTCTGCTGTGGCTGGTAAGCCGGCTGAACAAAGGAACGGCCCAGCTCAATAGTCAGGGGCATAATATCACGCACAAATTCAGGGCTGATGCGGAAAAGGCGTCCGGTAGGACTCTGTATTTCTCCATCCTGATTCTCAAGCTCACTGCACAGGATAAAGCGGTAACCCCCGATGATTTCCTGTTCACGGGGACTCCAGACAATGAGTTGGCGGAATGGCTTTTCCATCAGGTCAAACTTGTCCAGATCTACTTCTTTTCCGGTACCTCCGCCTGCCAGACGAAAGGAAAGCTCCCTGAGGCGCCCAATTTCCTGTAGTACTGTTGGAGCGGAGTAATGATCCAGGATATGGATCTCATTGCTCCCGTTGTTGGTCTTTCTCACGAAAGTATCAGGAGTAAGCTCTTCCCGGAGCTTTTGCCTTGCTATGGGGGGGATCAACTCTTTCATTCTGACTTTGCTTTCACATTTAGGTGAAACTCAACATCTTTATCCTCAGCAAGCTTATAGGTATGCTCCCGGATGAGGGCAGCCCATTCGGCATCCCTGATGGAACGGTCAAAAACACTATGGGGAACCACTTTGCCGAAGGTAATCACAATTTCCTTGTTTTTCTGCTTCACCATTTCATCCACAAGGTACAACATTTCAATATTGGTGCCTATGCCTGCCCTCTTCCGAAAATTGGCCAGGTTGTAAAAAAAAGCGGAGTTCCTTCCGGAAATATGAGCCGGGATGACATCGCGCTGATAACGTCTTGCACGAGAAATGATGCCCTTTTTCCAATCCAGATCGATGATTTGACCACCCTGTTTCCTGGAGCACAATCCGGCAGGGAAATACAGCAGCAGCTTATCGGAAGCGAAGGACTCATCAAAGATGCGGACATTGGCTGCATTGCTACCGTGTTTGTTGATTGGAATGAAAAGACCCTGTAAGTTGGGTATGTTCATCAGCAGGTCATTCACCGGAAAGATAATATCCCGCCGTATCTGCCCCACCACGTGCATCAAAGCCAGGCCGTCCAAGCCGCCCAGAGGATGATTGGACAGAATGATGGCCTTTCCTTCTTTCGGAATATTGTCTATCCCTTCCACCTTGATCACCGCCCCGAATTCTTCCAGCACAGCTGCAATAAACTCCAAGCCCTCCACCTTTTCAAGGCGATTGAGTACCTCATTGACTTTCTGTTCGTGAAGGATACGCTTCAGGTAACGAATGATGAAAGGGGGGATCAGCCGCAACAAACGCGGGTTCTTGCTCGCGATCACACTTCTGATATCCACCAGTTTTCTGCTCGTCTCCGGCTTTCCTGTTTCTTGCTGCATAACGCTTTCACCCCTTCTGTGAAGCATTCAAAGATAAACAAATATCCAGCTTTATGAATGGCTTCGCCGCATTCTGTATTTCCGGCACTTGTTAATAATGCCAAAGAACTCCCACCATACTCACACATATTAATGCCAATCTGATCAAGATTTTAGTGCAACCAAATGGAGTGGTTTTCGTAATAAACACGACTTTTTATCAACAAAGTGGTAGAAAGTGGTAGAAAGTGGTAAAACGTGTAGTATATTTACGCCTTGAAGCCTGAGTGAATGATTAACCTAATCGGAGAATATGAATGTAAGCTGGATGCGAAAGGTCGCATTATGCTGCCATCGGGTCTGAAGAAACAGATGCCGGAGGGCTCCGAAGGGAAGTATGTCATTAACCGTGGTTTCGAAAAATGCCTGATCCTCTATCCGGAAAATATCTGGAACAAGATCAGCGAGGAGATTAACAGACTGAATCCTTATGTGAAGAAAAACAGGGATTTCATCCGTTACTTCTATCGCGGCGCAACGGAATTGCAGCTTGACGGTGCTGGCCGCCTGCTCTTCCCCAGGGCATTGCTTGAATATGCTGATGCAGACAAGGACCTGGTCCTTTTCGCCCACGGAGACCGCATTGAAGTATGGAACAAGAAGCTGTATGATGAGCTTCTGCACGTTGCGTCTGATGATTTTTCCTCGCTTGCCGAAGAGGTGATGGGCCCTTTGGGAAATCAGGAAAAGGCGCAAGGTGATGTACCATAGACCGGCACTTCTGGACATATCCCTTTCTCTTCTGGACATCCGTCCGGAAGGCATCTATGTCGACCTCACCTTCGGTGGGGGTGGGCACGCCCGGGCAATCCTGGAGAAGATGGAAAAAGGGCGCCTGCTGGCCTTCGATCAGGACCCCGACGCCCTTGCCAACCTGCCCGACGATCCACGTCTGACCTTCGTCCCGGAAAACTTCCGCTTCTTTTCCAACTTCCTGAAGTACCATCAGGCCTGGCCTGTGGATGGCATCATAGCCGACCTGGGGGTCAGCTCACATCAGTTCGACCAGGCAGAAAGGGGGTTTTCAACCCGCTTTGAAGGCCCCCTGGATATGCGAATGAATCCCCGGGCAGGTCGCCCTGCTGCATCCTTCCTGGCAGAAACAAACATCGAAACCCTCAGCGGGATACTGAGCAGGTTCGGGGAAATCCACAATGCCTTCAGACTGGCTGAAACCCTCCTTCACCGTCAAAACAGCAAGCCCATAAGAACCACCACCGACCTCCGGGAAGCCTGCCTGCCACTGGCACCCAGGGGAAAAGAAAACCAGTACCTGGCCAAAGTCTTTCAAGCCCTGCGTATCCATATAAACGAAGAAATGCAGGTTCTGGAGGAAATGCTTTTACAGCTCCCTGCATCCTTGCGACCGGGAGGGAGGGTGGTCATCATCACCTACCATTCCCTGGAGGACAGGCCAGTCAAACACTTTCTGCGCAGTGGCCGCCTCGATGGTATCGTGCAAAAAGATTTTTTCGGGCGAGATGCCGGCCCCTTCCGGCTGATCCAACGCAAGGCTATTCAAGTGGATGCGCAGGAGGCGAAGGAAAATCCACGGGTACGCAGCGCAAAACTGCGTGCAGCTGAGAAAAAGCGAGAAAACAGCAATGAATGAGGTAAGACAAAATAAGATCCCCCGAAGCAATGAAAAGCAGCAGGAGAAAATGAAAGCCATTTCCCTGACCGCCCGCATCCTTTCGTCTATCCTTGGAGGAAGCATCCTGACCCGTCATCGTGTGGTTTCCTCTCTCCCTTTTCTCGGATTTCTGGGGGGCATCGCCCTGCTCTATATCGCCAATACCTATTACGCGGAGAAGACCATTATGAAGAGCTACCATCTCAGGAAAGAATTGAAAGAACTCCGCTATGAATTCGTGACCAACCGCTCCAGGCTGATGCACGAAAGCAAGCAAAGCGAAGTGGCCCGCAGACTGGAAGACAGAGGCCTGCGTGAATCCCGTGTGCCTCCGGTCAAAATACGCATCGAAGAAAAGAAGAAATAAGATGGCAGGCGAGCACTATATACCATCACGCATCTATCTGATATACCTGCTTACGGCAGGCCTGGCGATGGCCGTGCTCATCCGGATCCTGCATATTCAGATCAGGGATAAAGAACGCTACGAGGCCCTGGCTAAGGAAATGACACTGAAATATTTTGAGATCGAAGAAAACCGGGGGAATATCTACGCTTCAGATGGCAGCCTCCTCTCCACTTCTATACCCATCTTTGAGATCCGCCTCGATCTGAGTCCCTCTGTCATTCCCGATGCGCTCTTCTTTCAGAAGATTGACAGCCTCAGCACCCAGCTCTCAGTATTGTTCCAAGATAAATCGGCCTTCGAATACCGTGCAGCACTGACCAATGCCCGCCGCTCAGGTGAACGCTATTACCTGCTTCGGCGAAATGTGAGCTATCCTGAGTTGAAAAGCCTTCGCTCCTTCCCTATCCTGAAAAGAGGCCGATACGGAGGAGGGCTGATCGCCATTCAGAAGAACAGAAGGGAAAAGCCTTTTCGCATCCTGGCCGCAAGAACCATCGGCTTTGACCGGGAAGGCTATCACGTGGGGCTGGAAGGGGCATACCGGGAAGAACTGGCAGGGGTGAGCGGGAGAAGGCTCAAGCGACGCATTAATAATAATGTTTGGATTCCGGTAAACGAAGACAATGAGATTGAACCTCAGGACGGGAATGACATTGTAACCCACATTGACGTCAATATTCAGGATGTTGCCGAACACTCCCTCCTGCAACATCTGCAACGACACGATGCAGACCACGGCTGTGCAGTATTGATGGAAGTGAACACCGGCTATGTGGTAGCCATCGCAAATCTGGAAAGAATCCGCGAAGGGGTCTATGAAGAGAGGTACAATTATGCGGTGGGAGAAAGTGCCGAACCGGGCTCCACTTTTAAACTGGCTTCCTTAATGGTAGCCCTGGAAGACAGGAAGATAGACTTAGATGAAACCGTAGATACCCGGGAGGGCAAGGTGCAGTATTACGGCAAGACAATGAAGGATGCCCACGAAGGGGGATACGGAATGATCAGCGTGCAGGAGGCTTTCGAACTCTCATCCAATGTCGGCATTTCACAAATCATTAGTGAAGCATATAGCGCACAACCACAAGCTTTTATAGACGGACTGCGTAAGATGGGTCTGGGACAAACCCTGGGTATTGAAATCCCGGGTGAAGGACAAGCTCAGCTCAAAGACACCCGGGATAAAAGCTGGAGCGGACTGAGCCTTCCCTGGATATCTATCGGGTATGAAGTGGCCTTCACCCCTATGCAAATCCTGGCCTTTTATAACGCGATCGCCAACGATGGTGTGATGGTCAAACCCCAATTTGTCAGGGAAGTCAGGCGCGGCGGACAATTGGTACGTCGCCACGATCCTGTTATTCTGCATCCCTCCATCGCCTCTTCAGCCAACCTTGCCAAAGCACGCATCCTGCTGGAAGGAGTAGTAGAAAATGGGACTGCCAAAGAGCTTAGCCGGACCGTCTATCGCATCGCAGGAAAAACCGGTACGGCGCAAATCGCGCGTAAAGAAGGAGGATACAACAAACAAGATTACCGGGCCTCTTTTGTAGGTTACTTTCCTGCAGATGCACCCAGGTATTCCTGTATCGTAGTGATTGATGGTCCACGACAGGGTTACATCTACGGTGCTTCGGTAGCAGCCCCGGTATTTAGAGATATTGCTGATAAAGTCTATGCTACCAGGCTGGACATTCAAGATACCCAAGATTCCCTCCTTTTCTCAGGCTCCGCTCCGATTGCGCTCGGGGGGCATACCGATGATCTGCACGCCCTGTGCAGCTATCTCGGCTCTACCCCCCGGGTTTCGGAGCACTCCTCGGAATGGGTAATCCCCCTCTACCGGGAAGAGGGAGTGGAATTCCTTCCCCGCCTCGTGAAAGAAGGAATTGTACCTAACGTGCTCTGGATGAATGCGAAAGATGCCATTTATATTCTGGAAAGCCTGGGCCTGCAGGTCTCCGTCAGGGGAGCAGGTGCAGTGAAAAAACAATCTGTAGAACCGGGAAGCCCCATTACGAGGGGCGCTTCCATTGTCCTTGATTTATCCTGATGCCAAAGAAACTGCAGGACATATTATACAAAGCCGGGATCACAGCCATCCGGGGTAAGACGGACCGGGAGATTGTTTCGCTGCACCTGGACTCACGCGAGGTAAAGGCTGACAGCCTTTTTGCCGCAGCGCCGGGAAGCCGTGTGGATGGCCATCGTTTTATCGGGGCGGCCGAAAAACAGGGAGCCACAGCGGTGCTCTGTGAAACACTCCCTGAAAGCCTGAACGATGAGGTTACCTATATCCAGGTCAGGGATGTGCGTAAATCACTGGGAATCATTGCCGACAACTACTACGATCATCCTTCGGAACAAATTCGCCTGGTAGGCATTACAGGCACCAATGGAAAAACCACCACCGCCAGCCTACTCTATCGTGCCTTTATGCGGATGGGCTATCCCACAGGCCTCATTTCCACTATCTCCAACTTCATTCTCGATAAAGAAATCCCCGCCACCCATACCACCCCTGATGTAATCAGCCTCCATCGCCTGCTGGCAGAAATGAAGCATCAGGCTTGCACCTACGCCTTTATGGAGGTCAGTTCGCACGCTGTGGATCAGCAGCGCATTGCGGGAGTTTACTTCAATGGAGGCGTTTTCACCAACCTGACGCACGACCACCTCGACTACCACAAGACCTTCAAGGCGTACCTGCAGGCTAAGAAAGCCTTTTTTGATCAGCTGTCCCGCGATGCTTTCGCACTGATCAATGCTGATGATAAAAACGGGCTGGTGATGCTGCAGAACACCCAGGCACGGATCCGTACCTATTCCTTACGCAAGGGGGCATTCTACAAGGGTAAGATTCTGGAAAAAAGCTTTGCCGGAATGCAATTGCAATTGTATGGTAAGGAAGTGTGGACACCCCTGGTAGGGCAGTTCAACGCCTACAATCTTTTGGCTGTCTGTGCTGTATGCCTTGAGCTGGGAATGGACCTGGAGGAGGTGCTCCCGACCCTTAGTACCCTGGGGCCCGCAGAAGGCCGCTTTGAATATGTCAGGGATGCGCAGAACAGGACAGCCATCATCGATTATGCACACAGCCCGGATGCGCTGAAGAATGTGCTGGAAACGATTAATGACATAAGGGATGGAAACAAAAACCTGATCACAGTAGTGGGCGCCGGCGGTGACCGCGATAAAAGCAAACGGCCGCTTATGGCGTCCATAGCCGTAAGTCTCAGTAACAGAGTCATCCTAACCTCTGACAACCCCAGGTCGGAAGAGGCGGGAAAAATCCTCAGCGATATGCTGGAGGGAGTGCAGCCCCACCACAAGAAAAAAGTGCTGGTGATCGAAGACAGGAAAGAAGCCATCCGCACTGCCTGTGTGCTGGCAGAGCCCGGAGATGTTTTGCTGATTGCCGGCAAAGGGCACGAGAAATATCAGGAAATAATGGGGGTGAAACATCCCTTCGACGATAAAGAAGTAGTGGCGGAAGCCCTGCGGGAAACCGAATAAATAATTGAAAAATGCTGTATTACTTATTCGCATATCTGGATCAGTACTTTGACATCCCCGGCGCAGGAGTGTTTCAGTATATCTCTTTCCGCACAGCTATGGCCATTATTGTGTCTCTGGTCATCACTTTGCTGTTTGGCCGCCGCCTGATCGATTTTCTGCGCCACAAACAGGTAGGAGAAACCGTCAGGGATCTGGGCTTGGAAGGACAGAAAGAGAAAGAAGGAACCCCCACAATGGGAGGGCTGATCATCCTGGGTGGCATCATCCTGCCTACCCTGCTCTTTGCCCGCCTTGACAATATATACATCATTCTCATCCTCTTTACTACAGTTTGGCTGGGAATGATTGGGTTCCTGGATGATTACATCAAAGTATTCCGCAAAAACAAAAAAGGCCTTGCAGGAAAATTCAAAATTCTCGGACAGATTATCCTTGGATTGGTCATCGGCTTAACCCTCTACTTAAATCCCAATGTGGTCATCCGGGAGAAAGTATCCACGGAAACCATCTCCCTTTCCAGTGAAAAGATAAGCAATGATCCGGGAGCAGTCTTCTCAAAAGATTTGGTCAAGTCGACCAAGACCACCATCCCCTTTGTAAAAAACAACGAATTTGATTATGCTGTCCTGATCGGCTGGTTGGGAAAGAATGCGACCCAATGGGCCTGGCTGATCTATATTCCGATCGTAATCCTGATCATCACTGCTGTGAGTAATGGCGCCAATCTCACCGACGGGATGGATGGCCTGGCCACCGGAACCTCTGCAATAATCGGGGTAACCCTTGGGATTCTGGCCTATGTATCGGGCAACGTGATTTTCGCCAATTATCTTAACATAATGTATATCCCCGATACGGGCGAACTGGCCATTTATATCGGGGCTTTTGTGGGTGCCTGCATAGGATTTCTCTGGTACAACTCTTTTCCCGCCCAGGTTTTTATGGGTGATACGGGTAGTCTGGCCCTGGGTGGCATTATCGGGGTTTTTGCCATCATTATCCGGAAAGAATTGCTGATCCCTATTCTTTGCGGGGTTTTCCTGGCTGAAAGCCTGTCGGTGATTCTGCAGGTGGGTTGGTTTAAATACACCCG
Organism: uncultured Lentimicrobiaceae bacterium; assembly: GCA_964590645.1. Lineage (GTDB taxonomy): Bacteria > Bacteroidota > Bacteroidia > Bacteroidales > JAGNHN01 > JAGNHN01. The sequence continues at coordinate 76,616 of CAZPYJ010000013.1, forward strand.
GAAGAAATATGGTGAAGGGCGCCGCATCTTCCGAATGGCTCCCTTGCATCATCACTTTCATTTGAAAGGATACAAAGAACCCAAAATCGTAATGCGGTTTCTGATTGTGGGCATTATGCTCGCCGTCTTTACCGTGGTAACGCTCAAGATAAGATAATGAAAGGGGCTACAGTCATATTGGGCGCTGGCGAAAGCGGTACCGGGGCAGCCCTCCTGGCGAACAGGCAGGGATTGAATGCAGTGGTATCCGAGGCCGGCACCATCCTCCCATCCTTTCGCAGGGAGCTGGAGCAGGAAGGAGTCTCCTATGAAGAAGGCTGCCATAGCCCGGAGCTCGTATTGAATGCCCGGGAGATCATCAAAAGTCCGGGTATCCCCAACCACCTGCCCTTGCTCAATGAGGCCCGCCGTCTTAGCATCCCCATCATCTCAGAAGTGGAATTTGCCGGGAGATATTGCTCCGGCTACCGCATCTGTGTCAGCGGCAGCAATGGAAAAACCACAAGCTGTCATTTGATCTATCATATTCTTCAACGGGCAGGTAAGAAGGTCATCCTTTGCGGCAATGTGGGCAACAGCTTTGCAAGAGAAGTGGCCCGGAATACAGCGGATTACTGGGTTATAGAGTTAAGCAGCTTTCAGCTTGACGGATTGTTCGAATTCCGTACCGATACAGCTGTCCTCTTGAACATCACCCCCGATCACCTCGACCGCTATGAGAACGACTTCAACCGCTACGCGGAAAGCAAATACCACCTCTCGCAACTCGTCAAGCCAGATGGCCATTTCATCTTCAATCTGGATGATACGCCCATTCGCCGAAGAACAGAAAACGCTCCCCCGGCAGCCAGAATGTATCCCTTCAGCCTGACACAGCAAGTCGCGGGATACGGAGCCTGGCTGGAACAGGATTCCCGGGAATGGAAGAAAAGTAAAATGATCATTCATACACCACCAGCACCCTTTGCTATGACACTCGAAAACCTTGCCCTGCAGGGCCGGCACAATGTGTACAATTCAATGGCAGCCAGTATTGCAGCCAGATTGGTTGACATCAGGAAAGAAAGCATCAAGGAGAGCCTCTCCGACTTCCAGCAGATACCTCACCGACTGGAGTGGGTAGGCAATGTGCACGGGATTCAGTTTATCAACGACTCCAAAGCCACCAATGTGAATGCGGCCTGGTATGCCCTGGAAAGCATACAACAGCCAGTGGTATGGATCGCCGGGGGTATGGACAAAGGCAATGATTATTCGATGCTCTTCGACCTGGTGGGCAAAAAGGTCAAGGCGATAATCTGCCTCGGAAAAGACAACCAAAAGATTATGGCTGCCTTTGGCGACCGGGTAGAGCGCCTGGTGGAAACACAGTCGATGGAAGAGGCGGTCATCACAGCCTATTATCTGGGAGCAAAAGGAGATGTGGTATTGCTTTCGCCTGCCTGTGCCAGTTTCGACCTTTTTCAAAGCTATGAAGACAGGGGACGCCAGTTCAGTGAAGCGGTCTCGAAACTGTAAAATGAAAAATGAGTGAATTGCTGAAAAATATCAAAGGAGATAAAGTGATCTGGATGGTGGTAATCCTGCTGTCGGCGTTCAGCGTACTGGCCGTATACTCCTCCAGCTCCTCACTGGCTTACAGGATACAGGCCGGAAATACAGAGCATTATCTGGTCCGTCATACAATCATCTTGCTGGTTGGACTGGCACTTATGGTGCTGACACACCGCATTCCTTATCACATTTTTGCCAGACTCTCCCTGATCGGGATGGTTTTGGTCATCCCCCTGCTGCTGATGACACTGATGGCCGGCACACGGCTGAATGAGGCCAGCCGCTGGTTGATGTTGCCGGTGGTCAATATCAGCTTTCAAACCTCCGATCTGGCTAAGGTCGTCCTGATCCTGTTTACCGCCAGGATGATTACCAAACGAGAGGAAGTCATCAAAGACTTCCGAAACGGATTTGTGCATATTCTAATCCCTGTAATGGCTGTTTGCCTGCTCATTCTTCCTGCCAACTTTTCCACCGCTGCACTGCTTTTTCTGAGCTGCACCGTAATGATGTACATCGGTAAGGTCAGCCTGAAACACTTATTGGCTACCGGTGGAATCGCTGTAGCCATCCTCAGTATTTTTGTCTTCTTTCTTCTTCAGACCGAAAGCCAGGGACGCTTTGGCACCTGGAAAGCCCGAATTGAACATTTTGTTCAGGGAGACGAGGAAGACAATTACCAGGTGGAACAGGCGAAGATCGCCATTGCTACAGGGGGCGTATTCGGTAAAGCACCGGGCAACAGCAGCCAGCGGAATTTCCTGCCGCATCCGTATTCCGATTTCATTTTTGCCATCATCATAGAAGAATATGGCCTGATCGGCGCAGGAGTAGTCATCCTGCTCTACCTCATCCTGCTCTTCAGGGGAGTCAGAATCACCCTGAAAAGCCCTACACAATTTGCCGGCCTGGTGGCCTTCGGATTGACTTTCAGTATTGTTTTTCAGGCCTTTGTTAATATGGCTGTGGCTGTGAACCTCTTTCCCGTCACCGGCCAGCCCCTGCCTCTGGTTAGTATGGGAGGCACATCCATCCTGTTTACCAGTGTGTCCATTGGCATACTGCTAAGCATTTCCCGACAGATTGAATTAAACCAAAACCCCGTCAGCGATGCAGAAACGTCTTAGCATACTCATCAGCGGAGGGGGGACGGGTGGTCATATATTCCCTGCCCTGGCCATTGCAGAGGCGATCCGGCGCCGTGAACCGTCGGCAGATTTCCTTTTCGTTGGGGCCAGAGGGAAGATGGAGATGGAGAAGGTACCGGCAGCAGGCTATCCTATCAAAGGACTTTGGATCAGCGGGCTGCAACGGAAGTTGAGTTTCAGAAACCTGTTATTCCCTCTCAAGGTCATCTCCAGCCTGATCGCTGCACGCAGCATTCTGCGCCGATTCCGGCCGGATATTGCCATCGGGGTGGGAGGTTATGCCAGTGCTCCGGCCCTCTGGGTAGCTTCAGGCCGTGGCATTCCGATTCTGATTCAGGAACAAAACGCCTTCCCGGGCATCGCAAATCGCATCCTCAGTAAAAGAGCCGATGCCATTTGTGTGGCTTACGAAGGAATGCAGCGCTACTTCCCTGATGACAGGCTTCATCTAACCGGGAATCCGGTGAGGCATTCCGTGCTCCCGTCCAGGGAAAAAAAAGATGATGCGGCCGCATTCTTCGGACTCGATCCCCATCGTCCAATCCTGCTGGTCACCGGAGGAAGCCTCGGTGCCCTGACACTCAACAGGGTGATGGAAAAAGACCTGGAAAAGCTCTTGCAGTCGGGAATACAGATTATCTGGCAATGCGGCCAGTCATATGCCGCCCGCGCCGAAAAATTGAATGAAATCTACGCCGGAAAAGGGGTCTACATCACTCCCTTCATCCATCGTATGGATTTGGCTTACAGCCTGGCAAACCTGATCGTTTCCCGCGCCGGTGCGATGGCCATCGCCGAACTGGCCGCTGCAGGCAAAGCCTGTATCCTGGTGCCCTCACCCAATGTAACTGAGGACCATCAAAGAAAAAATGCCCTGGCCCTGGTAGGAAAAGAAGCGGCGCTGATGGTGGAAGATGCAGACGCCCCTGAATTACTCGGAAACAAAATCCTGAGTACACTGCATAAGGAATCAAGCCTGCGGGAACTGGAGAAAAATATCTCGCGTGATGCCATCAGGGATGCCGATGATAAGATTGCTGCAATTGCCCTGGAGATGATCACAAAACGAAAGGCCGAAAAGAAATGAAAAGCCTTCAGAATATAAATAAAGTGCACTTCCTCGGAATCGGAGGCATCGGAATGAGTGCCCTGGCTCGCTGGTTCCATCAGCAGGGGGCGCACATCAGTGGCTACGACCGTAACCCTGGCAGGATTACGAAGCAGCTGCAGGCAATGGGGATGGATATCCACTTTGAAGACCGTCCGGCCCTTATTCCGGAAAACCTGGATTTGGTCGTATATACCCCCGCTATCCCCTCCAGCTCAATATTGATGCAAGCACTCAGGGACCGGGGTATCCCAATGATGAAAAGGGCTGAAGTACTGGGCCGGCTCTCGGAAGAGATGAACACCATTGCGGTAGCCGGAACACACGGAAAGACCTCCATCACCTCCCTGACCGCCTGGATATTTCATTGCGATGAAAGGGCGATCACGGCCTTCATTGGAGGATTGAGTAAAAACTTTGACTCCAACCTGGTACACAGCCCCGGAGCAAAAATATTGATTGCAGAGGCCGACGAATTCGATCGTTCTTTCCTGATGCTTAAAGCACATACGGCCGTGATCACCGCAATGGATGCTGATCATCTGGATGTGTATGGTGACCGGGAAGCGATGATCCGGGCCTTCCGTCAGTTTGCGGCTGGAGTTCCATCCGGTGGCCGGCTGGTCCTTCAGTCACGACTGCCCCGGATGCAAAGTAAGGCGAGCCTGATCCGTTATGGTGCCGAAACCGGAAACGACTGTCGCTTTGAAGACCTGATCATTGAAGATGGGAATATGCGCTTCAGCCTGATCTGGCAGGAAGAAAAATATGCTGATATGCAACTTAGTGTGCCCGGGAGGCACAATCTGGAAAATGCCTTGGCTGCCTGTGCAGTGGCCCTGGATTACGGCATCGGGCCGGATTCAATCCGGAAAGCCCTGCAGTCATACCAGGGTGTGGAGCGCCGCTTTGATTACCGCATCCGCAGACAGGATTGCATATACATCGACGATTATGCGCATCACCCTGAAGAAATCAAAGCCCTGGTTGAATCTGTCAGGGAACTCTATCCGGGAAGAAAGGTCAGCGGAATCTTCCAGCCGCATCTGTTCAGCCGTACCCGGGATTTTGCCAAAGGTTTTGCCCGAAGCCTGGATCTGTTGGATGAGATCATTCTGATGGATATCTATCCTGCGCGGGAAGAACCCATTCCCGATGTAGACAGCGGAATGATTATGCGAAGGATGCAGAACAAGCAGAAGCAATGGCTTACCCGGACCGGAATCCTGCAATGGCTTCAGAAGCGGAAGCCTGAAATTTTGTTGACCATAGGGGCCGGAGACATTGATCTGCTGGTTCCGGAAATTGAAAAAATATTGTCGGACAGCCCCTGAAAGATGAAGAAAGGCCTGCACATATCGCTTTGGATCCTCCTGCTGCTTGCTGTATTGCTGCTGCCGGCATTTTCTGCCAGGGAGTGGAACAAAAAAGCCTGCCAGGATGTGCATATTCGTCTGGCTCCCGGGCAGAACAGCAGCTTGCTCTCGGTGGACGACCTGAGGGATTACCTGCTGCGCAAGGATACTTTAGCAGGCAGCTTAACAAAGGACATTCAGCTTGAGCAGGTTGAGAGGCTGTTGGAGACCCATCCCTACGTGGCCAGGGCAGAGGCCCACCTGAACCTTCAAAATGAATTGTGTGTGGACATCTGGACAGAGCAGCCCCTGCTCCGCCTTCAAAACGCTCAGGGAAAGGCCGTCTATCTGAGTGAAAGGGGCCGCATACTACCCCTGCGTAAAGCTATGCCTGTAAGGGTGGCTGTGGTCAATGGATTTCTCGGTGAGATACCGGAAGCGGGAAGTGTGTTGCCAGCAGGTGCAAATCCACGCCTGGATGAGCTGCTTGCATTTGGACTCTACCTCAGGGATGACCCATTCTTCCACCTTCTTTTCAGTCAGATTTATTGCCATTCCTCCGGAGAATACACCCTGATCCCCCGTCTGGGAACACATAAAGTCCTGCTTGGAAAAATGGATGGAGATTTCAGCGTGAAAATGGAAAATCTGCGCGCCTTCTACACCCAGGGACTGCCCAGGGGAAGCTGGGACCGATATACGCAACTGAATCTGAAATATAAAAACCAGGTCGTCTGTACAAAACAACATTAATATGAAACCAGCAGAAATCATTGTAGGTCTGGATATTGGGACTACCAAAATCGCTGCCATCGTAGGCAGAAGAAATGAATACGGAAAGATCGAGATTCTGGGATCCGGGAAAGCGCCCAGCCTGGGCGTGAAGCGTGGGATGGTATCCAATATTGAACACACTGTCAGATCGATCCGGATGGCAGTGGAAGAGGCCAGTGAAAAATCCAAGGTGGAGATCAAATACGTCAATGTCGGGATCGCCGGACAGCATATCAAAAGTCTTCAACACCGGGGAAGCCTGATTCGCAATAGCCAGGAAGAGGAGATCAACAAGGAGGACATCAAGAAGCTGCACTCTTCGATGTATAACCTTGCGATGAGCCCGGGAGAAGAGATCATTGATGTGATTCCCCAGGATTTCATCATCGATGGAGAGATGGGGATCAAAGAGCCCATCGGGATGCTGGGGAACAGCCTGGAAGCCAACTTCCATATCATCACAGGTCAGACTACGGCAGCCAAAAATGTGTACAAGTGCGTCAGAAAAGCCGAATTGGATGTGGCCGAACTCATCCTGGAACCCCTGGCTTCCGCCGAATCCTGCCTGAGTGAAGAGGAAAAAGAAGCAGGCGTGGTCTTGGTGGATATTGGCGGAGGGACCACCGATATAGCCATCTTTCAGGACGGCATCATTCGCCATACCGCCGTCATCCCCTTCGGAGGAGACATCATCACCGAAGACGTCAAAGAGGGATGCAGCATTATCCGCAAGCACGCCGAAGAACTCAAGGTGAAGTTTGGATCTGCCCTGGCCAGCGAAAACAGGGATGAGGAAATCGTGGCTATCCCGGGCCTCAGAGGCCGCCCTCCCAAAGAAATAACCCTGAAGAACCTGGCCAGCATCATCCAGGCCCGGATGGAAGAGATCATAGAATATGTCTACTTCGAAATCAAAAACTCAGGCTATGAACACAAGCTGATAGGGGGTATCGTCCTGACCGGGGGCGGAGCCCAGATGAAGCACCTGAGCCAGCTCACCCAGTTCATCACCGGTATGGATACCCGTATTGGCTACCCGAACGAACACCTTGCCCGGGAAACCACCAAGGAGATGGCAAGCCCGATGTACGCGACCGGCATAGGACTGGTCATCATCGGTCTGGAACGCCTGGAGCGGGAAATGGACCAGCAAACGAAGGAGCAACCGACAAGCAAAACCAATAAAACGCTTGGTAAAGGCAAAGACAGCTTCTTCGGAAAAATCAAGGATTGGTTTGAAGAAGAAAAAATTTAATCAACTGAATACTAACCCAAAAAACGAGATACAATGCCAGACAATCTCAAATTCGACCTTCCCAAAAACCAAAGCAACATCATCAAGGTGATCGGGGTAGGTGGCGGTGGTTCCAATGCCGTCAACCATATGTTTAACGAAGGCATCACCGGGGTGGACTTTATTGTCTGCAATACCGATGCCCAGGCGCTGGATATCAGTCCGGTGCCCACGAAAATCCAATTAGGCGCCAGCCTTACCGAGGGCCGGGGTGCAGGATCTATCCCGGAGCAAGGCAAAAATGCAGCCCTGGAAAATGTGGAAGATATCCGGAGCATCCTGGAGCACAACACTAAAATGCTCTTCATCACAGCAGGGATGGGAGGCGGAACCGGCACAGGCGGTGCACCCATTGTAGCCTCTCTGGCCCGCGAAATGGGCATCCTGACGGTGGGAATTGTCACCATCCCCTTCTCCTTCGAAGGCAGGAAAAGAAAGCTTCAGGCAGAAAAGGGCATTGAAGAGATGCGCAGGAATGTAGATACCCTCATCATTATCTGCAACGATAAACTCAGGGAACTCTATGGTGACCTCTCCCTCTCGCGGGCCTTCGGAAAAGCAGACAATATTCTTACCATCGCTGCCAAAGGCATTGCAGAAATCATCACCGTTCCGGGATACATCAATGTGGATTTTGAAGACATCAACACAGTGATGCGCGAAAGCGGAGTTGCCATAATGGGCAATGGAATGGCAGAAGGCGACGACCGTGCCCTGAAAGCCGTGAAAGAAGCCCTGGAATCCCCTCTGCTGAATGACAATGACATCTACGGAGCAGAAAACATACTCCTTTATATCACTTCGGGCGAACACGAAGTTTCGATGGATGAAGTATCTGAAATCACGGATTATATTCAGAAAGAGGCCGGAATGGATGCCGATATCATCTGGGGCAATGGCACAGATTCTGTCCTGGGATCCAACATCAGTGTGACCCTGGTGGCCACAGGCTTTGATAAAACAGATAAAAAACAGAAGGAAACACGGGAGCAGCAGAAAACCCTGGTAGGCAGTGTGGGCGGCGATCATAAGGAAATCAGCCCTGCAACAGAATCTCCCACGGAAACAGAAACCGAAGCGGTTTCATCAGAACAGGAAATCCATCTGAAATCAAGGCCGTTGCTAGAAGATGAGGAACCGCCCGTTTTTCAGGACATCACCGCCAGCCCTGATTATCAGCCTCTTGTTCCCGAGGAGCAGGAAACGAGCCTTAGCTTTGAGTTTAAGGATAACAGACAGTCCTACGCACTCAAAACAGAAAAGGAAAAGGAAGAAAGCCCGGCCCCCTTGCTAAAAAGGGAAGAATCGAGCATCCCGGCTACCCCAGAGGTGGTTGAGAACAAGCAGGATCAGGGAGAAATGATCAACCCGGATGAAAACAGCATCAAAAGCAGGTCGATGGATCGCATTCAACGCTTGAAAGACCTGAGTTTAAAACTGCGGAGTTCAGGAGATATCTCGGATATGGAAAAGCAGCCTGCCTACGTGCGCAGGAATGTCACCCTGAACGATCCTCCTGCTTCCAACGAATCGGAAATCAGCCGCTTCAGTCTGTCGGACCCCGGCTCGGAAAACGGGGGTAGCGAATTGCGTTCCAATAATTCGTACCTTCACGACAATGTAGATTAAATCAACAGGCAATGAGTTTAGCAGAGATCATCAATGAGGATATGAAATCGGCAATGCGTGAGCGTAACCAGCGCAAGCTGGAGGCCTTACGTGCCATCAAAGCCGGCCTGCTCCTGCTTAAAACGGGCAAAGATGCAAGCAGCGGAGAGATCCCGGCTACAGTAGAGATGCAATTGCTCCAAAAACTGGTGAAGCAGCGGGAGGAGAGTGCACACACCTATCGTTCGCAGGGCAGGGAGGATCTTGCAGAGGAAGAAAACTTCCAGGCTGAGGTCATCCGGGCCTACCTCCCCCAGCAGATGAGTGAGGACGAGATAAGAGATTACCTGACAAGCCTCGTCGTCAGCCTGAATGCCTACGACATCAAAGATATGGGTAGAGTGATGGGTGTAGCTGCCAAAGAATTGGCAGGTAAAGCCGACAATAAAAAGGTGGCTGAGATCATCAAAACCCTGCTGACCCGCTGACTCTTCCGTTAAAACTGTACCCAAACAAAACCCGGAGTGCTGGCATTCTCCGGGTTTTTGTTTTCCCTCCCGGAAGCAAAACAGGAATGCAGGGGAAAAATGTAACTTTGTCACAGCAACCGAATCCATCGATGTCTGAGATATCTTTTGAAAATACGGCCATTGCCTTTGCCTACAAAGATGACAGGGCCCTGCAGCGTGCTTATTTTCTCTTCAGGCTGTTGGCTTCCCCTGCCCTGGTGGGGATATCCAACGGGCTCTTCCGCATCAGCCACCGCCTGCATCTGCCCCTGGGGTGGATTGTCAAGCCTACCGTTTACCGTCATTTCGTGGGAGGCGAAACCCTGGAAGAATGTAATCCCACCGTTCATTTACTGGCAGATTATGATGTGAAGTCCATCCTGGATTATTCTATTGAGGGCACGGAAAGTGAGGCAGAGATCGAGGCCGCCCTGGAAGAAACCCTCCGTAGCATCCGTCACGCGGCTTCCGAAGCCAATATCCCCTTTGCTGTCTTTAAACCTACTGCTTTTACCACCAGCCATATCCTTGAAAAGGCCAGCAGTGGGGAGCCATTGACGGAAGAAGAAATTGCGGAAGCAGATCAATTCAGGCAACGCATCAGGCGTTTGTGCCAGACAGGCTATGAATTGGGAGTACGCATTCTGATTGACGCCGAAGACAGCTGGTACCAGGCATTTATCGATCAGGTGGTGACAGAAATGATGGAAGAATTCAACAAGGAAAGGGCCATCGTCTTCAATACCCTGCAAATGTACCGCCGCGACAGGTTGGACTACCTTCGTAAGGCACACACGGAATCCAGCAGAAAAGGATATTTCTACGGGGTGAAGTTCGTCAGGGGCGCCTATATGGAGAAGGAAAGAAGAAGAGCCTGGAAAATGGGCTATGCCGATCCGATTCAGCCTGACAAAGCCAGTACCGACCGCGATTACGATGCAGCCCTGAAATATGCCATCGACCATATTGATAACGTAGAGGTTTTCAATGGCACCCACAATGAGAAAAGCTCCCTCTACCTTGCAAGCCTGATCCGTGAAAAAAAACTGGCAGCAAATGATGACCGGCTATGGTTCTCCCAGTTGTACGGAATGAGTGATCATATCAGCTTCAACCTGGCCCATCACGGTTTCAATGTGGCCAAATATGTGCCTTACGGGCCGGTCCGCTCTGTTTTACCTTACCTCCTCCGCAGAGCCGAAGAAAACACCTCAATTGCAGGGCAAACCAGTCGCGAACTGAAGCTTCTGCGGAAAGAAAGAGCACGCCGTAAGAATGAAAAACATTAAATTTGCCCTCGAAAGAGCACACAAAACACTAAAACCATTGAGAATGAAAAAAAAGTTCATTTGGATTCTTTCCCTCCTTGCGGCTGCCCTTCTGATCTACTCTTCCTGCTCGAAGGACGATAACAATGAGATTGAAAATCTGCTTTCCATTGAGGTGACGCCCTCGGAAGCGTTTTTTGCTCCTGGAACCACACAGCAATTCAAAGCAACAGGTACAATGATGGATGGCACCACCCGCGATATCACTGCGGAGGTGACCTGGAAATCCAGGTTTGAAGATATTGCCACCATTGATGCCAAAGGACTGGCCACGGGAATCAAGAAAGGCCTGACCTATATTTCAGCCATCAACGGACTCACCCTGGGCTCAACCCCCGCCAATGTGGTGGCATCGACCGAGATGGAGCGCAACAAGATGATTCAGGATTATCTGGACAATTATATTGGCTCAGAGAATCCGGATTGCGGATGGACGGGAGACGCCACTACCTGCGACCCGGGCACCATTTCCTCCGCCTCCTATGACAAGGTCATTCAGCGGGTGAATTATTTCCGCCGCCTGTGCGGATTAAGCGACAACATCACCCTGAAAGCCCAGTACAACGAGAAGTGCCAGATTGCAGCCCTGATGTTCCGGGCCAACAATACCATCAGTCACTACCCCCCAACCACCTGGGCCTGTTACGATCCGGATGGTGATGAAGCGGCCGGCAAATCCAATATTGCCATCGGATTCCATACTTCTGCCGCTGTAACAGCTTACATAGATGATTTCGGGGCACACAATATTTCAGTCGGACACCGCCGCTGGATCCTCTATACCAAAGCCAATGCAATGGGCGAAGGCTCCACCATCAACACTGAAGCGCTCTGGGTATTTGACCACCTGAGTCAGGCTCCCGATGGCACCCCCGATTGGGTATCCTATCCCTCCAAAGGCTATTTCCCCGCACCCCTGGTGTTTGACCGCTGGTCCTTTATGATGCCTGGTGCCACTTTCGGCAGTACAGATGTCACAATGAAAGATGCCAACGGAAACAATGTTTCCCTGAATGTCATCGACCGTTATACCGGTGGCGGACTGGCCGGAGATCCGGCTATCGTTTGGGAGCCTTCCAATATCAATACCAGCAGCAACAACGATGTGAAGTATACGGTCACAATCAGCAATATCGGCGGGAATGTTCCCTACAACGAAGTCACCTACGATGTGATCATTGTGAAACCGGTGTCTTCAAAAATGGGATCAGAAATTGAAACGGAATACGAGCGTATCCGTCGTGAGAACCCCAATGCAAGGGTCCTCTAAGTCTCCACGAGAAAACGCATACAACATAAAAGCGGGTCCTGTTCAGGGCTCGCTTTTGTTTTTGCGCCATACAGGAATTTTAATGGAGAAGCAGTAGAGGTGAAAAATGGATCAGAGCTTAAACACATCCATTGGTCAGGAAGAGAGGGACTCATCCCATAGCAGCCATCAGCAAACCGAAATCAGAAAAGGGAAGATCGAATTGTTCGGCAATGAAACGCCGGGTGGCGCTACCGTTAAAAAGATAAACTCCTTCGCGAAGCTGGGGATCCGTGCGCAAGAGCGATTCGAAACCGGCGGCTTCACCCACCCTGAGCAGCAGGGGGGCAAAAAAGTTACTCAAAGCCAAACTGGCCGTTTTTGGAACCATAGAGGGGATATTCGGAACCCCATAATGTATAACACCGTGCCGGCGCACCACAGGGTTATCGTGGGTGGTCAGGCTACTGGTTTCAAAACAGCCACCGTGATCGATGCTGACATCGATAATCACGCTTCCTTCCCGCATCTGGCGTACCATATCCTCGGGAATGAGCAGCGGCAGCCTTCCTTGCGGATCATACATTGCCCCAATTACCACATCGGCTGCGCGAATCGCTTGACCGAGCGCACCCGGCTCAATGATGGAAGTGTACAGGCGGGTTTGCAGCCTATCCTGAATTCTTCTCAATTTATAAATGGAATTATCAAAAATCTTTACCGAAGCGCCCATTCCCAGGGCAGCCCGCGCAGCATACTCTCCCACCGTGCCGGCTCCCAGGATAACCAGCTCTGTTGGGATAATACCGGAAAAGCCTCCAAACATCATTCCCTGTCCGTGCTGCAGGTCACTCAGATAATGGCTGGCAATATAGACCACCGTATTCCCTGCGATTTCGCTCATTGCACGAATCAATGGAGCTGAGCCGGAGCTGTCGCGAATATACTCAAAGGCCAGGGCAGTCGCTTTCCTGGCGTTCAGCTTATGAAAATAGTCTTTGTTCAGGGCATACCAGTTCAGTGTGGAGAGAACGACCTGTCGCGGCCTGATCAGCGCAATCTCTGCCGGGGTTGGCGGAGCGACTTTCAGGATGATGCCTGCTTTAAAAACTTCATCACGACTATATACGATGCGTGCACCCGCTTCTGCATAATCCTTATCCTGATAACCCGCCTGCTTGCCTGCCCCATTCTCCAGAATAATCTGATGGCCGTGTCCGCTGAGCAAAGCTACTGCGGAGGGCACCAAACCTACCCTGCGTTCATTGAAAGAAGTTTCTCTGGGAATTCCGATGTGCAGGGTTTCTTTTCCCTTGCGGTATTCCAGGCGCTCCTCCTGGGTGGCATAGTGTGCGGAAGCACTGGTTTGATGACTTCCTTGTGGATTCATATTATGCTTCTTATGGAAAAGAAGGAAAGCCTGAGCGCTTCAGGCTCACACTGCGAACCCATATCAGAAACTCAGGCAGTGGCTGTGAATTCCCTGTATCGAAGCTCGCGAACTTCCGCTTCCTTTTCCTGAATGGAGATGTATACGAAAGCCTCCGGTAAAAGTTCCGATATCCGTTCCGGCCATTCCAGAAAACAAAAATTTCCGCTGTAAAAGTAGTCCTCATAGCCCATATCAAATACCTCCTCAATCCGGTTGATCCGGTAAAAGTCAAAATGAAATACCTTTCCCCCCTGGCCGTCGGCGTATTCGTTGACCAGGGAAAAGGTCGGACTGGCTCCGGCATCTTCCACGCCCATCACCTGACAAAAGGCTTTCACCAGGCTAGTTTTCCCGGCTCCCATTGGGCCGTGAAGGGCAAAGACCCTGGCTTGCGGAAAGTCTTCCATAATCTTCCGGGCCGCAGCAGGCAGATCTTGCGGAAGGGGGCAAAGGATGGTTTGCATCTTCTTCATAACTGGATCAGGCCACGAAGATACAAGCTTCCGCAATCTTGCCATAGCAGGGAGCAGGCTATTTCATCCGGGGTTTTAAAAAGATCAGGGGCACCAGCACCTCTTCAAGGGAAATGCCCCCGTGCTGGAAGGTGTTGCGATAGTAATTCACGTAATGATTATAGTTGTTGGGGTAAGCAAAGAAATCCGTGGCACGGGCAAAGATATAACGGCTGCTCACATTCAGGCGGGGAAGAAAAAGCTCCTCCGGCCTGCCGGGCTCCGCCACTTCCTTTTCTTTATAGCTCAACGACCTTCCCGACTTGTATCGCAGGTTTGTAGTCGTTTGCTTGTCCCCAACCACCTTTACCGGATCCTTTACCTTAACCGAACCGTGATCGCTGGTGATGATCAGATCCACATCCCTGGATGCCAGGAACTGGAAGATATCCCTGAGTGGAGAGTGCTCATACCAGCTTAGTGTCAGGGATCGGTAAGCTGATTCATCACCGGCAAGCTCCCGGATCACTTCCATTTCGGTGCGGGCGTGTGAAAGCATATCCACAAAATTATAGACGATGACATTGAAATCGCTCTGCATCAGATTAGAAAGGTTCTCCACCAACTTCCGACCTGCAGTGAGGTTCAGAATCTTGTGGTAGGTGTAGCGATCCTTCAATCCATAACGGCGCAGGTTCTCGCCCAGCAATTCGGATTCGAACTGGTTCTTCCCTCCTTCCTCATCTTCATTCACCCAGTATTGAGGATATTTTTTCTGTATCTCGGCAGGCAACAGGCCGGCAAAAAGGGCATTGCGTGCAAATTGTGTTGTTGTTGGAAGAATACTGTAGTAGATCTCATCCTGAATTACCCTGAAGTCTTCTTCGATCAGGGGCTGCAAAGCCTTCCACTGGTCGTACCGAAGATTATCAATCACCAGGAGAAAAAGGGGTCGCTCTCCCAGGTGGGGAAATACTTTCTCCCGCATAAGCGTATGCGACTGCACCGGGTGCTCACTGCCTCCTGAAAGCCATCCACGATATTCTTCCTGCACATAGCGACTGAAAACCTGGTTGGCTTCTTCTTTCTGCATTCTGAGTACTTCCGACATACTTTCATCGCGGCTGCGGTCCAGCTCCAGCTCCCAAAAAACAAGCTTGCGATAAATGTCCACCCACTCCTTGAAATCCATATCCATCGAAAGGTTCATCCCGATCTGCCTGAACTCCTGTTGATAGGCCGAGGTGGTTTTCTGCCTTACCAGCTTTTTGTTCTCCAGGTTCTTCTTCAAGGCCAGCAATATCTGATTCGGATTCACCGGCTTGATCAGATAATCCGCAATCTTGGAACCGATGGCATCCTCCATTATCTGTTCTTCCTCGCTCTTGGTAATCATTACCACAGGGATATGCGCCTGCCTGGCCTTGATCCGCTCCAGGGTTTCTATGCCGCTGAGCCCCGGCATATTCTCATCCAGGAAAATAATATCATAGGTCTGCCCCTCTATCATCTCCAGCGCCTCTGAACCACTGGCTGATACATCCACTGCGTATCCTTTACTTTCCAGAAAAATGATATGCGGTTTCAGTAATTCTATTTCATCATCCACCCAAAGTATTCTGTCTGTTGTCATTTCTTTTTTTATTGGTTGCTTTTACTGGAATTTAATGTGTGAGAAGTCTAAACAATGAATATTATTGTATCTCTGAATTAAAACACCTGATCAGCCACAAAGTTACGTCAAAGTGGATGCAAGCTTTTCAAACAAGAAAAAGATACTGAACGATCCCGTCTACGGTTTCATCAGCTTCCCCTCCGAGATTTTCTTCGATCTGGTGGAGCATCGCTATTTCCAGCGACTGCGCAGGATCAAGCAACTGGGGCTGACCCATCTGGTGTATCCCGGCGCTTTGCATACACGCTTTCATCACGCCCTGGGCTGCCTGCATTTGATGCAACTGGCGATGAGTGTTCTTCGCAGCAAAGGGCACGATATCACAGCCGAGGAAGAGGAAGGCGTTTGTCTGGCCATTTTACTCCACGACATTGGGCACGGCCCCTTTTCCCACGCACTGGAAAGCTCCATCGTTTCCGGAACCTCTCACGAGGCGCTCTCCGACCTCTTCATCGACCGGCTGAACGGATATTGTGGTGGCAGGCTGGAGCTGGCCAGAGAGATATTCCGCGATCGTTATCCTAAACGATTCTTGCATAAAATGGTGGCAGGGCAATTGGATATGGACCGCCTGGATTACCTGAAAAGGGATAGCTTTTACACTGGTGTTTCAGAAGGAGTCATCAGTGCCGACCGCATCATTCAAATGCTCAATATTGCTGAAGATGAGCTGGTGGTAGATGCCAAGGGCATTTATTCCATTGAAAAGTTCATTGTAGCCAGGCGCTTGATGTACTGGCAGGTGTATCTGCACAAAACCGTGCTGGGTGCCGAGCAATTGCTTATACGTATTCTACTCAGGGCCAGGGAGCTGACTTCGGGGGGAGCCGAATTGTTCTCCACCCCTGCCCTTGCCTTTTTTCTCCGGCACAGGGCTCAGAAAGTTGATTTCCACGAGCAGGCCGGATGGCTGGACACCTTTGCCGCCCTGGATGATTTCGATGTGCTCACCTCTATTAAAGTATGGGAGGATCACAAAGATCCGATCTTATCCGGGCTCAGCCAGCGGCTGATCGGCCGCAGGCTATTGCGCACCCTCATCCTGGATGAAGCCCCTGCCGCAGAACAGATCGAGAGGCTTCGGCAGCACTGGGCAAGAAGAACCGGCACTGCACTTGCTGAAGCCCACTGGTTCGTCTTTGGAGGCAAAATCAGCAACAAAGCATACGATGACAGCCTGGAGCCCATTCTGATCCTCTATCGCGATGGCAGATTGATCCCACTGACCGAAGCTTCCGAGCATATCAATCTGGGGCAAATCAGTAAACCCCTCACCAAATATTATCTCTGTTACCCGAAAGAGCTGGACTGAGAGCCTGACATTGAGAAGAATACAGGAACCTACATTTTTCCTATCTTGCAAGCCCTAAAAACGAGGGGATCGCATTGGGTCAATATAAACCGAATGCCGCTTCAATTCGTCAGTCGCAATGATTAAGGATAAGGCAACAAAGAAGAGATGAAGTTTAAAGCCCAGGCCATTGCCGATATGATCGGCGGGGAAATAACAGGAAACCCTGAAATTGAAGTCCATACTTTGTCCCGCATCGAAGAAGGTGAGGCAGGCTCGCTTACTTTTCTGGCCAACCCGAAATACACTCCATTTATATATCAGACAAAGGCATCTGTGGTGATTGTTTCCGAAGCATTCAGCCCCGAGCAGACGCTGTCGTGTACCCTGATCCGGGTGAAGGATCCCTATTCTGCTTTTGCCACCCTGCTCGAGCAGTACAATCACCTTCGTCAGCAAAAAAAGGGCATTTCTTCCCTCGCCTTCATCCATCCTGAAGCCAGTGTTTCGGAAGAAGCCTATGTGGGTGAATTTGCCTATGTGGGTGCAGGAGCGAAAGTGGAAGAAGGAGCAAGGATATATCCTCAGGTCTATCTGGGTGAGAATGTCAGGATAGGAGCGGAAAGCACCCTCTTTCCCGGGGTCAGGGTGTATGCGGATTGCAATATCGGAGTCCATTGCACCATCCACGCCGGGGCGGTGATCGGGGCAGACGGTTTTGGCTTTGCCCCGCAGGATGACCAGCAATACCGGAAAGTAGCACAGATCGGAAATGTGGTGATTGAAGATTATGTGGAGATCGGTGCCAATACCACCATCGACAGGGCTACCCTGGGTAGCACCTTTATCCGGAAGGGCGTTAAGCTCGACAACCTGATCCAGGTGGCGCACAATGTGGATATTGGTGAGAATACTGTGATCGCAGCGCAAACGGGAATTGCCGGCTCAACCCGAATAGGCAAGAACTGTATGTTTGCCGGCCAGGTGGGCATCATTGGCCATATTGAAATTGCCGACGGGGTCAAAATTGCGGCCCAGTCGGGCATCTCCTCCAGCATCCGGAAGGCGGATGCCATTGTGATGGGATCACCGGCTTATGATCACGGGCTGTACCGGAAATCATATATCTATTTCAGGAAGCTTCCTGAGCTGGTTCAACGCATCGATGAACTGGAAAAGAAACTGAAGGCCTGCTTCCCCTCTGAAGGAGAAGACCTTAAAGCTTAGATAATCAGAACGAACATTCGCATCATTGAATCCTGATGGCAGAAAAACAACAAACCCTGAAGAAGGCCGTCACCATTTCCGGTACCGGCCTGCACACCGGCGCTTATGTCAACCTGACACTGAATCCGGCCCCTGAAAATTTCGGTTTTCGTTTCAGGCGCATTGATCTGGATGGGCAGCCGGAAATCAAGGCAGACATTGACTTTGTAGTGGATACATCCCGCGGCACCACCCTGGAGGCCAATGGGGCCAGAGTGAATACCGTAGAGCATACCCTGGCAGCCCTGACCGGATTGGGCATTGATAATTGCCTCATCGAAGTGGACGGGCCGGAAACGCCGATCCAGGACGGAAGTGCCAAAGCTTTTGCTACGGCCATAATGGAAGCAGGGATTCAGACCCAGGGAGCCGACCGGAAGTATTATGAGATTAAAACCAACATCAACTACTCCTATCCTGAAAAGAGCGTTGAGATGGTTGCTGTCCCCGCTGAAAGCTATGAAATCTCCGTACTGATTGATTTTGAAACCAAAGTACTGGGAAACCAGAGCGCCCGGATGCGGCACATTGAAGATTTTCCTGAGCAGATCGCTCCCTGCCGTACTTTTGTCTTTTTGCACGAACTGGAATATCTTCTGCAAAACGACCTGATCAAAGGGGGTGACCTGAACAATGCCATCGTCTTTGTAAACCGCCTTATTTCACAGGATGAGCTGGACCGCCTGGCCAAGCTGTTCGATAAACCCAGCGTATCTGTGAAGGAGGAAGGCATCCTGAATAATCTGGATCTCTATTTTCCCAACGAACCTGCCCGCCACAAACTGCTGGATGTGGTCGGTGACCTTTCTTTGCTGGGTGTGAGGTTGAAAGGCCATATCATTGCCCACCGACCGGGGCATCATACCAATGTGGAGTTCGCCCGTCAGATCAGAAAGCAAATGCAGGAGGAAAAGCATACGCCCGCCGTTCCACCCATCGACGTGAATCAGGAGCCGGTGTACGACATCAATGCCATCCAGCGCATTTTGCCGCACCGCCCGCCTTTCCTGCTGATCGACAAGATCCTGGACATAGGAAAAGATTATGTGGTCGGCTTGAAAAATGTGACAATGAATGAGCCGTTTTTTGTCGGCCATTTTCCCGGAGAACCTGTGATGCCAGGGGTTTTGCAAGTGGAAGCGATGGCACAGGCAGGCGGCATCCTGGCGCTGAGCCAAGTTCCGGATCCGGAGAATTACACCACCTACTTTTTGAAAATCGACAAGGTTCGCTTCCGTCAGAAAGTGGTTCCCGGAGATACACTGGTTTTCCGCCTGAAAATGCTCTCGCCCATCCGGCGCGGCATCGTGCATATGGAAGGCTCTGCAATGGTTGGCAGCAAAGTGGTGATGGAAGCTGAAATGATGGCCCAGATTGTAAAAACAAACCTGTAAAGGCAGTTGAAATGAATCAACCCCTCGCATACGTAAACCCACAGGCCAAGGTGGCCAAAAACGTGGTGATCGAACCCTTTGTAAACATTGAAAAGAATGTGGAGATCGGTGAAGGCACCTGGATCGGATCCAATGTGACCATTATGGAAGGCGCCCGGATTGGGAAGAATTGCAAAATCTATCCTGGAGCCGTCATTGCCGCTACACCCCAGGATTTGAAATACAATGGGGAAGAAACCCTGGTACGCATCGGCGACAATACCACCATCCGCGAATTTGTCACCATCAACCGGGGAACCAAAGCCAACTGGGAAACAGTCATCGGTGATCATTGCCTGCTAATGGCTTATGTACACATTGCCCACGACTGCATTGTGGGCAACCATTGTATCCTGGCCAATGCCGCCACTTTGGCCGGGCATATCACCATTGACGACTGGGCCATTGTAGGAGGACTGGCGGCCGTGCATCAGTTCGTCCATATCGGCGTACACACGATGATCAGCGGTGGCAGCCTGGTTAGAAAGGATGTTCCACCCTTTGTCAAAGCAGCCCGAGAACCACTCTCCTACATCGGGATCAACTCTATCGGCCTCAGAAGAAGGGGATTTAACACCGAACAGATCAATCATATCCAGGACATCTACCGCACTCTCTATGTGAAAGGGTATAATGTGACCCAGGCTGTTCGTATCATTGAGGCTGAAATGCCGGCCACGCCGGAAAGAGATGAAGTCCTTGCATTCATCAGCCGCTCCACCCGGGGCGTAATGCGCGGCTATGCCGGACTCTATTCCTGAGCAATGGATCTGCTGCTGGAGGAGGTTGGGAAAAAATTCAACCGGGAGTGGATCTTCCGGAATGTTAACCTGTCCATCCCGACCGGAAACCACACCGCCATTTTAGGCACAAACGGATCCGGAAAATCCACCCTCCTGCAGGTGATCAATGGCAACCTGCAGGCTACCGACGGCAAGGTTTCCTATATTCGTCAAAACCAGCCCCTGCCTTTCGAAAAAGTGTACCGCCACATCAGCCTGGGTACGCCCTACCAGGAGCTGATCTGGGAATTCAGCCTGCTGGAGAGCCTGCAGTTTCACTCCCGCTTCAAGCCCTTCCTCAATAAAATGGATGCCCAGGATATCCTCCGGATTACCGGCCTGGAAAAACACCGGAACAAAGCCCTCAGATATTTCTCTTCCGGAATGAAGCAAAGGGTCAGGCTCGCATTGGCGATCCTTTCTGATACCGAGCTGGTTTTGCTGGATGAGCCCAGTATGAACCTGGATGCCGCCGGAAGAGCCTGGTATAACACGCTGTTGGAAGCCCATTTGCAAGGCCGCACACTCATCGTCTGCTCCAACCACCAGGAAGAAGAATACCGGCTTTGTTCCCATACCATCGATATCCAGGATTATAAATAATCCCCGGAGATTATTCCCCCCTATTCCTTTGATCCTGTTGGAGAGGGCTAATTTAGATTGATTCTACCCTCCTAATTCATTAGCTTTAGTCCTCAAAATCAGCCGCAAGCAAGACCTGTAAAGCCTTGCTTTTTATTGTTTTAATCCCCTACTGAACACCGTGGACTTGTCTGATAAACAAATCCGCTGAAGTATTGACACATCACAAGTTAATTCCTCCGCTATGAAAACCTCCTCCTCCCTGGTCCGTGTATTGGTAAAGGCATTCCTGATTCTATGTTTTACGGCCAATGCAGCGATGGCTTCAACTGTTCCCCCGGCTCTGGCAGGCACAGTAGCCAGGAATTTTTACTGGCAAAACTGTACAAATGGGAAGTCACTGACCTACAACTCTATTCAACCAGTCCTGGATTCCATCAAAATAGTGAACGGGGATACCCTGTTCTATGCATTCAATTTTCCGGGAAACAATGGCTTTATCCTTGTTTCAGGGCAGAAAGCGGTGCTTCCTGTGCTGGCTTATGCGGATGAGGGCAGCCTTCACCTCTCCAATATGAACCCTGCCGTAGCCTATATGCTCGAAGGCTACACCAATGATATCAAGCTGGTGGTGGATCAGCAAATAGCCGCCACCAAAGCCATAACTGATGCCTGGAACGAGCTGCTTGCCATCACGGGCAGCAGCCCGGCATTGCAAGGAAAGGCAATATTAGGCCCATTGGTCACCACCACCTGGGACCAGGGTTGTAATTACAATAATGCCTGCCCTGTGATGGCGGGCGGACCTTGCGGACGGGCCCTGGTAGGTTGTGTAGCCGTCACTATGGGGCAAATTATGAAATATTATAATTTCCCCCCCAGGGGAACGGGTTCTCATAGCTACACACACGGAACATTGGGTACCATCAGTGCCACCTTTAACCTGGCATACGACTGGGCTAATATGCCCAACACCCTGACGACCACCACCACACACGTGGATGAATTACTCAGTCACTGCGGGGTAGCGCTGGATATGGATTACGGCACCGGGGAATCGGCCACTTATTCGTATCTGATGGAAGGAGCCCTGGAAGATCATTTTTATTATCAGACAACAGCTTCATACGAAGAGCGTGCCAGCTATACCACGACAAACTGGAGGAATCTGTTGATCGCCGAAATTAATGCCAGCAGGCCCATCGCATACAGGGGTCGCAAATCAAGCGGAGGGGGGCATTCCTGGGTCCTGGACGGATATAACAATAATAATACCTCGGCCATTTATTTTCATATGAACTGGGGTTGGGGGGGCAGCAGCAACGGATGGTTTCTTCTGGATAATTACACCTACAGTACTAACCAGGCTTGCCTGATCGGAATACAGCCCAAGCAATGCAATCTAACCTTCTATACCGCCGCCAATCATTCAATGAGTTTCACCAACAATACCCTCTCCGTCTCTTGCCGTCCGTGGAATACAGGCATTGCTCCATCCAGCAGCGTGGAAGTGGGATACTACCTGTCTACCAATACCATCATCTCCACCTATGACTATCTATTTGATACTGATGTTATTCCTGTCCTTTCTCCCAGTTATACCAGCATCCAGTCCACATCCAAAAGCATATACAGCTCCAATGAGGCGGTACCCCCCGGGGTGTATTATGTAGGTGTATTTGTGGACCACCTCAACCAGGAAAGCAATGAAACCTCTGAAAACGACAATACCGCCTATTTTCCGAGTACCATTACTGTGAACTGTGCTTCTCCCACAGGGGTGACTGCCTCGGATGGTTCGTTTCCCAACCGTGTAGCCGTCAACTGGAATTCGGTCTGGGGTGCATCGCACTACCGGGTTTACCGAAACACAAGCAGTTCTTCTTCCGGCGCCACAGCCTTGTCGGGATGGCAAACCTCCACCTCCTACAATGATTACACTGCGCAACCGGGCGTCACTTATTACTACTGGGTGCAGGCTGCCGCCAGCAGCAGCGGGAGCTATGCGGGAAACTATTCGTCATACAATAGTGGATACCTCGATATCCCGGTTTTATACAATGATATTTATCAATCCTTCACATTAAACCCCTCCTATTTTCAGATGAGCAATTCCAGTTCCAGATGGTATGCGGCAGGCCTGAGGGGAAACAGCGGCACAGATGACTGGGATATCTACCTGTATAGCAACAGCACTATGTCCTCCCTGCTCGCCAGCTCAACCTATGGCGGTGCTGCAGTGGATTTTGTGGTCATTGATGGCAACCATACGCCTGTCGCGACAAAGTATATCAAAGCATCCCGCTTCAGTGGAAGCGGGGGGGCAACCATAGAATATGAGGGTGGAAATGATATACTAAGCCTAAACAGTCCAACATCTGAATTCTGGCCATCAGGGGACGTCATACAGGTTTGGGATGTTTATCTCCCGCTGGGCACTTACGTTTTCGACCTTAGCACCACAAGCGGCAACGCAAACCTGGACATCGCCCTTTTCAAGTCCAATGGTGCTGCCTACCACACCGGCAGGGGCAGTGCTGTGGCATTTTCAGGAAGCAGTGGGAACGGAGGCAACGAACAATTCAATTATACAGCCAGCACGGCGGATTATTACGGCCTGGCGGTATTCAACAATAATGGAAACAGCGGATATTACGACCTGCTTGTGTCGTCCGCAGGGCAATGGCTGGGGGGGGTGTCGCACAACTGGCATACGGCGGCCAACTGGGTAGGGGGCATCATTCCGGATGCCACTACGGATGTGGTGATCGCTCCGGGATACACCTATTACCCTAAACTGATGAGTGGCAATGGAAACTGTAAAAGCCTCAAGCTGGAAACAGGAACCCGATTGGACATTGAAGCCTATGACCTGAATGTGGACGGATACGCAAGGATTTTTGGCGATCTCAACCTGACCCATTCCAATGCGGATCTAAATGTGAACAGCTATTTCTACTTTGAAAGCGGCAGTACCGCCTCTATGGTGACCAATTCACAGATTAGGGTAGAAGGCACCTTCTGGTTCAAGCCGGGAGCAAATGTCCAACTGGATGCAGGAGAGCTGATTATGACAGGAAGCAGCCCCAGCAGCATCTACGGAGATGATGCGGATTGCTATTTGCATCGTGTCACCTTCAGCAAACTCAATTCCACAGTGACCAATTACTCCTTCGACAGCCTTTTCATCAAAGAACACATCTTTATTTCCAATGGCTGTACCCTGGCCATTCACAGTCTCTCAGAACCCTTCGTTCTGTCCGGATACATACTCAATAGCGGTGGCGCTCTGATGCTGGATCACGGGGATTTTATTATGACAGGAGGATCCTATACCCACACACTCCAAAGCAGCGACTATTTCAATAACCTGATCATTGGAAAACCCGGGGCAGTGGTTAACACCACAAAGTTTTTCAATTCAGAGGTGCACGTCAAAGGCGATCTGATTATCCAAAATCACAGTATGCGCACGGTAAATCATAATATTTACGTGGCAGGCAACTGGGCAAATTACCGGGGTGCCAGTGGTTTTACAGCGGGGACCAACCAGGTCCATTTTGTGGGTGCCAATGCATCTGATATCCTGACAGATGAAACTTTCTACGACCTGGTATTGGACAAAACCTACACGGGTTTTGACGGGCTGGAAGTAACGGGCAACCTGAATATCACCAATAACCTGAACATTGTAGATGGCACCCTGGAAATCAATCCGCCGGCAACCCTCAATGTGGGAAAATCTGTGTTCATCCAAAACGGAGCAGGCTTGAACGCCAACGACGCCGGCAGCATCCTGATCAATGTGGGGAATGACTGGATCGATTACAATAATGGCAGCTCCACCCTGGTAGGATTCTCCAGGGGCAGTCATTCCGTGGTGCGCTTTAACGGAGATGGCACAGCCAAAAACTGGCAAAGCATCAATACAGCGAATCCGTTCAACCGTCTGGTGGTGGCCACCACCTCCTCTTCCGTTTACCCTACCGGACCGGATTTGCAATGCAATGACCTGGTGGTGGAAAGCGGCACATTTGAACCCTTTCACCGCAATATTTATGTGGCAGACAGTGCCATTATTTACGGGGATCTGCTGATGGTAAATGCAAATGATAGCCTTTTCACCAATTCCATTATATGGCAAGCAGGATCAGGAGGGACCATCACAAACGGAGCTTTTGTGGTAAACTTCAAGTGGGAATTTTTAAATGGAACCAATGCTACGCTGGGAAGCGGGAATACGGTATTCATAAGGGGCCTGAATTATGTGTCGGGTGTAATCACCTGTTATGAAGATAACGCCAGCTTTGGCAACCTGGTAATGGACAAACCCGGGCCAATGGTTAACGCTACTTATTTATCTGCCACAGATACAGTTAGAGTTGCGGGAAACCTTATCCTAAACGCCTACAATAATTTCAAACCCTATACCAGTGCTATGAAGGTTGGTGGTCAACTTTTTATGCATCCCACTTCAAAGATCGATGATATTTGGTCGAGTGGAACCCTGGAAATCGACGGAGACTTCAATCAAACCGGTGAAATCGCAATGAGTAACGGGAAAGTTTTGGTACACGGCATTTATGGCTTGGCCAATACCGGCGTGTTGAGACAAAGCGGGGGTACATTTATTTGCAACAAGCCTTATTATTCAGCGAAGGCCTGGCAAAATCTTTCCGGAAAAATGGTAATGAGTGAGGGGGTTTTTGAGATTACAAATAACAGCATCAGGATTTCGAACAGCTTTATTGATAGCATCTCCGGTGGGGAGATCAGGGCAGGTTATTCTTTTGAAGCCCTTTCGCCGGGAACATTCCAACCCAGCGGTGGCACGCTAATTATCTCAGGGTCAGATGGTCCTGTGGCCGGCCCGTTTATCAATCTTCACGGGGATAATTTTTTTCATAACCTGATTATCGACTGCAACGGCAACGATCCTCATCGGGTGCTGGTTTCTAATGTTAGTGTTCAAAACGATTTTACGATACTCTCTGGAACGCTTCAAACGCTTGCACAGCAGCTAGATATTGGCAGAAACTGGGACAACCAGGCAGGCGCCACAGGCTTTGACCCCGGAACAGGGAAGGTGCGTTTTTTCGGCACCCAGGCTTCTGACATCCTGAACCCGGAAACCTTCTATATGCTTGAGATCGATAAAACTTACACGAGTTTTGATGGTGTTGAGATCACTGCCGGGGATAGTGTTACCGTGCTGAATGACCTTACCCTGACCGATGGTACGCTGGAGATGAATGACAATTCCGCTATGCTTGTCAAAGGAGATATTACGATGGCCAATGGTGCTGGTCTTAATGCCAATGACCTGAATGTAAAGATTTACGCTGAGGGAAACTGGACCAACCACAATGCTTCCTTCAATATTTTTTATGGATTCAATCCCGGTGCATCCTCACTGGTCCAGTTCAGTTTTACGGATACTACCTATTTTACCACTGCTGCCGCTCTGGAGCAGTTTCATAACCTATCTATGAAAGGAACACTAACTCCTTCCTCTTACAAATTCTTAATGAATAATGGAATAATGGTTACCGGAGATTATCATTCTGATCGTGCCAGGGTAAGAGCTCAGGGGGATGTTGTATTTTACGGAGATTATCGGGATGTAATTTCTTCTAGTCTTTTTACAGCTGAAAATGCATACTTTACAGGGCCTTATAAGCAGTATCTTAACATCAATAGCTGGCCTAACCTGCAAGCAGACACTACCTTTATCGACAAACCAGGTTCTAAGGCATCAACTCCGGATTACTTAATGATACCTGATCCCGGCAGTGTGTTGATCAATCCCAAAGCAAACCTTTTAGGCGATACTGTTTTCATAGATACTTTATTCATTTTCCAAAAGACAAGGACCGACGGAGGAGTTCAGCTGTTAGGCGGGGTTTTGTACAAGGGTTCAGGTTATGCTGGGATTGTAGGAAACCTGGAAATTCATAATGGTGGTACCGTGCACATTGAAGAGGGAGGCTCATTTTTTGGACAGTTAGGAAGTGGCAGGGTGCGCTCAGGCGGCCGGTTTGTTGCACGTGGGACACCAGGAGTGCCTGCTAAGGTAAACTTGATCAACGACTTTGATCTCATCGTTCATTCCGGAGGGATTATATCATCAGATTACACAGATTTTAAGATTTGCTGCGACAGTGGTATCTATGTAAAAAATGGGGGTATCGTCGACCTATCACACAATTTTTCAAATTGCACTTTCCAACCTCACGAAACCATTATGGCCGGCGATCCTGTGGATAATCTGTTGACAATCAATAACAATCAAGTATTAATTATTGATAATGCCCATTTCAACACCAATCCCCTCTTTCCCTACCCTGTGAACAATGTTTCCAAAACGATGAACCTCGGTTCGAATTATTTTAAGAACGCAAAGGGGAATCTGGCCGGTGAAGTCTTTGATGACGATACATATAATCGCATCCATTGGGTAGATTCTCTTGTGATTGATATGAGCCCGGATGACTCCATCTGCCTGGGAGACAGCATTATGATTTCAGGAACGGTCAGTGGCGGTATGCCACCCTATAACTACAGCTGGTCACCCACGGGCAGCATCACCGTCCCCCAACCCAGCGTGGCTATTTGTTTTCCTTCTGCCACGACTACCTATACCCTTTTGGTCACTGATCAACTGGGCGATTCGCAAAGTGGAAGTGTAACGATTACAGTACACCCGCTGCCCAGTGTGAGCGTGAGTGAGAGTGAGAGTGAGGTAT